>DATHDP010000051.1:0-46952 GCA_035318985.1 Chitinophagaceae bacterium
TTTTTATCCTGGAAAGTTGGCGCTGATAATGCATTCTCAAAACTGTCAACATATTTTTTTAAATAATCTTTTTGTGCCTGTACAATATTCTCAGGTTTTGGATAAACATAAGAGAATTGTCTTTTACTATTGTTAGTGGAACCAGGCGTTGTATAAAAAGAAAACCAACCATTGGGTTCTTTATCCAAACTAAAAATATAACCCCCGGTTACTGCATCACCTGCAACATCAGTGTTTGAAATTTTCGCAATATTCACTCTCCCGCTGCCACGTTTTATTCTTTCCATTAAAACGTAAATGCCTTTGTAATCGCCATTAACAACCACTTCAACAAAACGACAATGAGCTGCCCATCTTCCTAATTCGTTAGACATAATGTAAGCAAGAAAATTCCGCATCAATGTCTTATCGGTATATGGCGCATACAAAACCCAATCGGCTTCCTTGGGCATTCCAAATAGTGACTTCTCAAAAGATCCGCCCAATGCATCACGCAATTCAATGCCATACGATTTCATTGGAAACATCTGCGATGATTGTCCTCTTATCTCGATGCCAATTTTTCCGTTATAATGATTGTATGGATCGGTCACATTATTGCGAACATTCTCTCCATTAAATATTATTCCCATGTCCGCAGTGATCTTTGGATCATCCAGTATGGCCTGGCCATTTGTATTAATAATAATTATTGGAAGATTGGAAGAAGTAAGTGTTTGTGCAAACAAGAAATTTTGCAGAAATAAAAAGAACAGGATGGCAAACGATCGTTTCATAAAGCAGTATTGCCTGTAAATTTAATTCAATAAACTTATAGTCATGGGAAACACGTATTTATTCACATAAATAATTCATCGAAAAGCAAACCGCAGCCCTTGCCTATATTTGTCGTCTCCCCAAATCGGGACAAGATATGGCCAAGACGAAGACAGAAGACACTCCCTTAATGATGCAGCATAAGGCTATTAAGCAGAAATATCCTGATGCAATATTGCTTTTCCGGGTAGGAGATTTTTACGAAACCTTTGGCCAGGATGCTGTTGTTGCTTCACAGGTATTGGGTATTACTCTTACAAAACGAAATAATGGGAATGCCGCTTCTTCTGACCTTGCGGGTTTTCCTCATCATGCCCTTGATACCTATTTACATAAACTGGTAAAAGCTGGTTATCGTGTTGCTATTTGTGATCAATTGGAAGATCCAAAGCTTGCAAAAGGGATCGTTAAAAGAGGCGTGACTGAAATGGTGACGCCGGGCACTACCGTAAATGATAAACTTCTTGAACATCATTCAAATAATTTTCTCGCAGGAATTCATTTTGCAGAAAATGATCAATACGGTCTTGCCTTTCTTGACATCAGCACTGGTGAGTTTTTTATTGCTGAAGGCGACCGTGAATATGCTGATAAATTATTACAGGGTTTTAAACCTGCCGAAGTTGTTTTTCAAAGACATCATCAAAAAAAGTTCAAAGAATTTTTTGGAGCAAAAATTTATTCCTACACACTTGATGAATGGATATTTTCCGATGCGTATGCGGAAGAAACTTTGCTGAAACATTTTCAAACCATTTCATTGAAGGGTTTTGGCGTAGAAGATCTGAGAAAAGGAATTATTGCAGCCGGTGCGGTAATGCATTACCTGAAAGACACCGAGCATCCCAACCTGCAGCATATAACAAACATGCAGCGTATCAATCGTGATGATTTTTTATGGATGGATCGCTTTACTATAAGGAATCTGGAATTAGTATTTCGAAACTCGGAAGTTGGTCACACATTGCTCGATGTTCTGGATAATACTGTTTCTCCCATGGGAGCAAGATTATTGAAGCGTTGGATAATATTTCCCTTAAAAGATATTCAGAAAATAAATGAACGGCTCGAACTGGTAGAATTTTTTATTCTAAATCCTGATCTGAGGAATAAGATCACTCATGCAATAAAACTATGTGGTGATATTGAAAGATTGGTTTCAAAAATTCCTTTAAAGAAAATTAATCCAAGAGAATTACTACAAATGGCTCGCGGGTTAAGACAGGTGGCCGAAATAAAAACAATTTGCTCAACCGTCAACAATGATTATTTAAAAAGATTGGGGGATGCGTTGAATCCTTGTGCTTATATCGCTGATAAAATATTTAAAGAGATCGTTGACAACCCTCCTGCACTTGCGATCAAAGGCGGGATGATCAACAGTGGAGTGAATAATGAACTGGATGAATTAAGGCTGATAGCGTATAATGGCAAATCTTATTTGACCCAATTACAACAAAAAGAAGCAGAAGCCACTGGTATATCATCATTAAAGATCGGCTTTACAAATGTTTTTGGTTATTATCTTGAGGTAACTCATTTACATAAAAACAAAGTGCCGCCTGAATGGATCCGCAAGCAAACGCTGACAAATGCTGAACGTTACATTACTCCTGAATTAAAAGAATACGAAGAAAAAATTACCGGTGCTGAAGAAAAAATTTTAAAGATCGAATTGGAAGTGTATGAAGCATTGCTGAATGAACTTATGGACTACCTTGCTCCTGTTCAAACAAATGGAAATATTATTGCTGTTCTTGATTGTATTACTTGCTTTGCTCATAATACCATTCAATTCCATTATAAAAAGCCAACACTTCATGTTGGTGATGAACTGATCATTAAAAATGGCCGTCACCCGGTAATTGAAAGGAATTTACCAATCGGCGAAACATATATCACCAATGATCTTGAGCTGAATAAAACAGAACAGCAGATCATCATCCTTACGGGGCCTAATATGAGTGGTAAGTCTGCATTACTTCGTCAAACAGCTTTGATAACATTAATGGCTCATATTGGAAGTTTTGTGCCAGCAGATGAAGCATTGATCTCTTTAACTGATAAAATTTTTACCCGTGTTGGGGCATCAGATAATTTGAGTGGTGGTGAATCAACTTTTATGGTAGAGATGAATGAGACGGCAAGCATCATTAATAATGTAACCAACCAAAGCCTGATACTGCTTGATGAAATTGGCCGCGGCACTTCTACCTATGATGGTATTTCTATAGCATGGAGCATTGCTGAGCATTTGCATAATTGTCCGCAAAAACCAAAAACTCTTTTTGCTACGCATTATCATGAACTAAATGAGCTGGAGGAAAAATTTTCCGGGATCAAGAATTATCATATCACCAATAAAGAAGTTGGCAATAAAATTATTTTTCTAAGAAAACTGGCAAGAGGCGGTAGTACGCATAGCTTCGGAATTCATGTAGCGAAAATGGCTGGCATGCCTCCATCACTAATTGAAAGAGCAAATGATATCCTAAAGCAATTGGAATCAAAACATGTGGATGAGGGAAGTCAGAAGTCAGAAGTCGGGAGTCAGAAGTTGGAAACTAAGATCAAGAATCTTTCATTACCGCAAATGCAGTTATCGATATTTGATACGCACAGTGAAACTTTTGATGAAATAAGAAAACTATTGACTGATATCGATATTAATCGTCTCACACCCGTCGAAGCTCTGTTGAAATTGCAGGAAATAAAAAGTAAATTAAAATGACGACGGACAACAGACCGCTGACGATAGTCAATAGTGAAACTTGCTGTGGTCAGTCGTCTATCGACTGTGGTCTTTTAAATATAGCTTACCCACCACTTCTCCTTTGCATGTGCTGTTTTATACCGGTCATACTTTTTACATATTGGATATAACAGTACGACTACTAAAAGCCAGATGGCATATACGCCTAACAATCCAAAGCCTAATCCGTTTGGTTTAAAATAAAAAGGCAAGCCTCCTGTGGGTACGATATCTTTTGCACCAAAACCCTGGGCATAAAAAACTATCACACAAATTATGTGTATGAGATAAAAATGCAGAATATAATATAACATGGGCACACGTCCATATACATTTATGATCTTTGTAAAACCATTTTGCACTTTTTCAATAAATGCTAAGAATAAAATACCAGGGCCGATAGTCATGCAAAGAAAAAGCAACGAAGGCGGATATTTATTAAGATTCAAAAAAGATAGAAAAGTGTATACAGTTCCTCTTGGCTGTGATGTCCATGGCAACGGGTCACCATAAAGATTCGTATACCTAAGAACTATGAATAACAGGACTATTCCTCCTCCGATACTCAATAACATTTTTCTTCTCCATGCAGCATCAACATTTGATTGGTATAGTTTGCCAAAACAATAGCCCAGCAGCATCACTCCCGTCCATGGCAGAAATGAATAAACAATAATGAAGAAATGATTTTGATCTAATGCATGAACAGAAAAATTGGAGAAATATAGCAGATCAGAAAGTAAAGTTCCTTTCAAGCCGGAACTTATCGATGGATTATCCAAAATATTGTGTCCCGCAACTATCAATAATCCTATAACAAAAATTACTCGGTAAGGTAATAACACAAGAAGACCTAATAACATCATGCTTGCTCCTATTGCCCATATTACCTGGAGGATAAAAACATTAAAAAAAGGATTGAATGTCCATCCAAAAGTGATAATGATCAGTTCAACAAACACCAACCAAAATCCACGCTTAATTAAAAAAAGGCTTACTTCTTTTTTTGATTTTCGCTGGCACATTAAATAAACAGAGGTGCCGGCTAAAAAAACAAAGATCGGTGCACAGAAATGCGTGATCCAACGGGTAAAAAATAAAGCAGGATAAGTGGTTTGCATATTAGTTGGATCGAGAGCCGCATCGGCTGCTTTGCCCAGATCTGCCTTGTAAAAAAAATCTCTTACATGATCCAATGCCATGATCACCATGACCAATCCCCGCAGAACATCAATGGATTGAACCCGGTGCCTGGAAACAGTTAGTGGTTTCATTTTGGTTTATTGTTAAGCAAATATGAATTTACAGTTTCCATAGGGGATAAAGTTTTGGTTTATCCACACCAAAAGGCATCTTTTCCCAAAAAACAAAAGCTTGCTTGTCAAAAGGAAAAACTTCTTATTTTTATCGCAAATATCAAAGTATGAGATTTCCAAAACTAACTGCCCTTTTATTAAGCCTTCCACTTTTCATATTAATTTCTTGTTCGGATGATACTGAAGAAATTGAAAGACAGAATATCTATTATGGCACCATTACAATGACTGGATCACAGGAAACGCCACCAGTAACGACCCCCGCCACCGGCACTATTGATGCAAATTACAACAGGCTTACAAAAACACTTTCATATAGTATAGTTTTCAGTGGCCTTGTAGACAGTGCAGTTGCTGCTCACGTACATGGATTAGGTGAGACAGGAGTTCTGGCTCCTGTGGTGCAAACATTTGCCAATTTTCCAAAGAGAAAGGCAGGCAGCTATTCTGGATCTCTGTTAGTTGATGGAGTAAAAATTACTGAAACAGATCTGCTTGCCAACAGATATTATATAAACATACATTCGAAAACATATGGAAATGGAGAAATTAGAGGCCAATTAATTCTTACAAAGAAATAAACCAAAACTCTCCATAGATAAAGAGCCTCTTGCTTAGACGAGAGGCTTTTTTATTTTACATCAAACCATATTTTTTTTGCATTATTCCAATCGCCATTATAATTTATAAAAAGCTCTTCGCCTTCTTTTATCAGCCGGATAGTTTTGATCTTTATGATCTTATTTTCAAAATCCATTTCGTATTCGCAGTTCGATTTGTAGGAATGATTATATACAGGCACATAGCCAAGCGCCATGCAACATTGGTTGCCTTCTTTTCCCCATTCAAAAATATAATCATGAAGAAGTGTTTGATCGAGTAATATTCTTTCTTCTGCTGACATAACAACAACCGGCGAGATCTCAATGATGGTATTGGCAGGAATGTTTTGTTTTGTAAACACTCCTCTTCCCTTTCCGTTACTTTTCTCAATATATAAGCCTTCGAATACCATTTGAAAACAAAAATATAAATCCTGTTTTCAGATTCACAACTTAATTTTGCCACCCGGATTTTTATGTCAGATTACTTAGGCGGAAATATCAAACAACATTTTAATTACCTGCTTGAAAGCGGCAATGAAACTGCTGCCCGACAGTTTTTGGATCACCAGAATATAAGTGATGTAGCTGACCTTATCAATGAGTTCCCGGAACAGGAAGGTTATATTATCAGCCACATGAGCATTCACCGTGCAGCAAGTGTGTTTAAAATACTTGATCTTTCTGCTCAGAAACATATAATCCGCGAATTACCACCATTTAAAACAGCGGAACTATTGAACGTACTTTCGCCTGATGACCGTACCGATTTTTTGGAAGAGCTGCCTAGTAATGCCGTACGAGAATTAATAAAGTTGCTTGACCCAGAAGAAAGAAAGACCACACTTTCGTTATTAGGTTATCCTGAAGACAGTATCGGAAGGTTGATGACGCCAGATTATGTTTATGTATATCCGCAAAATACAGTTGAGGAAGTATTTGCCACTATTAGAAAACATGGTAAAGACAGCGAAACCATCAACGTCATTTATGTGATAAATGAGAAAGGTGAATTGCTGGATGATATCCGCATCAGGGATTTTATTTTAAGTCAGCCTAATAAAAAAGTTGCCGACCTGATGGATAACAGGGTAACATCTTTGAATGCATACGATGACCAGGAAAAAGCCAGTGAGGTCTTTAAAAAAGAAAATCGTGTGGCAATACCGGTAGTCAGCCAGAGTAATAAACTTCTTGGAATAGTAACTATAGATGATATGTTGTGGGTAGCGGAAGAAGAGTTCAGTGAGGATATGCAAAAAATGGGAGGTACTGAAGCATTGGAGCAACCTTATCTTGAAATTCCGTTATTCAAACTTTTTCAAAAAAGAATTGTATGGCTGATCGTTCTTTTTCTCGGTGAAATGCTTACGGCAACAGCAATGGGATATTTCCAGGATGAAATAGCAAAAGCCGTGGTACTGGCGTTATTTGTTCCTTTAATTATTTCCAGTGGTGGTAATAGCGGTTCACAGGCGTCAACATTGATCATACAGGCAATGGCCGTAGGTGAAATTAAATTAACCGACTGGTGGCGTGTTTTAAGAAGAGAAATACTTTCAGGTTTACTACTTGGCACTGCCTTAGGTATAATTGGTTTCCTCCGTGTCGTGTTATGGTCGCAAATATTTCCCGATGTTTATGGTGTTCATTATATAGAAATTGGTTTTGTAGTTGGCATTTCATTAATTGGCGTGGTTCTTTGGGGAACATTAAGCGGCTCCATGTTACCGATCTTTTTAAAACGTCTTGGCGCAGACCCTGCTGTTTCATCTGCACCATTTGTAGCAACACTTGTCGACGTAACCGGTCTTGTTATTTATTTCTTTACTGCTTTTCTTTTTCTAAAAGGATTATTACTGTAAGAAATATTCCGTTATTCACGAGATAATTCATTCTTTCCGATTCCTTGCATGCTTTTTGCCATCTGGCCATTTTTGTGCAATTTCGTTTTGCAACCGTTCAATCGTTTGCACTTATCCAATAAATGATAAAATCTAACCCAATCTTATGTGTGGAATAGTTGGTTACACCGGCCCCAGAGAGGCATATCCCATAATTATAAAAGGACTTCAACGACTTGAATACCGTGGCTACGACAGCACTGGTGTTGCTTTACTGAATGGAGGACTGACTGTGTATAAGAAAAAAGGAAGAGTAGCGGAGTTAGCAGAAACATTGGTTGGCAAAAATCTTCATGCACATATTGGCATCGGTCATACCCGCTGGGCTACACATGGTGAACCAAGTGACCGGAATGCCCATCCTCATACTTCGGCAAGTGGCAAACTGGCAATGATCCATAATGGTATCATTGAAAACTATGCACAACTAAAACAGGAACTGATCAATAAAGGATACACATTTAAAAGTGACACTGATACGGAAGTGCTATTGAATTTTATTGAAGAAATAAGAAAGAATAACAAATGTGACCTTGAAGAAGCGATACGTGTAGCATTGAAACGTGTAACTGGTGCTTATGTTATTTTATTAATTGATGAAGATGATCCTGAGACGATCATTGCTGCAAGAAAAGGAAGTCCATTAGTGATCGGTATTGGTAAGGGCGAACATTTTCTTGGCTCTGATGCATCTCCAATGCTTGAATACACAAAAGAAGTTGTTTACGTAAACGACTACGAGCTGGCAATAGTAAAACCAGGCGAACTCATTTTAAAAAACCTTGGTAATGAAAAGCTGACACCCTTTGTACAAAAGCTGGACATAGAATTGGCAGCAATTGAAAAAGGTGGTTATGACCATTTCATGCTGAAAGAAATAAATGAACAGGCAGAAACGGTTTTTGATTGCCTTCGCGGAAGATTGGATGCAGAAAAAGGAACGATCACAATGGCCGGCGTGGAAAACAATATTGACAAACTTGTTAATGCAAACCGTATCATCATCATTGCTTGTGGCACCAGTTGGCATGCAGGACTTGTAGCAGAATATATTTTTGAAGAACTCTGCCGAACGCCGGTTGAAGTTGAATATGCATCCGAATTCCGTTATCGTAATCCTGTTATTCATCCCGGTGATGTTATACTAGCTATTTCGCAAAGTGGTGAAACGGCTGATACACTTGTTGCCATTGACAAAGCAAAACAGCAGGGTGCATTTATTTTTGGTGTAGTAAATGTTGTTGGTTCATCCATTGCACGAACATCACATGCGGGTGCCTATACGCATGCAGGACCTGAAATTGGTGTAGCAAGTACAAAAGCTTTTACTGCACAACTTGCCGTATTGACAATGGTGGCATTGAAAATTGCAAAACAAAAAGGAAGTATTGATGGAGAAAGATATATGCATTTATTACAGGAACTTCATGATATACCGGATAAAATTGCGGAAGTATTGACCTCGGCAGAAAAAGTTAAACAGCTTGCAGAAAAATATAAAGACGCAAGAGATTTTCTTTATCTCGGTCGTGGTTATAATTTTCCTGTGGCACTTGAAGGTGCTCTAAAACTAAAAGAGATCTCTTACATCCACGCAGAAGGTTATCCCGCTGCTGAAATGAAACACGGCCCAATTGCATTAGTAGATGATCAGCTGCCTGTTGTATTTGTAGCCACGAAAGATGCTTATCATGAAAAGGTAGTGAGCAATATGCAGGAGATAAAAGCGAGAAAAGGAAGAGTGATCTCTGTCATCACTGCAGGAGATGACTATTCTGCTTCTCTCTCAGAATCCATCATGTCTGTGCCTGCTGCTGACGAGATCGTTGCACCGATGTTAAGTGTTATTCCTTTGCAATTACTTGCTTATTATATTGGGGTAATGAAAGGACTTGATGTAGATAAGCCGAGAAATTTAGCGAAATCAGTGACTGTTGAATAAAATCAGAAATCAAACATGTCCGACATAAAGAAGAAACCAATCAGCTCTCTCGGATACAATTTTGTTGCAAAAGAATTTATTCCAAAAGGAAAAGATGAATATTATCTCCGCAATATCCAGAACAGAAGTGGAATTGCTTATCGTCAATTAACAAAAGCGGAGATCAAAACGCTACAACAAAACAATAATACAGCTGACGATTGGAGTAAGCTATTAGTTGCTGATCCGTTTAACTCAGGTCTTATTAAGAATTGCAATTTTTTTGGACTGAACAGGATCGGCAAACTTGAAAATGTTTTTTTGGAATACCATGATATACGTTTGCTGGTTGGACTTTACAACAGCACTATTGTAAGTTGTGATTTTGGAGACAACGTCGCTATCAACAACGTTAATTACATGAGTCATTACATTGCAGGAAATGAAGTGATCATTGTAAATGTAAACGAACTTGCAGCCTCTGATCATTCGAAATTTGGCAACGGAATTATAAGAGAAGGAGAAAAAGAAAGTGTTCGCATCTGGCTAGAGATATGCAATGAAAATGCAGGACGTGGCATTTTACCCTTTAATGGTATGTTGCCCGGTGATGCTTGGTTATGGAGCCGTTATCGTGATGATGAAACCCTGATGAAAAAGTTCAAACAGTTTACCGAAAAACAATTTGATAAGAAAAGAGGCTATTATGGAAAGATCGGCGATGGAACTGTAATAAAAAATTGCAGGATCATTAAAGACACATGGGTGGGAAGCGAAGCATATATTAAGGGAGCAAACAAATTAAAAAATCTTACGATCAATTCCGGGCCAGAGGGCAAAACTCAAATTGGTGAAGGAGTTGAATTAGTAAATGGTATCATTGGTTTTGGTTGCCGGATCTTTTATGGAGTAAAGGCAGTCCGTTTCATTCTTTCCGATCATTCCCAATTAAAATATGGAGCAAGGCTTATCAACTCTTATCTCGGATATAATTCTACGATTTCCTGTTGCGAAGTATTGAACTCACTTATTTTCCCGGCGCATGAGCAACATCATAATAATTCATTTCTATGCGCTGCTTTGGTTTTAGGACAAAGCAATATGGCAGCAGGAGCCACGATTGGCTCTAATCATAATAGTCGTGGAGCTGATGGAGAAATAATTGCAGGCCGTGGTTTCTGGCCAGGGCTTTGTGTTAGCTTAAAACATAATTCAAAATTTGCTTCGTTTACCATTATTGCAAAAGGGGATTATCCTGCTGAAATAAACATTCCTATTCCATTTTCATTGGTAAGTAATGATGTAGCCAACGATAAACTAGTTATAATGCCGGCGTACTGGTTCATGTATAATATGTATGCATTAGCGAGAAACGAAGAAAAGTATGAGGCAAGAGATCAGCGGGGTGATAAAACTCAGTATATAGAATATGATTTTCTGGCGCCTGACAGCATCAATGAAATTTTTAATTCCATTCAATTGCTAAAAAAATTTACAGGTGAAGCTTTTGCAAAAAAGCAAAATAAAAAATTGAGCGAAGAACAAATAATTACACTTGGTGAAAAACTATTAGAAACAAAAGATCCGGTCATTGATGAGCTCGAGATCCTGGCAGTTGAATTTGAAAATGCAGGCCGCAAAGTGCAACTTACTAAAGTACAGCAGGCATATGTGATCGTTAAAGAGCTTGTGATTTATTATGGCGTTAATCAATTACTGCATTTCGCATGGAACAACAAGATAGCTGATTGGGAAAAGTTTTATTCGACATTACCTTTAAAAGCAAAAAGAAGCAATTGGTTAAATATCGGCGGTCAATTATTTCCACAACCCGCCTTCAATTCTTTTAAAAAAGATATTTACTCAGGGAAAATAAAAAGCTGGGATGAAGTACACTCCTTTTACATGACAAATTCCCAAATTTATCCCGAGCAAAAACTACAGCACTCCTTTGCTTCATTGCTTGAAATACTTCAATTAAAGCCTGCTGACTTTGATAAAAAAGTTTTTAAAGAATTAATTAAACAAGCTGTCGCCACCCGTGAGTGGATGGTAAAAGGGATCTTTGATTCAAGAGCAAAGGATTATCATAACCCATTTCGTAAAATGGTTTATGATAATCGCAAACAGATGGAAACAGTTATCGGCAAACTGGATGATAATAGTTTTATAAAAAAGAAGATCGCTGAAATGAAAAGTTATCGTGAAAGAGCAAAAGAGCTTCTTAAAAAATTAAAACTCTGATCATTTATAATTCCGACTTGTAAAAGGATAATATGCTGCCGCAAATCCGGCCTGGTAGCACATGGTATACCAAAGCAGGTCGTACACATAATGCTTGAAAGGCTTTTTGGGTTCTCCTATTTTTATTACCAGCGCCGACATGATCGCAGTTTTTTGTATAAAATTATTCATGTGATACTGATCTGTGAACATGACAAATACTGATGTAGATAAAAAAGATTTAGCCCCATTATCAGGATTACCGCCTTCATATTTATTTCTCCAGCTTACTTTTGGATCAAACCATTGTTTATTAGCGCCAGGAAATGTTTTTTCAAATATTTTATAATTGAATTGCAGCGTTTCGTTGAAACCTTTTGCCCCGCCAGCCACAAAGATCAAACTGCCAGTAATGATCTTATTCTTATCAATCCTCCATTTTGATTTGTCTTTAGATTTTTCCTGTGCTTGCATAGTAAATGAAGCAAGAAGAAGTAGGGTAATGATTATTCTCATAAAAAAAATTTAAACGTTTACTGAAATATTTTCAGCAATAATTTTTTCTACAAAAAAGAATACAACAGGGATGATTTTTATGAGGATTGGGTGGACTAAAAAGGCTGATCTGGATAGTGGGGACAGAGTAAGCTGTTCGGATAAGAAACCGTTAAATTAATCTCCGGGTTGCAGATAATGAAATAAAGAAGAATGAAAAATTACAGACAAGTAGATTTACTAACGCCAATAAATTTTAACTGAGATAGGTCGGCCTTATTTTTTTCTAAAGAATAGCCGGATAGGAACACCCTTGAGATTAAAGTTTTCCCGAAGCTTGTTCTCGATATAGTTTTTATACGGTTGCTTTACATCATCCGGGAAATTGCAAAAGAGTGCAAACGAAGGAACAGCAGTGGGTAATTGGGTAACATATTTGATCTTTACGGGGTGTCCTCTTACAACCGGTGGATGGTATAATTCGATCGCTTTTAAGACAACTTCATTCAACTGTGAAGTTGAGATCTTTGCCTTCCTGTTTTCAGCCACTTCCAAACCGATCTCTATTGCTTTAAATATCCTGGTCTTTTCTTTTGCAGAAATAAACAGGATCGGCACATCAGTAAAAGGTGCCAATTTTTGTTTCAGCATTATTTCATAGTCCCTTGATGTATTGGTTTCTTTTTCTGCCAGGTCCCATTTGTTTACTAAAACAACAACACCTTTCCCTTTTTTCGCTGCAAGACTGAATATGCTAATATCCTGCGCAGATACGCCTTTTTCTGCATCGATCAGGATAAGACACACATCCGCTTCATCCATTGCTTTAATGGCACGAATAACAGAATAGAATTCAAG
This sequence comes from Chitinophagaceae bacterium, assembly GCA_035318985.1. GTDB lineage: Bacteria > Bacteroidota > Bacteroidia > Chitinophagales > Chitinophagaceae > VBAS01. The sequence goes on from DATHDP010000051.1 coordinate 12,888, forward strand.
ATCCTCATGCACTTTTGCTTTTCTCCTGATCCCTGCCGTATCAATAAGTATAAAATCTTTTTGAAAAAGTTTGTAATGTGTGTGGATCGTATCTCTTGTTGTGCCTGCAATATCACTGACAATGGTTCGCTCCTGTCCTACCAAAGAATTTAATAAAGAAGATTTACCGACATTTGGCTGACCAATGATCGCAAACTTTGGTAATGAATCTGCCAGTTCCATCGCATCAGCATCCTCTGCCGGGATCAATTCAGTAATTGCATCCAACAACTCACCGGTACCACTTCCACTAATTGATGAAATGAAAAATATTTTATCAAATCCAAGACTATAAAATTCTGAAGCAGCTAACATTCTTTCGTTGTTATCCACCTTATTTACCACAAGAAAAACCGGTTTTGAACTTTTGCGAAGCATGCCAGCCATTGCATCATCAAGATGAGTAATGCCAATTGCTGCATCAGTCATAAATACAATCGCATTTGCTTCTTCAATCGCAATATTCACTTGTTTTCTTATTTCTCTCTCAAATACATCATCACTATGCGGAACAAATCCACCTGTATCAATGACATTAAAACTTTTTCCGTTCCAATCAGTAATACCATACTGACGGTCACGGGTCACACCACTTATATCATCAACGATCGCCTTACGCTGTTCAAGTAAGCGGTTAAAAAAAGTGCTCTTGCCCACATTGGGTCTTCCTGTTATTGCTAATGTAAATCCCATAAACCCTAAATCCCTAAAGGGACTTTTAAACTCTATTAAAAATTTGTTTACAATTAATGATATCCATATTCTTTTAACCAGGTATCATTATCCCGCCACTTATCTCTCACTTTTATAAAAAGCTCTAAAAAAACTTTCTGTTGAATAAACTCTTCGATCGATTTCCTTGATTCCGTTCCAAGCCGTTTTATCATCTTTCCTCCTTCTCCTAACATGATCGCTTTTTGCGATTCCCGTTGCACAATGATATCTGCTGTAATTTTTGTTAATGTAGTTTTTTCTTTGAACTCATTTACAACGACCGTAGCCTGGTAGGGAATTTCATCTCCAAATAATTCAAATACCTTTTCACGTATTAATTCAGCTACAAAGAATTTTGTTTGAAGGTCAGATATTTCATCGCCACTAAAAAATGGTTCACCCTCGGGCAAAAACTCAAGTATCTCTTTTAAAAATTTCTTTTTATTAATGCCGCTTGATGCAGAAATGGTTACAACCTTTTTATAATAAGGGTTATTTGAAAAAAAATCTACTGTTGTTTTTATCTTTTCCTGGCTTGCCCTGTCAATTTTATTTACAACAACAATAGCTGGTACCTTAAGTTTTAAAGCGGTAAATATTGCATCACATTCTTTCAGATCTTCATTTACATCTACGATCAACAAAGCTACATCTGCATCTTCTAAAGAATTTTTTACCGCATCCATCATTTTTTCATGTAGCCTGTATTTGGGTTCGATGATGCCCGGAGTATCCGAAAAAACGATTTGATAATCCTTTTCAGTTAAAATTCCTTTGATCCGATGCCTTGTTGTTTGCACTTTTGATGAGACGATAGCAAGCTTTTCATCCATCAATGCATTGAGCAAAGTGCTTTTGCCAGCATTAGGTTTACCAAAAATATTTACAAAACCGACTTTCATTAAATAGCTTATATAAGCAAGCCCAAGCCGTTAGCGAAGAAGTTGAGGAGGTAATCAAATTCTATTGCCGAGGTTTGCACCTGCAATGAATAAAAAACGGGGACAATTGCTGTCCCCTTTGTTGCGAAGGGGAGGATCGAACTCCCGACCTTCGGGTTATGAGCCCGACGAGCTACCGCTGCTCTACTTCGCGATTTGGAACGCAAAGGTACGGGTTGAAGCCTTACTATCCAAAAGAAAAGCGTCCTGAAATCAGAACGCTTTTCTTTTTTTTACCCTTTATGTTTACGACTTACGAGTGACATTACTTGAACCACTTGTTTTAATATCTCGGATCAACCCCTCACCTTTAAATCTTACACTGCTTGCACCACTTGCTTTTGCATTTAATTCTTTATTCACGGTAATATTAACTGAAGATGCACCTGAGGCTTCAGCAGTACAATAATTAGTGGTCATATCAAATCCTTTAAAATCGCTGGCGCCGCTCACTTCTACACTTAATTCGGCTGCATTGCCTGAGATCGTTGCATCAGATGCTCCACTGATATCAAAACTCAATTTCTTTGCGTCGATCTTACCTTTCAGATCGCTGGCACCGGATAATCTGACAGTAAGATCTTCAGCTGAAAGACCTTCTTCAAAAAATACATCACAGGCGCCACTAACATCTAACCTGTCTATTTTTTTTATAGATACGTATGCTTTCAATTTTTGTTTATCACCATTCCATCCTTTCCAGAATTTTTTATCATCATCAAAACGAATGATCAAAACACCGTTCTCCACTTTTGTAATGATCTTTTCCCGGTATTCGGCTTTTGAAGCGCTGATCGCTACTGCATCGTCATTTCCCTGGGAAATGTAAACAGTAAAAGCGTTAGAAATTTTGATGACATGAAAACCACTTAGATTTCTTGGTTCTGCATTAGCATCATTGATTGTTTGTGCAAACAATACTGTACTCACTAACATTACCATCAACATCACTTGTATCTTTTTCATGCTCTTTATTTTTTATAAAAATTATTTGCTTACTTTTTTTATGCTGCTTCCGCTTGTTTTCAGATCTCTGATAAGGCCGGTTCCTTTATAATACACATCACTGCCGCCACTTGCATTTGCAGAAAGCTCTTTATTTACAGTTACCTGAACATCGCTGCCGCCGCTTGCTTCTACATTGCAAATATCTGAAGCAAGGTCATAGCCTTTAAAATCACTGCCGCCGCTTGCATCAATTGTAAGTCTATCAGCTTTGCCTGAGATACGAACATCGCTGCCGCCACTTGCCTGTATGTTTAATTCACCTGTTTCAACTTTACCATCAAAATCTGATCCGCCGGATACTTCCATTGCAAGTTTTGCAACTTTAATTGAACCATCAACTGAAATATCAGAGCCGCCAGATCCTTCGAGCCTGTCAATATCTTTAAAAGAAACATAAGCTTTTAATTTATGATTACTCCAGTCAAATCTCAGGTTGCTGTTCCACTCATACCATATTTTTAATACACCGTCCTTTACCTCAGTTTTGATCTTAGCCCTATATTCATTTTTCGAAGCACTAACAGCAACTGCTTCTTCGCCCTGGCTTAGATAGAGATCAATACCACCTCCTACTTCGATGGCATGAAAACCTGATACATTTCTTTTTTCAGCATTTGCATCATTGATCGTTTTCTGTGCGGAAGCAGTTGTGATCAATCCCGTTACTAATAAACTAAATAATAATTTTTTCATGGCTATACATTTTAAATTTTAGAAACATATCCACCTGTGTTGGTTTTTATTTCACGAATACCGGCATTGCCTTTATATTTTATATACCCACCGGTATCCGCTTTTACATTTAATTCTTTTTCTACTGAAATATAAATGCCTGCGCCGGTACTCATTTTGATCATGCAGGTATTTGTAGTTAGATCTTCTCCGTTGAACTTACTGCCTGTATCTCCTTGTGCATCCAACACATCTACTTTTCCGGCGAGAGTGATCTTTGAGCCAGTATTTTGATCAACGGTTAAAGTGCCAATATTTATTTCTGCTTTTACAATGCCGCCGGTATTTGCTTTTAATTCAAATGTAGTTGCCTCTAATACGCCATCGATATTCGCTTCAGCGCCGGTAGTTACATGAAGCAGGTCAAGTGATTTATAAGATACATAAGCTCTAAGACGTTTGCTTTCGTTTTTCTTATTGATAGCCCCGGTTTTTGTTTCATAATGTATCCGCAAAATGCCGTTTCTCACTTCGGTTACAATTTTATCTCGGAACTCGATCTCTGATGCGCTGACCGCTACTTCTTCGGCATCTCCTTGGGTCAAGGTAAGTTCGATACCAGTAGATACTTCAATTCCGTGGAAACTGCCAACTACCCTTTTTTCGGCATTATTGTCATTTATAGTTCTTTGAGCGAAGGAAGTGGTTATCAATCCCACAAATAATGATAAGAATAATAAGGTTTTCTTCATAAACAATGATTTGTATGTTATACGAAGGGAAGCGTAGAAAGGTTACACGAGTATGAAAAAAATTTATCCTTAGTTTTGTGGCAGAACTTCAGCGTTTCCCCGGGGTGCCCGGCAAAGTTGCCGGAGCTGAGATAAAACCCGTAGAACCTGATCAGGGTAATGCCTGCGCAGGGAAGGTGATTTAACATCTTTCATTCCTGTTAACAGCATTCCCTCTCATTTTTAAACTTTTAAACTTAAAAAATGAAGAGGATTGCCATTTTAATTATCGCTGCTATTGTCGGCAACGCGGTATTTGGCCAAACTAAAGACAGTACAAAAAGAGACAGCTTTCTTTTACTCGAACCCGTAGAGGTTAAAGCTACACGGGCAGGAGAAAACTCACCATTCACAAAAACCAATTTGACCAAAAAGCAAATTGAGAAAGTAAACCTTGGTCAGGACCTGCCATTTATTTTAAATCAAACACCATCAGTTGTTGTGAATTCCGATGCCGGTAATGGTGTTGGCTATACAGGTATTCGGATCCGTGGCTCTGATGCGTCGAGGATCAATGTGACCTTAAATGGAGTTCCTTTTAATGATGCCGAAAGCCAGCAAACATTCTTTGTCGATCTTCCTGATTTTTCTTCATCAGTTGGAAGCATACAAGTACAACGTGGAGTTGGCACTTCATCAAATGGGGGCGGCGCTTTTGGAGCAAGCATAAATATCAGCACCAATGAAGTGAATCTGAAACCTTACGCAGAATTTAATAACAGCTATGGCTCTTTCAATACATGGAAGAATACGATCAAAGTGGGAAGTGGATTAATGGGTGATCATTTCACGATGGACCTTCGTTTATCAAAGATCAGCAGTGATGGATATATTGACAGGGCAAGCAGTGACCTGCGATCCTTTTATTTTTCCACTGCATATATTGGTAAAAAGAATTCACTTCGTTTCAATATGTTTTCAGGTAAAGAAAAAACTTACCAGGCATGGTATGGAGTAACTGAAGCTGATCTGAAAACAAATCGTACTATCAACTATGCCGGTATGGAAAGACCGGGCGAGCCATACGATAATGAAACAGATAATTATAAACAGGATCACTATCAGCTTTTCTATAACCAGGTACTGACAAATCGTTTAAAATTTTCAGCGGGTTTGTTTTATATAAAAGGCAAAGGTTATTACGAACAATATAAAGCTGATCAGGCTTATGCTGATTATGGTTTACCCGAACCTATTAATGGACTAGATACGATCACCAACTCAGATATTGTAAGACAACTTTGGCTTGACAATGATTTTTATGGAAGTATTTTTTCCCTGCAATACAAAACTGATAATTCACAATTCACTTTTGGCGGCGGATGGAACCGGTATGAAGGCAATCACTATGGTGATGTTGTCTGGGCTGAAAAAGGTTTAGCATTGCCTGGCAGATGGTATGATCTTGATGCAAATAAAAATGATCTGACTTTTTATTTTAAACAACAGACTAAGATCAGTTCATTGATGTCGATTTTTTATGATCTGCAATATCGGGGAGTAAAGTATGATCTTTATGGCTTTCGCGATAACCCGGCTATCATTATTAATAACACTTATAATTTTTTTAATCCAAAAGCAGGATTAAGTTTTCAAAAAAATGAATGGTCAGGCTATCTCTCTTACAGCCGCGGACAAAAAGAACCTAATCGTGAAGATTTTGAAGCAGGAACAGATCAACAACCTAAACCCGAAAAATTAAATGATCTTGAATTAGGAATTGAAAAAAGAAATGACAAATACAATATTGGCCTTACAGGTTATTATATGCATTATGAAGATCAATTGGTATTAACAGGTAAAATAAATGACGTTGGTGCTTACACAAGGACAAATATTCCTAAAAGCTATCGTGCTGGTCTTGAGTTAGTCGCTTCTGTAAAAATCACTTCATGGTTAAATGCTGCCGGAAACTTTTCACTTAGTAAAAATAAAGTGATCGATTTTACTGAATACATTGATGATTACGATAACGGAGGACAACAAACCAACCAGTATTCAAAAACAGATATTGCCTTTTCTCCGAATATGGTTGGAGGAGCCACTGTAAATTTTATTCCCTTAAAAAATGCCGAGTTCAGTTTAATAAGTAAATATGTGGGCACACAATATTTAGATAATACTCAAAATGAAAGCCGCAAACTGAATGCATATTATACCCAGGATGCAAGATTCATTTATACCATCAGTAAAAAATGCTTGAAAGAATTAAACATCATTTTGCAGGCCAATAATGTTTTCGATAAAAAGTATGAACCGAATGGATATACATTCAGTTATTATTATGGAGGTAGCCTGACTACAGAAAACTATTATTTCCCAATGGCAGGAAGAAATTTTATGGTTGGAGTGAATATGAAGTTCTGAGTTGTAAGTTGTGGGTTATAAGTTTTAAGGTCAGAGTTATTGACTCTGACCTTTATTGTTTTTAAATGTTAGGCGATAACAAAAAAACCGGTATCCCGGCTTTTTTTATAAATGATTTCTTAAGAAGTGAAAGAGCCAGAGTTATTCCTTTTCTCTTTTGTCTTGGCCAACACTAACTTTCAACAATTGTGTGTCGGTCTTGTCATACATAAAATAAATATAGAGCCCGTCTTTTGTGAGACGGTAACTATGTTCCATATAGCTTTCGGTATCTTTATAACCTTTCAATTTTTCTTTTATGGTAGCAATCGAAGTAGTTGATGTTATCCTTAGATTCTCGATAGCAAGTTTCCCGGTAAAACCATTTTTTGGCACTACATTATTTGCCTCAGGCATTGAAAAATGAACCTGTACCTCCGATATTTTTCCTGATGGAACTTTTTCTACCAGGCTTTCGAATAATACAACACCAATGTTATCGTAAGTATATGTTTTATTATATCCTTCTCTTGCTCTTGCATTGTTACCGAGATAATCTAACCCATCCTGAATCTTCCAATCATCAGCTATATTATTTTTTTTGCCCAAATTTACTTCACCATTTGTTATTAAAACATATACGTCCCCGGCATCCATTTGTGCACTTAAAAATTGAACAGCAGGAAAAATTAATAAGGCGAGCAAAAAATGTTTTTTCATTTCTAATATGTTTTAGGTTTATAAATTCTAAGAAATAAATTTCAAATCAATTACCACTGCTGCAGCATTTTCTCTAAACTCATACTTATCAAACGCCGACCTTCTCCTGCCAGGCAAGCATTCCGCCCACAAGATTTCTTGTGTTTTTAAATCCCATAGCATCCAAAAACATACAGGCCTGCCCACTGCGGTTTCCACTACGACAATAAAGTATAACCTCCTTATCCTTCAGATCTTCTATTTCATCTATCTGCATGGATTGGATCTGCCCCAACGGGATCAGAACGCCACCAATATTAAAATCGGCATTTTCATGTGGCTCTCTTACATCAATGATGTTTAATTTTTCACCAGCATCAAGGCGTTTTTTCAGTTCTTCCACAGTTATGTTATCCATAAAAAAAGGTTTATTATTCAGGAATTTTTTGAAGTGTTGTATCTATCACAGGTCGGACTATGCTTAGCCTTACATTCATAGTTTGTCCGGAACGAATTTTTATATGTTTTCCATCCTCACCTATTCGTGGCGGATCTTGCCAATAGATATATGCGTTTGAAGTATCTGTAACATCAGGGTCGGGCATTACTGAAAGAAAACTTAAGCCATTTGATTCCAAAAAACCTTTTGCCTCACTAAAGACCATGCCTTTTAAATTAGGCACCGTAAATTCTGTTTCCCCGAGACCGTCGCTTAAAACAAGATCAATAGCACTTCCTTGTTGAATTTTTGTACCCGGTGTAATTGACTCTCCTTTATATCTCTGTTCCTGCACCGTGTTTTTTGCAAAGTCATGAACATACAAAGTATCGCCAACTCTCAATCCCATATTTCTTAATTGTAGTTCGGCATTACGCAAACTAAAGTCTTTGAGGTTTGGCATTTCAACCATCGGTGGTACCCGGCGGTTAATGGTTACGTAAACAGTACGACTGATCTTTACGGTGGCATCTCCGTCGGGGACTTGTCTTAAAACACTCCCCTTTGCGACGGTATCTGAATAAATAGAGTCCTGTACTTCTAAATCAAAGCCACTATTATTAAGGATCTTCTGAGCTTCTTCAAAAGATTTGCCCACTACGTTCGGAACAGTTTTGTTTTTTCCGTGACGAGTAAGTGGTCCCAGAAAGATAGAAAGTATAAATAATAATACGACCATCAGGATCAATCCTGCCAACAGGTTTAGCCAAAGCGGTTTTTTCGTGATAAATTGAAACATTGGATCTATTTAAAATTAGAAATCTTGAAATCGGTAATTTCTGCATTCCTCATTCCAGAATCAGTGATCAAAACATTCTTCCACCAATTTTGTATAAAATTCTTTTAAGCTCCACCCCATTGCTTTTACCTGCTGCGGCACTATGCTTGCATCACTTTGCCCGGGTATTGTATTGATCTCAAGCATGTAGGGATACTTACTGTTTTCTTCTAAAATAAAATCTATTCTTACAACGCCCCTGCAATTGAATACTGCGTAGATCTTTTTAGCCGCATCCCTTATTTTATCCGCTGAAGTTTCGTCCAATTCTGCCGGCGTTACTTCGGTTGAAGCTCCCTGGTATTTTGCCTCATAATCAAAAAAATCTTTTTTACTCTTTACTTCGGTCATTGGCAGCGTTATAATGTTCCCTTTTGTTTTAAATACGCCAATAGTAAACTCTCTTCCTTTGATCATTTGCTCTACTAATACCTGGTCATCTTCCTTAAATGCTTTTTGAATTGCCCCGTCTAATTCTTTGGATTCGTACACTTTGCTCATGCCAATACTACTGCCACCATTGTTAGGTTTTACAAATACCGGGAAAGATAATCCATCAATTATTTGCTGTAATGGAACAGCAGTATGCTTGAATAAATGAAATGATCGTGACACATGAATACCTGCCATTGCAGCCACAGCCACGGTATATCTTTTATTGAATGTGATAGCAGAAGAGGCCGCATCACAACTTGTATAGGGGATGTTCAATGTATCAAAATAGCCCTGCAATTTTCCATCCTCGCCGGGAGTGCCGTGCATACCAATGAAAACTGCATCAAACTTTATTGCACCATTCCCTGTTTGTATTGAGAAATCGTTTTTATTAACCTCAGTTTTTTTCCCATCAGCTGACTCATAAAACCAGCCATTGGGATTGATATCGATCTTATAAACATTGAACTTTTCCCTGTCAAGGTGACTATCAATAGTAGTGGCTGATTTATAGGATATCGCCGCTTCACCGGAAAAACCTCCGGTTACGAGGGCTATGTTCTTTTTCATGTGTGGTTTCAGGTGATTTACAGGTACAAATATTGAAGAAAAAATGTTGTAATAAAAACTAAACAGCAGAAAAAAGAAGATTATAACATGGTTTTAAGCGACCGTCATTAAAATAATAAAGGTGAAGGAACGTTCTCCCTTCACCTTTTTACAGCGGAACATATCACCCGCCTGATTTCGCAGCTCACTTGCTGCTTTTTATTTGTACTAAAGTTAATCTATTAAAAAGCTCATCGCATCAATTATGCTGAAATCTTTTCCACATCATCAGCACTTCTTTTAAATATGTAGCTTCTCTTTTTTGACCAATAACTCGTCAACTGTTTCTTTATACATTTCATCTGGTACACAGCAATCAACAGGACAAACAGATGCACACTGTGGCTCTTCATGAAAACCCTGGCATTCTGTGCATTTATTAGGCACTATATAATAAATGTCAGTAGCAATAGGTGCATTCTTCTGGTCTGCATCCATTGTACTGCCGTCCATTAATGTGTATGTACCTTTTACTGTGGTCCCATCGGACAGGGCCCACTCCACGCCGCCTTCATAAATCGCATTATTCGGACATTCTGGTTCGCAGGCGCCGCAGTTGATACATTCTTCTGTAATCTTAATAGCCATAAAAATTTTATTAACGGGTTGAGAATTACTTTTGCCCGACAAATATAGATTGCTGGAATGAATTTACAAATGCGAATTGAGCTGGCTACCCGACTTGGCCAATATATTTTATCCTATTCACCTGAATGGTTGGAAGCAAAACACAGGGCAAGTTTGATAAATCCGTGGTTTACGCAGGAATTTATTGATATAGCAACTGGAAGTATAGCAACCCATTTTTTGGATAAACAAAAGCTGGAAAGCTGGACATCCTCCTATAAAATTGAGACAGTTGCTCCAAAAAAGATCGGTATTGTAATGGCCGGTAATATTCCGATGGTTGGCTTTCATGACTTCTTGTGTGTTTTTATATCCGGGCATAAAGCGATCATTAAGGCCTCCTCAAAAGATGAGGTGCTGATCAAACATCTTGCACAGAAACTTATTGAATGGTCCGCAAGTACCGCCTCAGAGAACAAAGGATCGAATGAAATGATAGTTTTCCAGGAAATGTTGAAGGATTGTGATGCTTATATTGCAACTGGCAGCAACAATTCAGCAAGATATTTTGAATATTATTTTAAAAAATATCCGCACATCATTCGGCGAAACAGGACATCGGTAGCGATCTTAGATGGTAACGAAACAGCAAAAGAACTTGAAGAGCTAGCTGATGATGTTCATCTGTACTTTGGAATGGGTTGTCGCAATGTGACCAAAATATTTGTTCCAAAAGATTATGATTTTATTCCCTTGCTTACTGCATTTAAAAAGTACGATCATTTCAAAGATCACAACAAATACAAAAACAATTACGATTATAATTTAGCGCTGCATATTCTGAATGGCAAATTTTATATGGCAAATGAGTCATTAATTCTATTGGAGAATCCACCCATCTTCTCTCCCATCAGCCAACTGAATTATGAGTTTTACACAGATAAAAACCCACTAGAAGAAAGGCTGAGAACCATGGAAGACCTTCAATGTACCGTTGGTCATGGCCATATCCCATTTGGGCAGGCGCAATTACCTTCCTTAAGCGATTATGCTGACGGTATTGACACAATAAACTTTCTTACCAAACTGTGAAAATTTTCTATTAGTATCAATCAGGAAATGTTATTAATTTTAATCTTCAGAAGTACGAAGGCTCTGGTAAATTAATTGTTAAACTGACCGAAAGGTCATTTTTTCAGGAAACTACTTCGTTATTTTGTATAGGCATGTAATTTGAAACAGTAAAAAGAAAAAAATAATTAACACCATGAAATTTAAAAATGTGCTTTTAATTGTGGCAATCAGCAGTGGATCTGCTCTTGCTAGTGTATGGGGTTATTCAAAATTTGCGCATAAAGACTTTGTAGCAATTCAATCAGAGACAAAGGTGCCTGCCAATTATGCAGGTTTCTTCGATGGCAATATAGCGAATTCTCCTACCAACATAGACTTTACTCAAGCCGCTAGTACTTCTGTCCAGGCTGTTGTTCATATTAAAACAAAAATAGCAGCTCAAAAAGTTAGTAACGAACTTCCCCGTAGTAATAACCGTAGCCGCGGTGGAATTGATGATTTGTTTGATCAGTTTTTTAATTTCGGTCCTCAGATGATCCCGGAACAAAGAGCTTCCGGTAGCGGAGTATTGATCAGCGATGACGGTTATATTGTTACCAACAATCACGTTATTAGTGATCAAAATGGTGGTGTGGCCGGTGAAATAATGGTAACACTCCATAATAAGAAAACTTACAAAGCAAGACTGATCGGTAAAGATCCAAGCAGCGACATTGCAGTCTTAAAAATTGATGGAGCTGGATTACCTTATATGGTTTATGGCAATTCTGATGAGGTAAAACTTGGACAATGGGTGCTTGCGATCGGATATCCACTTACATTGGAAACAACTGTTACAGCCGGTATCGTTAGTGCGAAAGGAAGAAGTATTGGAATTAATGAAAGACAAACAAGGGGTACCAACGTTTCCCCTGTAGAATCATTTATACAAACAGATGCTGCAGTAAACCAGGGAAACAGTGGTGGCGCATTGGTGACCACAGATGGTAAACTGGTTGGTATTAACTCGGCGATCTTAGCACCGAATGGTACTTATGCCGGTTACTCTTTCGCTATACCTGTAAACATAGCAAAGAAGATCGTTAATGATATAGTGGAGTTTGGCGATGTACAAAGAGGTTATCTCGGTATTCAATATGCCAGCAACCTTAGTGAAGATCAAATGAAGGAGCTTGGCGTTAAAGAAAATGAAGGTGTTTATGTATCAGCAGTTCCTACAGACGGTGGCGCTTATGCAGCTGGTATAAAGAAAGGCGATATCATTACTAAAGTAAATAACACTCCTGTTTCAAGCGGAATTGAAATGAGTGCACAAATAGCCAGTTTCAGACCGAACGATAAAGTACAGATGTCTTATCTGCGTAGCGGTAAAGAATACAACACTACTGTTACATTGAAAGCTAAAGTAAGTGCTGTAGAAGTAGCTAATACCGCAGGCGATATTATCGGCGCAGAACTTGCTAATCTGGATTCAAAGAAAGCTGATGAATACGATGTAACGGGTGGTGTAGTTGTAAAGAAGATCAGAGAAGGCGGCAAATTAAGTGAGACAAAAATGGATGAAGGTTTTGTGATCACAAGTGTGAATGGCAGAGCAATTAAATCAATAGATGAATTGAGCAAAATTCTTAGCAGTGCAGTTGGCACGGTAAAACTTGAAGGATTTTATCCGGGATTCAGAGGAAGCTATACTTATCCACTTGACTTGACTGACTAAAACAATAAACAATAGAATCATAAACCGTCTCGTAACTGGGACGGTTTTTTATTTTTCAAAAACTAAATAGTCCCATGCTTTCATTGCCAGGCTCCTATTGTCAGTAAGATCAAAAACATCACCTGTAAAAACATTTCTGTAAATACCTGAAACGTTCTCTCCCGATATTTCAAAATGCAGGTCGTCTATTGCAGATAGATTTAAAATAACAAGAACTTCTTTCTCTCCGGTTTTACGCAGGTATGAAAATATTTTTTCATCCTCAGAGGTTAAGATCCTGTATGTCCTTACATTTTCATCAGCAGCACGCAATGCCGGGTGATCACGATGAAGCTCCAGTAATGTTTTATAAAAATTATGCAGCCCAAAATTCCCCGTCCATTGTATCTCATCTTTTTCAAAAAATCTCAGTCGTTGTGAATTAGGTAACTCCTGCCCACTATAGATCAAAGGAATTCCATTCCATGTAGCGCAAAGAACAGCAAAAGCTTTTGCTGCATGTCCCATTCTTTCATATTCACTCCCGCTGTGTGAGTTCTCATCATGATTGGATGTAAAGAGCATCCTTATCGCATTTTTAGGAAAAGCATTTTCATAGCGTCGCAAAACTGTATCAAGACCATGAATATTGGTTTCTCTTTTCCAATAAGATTCCATTGCGTGAAGAAATTCCCAGGTATAACTTGCATCAAACGCTTCATGATAATTAGCTTCTTCTGTTTCTGCCAACCAAAATAATTTCTTTTCATTATCAAGTTCCGTTCTGGCATACTCCCAAAAATCCAGCGGCACCAGGTGTGCCATATCACAACGGAAACCATCGATATCAAAACTCTTTACCCAAAACTTCATGGCATTCACCATTGCAAGCCATAATTCCTTACTCTCATAATTTAAATGAATAACATCTTCCCAATCAGGATAGGGTGGACGAAAACCGCCATATTCATTTTTTGAAAAAAAATCCGGATGAGTTTGTGTCCATACATGATCCCACGATGTGTGATTTGCCACCCAATCAATGATCACTTTCATATTATAGCGATGCGCCTCTTCAACTAATGATTTAAAATCTTCCAGCACGCCATATTCAGGATTTAAAGAAATATAATCGCTAATAGAATAATAACTTCCAAGTATTCCTTTACGGTGTAATTTACCAATAGGCTGCAATGGCATGAACCAAAGCGTCTCCACTCCCATATCTTTCAGCCGGGGTAAATGTTCAGCAAATGCATTTAACGTTCCTTCATGACTATACTGGCGAATATTGACCTCATAAATATTAGTATGATGTGCCCATGCTACCGGGGTGAAAGAGTTTTTCATCATTGATCTTAAGTTAGATTGCTTGTGAAAATATGAAGTTCGGTAACGATAACCAAAGTGAGTATATTTATGCGACCGATCATTATTTAAATATTAAATCATTCATTATTGCTCATGGTAAACAAATTAAATTGGGAAACTGTTCCAACAGAAGATGTGAATCCCTCCATGGCCCGAAAAATTATTTCCGGTGAAAAGTTGATGATCGCCAAAATGAAATTTAAAGATGGCTTTGTGGTGCCACTTCATCATCATGTACATGAACAGGTGACCCAGCTTGTGTCAGGAAAAATGCGTTTTTGGTTTGGAGAAAATAAAGAACAAACAATGGATCTTTATCCGGGCGATGTTGTTGTCATTCCATCAAACCTTCCGCATGAAGCACTGATGATCGGTGATGTGGAAGAAATAGATACATGGGCACCGCCCCGCCAGGATTGGTTAGATAAAACTGATGATTATTTAAGAAAATAGAAATATGGAACTCGGATTAAAAAATAAAACGGCCTTCGTTGCTGCCTCAAGCCAGGGACTTGGAAAAGCTGTTGCAATTGAACTTGCAAAAGAAGGAGCTAAACTTATTATAAATGGCCGTAATAAAGAAAATCTTGAAAACACAAAACTCGAGATTGAAAAAATAAGTGGCAGTGAGGTGCTGGCTCTTGCCGGAGATCTATCGAACCATGATGAAAGGGAACAGATCATTAAAGATTCGTTACAAGTTTATGGTCGTGTAGATATTTTAATTACCAATACCGGTGGTCCTCCTTCCGGAAAGTTTGAAGATTTTAAACAAGAGGATTGGGATAAAACATATCAAAGCCTGCTTCTAAGTGTTATTGGATTGATCAAAGGATTTTTACCCGGCATGAAACAACAACGCTGGGGACGGATCATTGCTATTACATCGCAGGCGGTAAAACAACCGGTTAATAACCTTGTGCTATCAAATTCGGTAAGAGCTTCCGTTGCCGGCTTAATGAAAACACTTTCTAATGAAATGGGTATTCATAATATTACTGTCAACAATGTAATGCCCGGTTATACAGAAACAGATAGATTAAAAAAATTAGTTGAGAAGAATTCATCATTTGCCAATGCAAAAAATGAAATACCATTGGGGCGTTTCGGAACACCAGAAGAATTTGCAGCAGCCGTTACATTTTTAGCAAGCGAAAGAGCTGGTTATATCACAGGTGTTTCCCTGGCAGTTGATGGAGGATGGATCAAAAATATTCTTTAAGTTACCCATTTGATTCTTTTGTAATTTAGTATATGCTGCGGAAAATACTGATAGCTTGTATAATTCTCTCTCTCGGGTGTAAGAAGAATGAAAATTTAAATTTTGTATACAATGTTCCGACAGAATTTGAACCTTATGTAAAACAATTCATCGCAGAAGCTAAGACAAGAGGTGAAAGTATCAGCATCGATAACCTGATAATAAAATATGACTCTACTTTGTCATTACAATACTGCGCTACTTCAAATGTAACTTCTAAGCAAAATGATATACAAAGGATCATTTTATTTAATACACATAAATGCTGGCAGAACACTGCCCAACTTGAGTGCCTTATTTTTCACGAATTGGGACATTGTATACTTGGAAGAGAGCATGATTCGAGCCTGATGCCAAAAGGAGACGCCAAAACAATTATGTATCCTGATGACATCGCTTTGTACTCTCCGTGTGTATACAATATCGGTAGCACTTGTGATTTCCGGTATAAAAGGCCTTATTACATTGATGAGCTATTCAATACTAACACACCTGTGCCGGATTGGGCAAAGTAAAACTTCGTCTTTAGTAAATTCAATTAAATATTAGATTGCTTCGGCCTGCATTGTCTAAATTGATGCAATTTAAAAAAACGGCCTCGCAATGACGAGACTCCAAAAGAATAAGAAAAACTTTAAAACCCATAGGATTCGTCATTGCGAGGCTTGCCGATAGAAAAGTAGAATTTTTGGATTGTCAACGGCAAGCCGAAGCAAACTAAAAAAGACATTCCCACATTGCTGAATAGCGAACAGAAAGTACAAGGGAGTGACACAACGATGTCGATAGTAACAATGCAGATCGCTTAATAAATATTTCTCAGGAAAATTTATTGATACTGTATATAAACAGGCTGTGGTTTCAAATTCAAAATTTCCTTGTGAGTAAGTAATCGGCCATTGCCCTTTGTATCATTTTTATAAAAAAGTTTGAATCCTGTAAATTCAACAGGCTCTTTATAAATAAACTGTTTGTAAGTATTGATCTTCTTCGCCGGGAACCCCCATCCATCCATATGCATTACAACCTGCACCTCGGGCATTGTTTTAATGCTTTTGTAATTTTTCACCATGCCCTGTGTAAAACGATGCACCACCAAAACTTTTGGGGGCAGGTTATTATCTTTTACGAGTTTTTGTAAGTATGCACTCACATAATTAACATCAGCGGCATCAAAGCTGCCAACCACTGAACCGGGTTTTTGTCCACCTTTCATAGAAAATTCCGGATCGATCCCGAGATGTACATTCGGTAACTTAAGATATTTTTCAAGCTGCGGAACTTCTTCTTCTAATGTGCTTAATGCAACTTGTATATCAAGAAAAACAATGGCATTGATCTTCTCCGCCATTTTCAACACTGAATCAATTTGAGAAAAAGGCATACGAAGCCTGTATTTATTTCCTTTTCCGGGGAGCATCTGCGCAGTTACAGCGATATAGTGAAGTGCCGGTTGCACTTGCATAAAAGTATCAGCTTCTTCCCAGGCCTTTGCTTCCTTCTGCAGTTTATCCAACACTTCTTGCTTAGGTAGTTCGCCTAAGATGCCCATATTCTTTGAATACAGGTTACCATAAAAAGCAATAATTCTTTTATAAGGAAGAATGGCGCCAGGCAATGGTTCAGATTCTTTCATTTTCCATTTGCCGGAAGAATCACCATTAATGATATGACCCATTTTCTCTTTATAAGATAATGTCGGCTCGAATCGCTTAGGCGCTATTTCGGCTTCGCTAGTATCCGTTTTGTTTGGAACAATAGCTGTACTTACCGATGATTTTTTGAGAAAAGGATAATAGGAAAAGATCAAAACCAAAAAAAGGATTGCAATTGCAGCAAACAGAATTTTCTGAACTATTGTCTTTGACCTTGTTTGTGAAGGCGGTACGGCTTCCTGTTTCATAGAGTATTTGAATTCCAAAAATTAAACCAGAAATATTTCAATCTAAAATAACGAAAGTAACATAAAAATATTGCAGACAGTCTTTTACATATGTGAGATTTTTCAGTTTCTACATCGAAGTTGACTCAACTTTAGTTGCAAGTGGCAATGAAAAAGAGAACACAGAACCTTCATTCAATTTACTTTTTACATTTATTTCTCCATTGTGTTCTTTTATGATCTCTGATGAAATATAAAGTCCCATGCCAAGACCCGGCATAGTTGATTCATGATCGTTTGCCCTGTAAAATCTTTCAAAAACCAGTTCCTGGTCAGAATTGACCATACCTATCCCAAAATCTATCACCGATACGACCGCTGACTCTTTATTTTTTTCAGCACGAATGACGATCTCCTTTATATGGGGAGAATATTTAACTGCATTGTTTATTAAATTCATTAACACCTGTTCTATCCGTTCATCATTTCCATAGACCATGATATCTTCCTGCAATTCCTTTTTTATTTTATATGCCGGGTACATATAGGTACAATTCTCAACAATTAGAGATACAAGTTCCGTTAGATTAAATTCATGTTTTTGAAATTTAAATTTACCGGCTTTTATCTTACTTGCATCCAGTAGTTCATCTATCAAATGTTGGAGTTTGTTTATGGAAGAAGTTGCTTTTGTAACATATATCTTAGCCGCTTCAGATAAGTTATCCTGGAATTCCATTAATTGAATATATCCTTTCAGGCTTGTTAACGGAGTTTTTAACTCATGACTAGCTACGCCGATAAACTCATCTTTTTTCTCCAGCTCTTTTTTCTGATCATCTACATCGATATTTGTTCCAATCCATGCAGTTATATTTCCATGTTTATCTTTAAATGGTATAGCTTGTGAATAATGCCATCGATAAGCTCCGTCAGTTGTTCTTTTAAGCCGGAATTCGCCTTCATATTTTCTCTTTTCCTTTAAGGCTGTTTGCCACTCTGTAATATTTCTTTCCAGGTCATCTTTATGTATCAACTCATCTCGTTTTGTTTTTGATTCCTCAACATCAAAACCTGTGTATTCAACCCATCGGCAGTTAACATAATCAAGTTTTCCCTCAATATCAGAAGTCCATATTATCACAGGTATATTATCAGCTAAAAATTTGAAATATTCACGGCTTACCAGCAGGTCTTTTGTTCTTTCCTCAACAATATTCTCCAGCTCTTCGTTCATTTTGTAAGCTGCTAACTTTGCTTCTTCCAATTGCTGATTTTTTAATTGCAATTGCTTTTCGTTTTCCTTTTGAATAGTAAGATCAGTAAGAATAATGCTTAACGCTATTCCTTCATCCAGCTCCAGGGATGTAACAGATAGTAAAAAAGGTACCGGCATTTCATTCTTGTTCTTTAAAAATATTTCTCCTTTGCTATCAGTCTCCCATCCTTGTTCTATTATATTTTTAAACCTGCTCTTGCTCTGATCGGGAATAAAATCCATAATTGGCAAGCCAATAACCCTTGCCAATGGCATATTTATCATATCTGCAAACTGCGAGTTACAATATAAAATAATTCCCTTGTTGTTAAGCGTAACTGCCCCTTCTTTCATTTTTTCAATGAACACCCGATAAGTATGATCAGCGCTTTTTAATGTATATAATTGAGGGCCATCTTCCGTTTCCACCACCAATGCATCTATCTGCCCTGTACGAATAGCATGGATCGTTTCATTGGCTTCTTTAAGTTGGAAACTTAGATCTTCCAATTCCTCCAAAAGTTCTTCGTAAGTTTTTGTTTCTTTCATTTATAAACCGCCATTTGATACTCCAATACTTTTAAGTACCCTCTCCATATCAGACATATCTCCGATCAATCGCTTCTCGGGCAAGGGATGCTTTTTTATAAGCAAAGGCAATGCAATAATGTTCTCTTGTTTCGCAACAGATGGTTGCTGATGCACATCAATTATTTCCAATTCGTAATTATCATTAAAATGTTCTTCGCATAATTCTCTTGTGTTTGCAATAGCCCGAAGAGAATTGGGAGAAGCCCCTGTCACATACAAACGGAAAACATAAGGATCATCATTGCTTTTGCTCTTACCATTTCCATTTACTGAGTTTTGCTTCATTGCATTAATTGTTTCACCGGGCGGATATTTAAGCCTACAAGTACTTTTTCTTCATTTGAAAGGTCACCAATTATTTT
Organism: Chitinophagaceae bacterium; assembly: GCA_035318985.1. Classification (GTDB taxonomy): domain Bacteria; phylum Bacteroidota; class Bacteroidia; order Chitinophagales; family Chitinophagaceae; genus VBAS01. The sequence continues at coordinate 32,481 of DATHDP010000051.1, forward strand.
TCGAATGGGTACAGGTACTTTTCTCACCAGTGTTGGAATGGCAAATATCTGGTCGCCTTCCGCCAATTGTGGATGTACCAAGAGGTCCACTACTTCAATTTTATATTGCCCCTTTAAATGGGTCTCGCAATATTTCTGAAGATTTTTTAAAGCAGTTACTGACTTGGGTGTTTTGCCTGCAACATAAAGTCGCAGCTCCCATGTATTTTGCTTTTTTGCCATGGTTTATTTTCAGATCTTTTGTTTTGGTTGCCTGATAACTCCGTTTTCCTGTCTTCTGCGAGCCATCTCCTTCCTGTCTTCCTGATCTTTCAATTCCTGGCCCTTTAGCTTCTGCAATTCTTGTTCCTTTCTTTCTGAACCAAGAAGAATTCCTTTTGGCCCAAGGTAAACTTCGACAAGGGTCAAACCGCGATTTGAAATTATAAATTCTCTTACCTGGTTGGAGTGTTTCATTCCCCGGGCTTTCATTATAGATAAAACCCTGTTACGTTCGCCATTTGATTCTATATCTTTTAAATTGATCCATGTATCTACCAAAGAAGAAACTCCTTCATCCATTCGTTCATCCATCACTTTCATTAAGGCTGTCAGCATAACAGTAATGCCTTCTCCCTGTAAAAAATCGATCAGGCGCAGCAACATTGAGTTCACTTCATTGACCAACCCCACAGAAACAAGATTTGTGATCGGATCAAGTACTACTGTAGTTGGTTTGAATTCTCTTACAATTTTATAAATAGTCGAAAGATGCATTTCAAGGCCATGCAAAGCAGGGCGGGCTGAATGAAATTGTAACAATCCTTTTTTTACATACGGCTCAAGATTTAGCCCGATCGATCTCATGTTGCGAATGATTTGGGGTGGCGATTCCTCAAATGCAAAATATATTGCTTTTTCATTTCGCTTACAGGCTTCATTGACAAAGTAAGCAGCTATACTTGTCTTTCCAGTACCTGCCATACCTGACACAAGAATACTGCTGCCGCGATAAAAACCTCTTCCGCTAAACATTTCATCAAGAGTCGGCATACCAGTGCTTATTCTTTCTGATGAAACTGCCCTGTTAAGTTTTAAAGAAGTTACGGGTAAAACTGAAATGCCGTCTTCATCAATTAAAAAAGGAAATTCATTAGTGGCGTGTGCCGAACCCCGGTATTTTACAATACGTAATCTGCGTGTTGAGATCTGGTTTATCACACGATGATCTAATAAGATGACACAATCAGAAACATATTCTTCCAGGCCATGGCGTGTAAGTTTACCATCACCTTGTTCGCCGGTAACAATAGCAGTAACACCTTTGTCTTTTAGCCAAAGAAAAAGTCGACGAAGCTCTGCCCGAAGAATTCCCTGGTTTGTTAATCCTGCAAATAGATTTTCTATCGTGTCAAGCACAACTCTTTTTGCTCCAATGCTATCAATCGCATGTTCCAGTCTTATAAATAAACCCTCAAGATCATACTCGCCTGTTTCTTCTATCTCACTTCTTTCAATGCGTATATAATCAAGCCTTAGTTTTTTTTCTTTCTGCAATTTATCCAGGTCAAAGCCAAGGGAGGCTACATTCATTGTAAGCTCTTCAGCTTTTTCCTCGAAAGTAATAAACACTCCCGGCTCTTTGAAACGTGTAGCCCCGTTTATAAGGAATGAAATTGAAAAAAGCGTCTTCCCGCATCCCGGTCCGCCACAGATAAGTGTAGGTCTCCCTTTTGGAATTCCTCCCATGGTTATTTCATCAAGTCCACTAATTCCCGTTTTACTTTTAGGCAATGAATTCATATAGTCAAATCATTAAATAAGAGAATAGGCTATAAATGTATTTTCTTTTTTATTGGATAAAACAATTCATGAAAAAAATATGGAATAAAAGACAATGTCCGAACTTGCTATTTGCATATTAATTGTAAGAACCCTATACCACAGTAAAAATGCTATTTTGTGGGGCAAGATTTCCCCACTTTTAATACAAGGTAATCACTATGATTGAGATTAAAATAAGAAAGGCGTCGTTGCTTGATTTGGACCAACTGATGGTTTTTGAGCAAGACCTGATAAAAGCGGAGCGACCATTTGATCCAACTTTAAAACCTGACCCTATTACTTACTATGATCTGAAATCGCTGCTAACTTCTCCGCTTGCTGAAGTGGTTGTTGCTGAAGCAGACAATAAGATCATCGCTTCGGGTTATGCACGCATTGATAAGTCCAGACATTTTTTGAAACATAATCACCATGCATATTTAGGTTTTATGTATGTAGTACCAGAATACAGAGGACAGGGAATCAATAAAAAAATTATGGATGTTTTGAAAGATTGGGCGGTATCGCAAAACATTACTGAATTTAGTTTGGAAGTTTATTATGATAATGCTTCTGCGATTAAAGCTTATGAGAAGATCGGCTTTTCAAGATATATTTTGGAAATGCGGTATAATTTGGAAGATGAAAAGAAATAAGGGATCGTAATAAATCCAGATTGCTTCGGCTTTCATAACTTAAATTGTCAGTTTACTCATAGGTCGCCTCGCAATGACGAAGACACCGAAAGACTGAAGAGGGCTTCGCTGCAGGAAGAAGAAAAACAAAATCACGGAGTCTCCGTCATTGCGAGGCCCCGATTTTATCGGGGCCGAAGCAAACTAAAAAGTGCAGGGACTAAAATAACATAATGATACAGCCTCATGAAATGAAACTAAACTTGCCGATGAAGTTATCCAACGATGTTGTTTCTACAACAACAAAAGTTTGGAATATTCTTGTTGCAAGCAGAAATGGAAATTTAGATGAGGTTAAACATTTGGTCAAACAATGTCCCGAGTTAATTTATGCGCAATACAATTATACACCACCTATCCATTTTGCAGTTGGTGAGGGGCATGTTGAGTTAGTAAAATATTTACTAGATAACGGAGCACATGCTCCTAAGTATAGGATCTATCCATTTCAAGACTCATTAAAAACGATCGCAGAAGACAGGAATTATAACGAGATCGCATTCTTATTAGATCAGTATTCGAATGACCCATTAAAACAAAAGTTTAAAGGAGATAACGGAGAGATCATTTACAACAGAACTGATCTGCAATTAGAATTCCAGGAAGCGGTGGATAAAGGAAGTCTTGATAAAACAGAAAAGATATTAAAAGAACATCCTGAATTTGCAAAGGATGAAACCTATTTCTGGGGTGAAGGGATCTTGGTTTTTGCAGCTAAAGAGTATAACCAAAAGATGATCGATCTATTAATGAATCATGGAGCAAAAGCTCCGGCTATTTTAAAATGGGTACAGTTCTATTATTTTGAAAGACTGGATGGCGCCACATATATGATGGAAAAAGGAATGAATCCAAATACAATGAGCTGGCATCATGTTACACTGTTACATGACATGGCACAAAAAGGCGATATTAAAAAAGCAGAATTACTTCTAAAATACGGAGCAGATTTAGATCCTGTAGAAGAAGAATACCGATCAACTCCTTTAGGAATGGGCGCAAGATGGGGACATGTTGAAATGGTTAACTACTTACTTTCAAAAGGTGCAGACATTAATAAATCTGGCGCTTCCTGGGCTACACCGCTTGCATGGGCAAAGAAAAAAGGACATGCTGAAGTTGAAAAAGTTCTTAGAAATGCCGGTGCCAAATAGGAAAACAGATCTTTTAAAGATTTAGTTATCTTGTTTGAAATTATTATCTAGAAAACACCATGAAAATAATCTATCCACACACGATCGAAAACGGTCTTGGTGAAAAAATAATTTTTCATTCAGTACAACAAGAACCTGATGGTGATAGAGCGATCGTAGAAAATTTTGTTACACCCGGGCATGGCCCTATAATGCATACACATTTTCTGCAGGATGAATCATTAACTGTAGTAGAAGGAAAAATTGGATACCAGGTGATGGGGCAAGAGAAACAATATGCAAATGAAGGTGAGACTGTTTCCTTTAAACGTGGTACTCCTCATCGTTTTTGGAATGCAGGAGATGACATACTTAATTGCATGGGTTGGGTAAAGCCAGCCAATACGATCGTCTTTTTTCTTTCGGCTCTTTATGATGCACAAAAAAAATCAGGAAATATTCAACCTGAAAAATTTGATGCAGCATATCTTATAACACGTTATTCAAAAGAATATGATATTCCTGAAATTCCTGCTTTTGTCAAAAAAACAATTATGCCCATGACCCGTATAGTTGGGCAGATGTTGGGAAAATATAAAAAGTTTGAAGATGCACCCGAGCCGGTGATAAAATAAAAATCTCAAATGGACTACAAGAAAACAGATTTCTCAAAATTTGGAGCTGACTTTTTCCCCGGGCTTCTTGGTATTGAAGTTTTAAGTGTATCAACCAACTTAGCTACTGCACAAATGGAAGTTAAGAGATCGCTATTCGCTCCGAATGGATACTTGCATGCAGGGAGTATAGTTACATTGGCAGACACCATTGCTGGCTATGCTTGCCTTTATAATTTACCCATGCTTGCAAAATCTTTTACCACCATAGAATTAAAATCGAATTTCCTGGGTTCAACAAAAAGCGGTTTTATAATAGCAGAAGCAATTTTGCAACATGCAGGACAGACAACGCAGGTTTGGGATGTGATAGTTAAGAGTAAAGAGAATCAGAAAACAGTAGCATTGTTTCGGTGTACGCAGTTGATCTTGTATTCTTGATTCATGATGTAATTTCAAATGTGCCGAATAGAATTTCGGAACGTACAAGAGTGCGACGCAACGAAAGCTAAATAGTAGTAATGCAGCTAAGTACATACTCCTACGCTAAAGCTTCGGAGTACAGGTAAATAAAAAAGACCAACCTATAAAGATTGGTCTTTAAATATGATGAGATTGCTTCGTCCCGATAAATCGGGACTCGCAGGTGAATTAAAACGCTAACTGTCCCCCATTCCTCGGATCGGTCTTTGTTTCTAATTTATAATTTGGTGGCGGCTCTTTGCCCAATAGATTTTTTACAAAATAATCCCAGCGGCGGCGCATCATGTATGGTGAATCTGCCCCGAAACCATGACCGGCATTTGGAAAAACAACAAGATCATAATCCTTGTTTGCTTTTGTCAATGCCTCGACTACCAGCATTGTATTATAAGGCGGTACGTTATTATCCATCAGGCCATGTGCAAGCATCAGCTTTCCTTTTAAATTCTTTGCATAGGTCTGGTTAGCCTGCGCCGTATAATTATCTGTACCATCAGGATTTTTCGTTAGCAAACCGATATAACGTTCGCCCCAATCATCTTCGTAATTACGGTTATCATGATTACCGGATTCTGAAATGCCAACTTTGAAAAAATCAGGATAGCGAAACATGGCAGCCGCAGTTGCGAAGCCACCACCTGAGTGTCCCCAGATACCAACTTTGTTTGTATCGATATAAGAATAGCGTTGCGATAATTGACGAATACCTGCTATCTGGTCAGGCAAAGTGTTTGTACTCATATCGGGCCAATAGGCATCATGAAAACTTTTTGAACGATTTGGATTGCCAGTGCCTTCAATAAGTACAACAACAAATCCTAATTCGGCCAGTGCCTGGTGATCTCCCCTTGCTGCACTAAAGCCCCAGCTACCCACACTTCCACTTTGTGGACCGGGATAGATATAGTCAACAACCGGATACTTTCTATTTGGATCAAGATTAGTTGGTGTGAACATGAGACCATACACTTCAGTTTTCCCATTAGCAGATTTTACAGAAAAAGGTGTTGGTGGTTTCCATCCTGCAGCTTTTAATCTTGATACATCTGTTTTTTCCAATTCAGTGATCTGTTTTCCATTCATATCACGCAAAACAGTAACAGATGGTACATCTGGTTTTGAATATGTATCAATAAAATAATTTTCTGATGGTGAAAAACTAACTGAATGCGTACCTGCACCCGGAGTAAGTAATGTCAGATTTTTTCCATCAAAACCAATTTTATAAAACTGGCTGAAATAAGGATTCTCAGGTTGTGTGCCATTGGCCATAAAATATAATAACCGGTTCTTTTCATCTACCCTTACGAGTCGTGTTACCACCCAATTGCCTTTTGTAATCTGATTTTTTACTTTCCCTGTTGTTGCATCATATAAATAAAGATGTCCCCAATCATCTCTTTCGGAGAACCAAATGATCTCTTTTGTTTTTGGAAGATATCTCCAATTGATAGAGCCCCAGCCTGATTCATATTGTGTAGGCACTACTTCTTCAAACACTTCACGAACTTCTCCTGTTGCTGCATTTGCAATGCGAAATTTTTCCTGTTTATGATCTCTTGAAGTAGAAAGAAATGCAACTTCAGTTCCATCGAGGTTCCAATCTATATCATCAAATGTTCCACTGCTTGAAATATCATCACTTAAAGAAGCCCTGTGTGGGTCGGGAGGAATATTGAACATGATCACTTTTGCATCATCAACATTTATAACACAACGGGAGATCATCGGAATATCTTTATCACCCGGCAACGGATACTTCCATGATCTCAATGTCGGATGACCAACATTAGTAGAAGCAAGATACATATCGCCGACATTTCGCTGATCTTGTTTAAATGTGGCGATCTTTTTTGAATCAGGTGACCAGCGAACTATAGCTCCATCACTATTTGTCCAACCTGCGTTGTCGGTAGCATAACCAAAATCTTTTATGCCATCAAATGTCAATTGTTTTAGTTCGCCTGATTTTACATCTCTTACCCAAAGATTATAATCCTTAATAAAGACGGCCTTAGTTCTATCGGGAGATAAAACTTCATTACCACGATTACCACGGCCAAATCCGCCGGAACGCTGAGCATTTTCCAGCGCCTTAGTAGTGTCGGCAGCAAGAGCGGAATTTTGCAGATCATATTTCCACTGTTTGCCATCTGTACGAAAAGTTATAGATCTTCCATCTGCTGCATAATTGATAACCTGGAAGGGCAACATGGAGCCTGTATATTTTTTACTTGTGGCGGTAGAAAGCGAAGCTGCTAATTTTTCATGATCAAATGCAACGGTACGGGTTCCTTTTGCAGCATCTACTAAAACAAACTCACTTCCTGATGGTGTTAGTACACGGTACCAGAATTTATCGCCGGGCATCCAGTTTGGAGAAACATTGCCGCGGTCAACATATTTCTGCGTGTTATAGCTCAATTGATTCTCTGCTTTTTGATAATCATTTACAGTCAATGCATCCTGGGCACTTGTGGAAATAATAATTAACAATGAAATGATCGAGAACAAAACTGTTTTCATAAACTGTAGTTAAGTGTAATTGTTGAATATTTAGGAGCTGCAAATTAAGGTCTTTTCAATACTTTTAGTTTTCAAATTTGTTGAATGGTATAAGTTTTCGCTAACTCGATTGCGAGCAAGAATCACTGAACGAGATGATGGATTTTACAGTTGCGTCTCTGTGGTTCAAAAAACTATCTTTGCACGAATGAAAAGTTTCGACGTACCTATCATATATCGCAGCCCTCTCATCACAGCCATCAAAAAGAAGAGAAAGGAACAGGATAAGATGAAAAAAGATTTTACTCCTACCCTTCTTGATCTTGGTCCATTACAGATCTACCTGGCCCGCCATTTTGGTTTTTGCTATGGCGTTGAGAATGCGATTGAAATTGCTTTCAGAACCGTTGAAGAAAATCCGGGTAAAAGGATCTTTTTATTAAGTGAAATGATCCATAATCCGCAAGTGAATGCAGACTTACAGAGTCATGGTGTTCAGTTTATGCAGGATAATTATGGCAAACAACTAATATCTTTTGATGAATTAACTGCGGATGATATTGTTATCATTCCGGCTTTTGGTACCACCCTTCAATTGGAAAAGAAATTAAATGGGCTCGGAATTCAAACAGAAAAATATAATACTACCTGCCCGTTTGTTGAAAAAGTATGGAACCGAAGTGAGCAGATCGCTAAAAAGAATTATACGATCATAATTCATGGCAAACCAAATCATGAAGAAACAAGAGCCACTTTTTCTCATGCTTCAGCAAATGCGCCATCTGTTGTTGTAAAAGATATGGAGCAAACAATAGAGCTGGGAAAATATATTGCCGGGGAAAAACCTACAGAACAATTCTACGAAGAGTTCAAAGATCAATTCTCTGAAAACTTTGATGCAACAAAAGATCTTGAACGTATTGGTGTAGTGAATCAAACAACCATGCTGGCAAGCGATACGCAGGCTATTGCCGACTATCTAAAGCAGGTGATGATAGAAAAATATAAATTAACGACGGCAAATGTTGACGAAAGATTTGCTGATACCAGAGATACACTTTGCTATGCAACATTAGAAAATCAACAAGCAGTTTCAGGAATGCTGGAAACAGATGCTGATCTTGCCATAGTTGTTGGCGGATATAATTCATCCAACACTTCGCATCTCGTAGAGCTATGCGAAGAAAAATTACCCACTTATTTTATCAGCAGCGAAGAAAAAATTCTTTCAGCAAAAGAAATACTGCATTATAATTTTCATACAAAAGAAGAAATCCTTACCGCTGATTATTTACCCAACAAAAAGCCCGTAAAGATTCTAATAACAAGTGGCGCTTCCTGTCCTGATGCATTAGTGGAAGGAGTAATTAAAAAAATTGCTGCATTTTTTCCAAACACAATAAATTCTGAAGACCTGTTAAAACGTTTCGAATAAATTTTGTCAGTAAGAATTGTAATAATTGACCAGCTTTGCCATGTCATTTTCCTTATTACATTTAATATCGTTTGAAGAAATAAAGGCCGTTATTTTATTGTCGTCCTTAAAAGCAGGGACTGTAGATAAACAGTTTTTCTTTTCTACGTAAAGGGCATCTTTTGAATAAATGTATAAGGCGTTTTGCAACTCAAAGCTGTTTTTTTCCGGCTTGTTGAAATCTTTTGTCATCTTAACTATTACATTCATTTTTTTAAGAAGGGCGGCCTTCGCTCCGTCAGCTATTACCTGGTAAAATTCATGGATATTTTCTCCGTAACCTGATACAAACCGGGCATTATTCCATTTTGATGATACATCTTTTATTTCAACCTCCCTAACGTCTATTGCAACCATTCTTGCACGACCCATTTCATCTTTAAAATGAACTTTATTTTCATAGAGGTCAAGTTTGACCAATACACTATCAAATTTCCTGGAGTCTGCGAGCTTGACTTTTGCGTATGCCCATTCAGTAGAAAGATAGGGCGAACCTTCTATTTTAGAGTATGTTTCAGGGACGAAAAGCATTGCCCCAGCCTGGCCTATTGCTATTTCAAAACTGGGGGTTTTAGCAGCAGAAGGGTAAGCGACATTGTTGTCTTGCGAAAATAAACCTTGCCAACAGAGAATGGCTATCGTCAAAACTTTGATCTTATTCCTCATGTTATTTTATTACTTATTAACTAAAGTTAATAAAAATAAACATCCACTTTTAATTAAGCTATTTGTACAAAAGTTCGTAGTACTCATGCGCCATGCGGTTACTATCAAACTGGAAACGAACATCACGCATCCCATTTTTTATTACCATGCGCCAGGTATCATAATTTTCGTAGTATAGGGGAAGAATTTCTTTTAAAAGTATCTCATACAATTTTTCAAGATCATATTCATCCTGTTGTTGTACCGTCATGTTCGCATAATCGGCTTTTGGAATTACAAAACCATTATGACCATGATTGATGAATTCAGGGATCCATCCATCATCAGTAGAAAAATTTACAGAACCATTCATCGCTGCTGTCATTCCACTTGTACCAGATGCTTCTCTTGGAACTCTTGGGTTATTTAACCAAACATCACCGGCTTGCTTTAATCTTTTTGAAAGACCGAGTTCATACCCAACAAGTACAGCAACATTATTATACTTCTTACTTAAATGTACAAGATGATTGAATTCAGAGATCGCAGGATAATCAACCGGGTAAGGCTTACCGGCCCAAATAATTTGAACAGGATACTTTTTATCGTTTAATAATCTTTCAAACTGCTCTTCCTCAGTTGCGATCAGCCCAGCTCTTTTATATCCTGCAAATCTTCTTGACCATACAATTGTAAATACATTTTGATCAAAGACCTTTCCTGTTTGATCAGCGACAATTTCAAACGCCCTTTTCTTTAAATGTTTTTTCCTGTCGTCAAATGCCCAGTCATTTCCTTCTTCCATGAATTTGTACAACTGCTTATCTGCCCAGTATCGCCAGTTCTGCGAATTGGTGATCGAAATGATCGGGCATATATCACTATATTTCTTCCACATTTCTCGCGAAACAACACCATGCAATTGCGAAACACCGTTAGCCAGTCTTGCAAACCGCAAAGCAACAAGAGAATGATTGAACATATCATCGTTGTTTCCCGTTAATTTCTTTACCTCATCAACAGACAGTCCACAGAAGTAACTCATTTTATGACATAGATGAATATCATGTTTTTCGTTCCCTGCTTCTTCAGGTGTATGCGTGGTGAATACAAGACGTTTCTTTACTTCCTTCAGATCATTCTCATATTTTTTATACAAATAAAATGCAGCAGAGATGCCGTGTGCTTCATTTAAATGATATACATCAGGATTGAAACCAAGTTCATCGATCAACTTAGCGCCACCAACACCAAGTAAAATAAATTGCGCCACTTTCGTTGCTACGTTCGCATCATATAAGCGATGTGTGATCGTTTGTGACACATAATCATTTTCAGGAAGATCAGTGCTTAATAAAAATAAAGGAGCTGTTTTAAAGATCTCAGGATCGAGATACCATGCTTTAACCCAAACCGGGTGTTCATGCACAGTTATCTGGAATTTAATACCGGTATCTTTCAGAAAACTATATTGTTTTTCCATCCAGGTCACTTGCAGTGTTTGATCCTGGTTGCGGGCCTGGTCATAATAACCGTACTTCCATAATATGCCAACGCCGATCATATTTTGCCTGAGCTCATATGCACTGCGCAAATGAGATCCGGACAAAAATCCGAGACCTCCGCTATAAATTTTAAGGGGCTGGTGAGTAGCAAACTCCATTGAAAAATAGGCTACCTTCTTCGAATATCTCTCATCAAAAGGGTAAGGAACTTTAAATTCTCTAAAACTCATATTGTGTGGTTTTTACACGGGGCACAAAATAACGGGAAATAGGCATAGGAAAGTGTACGAACATTCAATCAGTTTATTAAATTATTCACATGCAGGGGAAAATTAAGCACTGTAGACGACGGCAACTAACAATCATTAGGGTTTTCGTTTCACAGGAGTTTTCGGCTTCGCTTCTTTTTTTCGGGGATAACTTCCATCGAAAGAACATTTGACACCCCGGTGAGCTCCACAGGCCTGGATCTCTTTTAAAGTAATAGAAGAGGTTGAAAAATTAAATTGAATTGAGCAGGCATCACCCGGTTGTTGATAGACCGCTGTATTAGCTGAGGTAATATTTGCAACTCCTTTTAGTTCACCTGTACATTCACCATCATTGCGATCAAAATGAATAAAGAAATTTATTCTTCCGGCTTTACTGTCATCGCGGATGGAAACAAGATTCATTTTATCTTTTATATAATCAGCGGAGAATTTATTTTTCCGGCTAAATGTATCGATCGGGTTAATGACTTCCTGCACCCTGTCATCAAGAGGATCAGTCATTATAAGAAGGAACTTGCCGACTTCATCATCATAGCTAAACGCTTCTTTCCCTTCGGCACTTGAGCCGTCAGGCCGTTTCAAGGAAATGGTTTTGTAAAATGATAGCCTGCGATCTAATCCGCTTACTTGCGTTGTAGCAGGATCATTATCCTGCACGAGCAATGGCAAATAATCTTTGAATTTATTTTCCTTATCAAAGCAAAGAACAAGCAAAGTTTTTTTGTCTGCAGTGATCGCCTTTGCAAATAAATACATTTCCTTTTCTATCATCACCCGTTTACCCATATAAATTTTTGGCTTTGCATTTTTACCAAAAACTTTTGTCAGTACAGAATCCGGAACAAATTGGGCAAATATTTTATCGGCGATGAGTAGTGAATCTTTTTCCTTTTTATTCAATGCAGTATCGTTCACTTCATACGGCGGAGTTATCAATTCAAATGATTCAATAAAGTCTCCGATACCCACCTCATCGGTGCCGGAAAGCGAAGGCTTTTTCTTATTCCCACAACCCGTAAACAGATAAATAGCAACGATCAAACAGGCAAGATACCGAACCATATTCTTCAAATTGTTATCGAATATAAACCTTTCCATTTTTATGCCACAACGAAAAATTTCTTGGAAATCTAAGAAGTATTTTTTAGGTTTGTCTAAATTTATTTTTAGTCATGCTTAATTTTTCGACCAGTGAAGAGAATTACCTGAAAACGATCTTTCATTTACAGACCAAAGACGAAAACGTGTCTACCAATGAGCTTGCCGAAAAACTGAAAGCGAAGCCGGCTTCGATAACCGACATGATGAAAAAATTAAAAAACCGCAAACTGGTTAATTATCAGCCCTACCAGGGTTTTCGGTTAACTCCTGAAGGAAAGAAGGTGGCATTGAGCATAATACGCCGTCATCGTTTATGGGAATATTTTTTAGCAGAGAAATTAAAATTTAGTTGGGACGAGGTTCATGAAGTAGCAGAGCAACTGGAACATGTAAGCAGTAAAAAATTAATAGATAAACTGGATGAATATCTCGGTTCGCCAAAATTTGATCCTCATGGTGACCCCATACCCGATACAAATGGGAAAATGGAAACTGGAAAACAAATAAGCTTACAGGAATTGCCTCTTAATAAAACGGCCCGGATCTGCTTTATCGCCAATCAATCCGGGTTGTTGCTGGAACATTTGAATGAGAAAAAAATAAACATCGGCGCTTCGATCGCTGTAAAAAGAAAATTCAGTTATGACGATTCGCTGGAAATTAAATTAGACAATAAGCTGATGACCATAAGTGATCAGTTAGCTAAAAACATTTTTGTAAAACATGGATAACTTACATAGCTACCCTTCACTAAGTGAGGTTCACCAAACAGTAGATACAACCAGTACAAGAAGACCGGGTTGGAGAAAAATACTTTCGTTTTTCGGTCCTGCCTATCTCGTTAGTGTTGGTTATATGGATCCGGGAAACTGGGCTACTGATCTTGCGGGTGGCAGCCAGTTTGGTTATAAACTTATCTGGGTATTGTTGATGAGTAACCTGATGGCTCTTTTATTACAAAGTTTATCGGCAAGATTGGGCATAGTGAGGGGAAGGGACCTGGCGCAAGCCAGCCGCGAAACATATCCACGCTATATTAATTATGCATTGTATGTTTTAGCAGAGATCGCAATTGCTGCATGTGATCTTGCTGAAATACTTGGTATGGCAATAGGTTTGCAATTACTCACTGGCTTACCACTTATCTGGGGGGTATTAATTACTGTACTTGATACATTTCTTTTTTTATACCTGCAACGTCTTGGCATCCGTAAAATGGAAGCCTTTATCATTGCACTTATTGCTGTCATTGGTATTTCATTTCTTATCGAAATAATTTTAGTCAAACCCCAATTAAGTGAAGTAGTGACAGGTTTTGTTCCTACTATACCAAATGATACCGCACTATATATAGCAATTGGAATTATCGGTGCCACGGTAATGCCGCATAATTTGTATTTGCATTCTGCCTTGGTGCAAACAAGAAAAATAAAACGGGATGATGCGGGCATAAAAAGAGCGTTGAAGCTAAACTTTATCGACAGCACTATCGCTTTGAATCTTGCCTTCTTTGTTAACGCCGCAATACTTGTATTGGCAGCCACTGCTTTTTTTAAAACAGGCAGAACAGATGTAGCAGAAATAAAAGTGGCGCATGAACTACTACCCTCTTTTTTGGGAACCAAATTTGCTCCGATACTTTTTGCCATCGCATTGATAGCATCGGGACAAAGTTCAACTATTACCGGAACACTCGCCGGGCAAATAGTAATGGAAGGGTATTTACAATTGCGTATTGCACCATGGGTAAGAAGATTGATGACAAGGCTTATCGCAATAATTCCCGCCGTCATTGTCATTTTAATAAATGGAGAAGATAATATCGATAGCCTGCTGGTATTTAGCCAGGTGATCCTGAGTTTGCAACTTGGGTTTGCTATCATTCCTTTGATCCACTTTACCAGCGATAAAACAGCTATGGGGAAATATGCGATCAAACCTCTAGTGATTGTGCTTGCATCTTTAATTGCTGCTGTTCTTGTCTATTTAAATATAAGGATGGTGGTAGAGCAGGCTTCTGACTTTTTTGCCACTTCAAATAGTGTTTTTTGGAAAGCAGTGATCATACTGGCTGGGGTATTTTTTCTCAGCCTACTGGTCGTCGCAACTGTTTACCCGCTTCGTAAACGAAAACAAAAACCTATTATCAAAGAAATTCATGCACAACCGGGAGTTATCGAAAATGTATCCGTTCCTTCTTATAATAAAATTGCAGTAGCGATCGATCTTAGTTCTAACGATG
>DATHDP010000052.1:0-50967 GCA_035318985.1 Chitinophagaceae bacterium
CCAAAGCTGGTCCTGATAGATGCTTTCACACCGCCGGGAAATTCCAACACAGCAGTAGTTGTTTCATCCAATCCATTTTTATAGATCTCTGGTCTGTTGGTTGCAGTACTTGCTGAAATAATGGCGATAGGTTCCATATTCGTTCCTAATCTTGCACCCTGTATTGCATAAACACCCATATCATATAATACGCCGCCGCCCATTTCTTTTTTTTGCTTCCAATGATCGGTGCGATCATCCCTATAGCCTGCTGCACAATCCAAACTTTTTGCATTCCCTAAAAGTTTTCGTTTCAGGATGCGCCGGTATTCCTGTGTATTAGGTTCATGATGCAACCTGTAACCGATAGCTAATGATCTTTTATTTTTATTACAAGCATCCATCATCTCCTGGCATTCTGTTGCCGTCATCGCCATTGGTTTTTCACACCACACATGCTTTCCGGCATTCGCTGCTCTTATTACATACTCTTTATGCATCGATGGTGGAAGCACTACATACACAACATCAATATCATCGTTGTTGGCGATCTGGTCGAAACTCTGGTAGTTATAAATGTTCTTATCAGGAATGTTGTGTTTTGCTTTCCATGTCTCAGCTTTGGAAGGAGTGCCTGTCACGATACCTGCGAGATAACAATTTTTTGTTTGTTGTAACGCAGGAGCTAACAGATCGGTACTGTAATAACCAAGTCCAACTAATGCTATGCCTAAACGATCTTTTTTATAAATACTGGCTGATCGTAAAATTTTGGGAGATAGGATAAGGCCACCTGTCCCAAGCGCCAATGTTTTTATTACGTCTCTTCGGGATGTTAAACTCATAATTCAGGATTTAGTACGAGAAGTGTTCATTTACTAAAGTTAAAAAATGTAAAGTGAAACTATAAGAAACAAACTATGTACCGGATATTATTTTCCGGGGTTATACAAAGGATGGTCTAAGAGACTTTAAAAAGCAATAACTTAGAGAAGATTCGGATAATCAAAAACCTTACAAATGAAGAGGAACTCAATTTCTCTTTGCTTATTGATCTTATTTTCTTCTCAACCCGTTTTTACACAGCAAAGTAGTCCTGTGCAGGGAGAAGTATATGCAATTGTGGTTGGCATTTCAAAATATAATTATATCAGGCCTTTGAGTTATGCTGACAGGGATGCCGATCTTTTTACAGAATTACTACGATCAGGTGCTGGTGGTAGAATAAAACAGGAAAATCTTTTCCTTATGAAAAATGACTCTGCGAATGCCGGCAATTTCTGGTCGGCAATATCACGGATCAGTAATAAGCAATTGAAAAAAGGCGACAGGGTGTTTATTTATTTTGCAGGACATGGTGATGCCGTCAAAGGACTGAATGAATATTATTTATTATTATCCGATTGCCAGGCAGCGAATGATGGAAACAACTACATGTTGAGCCTTGGTGCTATCGATATGTATCATCTGAAAAACAGGATCGGGGTTTTGACTGCTCGTGGAGCTGAAGTGATATTGATACTCGATGCCTGCAGAACAAATGAATTAGCAGGTGGCTATGCTTCACAAGTGTTCAACTCAAGCATTATACAAACAAAAGTAGGAGAGATAACAATGTTGGCAACAGGTCCCGGCCAAATATCCATCGAAGATGCTTCTTTTGGAAACGGACACGGTTTATTCACTTATAATTTGGTCGATGCTTTTAGCGGTAAAGCAGACAGGGAAGAAATTGGCAATAACGACAAGTCGTTGTCGCTTGAAGAAATAAAGTTATGGGTTACTAAGAATGTAAAACTCGGCTCCGATAAGTTCCGAGTATCGCAAAGCCCTGTCTTTTGTTGTGATGAGAAAAATAAAATGACCATCGGAGTTGTTGATAGCATTTTCAGCACCACGTGGAATAAGTTAAATCAAATTAATAACCAGGGAAGTGCCTTTCCAATTCCGGCAAGTAAAAATCAAAGAGGCACTGAGTTTGTTGCTGATACCAGTTTGATCATGCTTTACAATAAATTCAATGAATCAAGAAAAGCAAATAATCTTTGGGGTGATAATTCTGCCAATAGTTATTATGATCAGATGGAAACAAAATTTAAAGGAGAACAAATAACTGAGGATGCCCGGTATATGCTGGCATCGGACTTTATAAATTTTGCACAGAAAAAAATAAATCTCTACCTGGAAGGAAAGGATCTGCTTTCAGTAGAAAGCATGCGTGAAAAAAATGATTCGGCCAATACTCAGTCTTTCTTGTCTGATGAATATGAGCGGATGCAAACTGCAGTATCAGAAAAATGGACGATCACTGCTATGATGATCCAGAAAGCAGGAAAGTTACTTTCTACAAAAAATGATTCTACCCTGTTTTACCAGTTAAAGCCACGGATCGGATTCTTATTGGCAAGAGGCTATATCGGTAGAGAAAAAGAAAATGATCTCCAGTATGATGATGCGTTGAAATATGCATTGGAAGCATATAGTGTAGACAGTACTGCTGCCTATGCTGCCGAATGTGTCGGTCTTATTTATGCATACAGACATAATTTTAATCGAAGGATCGGGATCCCGCTCGAATATGAGATGGGTTCTATTGTCAGGCTTTCTGATACGTCAATGAGATATTTCAGAAAGGCAATTGCACTTGCACCCAAGTGGGTAAGTCCATATCGAAGCATTGCATTAAAAATATATGGACACCTGTGGGCGGATTCAGCATATGTGTATCTCCGTAAAGCTCTCTTGCTAAATCCGGATGATGGAACAACTTATATGATGATAGGGGATCTGTACAGGCAACGGTACCCGGATTCTGCATTGTATTATTTAAAAAAGGCGTTGGAACTTTCAGGCAGATCTTCACATGCTATGATCTATCGTAAAATGGCCAGGACATTTCTTGAAACTGGCTTTATAAGGAACTCGCCATTTTTTAAACCAGACTCCGTATTAAAATATTCGAATCTTGCTCTTGCTGCGGCTCCCGGTAAAACTAATGACGCTTCTAAAGAAG
Source organism: Chitinophagaceae bacterium (assembly GCA_035318985.1). GTDB lineage: Bacteria > Bacteroidota > Bacteroidia > Chitinophagales > Chitinophagaceae > VBAS01. The sequence goes on from DATHDP010000052.1 coordinate 2,993, forward strand.
CCGAATTGATCAGGACTGTATACATGGATATTGCTGCTGCCTATACGTTCCAGGAAAAGTATGCTGAAGCAATGCCTTATTATTTTAAAGTGATTGCCTTGTATCCGGAAAATGAGATTGCTAACCGGGCCATTGTCAGGTATTATAGCAATAGTAATGTGCAGGACTCGGGTTTATATTACGCACAGCAATTTTTAAGAGCTTCACCAGGAAACGCATTTGCATTATTGCAGATAGCACAGCACTATGAAAACAAAAAAGGCTTTAGAGATTCAGCGATCTTGTATTATGAAAAAACATTAGAGGTAACAAAGGAAAAAGATATGCCAAGAGAAAGATTGAGCTACCTGCTCATGGACAAAAATAAGACTGATACTCGTCCGCTGGATTACTTCACTCAAACAATGAATGAATTTCCTGCAGGGTGGCGTTCTTATTATAATATTGCCTGTTATTATTCTAACAGGGGAGAAACTGACAAGGCATTTGAATTTTTGGAGAAAGCATTTGGAAAAGGATTCAGAAATTACAAGCAGGTAAATGAAGATCGTTATCTTGATCCAATACGCGACAGTGAAGCTTTTAAAAGATTAATGGCGAAACATTTCCCTAAATAAAAAAACGGAAGCCTTGTTGTATAGGTAATAACCTTTCTCATTTAACATTCATAATTTTAGAATTCAAAATAACGTCAGCGATGCGCCATACCACACGAAAAGAATTCCTGCAAACATCATCAGCCCTTCTTATAGGATCAGCGTTTGCACGAACTCCATTTGACTTCAAAAAAGAAAAACTTCCTTTAGCATTTTCTACATTGGCTTGCCCTGATTGGGATTTTAAAAAGATCACTGACTATGCAGTAAAACATAGCTATACAGGAATAGAACTTCGCGGAATAAAACGAGAGATATATCTTCCAAAATGTCCTGAATTCAGCAACACAAAAAATATAGATGCGGTGCTGAAAATAATGAAGGATAAAAAACTTCGCTTTGTTGATCTTGGCTCATCCAGCACATTGCACTTTAGTGAAGGAGCAGAAAGAGAAAAAAATATTAACGAGGGCAAAGCCTTTATCGATCTTGCACAGCAGTTGAATTGCCCTAATGTAAGAGTATATCCCAACCTGCTTCCAAAAGATAGGGATAAAGATGAAACGATGGAATTTATTGCCAAAGGATTAATGGAACTTGGCAATTATGCAAAAGCAAGCGGTACGATGGTTTTAATGGAAACACATGGCGATCTTGTATGGACACACGATGTTGAAAAGATCATGCAGGCTGCGGCGCATTCAAATGTTGGATTAGTTTGGGATCCCTGCAATATGTGGACGATAACAAAAGAACCTCCTGCAGAAATGTACCGCATCTTAAAAAAATATATTTATCACACACATATAAAAGATGCAAAGCTGGTAGATGGCAAACCTCAGTACACAAGATTAGGACAAGGCGAGGTTCCAATCTTCGAAGCAGTCGATGCTTTATCAAAAAGTGGATATAAAGGATATTACAGTTTTGAATGGGAAAAACTTTGGCACCCCGAACTCGAAGATCCCGAAACTGCGTTGGCTGATTACCCGATCGCAATGAAGAAACACTTTAAGGTTTGACATTCCAGGACCCGGGAAAAACATGATTATAAAGAGAAACATAGCAATTATCATGATTGCTTTTATTGCATCAGTGGTCTCATTGCCATTACCCGTAAATGCACAAGCCGGCAATGATCCTAAAACTATTGATAGCGGGTATGCAGAAGTAAACAAAACAAAATTGTATTATGAAATAGCAGGAAAAGGCGAACCACTCGTGCTGATTCACGGCAGTTTTGGTGATCGCAGGTTTTGGGATCTTCAGTTTACTGAATTGTCGAAAAAATATAAAGTGCTGCGCTACGATGTACGTGGCTATGGAAGATCAGCATTACCAGATTCGACAGAAGTTTACAGGGACAGTGACGATCTGAACGCTCTGATGGATTTTTTACAAATAAAAAAAGCACATATCTGTGGCCTTTCACTTGGAAGTATCGTCGCAATTGATTTTGCTCTCGCTTACCAGGGTAAATGCATTTCGCTGATACCAATTGGTCCGAGAGTAGCCGGTGATGGAACGGATGAATACAAAAACAAAAATGCCGATTCAGTAAGAGCCATTATTGCAAAAGTCACTGACATCGCAAAAACTAAAGGTGCAAAAGAAGCGACTGATTATTTATGGACAGGAGATCATGCAATGGGTAAAACAGTGGTGAGAACCAGGACGAGACACGCCTTATAAAAATGGGTTATCAATACTCCTGGTGGCGATACCTGCATACAAGTAAAAGGGAACAGGTGTTCCCGATGGCTATAAAAAAATTAAATGAAATAAAAATACCGACACTCATCGTTACTGCTGAATACGACCTGGACCTATGTAAAGATGTTGCTGCCATCATGGCGAAGGAAATACCTGGGGCCAAATTGGTTTCAATAAAAGAAGCTGGTCATATCATGAATATGGATCAACCTAAAGAATTCAATAAAATAATTTCGAAATTTATCGATGGAATAAAATAAATAACATTTCAACCTCACCCCATCAACATTCCCATATAAGAAAACTCTGCATCCCCCTCCTTCAGGAGAGGGGTGGCGGACATTCCGATTTTTGGAGTATTGATGGGGTGAGGTTTAATTATTAATTCTTAATTTTCCTGCATGCCCGATAAAAACATATACGACGTAATCATAGTTGGCTCCGGCATCTCCGGCGGATGGGCCGCTAAAGAACTTTGTGAAAAAGGATTGAAAGTATTAATGCTCGAACGAGGGCGCAATGTGGAGCATATAAAAGATTATCCCACTGCCACAAAAGATCCATGGGAATTCAAACACCGGTTAACCTTATCGCCGGAAGACAAAAAGAAATTCTTTATACAAAGCCGTCATTATTCTATACGTGAAGACAATAAACATTTTTATATCAACGATGGAGAAAACCGGTATAATGAAACAAAACGCTTCGACTGGATAAGAGGAGATATTGTTGGTGGACGATCGCTTTTATGGGCAAGAGCCTGTTACCGCTGGAGCGATCTTGATTTCAACTCAAATCTAAAAGATGGACATGGGGTAGACTGGCCGATTCGATATAAAGACATTGCACCGTGGTATGATCATGTAGAGAAATTTATTGGTGTAAGCGGAAATAAAGATGGCGTACCGCATTTGCCCGATGGACAATTTCTGCCGCCGTTTGAAATGAACGTGGTAGAAAAATATTTTAAAGAAAAGATCGAAGCAAAATATAATGACCGCCATGTGATCATTGGCAGAGCCGCTAATCTTACACAACCAGTAAAAGGAAGAGGACAATGCCAGGCAAGAGATCTTTGTCATCGCGGTTGTCCATTCGGTGCCTACTTCAGTACCAACGCAAGTACGATGCCTGCTGCTTATGCCACTGGCAATCTTACCGTGAGGCCACATTCGCTGGTAAATAAAGTTTTGTATGATGAGCAAAAACAAAAAGCAACAGGAGTGGAGATCATTGATACGGAGACAAAGCAGACAGAAGAATTTCATGCACGCATTATTTTTCTCAATGCCTCCACTGTTGCTACTGCATTTATATTATTGAATTCAACATCATCACGTTTCCCCAATGGATTAGGAAATGGAAGCGACCAGGTAGGTCGCAACCTGATGGATCATCACAAAGGACTTAGCCTTAATGCTGATGTAGATGGTTTTGAAGAATGGGTAACATATGGACACAGACCGATCCCGCTTTTTATTCCCCGGTTTATAAATATAAAAGAACAAACTCCCGGCTTCGTCCGTGGTTATCATTTTGGAGCAAGTGCATCAAGACCGCGGCAACAGGGCGATGCAGAGATCGGTGAGTCATTAAAAGAAGCGTTGACAGAGCCGGGTCCATGGCGGATGAATGTATATGGTTATGGTGAATGTCTTCCTTATGCGGATAACCGGGTCACACTTGACACCAGTAAAAAAGATAATTGGGGAAGGCCGGTTGTCACGATCGATTGTGAATTCAAAGCAAATGAAAAAGCGCAGCATGAGCACATGAAAATTACCGGCAGGGAAATGATGGAAGCAGCCGGCTTTAAAAATATTTCTATCACCAGCAATATGTCTTTTCCCGGCAATGCCAATCATGAAATGGGAACGGCACGTATGGGCAATGATCCAAAAACTTCTGTGCTAAATAAATGGAACCAGATGCACGAAGTACCCAATGTATTTATTACCGATGGCTCTTGCATGGGCTCCAGTTCTTATCAAAACCCTTCACTTACTTATATGGCATTGACAGCAAGAGCTTGTGATTATGCGGTGGGGGAGATGAAGAAGTTGAATCTTTGATGGTGTGATTATATACTTAGCTTTATTACTACTATTTGGCTTCTGTTGCGTCGCACTCTTGGACATTTGGTAATTCTATTAGGCATTTGTGAAACATTCTAAAGTTGTAAATAGTCTGACAGAACAAGATCTGAACAACCTACTACATTATAACATATTTTCAAGTCAATAAACTATCTGAACAAACCTAAGCTTGCCAAAGACCCATAATTTTGCCAACCTAGGAGAAATGTAAGAGAAAAATCATAAATGAATTTTATTAAACAAATAGAAGCTTCATTAAAAGCTATTAATCAAGCAAGATTTCAGGATTTAATAAATCATTTATTACATATCCAAGGCCACACATTTATTGGAGCACCAGGATCTGTTGTTGCAAAGGAAAAAACTCGCAAAGGAACACCTGATTCATTTTTTCAGAATGGAGAAAAACATGTATTTGTAGAATGCACGACGCAAGAAAAGTTAGGTAAATCAAAGTCTTTCATCGAAAAATTATTAAAAGATATAACACATTGTTTCGATGAAGAAGAGACGAGCATTGATAAAAAAGATATTGAACGAATAATACTTGCTTGTACTGAAGAAGTTAATCCTTCGGAATTGGAGCAGTTAAAGGCAAGAGTTAGAAAGTTCAACACTGAAACTAAATTAGAAGTTTATAATATTCAAAACTTACCTCTACTTATTTATGATTTCCCGGGCTTATCTGAACAATATTTAGGAGTCCACATAATAAAGGGAGAAATATATAACCTTCCCGATTTTTTAAGTAAGACTACTAAAGGGTTACAACCTTCTCTGATAAATGAATTCGTGGGAAGAGAAGACGAATTAAAACAATCGGTTGAAAATTTACATGCTGTTGATATTTTATTATTGTCAGGTTCATCGGGGGTTGGTAAATCAAAATTGGCGATTGCTATATTAGAGGAAATTGCGAAAACGGAATTTATTCCAATTGTAATCCAAAGTTCCGCAGTTCCCCTTTGGGATGACTTCATACATCTATTTCAAAATGGGAAGAATTATGTAATTCTTTTTGATGATGCTAATAAGTCAGTTCAAAATCTAACATATTTATTAGATTTCATTCAAAAGCCAAAGACTAATAAATTAAAGCTTGTAATCACATCAAGAGACTATGTAAAGCAGCAAGTTTTGAATAGGCTTAGTAATTCAAGATACAGAGAAGTCATTGTTGACAAGTTGAAAGACAAAGTAATTGAGGAAATTATTTTGAAAGCATTACCAAATCTTCAGCATCATAGGGAAATTACAAGAAAAATTGTTGACTTGTCAAAAGGCAATGCCAGAGTTGCTTTAATGGCAACTTATTCTGTAACACCTAATTCAGAAACCAACTATTTAAGTAGTCCAGTTAAACTTTATGAAAAATATTTTGAAAAAATATCGGAGGAAATAGATGCTTTTTCAAATCCCAGAATTCTTCAGGCATTGGCTATTGTTTCATTCTTTGGTGTATTGGAAAGACATGATACAGATTTAAAAGATACTCTTGTAAAAAGTTTTAATATTGATTGGGATGAATTGTGGGATGATATCTTACTATTGCATTCACTCGAAATTCTGGACGTTTATACAGACGAAATAGCCAAAGTTTCTGACCAAGTATTAGCTACATACGCATTTTATAAATGTTTTATAGATGCTGGAACTTCTGTAATCCAGTATGATAAATGGATTGCAATTTTTATCCAAAGCCATCAATACAGAATAAAAAGCACATTGATTGACGTAAACAACACATTCAATTATTACCACGTTAAAGAGTTGGTGCTACCTCATTTGCAAAGAGTGTTATCAGGTGAAGAGGATGAAGAGCTGCTATATTCCTTCCATTCTGTCTTTTGGTTTTACAAAGGGTATGACACTCTTATTTATTTAAAAAAATGGGTTGAAGGGTTGCCAAAAGAAGCTAGTATTGATGATTTAAAATTTACTTATGTTCATAATGATCATGTAAGACCTACCCGATACTTTGAATTATTAGTTGAATTCTGGAATCATTCTAATGAGCTATTGAGGCCCGCGTTACAATTAGGAATTAATTTAATTGAAAAGCAGCCAAGTTGTCTGCCAGAATTTTTAAAATTTGTCAATGATCATTTTACTTACAAATTGGAAGATGTAGAACACGGGTACGTTAGACAAAATACCCTGTTAGATATTTTATTAGATTCAAATCTTTCTGCAAGGCAAAAGAAAATTGCTAATGGCACATTTTTAAACATTATTGAAACACTTTTGGGATGGCATTTTACGGATCATGGATCATTGAAAGGAAGGTCATTTACGTTTTGGAACTTTGATTTGCATAATTCGCCAGAACTGCTCCATTTAAGAAGTAAGATATTAGAGGGCTTTTGTTCTTTGTTTGATGTGAATAAAGAGCAAACGCAAAAGATATTGAAAAAAATAGTTCATCCGGGTGGAAATATTGACACCAAAATTTATATCGATGAATTGCCAATTTATAAAAGATTGGTTTCGCAAAAATTATCGGTTCTCCAATACGCTCATTGCAAGTTTGTAAAGCGTTTATCTAACAAATTAATCACGGCTAATGCTGATTACCCCAAAGAATGGGACGCTTTTATTAACTCTGAGATTATTAAGTTATCGGAGTTTCTTAAGAAAGACTGGGAGGATTACAAAGGCAAGACTTATGAAGAAAGAGAACTTGAAAAAAGAGAAGCGTTTAAAGATTTTATTATTTCAAAGAATTGGAAAAGCATTGAAGCCTTGTTGTATTCTATAGATGGACTATATAGACAGCAGGAAAATAACTCTCAAGGATTCATTCATGCGGCAGTATCAGATATATTTATTGCTATAGCTGGTAAAGCCAAAGATGATATAATAATGGCCTTAAGAATGTTTTTTAGTGGGTCGCTAACTTTCCAGTTGCAGGCCAGAGTTATAAATTATGTTATCAATCAGAAAATTTTAACAGGAAAGGAGTTGCTTTCCATTATAAATAATTATCAATTTGAGAGTAAGCCATTTTGGATAATTATATTATTAAATGGCTTGCCTGAAAATCAAATTGATGTAAATTTTCTAGAACTGCTTATAAAAACATTTAATGAGTCAAGGATTCCGTTACCGGTTAATAGAATGAGTGATTTTAGCAAATTTCAATCTTTTTTTGTGGAATATAAACATAGCCATCCACAATTACAGATCGATAATCATAATATAATTACATACCTAACTGAAGTTTTATTATCAAAACAAGGTGAAAATAATATTTCATTTGGCTTTCATTTTTGTCAGGAATGTTCCAGATATTTTACTAACCATCTTTCTTTATTGAAGCGGGCATTTATCTATTTGAAGAACTCTGAAGAACACTTTGATTACGATGGTAAAGAATTTGAAGCGATTTTAAAATTGGACAATAACTTTTTTATCGAATATCTCGAGCAAAAGGTCGTCGATTTTGACTACTTAACTTTTAAATTAGAAGATTTTAAGCTAGATTATATTTGGTCGCTACCAAATTATACTGGAATTATTAAAAAAGCCCTTGATGTTATTATTAAAAAGGTACCAATGTTTTCTAATTGGGAACATCCTTCAAGAGTCCTTTTTACTTTTAAAAGCAATAGTGATGAGTTAATTGCAAAGGCATCTGAAGTTATTAAAGAATTTATTAAAGAAAATTTTTCAAAGCGGCAATACATATTAATGATTATGAATGTAGTCATACATAGGTTTCCTATTCAATTTGTTACTTTTTTGAAACAGGTATTACTATTAAACAAAAATATTGACCTTTTAAAAGGAATTTATTTAGACAAAGGTGGAGTTTATTCAGGAAGTCGCGTGCCACATATTCAAAGAGAAATCGACTTGTGTAAGGAAATTATTGTTATGATCAAAACTCTGCCAGATATTCTGGATTATGTGGACCATATCGATTATTTAGAGAAAAAAATTGTTTGGCTAAAAGAGGATATAGATAGAGAGCAAAGAAGAGATTTTCAAGAACATTACGAATAACATTCCTTCGCCTTGGTTCGTGTCCGGTTTGAAAATTTTTGTTATGTTATCTCAGTATTCATGTTGTATTTATAAGCGTTACCTCCTGGCATAATTGGCCATTGTTTCTTTTCTGAATAAACTGCAATAAAACAAGCACCTCCGCCCGGGTTCGTGTCCGCAACCGAAAGAATAAAAAAATAAGAATGCCCCGGTGCGTGTCTCCACGCACCGGAATTCACAAAATGAAGTGATGCGTGGAGACACGCATCACGGCGTCTTACATTCATACTTTCATCAATAAATAAATTTGGTAGCTTTATTTTATGGACAAGCCTTCATTAGAACCTCGGCGTAAATCACATATTGACCAGGGCGAATTATATTTCTGGACGGCCACCATCAATAAATGGCAACGATTATTGGAAAAGGACGAATACAAGAATGTTATTATCGAATCATTACAATTCCTAACTGATGAAAATAAAGTAGATGTTTTTGCCTTCATCATCATGCCCAATCATATACATCTTATCTGGCGGGTAAATGAACCAAACGGTAAAGAATCGCCACAAGGTTCATTTTTAAAATATACAGCCCATATATTTAAAAAGATGTTGAAAGAGGAAGGAAGACAGAAGTTAGAAGCCTACGGAGTTGATGCTGAAAATAAAAAATATGAGTTTTGGCAACGTGATTCATTAGCTATTCCAATATTTACAAGAAAAGTTGTAGCGCAAAAGTTGAACTATATACATAATAACCCATTAAAGGAGCATTGGAATTTAGTCAAACATCCTTGCGATTATAAATATTCATCAGCCCGGTATTACGAAATGAATGAAAAGAATTTTTCTTTTCTGAAAGATCTTTGGGAAGTAGTTGGACAATTGTGATTCAGCTTTCGGCTGTCAGAAGTGTTCTCATTTGTTTTCAATAAATAAAAAATACAATAAATGCTGGCCTGAGTCTCCCGCATAAGGCGGGACAAATTGTGACTCAGGTCAATCAATTTACAAAGTCTTCAACTTTGTTTGGCCTTAGTTGTCATCGGATAACTATTATCAATTATTCCTGTATCTGATATTCAATGGGTTTAAAAGAATAATTATTCGACATTTCAGCGGAGCAGGCAGTTAGTCCAACTATCAGGTCCATTTGGGCTTCAATAATAATATGATCACCGGCTTTACTTTTAGGAGCAAGCACAGAAACTTTGCCCGTGTCGCTATCAACATCTACATGCATAAATACATTAAAAGTGATATGAATTTCGTCTGGCTTTATACCGTGTGGTTCCAGCGCTTTACAAAGATTACCAAAACAACCCTGGTGAGGATCGCTGTGTCCGTATATGATACGGAACATGTCAGCGCTGCAGGGAGTAAGCAGAAAGTCATGTCTTCCTACTGTATCTTCCAACATAGTGAACATAATATTACTACGGTTAGAATAAAACGAATGTCCCTTTGTAAGAAAGATCGTTTCTGCATAATCTATAGTGCGGCCTGAGGAAAGATATTCTGCTTTATCGTGCTGGTTATAACATACCAGGTCTGCAACCTGTTCACCCTCTTTATCAATTATCATTAAACGCTGTCCACTTTTTAAAATAAAAGCGGTGCCGCTGCGAGGTTGAATAATATTAATCGCCATGTTTTATTTTTAATGAACATTCCCATGGACCTTTATAATTTTTTCCGCTGTATTGCATTGTTTCAGGCGACACTCCATAATCGTCTAACATAGGGTTCACCGAACCTGAATATGCAATATCTCTTTTACGGACAACTTTCTTGATCATTTCATATTTATTGGTTTCTTTCATTTCCACAAACTGCTCATGCGGGTTAAAGATAAGTGCTGGATAAGTAAATGCTCTTGATGCACGGCTGCTTGCCGGGTGCATACCAATAATATAAAAGGCTTCTTCTTTCAGACTAAAACTAAAATCAGGAGAAGATGGATCCGCAGATACCCGCTTATCATATGCATAGTTGTCAGCATCCATATCTGAAATAGCCTGTAGCCTTTGCCAAAACAGGTATTCAAAATTTTCTTCAGTAATATTTTGAGGGCCGTTAAATAGTATGACAGCACTGTGAAAATTACCGCCTGTTAAGCGATAGCTGTCAATAAAACTATATAAGTAATCAAGAATACATTTATCATGAGCGGGACAGGCCATATTACCAGCTACCATACACTGCACCTGGTCTTTAGCTAACGCAGCTTTGGCGCCAATGCAGGAAAAAGTTTTATCATTAATAAACTCAATAAATGCATCAATTATATTCTCATTACTATCTCCTGCCATTGTTTGATTTATTCAGATAAATACAATGTCTGTGCCAACTCAAACCGATGTTGCCCTGTCTAAACTTTTCAATATTTTGAAATGTTTTTTTGCTTCTTTTAAAAATTGCCTGCCGCGGTTGTAGCCCCAATAGGAAATACCATTCCGATTGTTGATCGCTGATATTTTGTATAACACTTTCCAATGTTTTAATACAATAGAATATGCCTGTAATAATGTATTGCCATTCCCATAAATATGGTGAGGTTCTGCCCCACAACCATTATATTCTAAAATAGAAAAATCCTTTCCTTTTTTAAGTGCATCAACCGACGCACATTTAATATCGTAGCGGCCATAATAAAAGTGTTTAGAGTAATTACTGATATCATCAAACACTTTCAGCAGCGAATCATCTTTTTCATGCTCAAGACTTATTAGTTTGCCGCCCCGGCTAAGATTTAATGCGTGGGACAAAATATAAGATTCTCCCGCCGGGATAATAGTATCCAATTTAGATGCGTGTTTTGCCTTTACTTCATCAAGGCGGAAAGTGGCCCGGGGATAATTATCGATCAACATACACAAAGTGGAGGCACCATCACCTATTACTTGTAAAAATTCTTTTTTTATAAACCCAGTAATGGTTCCTGACAACTGGCCCGGAAACCGGTAATAAAAAACGCTTACTTCCAGTGGATAAGCTACCCATTGTTGCATGATATAATCTGCAGGCATTTTTTGATGGTAATTCTTTAATTCATCAATGTTCCTGATTTTGCGAAACATAAAACCCATCATACCTGCATCCGGCTTTACTGCAAAAGGAAATTTAATGATGCTTTCATTTAATATTGTTTCTACTTCTTCAAATGGAATATTATGTGCAATGAAAATACTATACGGATAAGAGCCGGGTGGTAGCTGCTTATACATTTCTCTTTTGGTTTCGCCTTCAAAACCGCCAAAGGTGAGAGTGGGGTTAGAAGGAGTAAAAAACCAGAGGGATCGGGCACGTAAACAATACCAACCCCACACCGGTGCAATAGGTATGTATTTGGCAAGGTAATGCCAGGTTTCCCAATGTGTTATTTTAAAGAGTATTTTCTTTAAAGACATTATATAATTAGAAAAATAGCTGGTATTCTTTTTTTCATTATTATGAATCATGTAACTGCAAAATATTAATCCCTGTTGTTTGAATAATACAAAGGTAAATGCATTCGGTTTGTTTGACTGTTTGCAAAATTGTTTTAACCCGATTCAGTTCCCCAGCTGTCTGTAGTATTCCAAATTTTTTCAATAAATAAAAAAATACAATAAATGCTGGCCTGAATCTCCCGCATGAGACGGGACAAGTTGTGATTCAGGCCAATCAATTTTATTCTGAGCTACAAACTTTGAATAATTATTATTGTTTGAAAATTTTTGTAATGTTATCTTATTATTCATGAGCATTATACTTATAAGCGTTACCGGCTGGCATAATTGGCCATTGTTTCTTTTCTGAATAAACAGCAATAAAACAAGCACCATAGTATAAAATAAATGATGAATAAAAAACAAATAACAATACCAGTACAAAAGAACCAGAAGCGCCATACAGGTAACCGATATTACTTTTAACAAGCAAAAACCGTAATAACAATTTTCCGGCTATGTATAAGATGCCCGTCAGTGACCCTCCAATAACAGATGCTTTCCACGTAGGTCTCCCGTTTGCCAGGAAACGGAATAAAAGAATGAACCAGGCTGTTACAATGATCACACTTGCTATTTGATGTACAGCGCTTTTAAAAAAACTGCTGCCCCAATGCCATATTTCATCAACATAGTTACCAGCTACTACCTCAAGGCTTTCGAGAAAGACGTCAGCAAAAAATAAAATACCAGCCAGCAATATAACAGCAAATGATTTTGCCCGGGCACTTAATAAAAAAAGAAGTCCCGGGTGCTCTTTCACGCTAATTTTCCAGAGTTGATTAAGGGAGTTTTTAATTTCACCAAACAAGGTTGTTGCTACAAAAACAAGAAAGATAAATCCCAATACGATCACATACCAACTGTCACTGAAGCCATAAATACTCCTTACCACTTGTCTCACCTGCTCAGCGCCTTCTTTTCCCAAAGTATTTGAAATGTTTTCGATCAATCCCCGCCCCATGTTACCACGACCGATGAATAAACCAAATAACTGCGACAGTATAAAAACGATCGGCGGTAATGCGAACGTGGTAAAAAAAGCTGTAGCTCCGGCCATTCGCATTGGATCATTTTTTCCAAGTAATACAAATGAATGTCGCAGGCTAGAAAACAACAGTTTTATCTCATTACCTTTTGTTTTATTTTTTGTCATGATCCAGGCAAAGATAAAGAGGTGTTTCAGTTCAGTTCTCAGTTCGTTCAGGGGCTTACAAATAAGAAATATCCTTGTTGCATTGGGTTTAATCTTCGTATCCGCTTTTAATAACAGTTGAGATCATTTTGAACTGTTCATTCGCATTAAAGCAATGCGATGCGTGGGCCGGTATTACAATACCGTCCCCTGTTCTTAACAAGTAATTTTTTTCATTAATGACTACTTCTGCTACACCATCTATTATCTGGACATAGGTGTCGAAAGGAGAAGTTTTTTCTGCTAATTCTTCACCTGAGTCAAAAGATGTGACGGTGACATTTCCTGTGCTCTTTTTAATAATGGTCTTGCTGACAACTGCATTGGGTATATACTCGATGATCTCAACGATTATATGCACTTTTGATTTTTCTATTTCCGTTGAAGGGGTATGATTGGTACTGTTAGTATGATTACTCTTATCGGTAAGACCAGTAAGAGTATTTTTATCTTTTTTCATTTTTGTTCAATTAGAATAACTTGTAAAGATCTGCATGTTGAACGTGGTATTTGTTATACAACTACAGAAATAAGTTGTATGATTCACACCTTTAAGGATGGAGGCTTAAGTTATATTAACTTCATGCTTTTAGAAAAATAATGCAGTCATTCTATCAATTTACTACACAGGAAGTCTTTGATCAACTCAAAACATCTGCTTCAGGCTTGAACAGCGAAGTGGTGCCAGCGCTTCAAAAAAAATATGGAGCCAACGTTTTACAGGAAGCAAAACAAAAAACCAAATTAGCGATCCTGCTGTCACAGTTCACCGATATAATGATCATTATACTGGTGATCGCCGCAATTATTTCATTTGTAGTAGGAGAGCATACAGATGCATTTGTTATTCTTGCCATCATAATTGGCAACGCATGGATGGGATATTACCAGGAATATAATGCAGAAAGATCGGTGAGGATGCTAAAAAAAATGGCGGCACAATTTGCGACTGTTTTGCGTAATGATGATCCTGCTAAAATTGAAGCTGACCAGTTGGTGCCCGGTGATATTATTTTATTAGAAGCGGGAGATATTGTTCCTGCCGATGCAAGGTTGATCGAAGTACATTCTTTTAAAACAGATGAAGCATCACTTACAGGAGAGAGTCATTCAGTTGAAAAGAAAACGGATGCTGTAAAAGAAGAAAACCTTGTTCCCGGCGATCAGCTTAATATGATCTTCAAAGGAACTATCGTGAGCAATGGTTCGGCCAAAGCAGTAGTAACAACTACCGGCATGAATACAGAGTTAGGGAAAATTGCAGGATTGCTGGAAGTTGAATCTCAAAAAACACCGTTACAAAAAAGACTCTCTGTTTTTAGTAAGCAGCTTGCAGTTATTGTTATTATTATCTGCCTCATCGTATTTGGTATTGGTTTGCTGCGTGGTGAACCTTCTTTTGTAATGTTCCTTACTGCATTGTCGCTGGCAGTTGCTGCATTGCCCGAAGCGCTGCCGGCAGTAATTACAATTGCACTTGCACGGGGAGCAAGACGAATGGTAAAGCAAAATGCCTTGATGAGAAAATTACCTGCGGTGGAAACGTTGGGTTCTGTAACTTATATCTGCAGTGATAAAACAGGAACGCTTACGCAAAATAATATGACGGTGGAAAAGTTGGAGGCTGCGCCGGAAAAAGAAGATCTGTTAAAGCATGCGATGATCTTAAATAATGAAGTAAAATTTTCTGTAGATGGTTTGCTGGGTGATTCTACAGAAACTGCATTGGTGGATCATGCATTGGAAAAAGGTTTTTCAAAAGAAGAGTCGGATAAACAATTTCCTTTTGTATTAAAACTTCCTTTTGATTCTGAAAGAATGCGGATGAGCACTTTGCATAAGCATGAGGATAAATGGATATTATTTGTGAAAGGCGCCCCGGTAAAAATGCTGGAAGTATTAAGTGGAAAATATAAAGAACAAACCCCTGGGTGGCTTGATAAAAATCGTGAATGGGCTGCTGATGGTTTAAGGGTTTTATTTTTTGGATATAAAACATTTGATCATGATCCGGGAGAAATAAAAGCAGATGCAGAAACTGACCTGGATTTTTTAGGCATGACTGCAATGATAGATCCTCCGCGGGAAGAAGTGATCGAAGCTATAAAGCAATGTAAAACTGCAGGCATCAAATCAGTGATGATAACCGGTGACCAGCCACTTACCGCAAAAGCGATCGCAGAACGATTAGGTATGATCGGAAAAGGACACGAAGGTGTAAAGACAGGAGCTGATCTTGAAAAATTATCACCCGAAGCATTCAGTACAGAAGTAAAAAACACCATTGTATATGCACGGGTATCGCCTGAACAAAAATTAAATATTGTAAAAGCATTGCAAAGCAATGGAGAATTTGTAGCTATGACCGGCGATGGTGTGAATGATGCACCATCTTTGAAGCAAGCTGATATCGGTGTGGCAATGGGAATAACAGGGACTGATGTCTCCAAAGAATCAGCAGATATGATCTTGCTGGATGATAATTTTGCCACAATTGTAAAAGCAATACGTGAAGGAAGAAGAATTTATGAGAATATCCGGAAGTTTATTTTGTATGTGCTATCCTGTAATCTTGGCGAGATACTAACTATTGTCTTAGCACCGCTCCTTGGTTTTGCAATTCCTTTACTTCCCACCCAGATACTTTGGATCAACCTGGTGACAGACGGCTTGCCAGGGTTGGCACTTGTAACAGAACCTGCAGAGAAAGATATTATGAAACGTCCACCACGGCCGCCCAAAGAAAATCTATTCGCGGGTGGATTGGTTGCAAGAATATTACTGACAGGAATTATACTGACTCTTGCTGCTATTTTCGTTCAATGGTGGGCGGCAGGACAGCTATACGATGTTAGAACGCAGCAAACAATGGTATTCACAACACTTTGTTTTGTGCAATTGGGTAATGCGTTATCGGTTCGCTCAGTCTATAATTCGCTATTTTCTTCAAGGATATTTGCAAACAAAGAATTGTGGGGAGCAATTGTGCTTACAGTCATTCTGCAAATGTTGATCGTGTATGTTCCTTTTTTGCAATCTATTTTTAAAACAACAGCTTTAGCATGGAATGCAATGATTGCTATTCTAATTGCTACTATTGGTTCTGTACTTTGTATTGAATTATTAAAATACCTGAATAAAAGAAAATACTTTAAAAAATAAAACTGTAGGATATGAATCGGGATTAATAATTCATTTTGTTTACCATGACCACCGATAAATACATTATAACTGAAAAAACAATTAACGAGCCCCCGGTTTCTTTTAGTAAGAGATTGAAATTTCTTGGGCCTGGTTTTATTTTATCAGCTTCTATAGTTGGTTCAGGTGAATTGATAGCCACGACCATATTGGGTGCAAAGGCAGGATTTATTGCTTTCTGGGTGATCATTGTAAGTTGCCTGATAAAAGTAGCCGTGCAACTGGAGTTTGGTAAACAAGCTATACTCACTGGTGAAACTGTTATGAGCCTGTTTAATAAACTACGGGGCATCCGTTTCGGTAAAGCAGGATGGGCCGTTTGGACAGTAGGTATATTGACCACTCTTAAAATTGTACAGCTGGGAGGAATGATCGGCGGTTCAGCAGTTGTATTAAAAATGTTATTTAACGGGTTGCCCTTATACCTATATGTTATTTTACTTGTTATTCTAACAGCTGCAATGATCTATGGCGGTTATTATAAAGCAGTGGAAAAAATATCCCTGGTAATGGTTGTTGCTTTTACGGTCACTACCATCATTGCATTAATTGCACTTCATTATACACCATTCAGCTTTACATGGAAAGATGTTGCCAGCGGATTACGATTCAGGTTACCTTCTGAATATGTTGCAGTGGCTTTTGGTGCATTCGGAATAACGGGAGTAGCAAGCGATGAGATCATTGCTTATAATTATTGGTGCATTGAAAAAGGATATGCTGCCTATACCGGGCCGCGGGATAACAGTGATGAATGGAAAAAGAGGGCCCGGGGATGGATCAAGGTGATGTACCTGGATGCAACCGTAGCAATGATCATTTATACATCAGTGACGGCAGCCTTTTATTTATTGGGTGCCGCGATATTGCACGGCAAGTCCGTTATTCCGCAAGGCAATGGAGTGATCGAAGCAATTTCATTTATTTATACGC
The DNA here is from genome assembly GCA_035318985.1 of Chitinophagaceae bacterium. Taxonomy (GTDB): domain Bacteria; phylum Bacteroidota; class Bacteroidia; order Chitinophagales; family Chitinophagaceae; genus VBAS01. The sequence goes on from DATHDP010000052.1 coordinate 20,207, forward strand.
AGTCATTGGGAGAAGGGGCCAAACTCATTTATCTTATCGGCGCATTCTTTGTTTTATTCTCCAGTGTATTTGCATCGCTTGCAGCATGGACAAGACTTTTTCCTGATATTTTTGGACAAGTGGGCTGGATAAATTTTACTGATGAAGCGCAAAGAAAAAAAACAGTGAGGTGGCTGTCATGGATCATCCCCAGTGCCTGGGCCCTCATGTATTTCTTCATCAACCTTCCTGTATTGATGATCCTCTTCGGAGGAATCGTCGGTTCTGTTATGCTTTTTGTTGTGGTTTTTGCCGCTATACAATTTTATAAAAACCGGGTTCGGTATTTGGCTTCGGGCAGTTTTTATAATGTGGCATTTGTAATGAGTGTTTTGTCTATTATCTGTGTGGGAGTATACGGATTAATTCAGCTTTTTTCCAACTAACCTAACTCAAGTAGTGTCTAAGGTGAAAAAAATGAACCACATAGGCATATAGGACACAATAGAATGACACATAGTCTATGTGAAACCCTATGTTTCTAATGTTTCTATGTGGTTCAAAAAGTATTTCACAATAGTCTGATTCAAGCTGAGACACTACCACAGCTTACGGCTTGTTGAATTAGTATTTTTATCTTGTGATAACAACAATGAACAACTAAAAACCAGGTGTATGGATAAAAATAAGGTATATGTTTTTCGTCTCAAACCCGGTGAAGATCTTCGCAAGAGCATTGAAGCGATAGTGAAAGAAAAAAATATTGATGCCGGCTGGATCAACACCTGTGTAGGCAGCCTTACTGATTATACGATACGCTTTGCCAACCAACAAGAAGGCATCCATGGTTCCGGTCATTTTGAAATTGTAAGTCTTACAGGTACGATTTCGATTAATGGCAGTCATTTGCATATCAGCATCAGCGATAGTACTGGTAAAACAATTGGCGGTCATTTATTGGAAGGGTGTAAAATTTATACTACAGCAGAAATTGTTATCGGCTATACTACAGCTTATGAATTCACAAGAAAGAAAGATGGAACTACTGATTGGGAAGAACTGCATGTAAATGAAAAATAGCTTCAGCTCTGCGTAATCCAAAATAAGAATTACAACTTCTATCTTAATTCATAATATTTTTACCGGACAAAATAACCAGCTATGAAATTTGTTTTAGCACTGTTTTTTCTATTTACTATCAGCAACAATTCATTTAGCCAGGAGCATAATGAATATTTTCCTGATCCGGATACCGCTATTCAACACCGGCTTGAAGAATGGAAAGATCTGAAATTCGGTTTGCTGATGCATTGGGGTACTTATAGTCAATGGGGAATTGTAGAAAGCTGGAGCATTTGTCCTGAAGATCTTGGCTGGGCATCAGCGGCACGCAAAAAAGGAATAGCCGAAGGAAATTATTCTGAATATGTAAAAGCATATGAGAAATTAAAGACCACGTTTGATCCAGTAAAATTCAACCCTGAGAAATGGGCTGCTGCAGCTAAGTATGCGGGCATGAAATATATGGTGTTTACTACTAAACATCATGATGGCTTTTGTATGTTCGATACTAAGTACACTGATTATAAGATAACCGATAAGGCTTGTGCTTTTTCATCGAACCCACGCAGCAATGTTGCTAAAGAAATTTTTAATGCCTTTCGAGATCAAAACATGTGGATAGGCGCCTATTTTTCAAAACCGGATTGGCACAGTGATTATTATTGGTGGAAACAATTTCCACCGGCAGACAGGAATTGTAATTACCAGATCGATAAATATCCTGCACAATGGAAAAAATTTGTGGACTATACACATGGACAGTTAAATGAATTGGTAAGTGACTATGGTAAACTCGATATTCTCTGGCTCGATGGGGGATGGGTTCGAAAGACAAGTGATGAGGAAGTGAAAAATACTTTATTGGAAAAATATGAAGGTGTACGCTGGGCCCGCAACCCGCAGAACCAGGATATAGATATGCCACGACTGGTAAAAGAAGTAAGAACGAAACAGCCGAAGATGATCGTAGTGGATAGAGCTGTACCGGGTGAACAACAAAATTATCTTACGCCGGAACAACATATACCAGACAATGGCTTGCCTTATCCATGGGAAACATGTATGACGATGGCTGGCAGTTGGAGCTATGTGCCCAATGATATCTATAAACCAACAAATGAATTGATCGAAAAACTGGTTGACATTGTAAGTAAAGGCGGAAATTATTTATTGAATATCGGGCCGTCGCCGGAAGGGGAGTTCAGTGATTCAGCTTATGCAAGACTAAAAGAGATCGGTGACTGGATGAAAATAAACAGTGAAGCGATCTATGGAACAAGAATGTATTCTGTGTTCGGCGAAGGAGATAATATTCGCTATACACAAACAAAAAATGGTAAGACGAAATATATTTTTCTTTTCAATTTTCCTGGTGAACATTTGTTGCTTACTAAGATCGAAATAGATAAACGACAAAAACTTTCCATGCTGGGTTCGTCAAAAAAGATCAGTTATACTCAAACCTCCAATGGTCTTGAAATAAATTTGCCAAAGGAATTAAAAACTACCAGCGATCATGTGTGGGTATTGAAGATATCAGATCCATCGTAATATACGCATCGGAAGGTGAACATTGAATTAAGCGATGTAACCAATAAAGTGTTTGTTGCGTCTAATGGCATATCTTACTTTCCATAACAAATAAATATCTGCATGAAAAAAATATTTCTTTTTCTTTCCTTACTCTGGATAGGTTATTTCAGCTTCGCACAGCAGGGCGATAAACTCGATACATTGATAAGTGCTTATGCAAAGTTGCATAAGTTCAACGGCTCAGCTCTGGTAGCAAAGAATGGCGTCATACTATTAAATAAAGGATATGGATACAGGAATGCCGAAAATAAAGTGGTAAATAATGAGCAAACCATTTTCCAGTTGGGTTCTATTACAAAGCAATTTACCTCAGCCGTTATTCTGAAATTGCAGGAAGAAAAAAAACTAAGTGTTTCTGATAAGCTCAGTAAATATTTTCCTGGCTATCCAAAAGGAGATAGTATTACGATCGAACATTTACTGACGCATACTTCCGGCATTTATAATTATACCAATGATGCGAATTTTATGTCAAATGAAGTTACCAAACCAGCGAGTCGTGAAAAGATAATGGCACTGTTCAAGGATAAACCGCTTGATTTTTCGCCGGGCACAAGCTGGAATTATTCCAATAGCGGTTATTCATTGTTGGGATATATTATTGAGGCGGTAACAGGGAAACCTTATTACCAGGCAGTACGCAAGTATATATTTACACCGTTACACATGACACACAGCGGGTTTGATTTCACTCATTTAAAAAAGAAGGAAAAGGCAACGGGTTATTTTTCTTTGGAAGGGAAAAACCCTGCAATAGCACCTATTGTGGATTCCAGTGTTTCTTTTTCTGCAGGTGCTATTTATTCTACCGTCGGTGATTTGTTTTTATGGCATAAGGCATTGCAGAAAAATACGGTCTTATCCAAAGCGCAGCAGGAAAAAGCATATACACCTGTGAAAAATAAGTATGGCTATGGATGGGGTATAGACAGCATTGAAGGCAAAAGAAATGTTTCGCATGGGGGTGGCATACATGGGTTTATTACTGAAATTTCAAGAGTGCCGGAAGATGATGTATGTGTTATACTGTTAAGTAATGCATCTGATCCATTGGGAGATATTACCAAAAGCATAATTGCCATCCTGTATGGAAGAGAATATGTACTGCCGAAGGAAAGGATTGTGATGAAGCTGCCAGAGGAAAAACTAAAACAGTATGAAGGGGAATATGAATTAAATAAGGATCTGCATGTAATTATAAATTTAAAAGATGGAGAGCTGGTAGCAACACCGACCGGCCAAAGAGCAGAGGTCCTGTATGCCGAAAAAGAAGATTTTTTATTTGTGCAATCACAGGATATACAGTTAGAATTTACAAGGAATGAGAAGAAAGAAGTTGATGGATTTATCCTGCACCAGGGCGGGCAGAAAATACCATGTAAAAAAATAAAATAGTTTCAATCAACCCTGTCTCTGGTTCTTATCTGTAGTTAAAATAAAGTAGGGCTGTCGATAATACCTGGCGAAATAGTACTGTTTAATTAGATTAGCTTATTGCCTTTTATTAGTCTATCTTTACTAAGTGCCATTTAATTAGGCTCACATTCAGTATAAGACCGCTCCAAATTTTTTACTTTTTCCCTCAGTATTAATTTATCCTTCTTTACTCTTTGTTTCTGATTTTAGTCACAACCTGTCTCGTTGTAAGCGGGAAGTATTTTATTTTTTTATTTTAAACTATTTATTTATGAACATGTATGTTTCGAATTTAAGCTTTCACACAAATGAGGAAGCTTTAAGAGATCTGTTTACCCCATTTGGTAATGTTACTTCTGCAAAAGTGATCAATGACAGGGAAAGCGGAAGAAGCCGTGGTTTTGGTTTTGTTGAAATGGATGTTGTAGCAGAAGGACAGGCAGCTATGAAGGCGCTGAACAATAAAGAAATTGAAGGAAGATCATTATCTGTTTCAGTGGCAAAGGAAAAAACAACACGTACTGATAACAAAAGGTGGTAAGGTAATAATATCTAACTATATCTTTTAATTAACTGATCTGCGGGATACTTATCCTGCAGATTTTTTTAATTATATATCTGTCTAAATAAAACGAGCTGCCTATGCAGCTCTTAAACTTTAAAATATAAAAAAGGATCAGTTAAGTACTGCTTCTTTTTTTCTGTCGGGCAAGCCAATTGCAGCTGTCTCATTTACTTCATAACAAAAATTAGTGGCCAAACCTTCTGACGCCCCATCAAGAAATTTTTGAAGCTGATCAGCACTGGTTGCTTCCCAAACACAAGTGCCGGTCTTTCCATCCTGTGATGGAAAAACAGATAGAACACTAGTGCCGGCAGGTGTATTCCCGACTACAGATTGTGCTTTTGCCCAGAAAGCTGCAGGGTCAGTGATGTTGGTGTGTTGCGCTATTACTAACATAATTTAAAATTTATATCCGCTCCATAAGAATTCAGGATCGGATGTGGTTAAAAAATAAATACAAAAAGATCAAACAAAAGTTTTCGCTTTATTAAAGCTTAGAGGGGATGAATAAAGTGGTAGAGTAAATGTAGTCTTTTTCTTTCCAGGTGTCTTCCAAATCATTTTCATAATAAAAAAATAATAAATGCCTTCGCCCTGGTTCGTGTCCCCGATTGATTAAATAGGTATAAGTATCCCCCCTTTGTGGGATTGACTTTCGGGTTGCCATATAATAAATTTGCTATACTAAATCGTTGTCGCACCCGTATTACTGGTACTTCTTTAAGTAATCGCAATTAATCGCCACTCTCTGGAATCAAATACAATTTGTTATTATTCGTACAAGGAAGATCATTTTAACTTCTTAAATTTTTTTTATGAAGTACGCAATTTATATACTATATGGAATTTCGGTGCTGTCTATCCTGTTAGGATTCGTTGCTCTCTTAAAACAAAAGACCTATATAAACGAGGCAACCAAAGAAGTTACTGAAGTTGAACTACCTCTTGTGGGCAAATTAAAAACTAATTATCCTTCCCTGGTATTTTTAGCAATGGGTATTTTTCTTGCCGTATTTGTATTTAATAAATCATATAATACGAAAAAGGTATGGGAAATAAGCGGAACTTTTATTGATACAACAAGAACGATCACCGATTGGTCAGAAGGAGAATTAAATATTCAGCCCTCAGCAATAAAAACAAAATATATCGACAGCTTAGGAAACTATCATATATGTTTAGAATTAAATGAAGGACAGGAGATAGAAGATGTTGTGGAATTAATTACATACACGAATCAAAAGTTCTCGTTTTATTTCCAGCCATCAGAGGAAAAGAAGAAGAACCGGATGAAAGATAACAGCAGTTTGCTGGATATCTCTACAACGTCCACGAGAAAATACAAGCCAGCCACCCTCTCTTATTTTGAACATTAATCTTAAACTTTTTCAAAATGAAAGCATGTCTCCTGACCATCTTACTAATAATATCACTTAATGTGATATGCTATGCAGATAGTTTTCAGTTTTATTATAAGACCTCCGGTAGTTCTGTCTATGCTGCGTACCAATCTATAAAATTGTATAACACAAACAATAGCCTTGCATTTTCGGGATTTACTGATAAGTTCGGACGTATAGCGATCAAGTTGAAGCCAGGCAACTACACTTGTACAGTAATCTATCAAAAAACGGAATACAAAATGATCGTAACTATTGATAATAAATCAGATTTTAAAATGGTTTATTTTGGTTCAGCAGTAAAACCATACATGACAAAAAAAGTGTAAGTCCAACTGAAGGGATCTTTTTTTGGTTGTCAGTACTGTTCCTCGTTATGCTTGGTTTCCAATACCTCAGTATTACAAATTTGCGAGTCTATTTTATTGAAATGGTTCACGGATAGATCTTGCAGGTTCAGCTGTCATATACACACAATCCTCAAGCCTTACTCCAAATTCTCCGGGAATTTCTCCGCCTTATTAAACCTTTAGGTGGGATTTACAGTCCACTTGGACTGTTCTTATTTTTTGCCGGCCTTAGCCCTCTTGTAAATAATATCTGGTCTTTCGTGAACGTTATAGTTATAATCAGGTATTTTAAACCTTAAGAAACAAATTTAGACATCAATAAACTGATGCTTATGAAACTGATCCTCCGTTATGCTGCTTATTCCTTGTTGGTTTTTGCTTTATTGACCAATTATCAATGTCAAAAAACTCCACAACAAGACGTTCCTCAAACAATTGACCCATTGGCAGAAAAAGTTACTGCTTCTGTAAAGGGAAGAGTGACAGATGAAAATGGTAAGCCAGTAAATAATGCGTCAGTTGTATCAGGAGGTTCAACAACCACTACCGATATTAATGGCTTTTTCCGGTTTGATAATATTCAACTTGCCAAAAATGCAGGTTTTGTTCTTGTTGAAAAAACTGGCTATTTGAAAGGTAGCCGTACAATTTTTGCAAATGCTGGGATCATAAATAACATAGAGATACAGCTTATACCGAAAACGATCCGTGGTAATTTTTCTGCCAGTGCAGGAGGAAATGTTGTAATTCAAAATGGAAGCAGCGTTAGTTTGCCCGCTGGTGGAATTATTAATGTTGCTACGAATTCAGCTTATACAGGAACTGTAAATGTTATTGGTGCGTATTTAGACCCGACAGATCCGAAGCTTTCTTTGATAATGCCTGGGAACCTGGTTGGACTTACAACGACTAACGAGCAAAAGGTCTTGCAAACTTTTGGAATGATCGCAATAGAATTAGAAGGAAGCAATAGCGAAAAATTAAATCTTGCGAGTGGTAAATCAGCAACTATTACGATGCCTATTCCTGCGTCGTTACTGGCGAGTTCGCCAGCTACCATTCCGTTATGGTATTTCGATGAAACAAAAGGTTTATGGAAGGAAGAAGGAACAGCAACTAAACAGGGAACAAATTATGTCGGAACAGTTGCTCATTTTTCTTTCTGGAATTGTGATGTTCCGAACAATTTTGTTACGCTTACAGTGAAACTAAAAGATCAGAATGGCCAGCCAGCTTCCGGTTACCGCATTGAATTAAAAAATACTCAAAATAATTCTACTGCATATGCAATTACAGATTCTGCAGGCAGTGCCAGCGGTGCAGTGCCTCCAAATGTTAACCTTGAAATGAAAGTGTATAATAGATGTAATACTCTTGTACACACTCAAACTATTGGTCCGTTTGCTACAAATACTGACATGGGTGCTCTTACTGTCACGATTCCTGCGCCTGCCAGCATCACTGTTTCAGGGACTGTAAAAAAATGTGATCTTTCAGCTGTAACCAGTGGTTATGCGGATGTGATCATCGATGGATCATATTACCGGACTACTATCAATAACGGAGTTTTTTCTATCACTATCCAACGATGCAGCAATGCAGCGACTACTGCACAAGTTATTGCAACAGATATACAGGCAAATCAGCAAAGTACCAGCACTACGCTTAATATTACTTCGGGCATTTATGCAACGGGGGAAATTATTGCTTGTGGTGTGTCTACTGCTCAATATATTAATTTTATTATCGGGGGTAATCCGCAGAATTTCATATCACCTGTTGATAGTTTTAATACTTATCGGCAAAGCACAGCTACGACCATCTCGGCGAATTCAAGGAATTTTACTGATTCATTAACCTGGCAATACACTTCATTCAATTTTTCAGGTATCACAGCTCCGGGGACATATAGTTTTAGTAACAACACATTTATTGTAACAAAAGGAATCTATCCTGCGGCGGGCAGTCGGGAATATAATCTCGATGCAGCCACTACAATAACAATTACAGAGTTTGGCAACACCGGACAGTACATAGCAGGAAGTTTTAGCGGAACAATGAGAGAACGATATACTAACGTTCTTGTAGCCGGAAACTGCAACTTCAGAGTACGACGAGGATTTTAAAATGTAGGTGTCGAACAGGTCATCGCCATTTAAAAGCAAAATAGCTGCAGGGTTTATCCGTTGCGTTGCTGATGCCGTGTTGCTGACCACTTACGGCTATATAGATCACCGGGGCCGGCTTTATAGTTTTTTCCATCGATCATCATTTCAGATTCTCCGTTAATTATCAAAATGATCTCTGTATCCACATGTTGATGAGGCGCATGGCTCGGCCCTTTTGTTTTCAGGTAAGTAATATGCATCTCATAATTATCGCACATGGCCGTGGGCCTGTCAAAATATTTACGGGTGCCTTTATTATTAGCTTCTGTATAGGTGAGGGAGTCATAGTTTAAGAGTAATGTGCCGCCGGCTTTTTTGCTTCGTTCCATATTCATTCCTTTTCTTGCCCGGAACATAAATACATAATAAGTAACAGGGCCATCACCAGTATTTTCAAAAATTTGCTCTTCGTATGGCGGTATCAATAATACACTGCCAGCACTGAGTGTTGAGGTGCGGTTGCCAATAGTACATTTAAGTGTACCTTCTTTAATAATGATCACTTCTTCTAAGCTGTCATGAGTATGCGGTGGCCTTGGCACGGCGCCTTTGTATTGTGTTGTTGCATGTATTTCAAAATATTCAAATTCGGGAGTCGTGCCTTCAAAAATTTTTCGGCTTTCCCGTTCCTTGTCTTTTTTAACAGGCAGATCATTCCAGTGAAAAACTCCTGATGAGATCGGTTGTTGTGCGAAATTGTCCATGAAAATAGTTTGTAACAGGATTATGAAAATGATCTTCATGAAACCGGCATTTGTTTCCGAAGTTAATCTTTTAATGTAATGCATTTCCTGGATTACTTTTTTGAAACACGGAGGCACGATGTCACGGAGAAACACAGAGAGTATCCCTGTGTAACTTAGTGCCTATGTGTCTCCGTGGTTTAATTTCAAGTTGAAACCCAATCCCCGGATAAAGATTTAATGATTAATTTTATCGTACGTTAACTTTACCACTTGATGAGATCACTACTACTGTTTTTGTTTTTTATTTTGATAGGTTACACCGATCTATCTGCGCAGGATACAACACTTGTCACTGTTAAGACAGGCGAGAAGATCACTGATGTTCTTAGACCATCTGATATTTATTATTATCCGCACTTCGTTTATAGCAAAATTCTTTTCAAAGATGGAAAAGTAGCGGATCCTTACATGAACTATAACCGCTTGTATGACCAAATGCTGTTTATCAGCGAAAAGGGTGATACACTTGCGCTGACTGACGAAAAGAACATCGAATTCATTGTTAATGATTGGGACGTATTTTACTACAATGGAGGATACTTGAGGCTTATTGCCGATGATACTGTTATAAAGCTGGCTGAGAAACAAACCTGGGTACTCGCAGATATCCGAAAGATGGGGAGCCATGGTAGGCCTACCACTTCGGTTGCCATCACCTCATTGAGTTACTTTAGCAATGGACAAGATGCAGCAAAAAGTAAAGAATTAATAATGAACGAAGAACTTATTATACGAAAGGAAACACATTATTATTTTGGAGATAAATACAACCACTTTGTCCCTGCCACCAAAAAGAGGGTGCTGAATCTTTTTTCCAAAGATGAACAACGCATTGAGAACTATTTAAATGAAAACAAGGTCAACTTTGATAAAAAGAATGATCTTGAAAAACTGTGTCAGTTCTTGCGTCAGCTTCAAATGCATCCGCAGAAGATATGATCCAGATCCTCAGGGTAATGATTTATTGATTAAATTTATTGTAACTAACTGCACTCCATTATGAGATCACTTTTGTTGTTGTTTATTATTTTGATTGGCTACACTGATCTGTGTGCCCAGGATTCTACATTTGTCACTATTAAAACAGGGCAGAATGTCAAGGATGTTCTTACAACATCTGATATATATCATTATCCGCAATTCACAAATGGCAAAGTTTTTTTGAGAGACGGTTCAATGGCTATTGGCAAAATGAATTATAACCGCTTGTATGGCCAAATGCTATTTATCAATCCCATCGGCGATACACTTGCGCTGGCTGACGAAAAGAATATCAAATTCATTGTCATTGATAGAGACACGTTTTATTATGATGGAGGATATTTGAGGCTTATGGCAAATAGTGGTGTTGTGAAATTAACCCAGAAGCAAATTTGGGTGTTGGCAGATATCCGAAAGATCGGTACTCACAATAGGCCTACCACTACGGTTGCTGTCACTTCTTTTAGCTCCTACACCGATGGACGAGATGCAGCAAAAAGTAAAGACCTGATAATGAATGAAGATGTTGTATTACGAAAAGAAACACAGTATTACTTTGGAGATAAATACAATCTCTTTGTTCCCGCCAGTAAAAAAGGATTATTGCAGCTTTTTCCTAAAGAACAACAGGAGATCGATAATTATTTAAAAGAAAACAAAGTCAACTTTAATAAAAAGGATGATGTTGAAAAGCTATACCAGTTCTTACTTCAGTTTCATTGATCATCGGGTTAGTTTCATAAACTGCTGTGTATTTTTCAATTTATACTTGAGCGTTCAAAGATCGTTGATCAAACATTTGCGTACATGAAAAAGATACTTGTTCTATTCATCATTACATTCTTCTTTACTTCTTTTTCAAAAAAAGAGATCACCTGGACGGCTATCGGTGATTCGATTACTTATTTAAATGATCATCCTAATGAAACAGGAAATCGCATAAGCAAAGGATATATGACAATGGTTACTGAATCATTACCCAATATTCATTTTATCAACCAGGGACATAATGGATGGACATCAGGACGTATTGCAACTAATATAGAAAAACTCGGACTAGTCAAATCTGATGTGTATTCTATTTTTCTTGGCACCAATGATTGGTGGCATGCAGACACACTGGGAAATTTTACTGATTATAAAAACAACACAGGCAGTAAAACATTGTATGGCTCATTTCGAATCATCATTGATAAGATCCGCGGCCTGAATAATAAAGCAAAGATCATTTTGATCACACCAATGCAGCGGGCAGATTTTGTGTATATAAGTAATCCGAAAAATAATGCGTACGGATCTTACAGGGCGAAGAATGGGTTTACATTAGAACAATTTGTCACGGCCATTGACAGCATTGGGCACTATGAACATTGTAAGGTTGTTGATCTCTATCATAAAAAAGAACTGGCTGTAAATTTCCTGGTAAAATATAAACGTTTAAAGGATACCCAAACCGGCGTTTATAAAAATTACTCTTATCCTGATTTTATTGATATCCCTTTCAACCCGGAAGCAGATGAATACCCTTATCCTGCAGATGCGATCGATATGACCTATGATGGTCTCCATCCGTCAGACAAAGGGTATGAGATCATTGCGAGTATGCTGATAAAGATCATGAAGAAGTATTGAACGATCTTTTAATGGGAATATTATTATCGGAATAAATAATGTAGTCCATCAAACTTTCACCAGATGGAATTGTATGATCCAGTTCACTTCTTTCATATGGACACCTTGGTTCTTTTGAAGTTTCACACCTGACTTCATTGTTCACAATTCTCCTGGTGGCATAATAAATGCAATAGACTTTAAGATCATAACGATCAATTATAAAATACTTTAAACAAAATCTTACTATGGAAAAATTATTAAAAGAGTATAGCGACCTGGAAAAAGGCGCATATCTTGGGGCTATATCATCAATTGCCACAGCAGATCATGCAGCTTCTGATGAAGAGATGGAATATATAATGGCACTTGCTGAATCAGCTGGTCTTTCAGAAGAACAAAGGAGAGCGGTTAGCCAGGCAGCAACAGAACTTACAGGACAGGAATTAAAAAAATGTCTTGACATTTTAAAGACCAGTGATCTGAAATTCTCTCTCGTCACTGATCTTATAAGTTTTGCAGAAGCAGATAAAAAATATTCAGATGAAGAGAAAGCGAATATTGAAAAGATTGCCCATTATCTCGGCATCGATCAGCAACAGTTCAGCTTACTTGACCAATTTGTGAAAAAAACCGCAGAAGTTAATCCAGGTGTGGAAGAAGTTTCTCATCCAAGCTTTTTATCAAAACTTGGCCTTGATGACAAATTGAAAAAATCCGGTATCAATATAAACAGCCTTACCAAAGGATTGTTAAGTATTGCGGGTCCGATGATATTAGCTAATCTTATGCGTGGTCGTCAAAGCAGGGGAATAAGCTCTTCATTAAATCCATTCAGTACGGGTGGCGGAGGTGGATTAGGTTCTATCATCTCTATGCTCAGTGGTGGCAGAGGATTTTCAAGAACAGGAAATATGTTCAACCGGGTATTTGGACTGTAACCGATACAGCAGTTATTGTTTAGATTGCATAGTATGACACTGGGAAACCTGTTTAAGCACTTATGGCCTTATGTAAAACCGTATAGAAAACTAGTAACAGCTACTCTTATTCTCACTGCCATAGGTTCTTTTGCAGCCCAGGTAAATGCGCTGATACTTCGTTACACAGTTGATCATATTAATGGTCTGGCTTTAACGAATCAACCACTGAATAAAGGATTCTCACTTCTTTTTACCATAAGTATTATTTTATTGTTGAAAGAATTAGTAAACGCTTTTGTACAGTTTGGCCAAAAGTTTTATGGCGAAAAATTGCGCATCTATGTTTCCCGTGACCTTGCACAACGAATAGTTGAAAAGGTACTTAGTTATCGCATGGCGTTTTATACCTCTTCTGAAAATGAAAGTGGTAAACTGCAAACCCGTATTGACAGAGGAATAGAAAGCCTGACAAGACTTGTACAAAATTTTTTTATTGACATACTGCCTTTATTCGCAAGTTCTATAATAGCCCTGTTGCTAATGTTCAATGCAAACATGTATGTTGGATTGGTTGGTCTTTGTCTTGTACCGGTTTATTTTTATATCAGTCAGCAACAGGCAAAAAAACTGGGAGGATACCGGCGGCGGATGAAAACTTACCGGGAGAATAAAAGCAGCGGCATTATCAGCATTATTGAATCCATCAACGTCATCAAATCTTTTGTCAGGGAAAAGCAGGAATCAGAAAAACAAAATGCATTGCAGCTGGAGATGACGACCAATCAAATGCAAACAAGAAAACTAAGTTTCATTTTTGACGGAGCTAAAAATTTTATAGAACAGATCGGTGTGGTTTTTATTATCATCCTCACTGCCTACTTTGTATTGCGGGGAAATATGACAATAGGAGCTATTATGTTTCATATCCTTTTGTTCAATAATGTGTCGGCACCTATACGTCAACTGCATCGTATTTATGATGAGGTGAATGATGCCCTTGTATATTCAGAAGGTTTCTTTGATATTATGGATGCAGATGATGAAAAAGAACAATCAGGTAAATATGTTCCCGAAAAAATAAATGGTCATTTTGAAATTAGAAATGTGTCTTTCACATACCCTAACGGTACTCCGGCCTTGCATAATGTTAGTGTGAATATTGAACCGGGTTGTATCACCGCACTGGTAGGATTATCCGGAGCAGGCAAAAGCACACTTATAAACCTGCTGGATAAATTTTATGAACCCACATCAGGTGAGATATTTTTAGATGGCGTTTCTCTCAGAGATTATAATACAAAAGAATTACGCAATGAGATAGGTCTTGTATTGCAGAAGAATCATATTTTCAAAGGAACGATCGCTGAGAATATTGGCTATGGTAAAACAGGTGCAACAATAGAGGAGATACAAATTGCTGCACAGAAAGCATATATTCATGATGAAGTAATGCAATTGCCACAACAGTATCTGTCAGAAGCAAGGCTTTTGTCAGGGGGCCAACAACAACGGATCGCAATTGCTCGTTTGTTTTTGAAAGATCCTTCTGTTATTTTCCTGGATGAACCTACTGCCAGCCTCGATGCGATCGCCACGGAACAAATAAAAAACAGTCTTGATGCGATCAAGAAAGACCGTACAGTCATTATTATATCACACAGTATTTCTCAGATCATAGATGCGGATAAGATCGTTGTGTTAGAAAAGGGAAGGGTAGTAGAACAGGGAGATCACGAAACAGTTTATGATAAGGCAGGAACATATAAAGCGATCTTTGATGCGATGGCGCATAGCCTCAATATTGAAAAAATAGCAAAGACTTTAAATGAATAAATAAATGTCCTGGAAGATTTCGGATTTCGATCGGTTCAAAACCAATCATACTCAGGGAATTTAATATAGCCGGCGGGTTGTGGTGGTAAACTTTGTTGATCGTTCATCATTGTTTCACCAATTTGGTCTTTTTGTTTTTCCAGAGATTTTTCTTGTTGCCGATAATTATTCACAACTATCTTAAAAAGTGATCTCGGAGGCTCAACAACAAGTAGTTCAGCGTTTCTCCTTGCGGAATTAAGTTGTTTTATTTCTTTTTCTTCAAGTACTCTCATCACAAAACTGGATTTTGGAATTTAAATTCTAGTTGGCGGGCTTATGGGGCAACAACCATGCAGGGATGAAAGTATATTCTTTATTTTATTCTATAAATTATCCACATAAATTGTAATTTTTGAGTCATGAACATCTTGATCTTTCGGTGAATTGTGAAAGGAATTTACTGGATATTAAAAAAAATAACTGCCTCGCATCCACATCAAACGGTACAAATATTTTTCCTTTATTATTGTAGCAAAGCAAGTACGGGGTCAAGATCATATTTTGACTCATCAAATGGCAATAACGATTTATCGCGAAGTACTGTGCCAAATTTCTTAAACTCAAATTTATCATTGAACTTAGAATACGAATTCCTGATCATTCTTTGCAGTTCGTTTTTATCTATTGTGTCCTGCAGGTCTATTACATAAGAATCTTCCCCTGCATATTCGAGTATTGTTTCCTTTTCAAACTGAAAGCGAACGGTAAAACGGCAGGTGATTCCTTTTTTTGTCGCAGCTCTTTTCTTCATTACATCAAATGAAATGGAACTGGTTAATTTTTCCGGGTATTCATCAATGGAGTTTGCTGGCGGATGATACTGCCATTTAGTTATAACAAGTTCTGTTTGTTCTATCATTATTATTTGTTTCTGACGAGTTTGAGCATTTTTTTAAAATTACGAAGGTAGAATGATATGCCGTGCCTGCTATTCACCTTTAAGCCCATTGGGGTCAATATTAAGAACTGATATTTTTTTTGAAATGGAATAGGGGTAAATGCTCCTTAGGTTGTTATATTAAAAAGTATTTTTGGGCGCAGCTTTATTAATAGAACCATTATACCGGACAGAAGGAATGGAATTGGAGAACGAATCCATTGGTACATTACTGGCGCAGAGGGACGAAGCAGCCTTTGAACAGGTTTTTAAAACTCATTTTAAACGCCTGCATGCCTACGCCTTTACTATACTGCGGGATGAAATACAGGCTGAAGAAATGGTGCAGCAGGTATTTTTCAAGCTTTGGGAAAGAAATGAAAACCTTTCATTGACCGGTTCTGTTTCTTCTTATTTATACCGGGCGGTGCATAACGAAAGCCTTAATTATATAAAACATCAGAAAGTAAGATCAAATCACCAGTTGAATGTTGCTTATAGTATGAAAAATGAAGTGGAACATCCTGCAAAAAAAATAATGGCCGGGGAACTGGAAAAGAAAATTCATTCGGCACTGAATGAATTGCCGGAGCAGTGCCGCACTATTTTTCAAATGAGTCGCTTTGATGAATTGAAGTACCGGGAAATTGCTGACAAGCTGGGCATATCAGTAAAAACAGTGGAGAGCCAGATGAGCAAAGCATTAAGATTGTTGCGGGTAAAATTGGTTGACTTCCTGATATTTATTTTATTATTTATTCATAATTAATACCACAAAGCTGGAACAAAATTTTTACCATATTGATGATGACCTGCTGGTGAAACACCTGTTGGGTGAAGCATCTCCGGAAGAAGAGCAAGCGGTGATCGAATGGATGAAGGAGAGTGAAACACACCAGGAGTATTATAACCAGTTTAAAAAGATCTGGGATCAGAGCAAAGCACTTGCGTCCGGATCAAGCGTTGATGTGAATGATGCATGGGTAAGATTTCAAAACAGGATTGCGGGACAACATGATCCTGCTAAAATTATAAAGCCCCGTTTTTCCTGGCTAAGGATAGCTGCATCTGTCATTTTGGTAGCGGGGCTTGGCATTACTTTATTTATGCTGTTTAATAAAAATGCTGCAGCAGAAGAAATGATTTCTCAAACCGGGCAAAATGTATTGGTAGATACGTTACCGGATGGTTCTGTAATTACACTCAATAAAAGATCAACTGTTACTTATCCTTCTAAATTCAAAGGCAACACAAGGGCTATCGCATTGAAAGGCGAAGCATTTTTTAATGTGGCGCCAGATAAGAAAAAACCATTTATCATTTCAGTTAATGATGTGCAGGTAACGGTAGTAGGAACATCTTTTAATATAAAAAATGAAAATGGGAATACAGAAGTTGTGGTGGAAACTGGAATTGTACGAGTGACAAGATCAGGTAAGACAGTTGAGTTAAATGCCGGCGAAAAAATAGTTATGTCTGCAAACGACAGCAGCGCTACCAAAGAAAAAGTGAGTGATAAGCTATACAATTATTATCGAAGTAAAGAATTTGTTTGTGACGATACCCCTTTGTGGAAACTAGTACAGGTTGTGAACGAAGCCTATAATGTCAAGATAATCATTGGCAGAAAGGAATTGAATGACAAGACACTGACAACTACTTTTTATAATGAGTCCCTTGAACAGGTATTAGAGGTTATACGCCTCACGTTTGATATAACAATTATCAAAAAGGAAGACGGACAGATCATTTTACAATAACCCAGATTTATAGTCAATGAAGCTTAGTACGGTTTTTAATTTTATCATTCTTTTTATTTTTATCAGTTCTGCAGCTTATGGTCAGGCCAATTTGCAGAAAAATATTTCGCTGGATGTAAACAGGCAGCGGCTGGATAATGTGCTTGAAATTTTGAGCAACAAAGGTGATTTCTATTTCTCTTATAATTCGAACATCGTTAAAAAAGACAGCCTCGTTAGTTTCAGGGCATCCAATAAAACAGTAAAAGAAATACTCACGCAATTGTTTAATAACACTTACGAGTTTAAAGAAAGTGGTAATTATATCATCATCCGTAAAGCGCCGATCAGGATGACACTGGTGACACAAAAGGGAGTAACAGAGGAAAAAATTTATTCAGTAAGCGGATTTGTATATGATGAACAATCAGGCGCCGCAATTAATGAAGCCAGTATTTATGAAAAAAAGATGCTTGCTTCTGCGCTGACAAACGAAGAAGGTTTTTTTAAGATAAAACTCAAAAGTAGCAAATCAAGCACAGCTGAATTGACTGTGAGTAAAGAGTTTTATGAAGACACTACAATAAAAATTCAACCACGTTTTGATCAACAACTTTCTATTACAATGATGCCGGTTGAAATTCCCGGAAGTAACGTGGTGATAAAACCGGAAGACTATGTGACGCCGGACACATTACAAGTAATACCAGATACAACGGTAGTGGCGCAACCACCTATTGCAACTGATTCTATTAAAGTGCAGCAAACAGGTGTAGGAAGATTTTTGCTTTCAGGTAAACAAAAAGTACAGAGCCTTAATTTAAAGAATTTCTTTACTACACGTCCTTTCCAGGTCTCTCTTGTTCCGGGTGTAAGCACTCATGGACAGTTGACTTCACAGGTCATCAATAATTTTTCATTGAATATATTCGGTGGTTACACTGCTGGAACAAATGGTTTTGAAATAGGTGGTCTGTTTAATATTGACCAAAAAGATGTAAAGTATTTTCAAGCCGCTGGTTTATTTAATTCAGTGGGTGGTGCAGTAACAGGTTTCCAGGCAGCCGGTATAAACAATCTTGTGCAAGATAATGTGTATGGTTTCCAGGCAGCCGGTATTAATAATTTTGTAACAGGAAAAATGCACGGTTTCCAGGCGGCCGGAATATATAATCATGTATCGGATAGTGTAAAAGGTTTCCAGGCAGCGGGTATTGGAAACTTTTCCAAGGAAAAAGTAAGTGGCGTGCAAATAGCAGGGGTTGCTAATATCAGCAATAGAGAAATGAACGGGGTGCAAATAGCAGGTGTTATTAATTATACAAAAAAATTAAAAGGGGTGCAGATAGGGCTTATTAATATCGCCGATACATCTGCAGGATATAGCATTGGTTTGATCAATATTATTATAAAGGGTTATCATAAACTCAGTTTTTCTGCCAATGAGATTGAAAATGTGAATGCAGCTTTTAAAACCGGGAATTCAAAACTGTACAGTATACTCAAGGCTGGTGTAAATCTAAGTGACAGCAACAAGGTTTATTCTTTTGGATACGGTCTTGGCAGTGAATTGTCATTAAATAAAAAGAAATCGTTATCCATTAATCCCGAGCTAAGCTGTCAGTATCTCTACCTCGGTTCATGGGATTATACCAATCTTTTAAACAGGTTCGATCTCAACTTCAATATCAAGCTTGGAAAATATGTTTCAATATATGGAGGTCCTTCTTATTCAGTTTATGTAACTGATCAGAACGTAGGTTTCAGCGGCTATCGTTTCCCTGTTCCTCCTTCATCTTACAACACCACAAAATTCAGCACTAAGGTAACGGGCTGGTTTGGATGGAATGCAGGAATTAATTTCTTCTAAAATAATGTTAACGCATAGGGGTAGATCTTTCTTTAGTTGTTATACTCATAAAGAATTATTTATAACCATTAAAGAAGAAGATGATGAGATTTGTTTTTGTTTTTGCCTTATCCTTATTTGTTATTAACACAAATGCTCAGTATTCACAACAATTTCGCGGCACGGTAACAGACCAGGTGCTGCAGCAGCCACTTGCCGGCGCAACTGTTACGATCAGCCCACTTGGTAGATCAGTTGTAACAGACGAAGCTGGCGTTTTTCGCTTTACAAATGTTCCTGTCGGTTCTTATCGTATCAGTATTTCCTATTCCGGATTTAAAGAAGGTGTATTGGAAAATATTGCAGTTAATTCCGGTAAAGCAACAGTGATTAATGTTTCACTGGAGGCAATGATCCATACGGAAGCTGCAGTAATTGTAAAAGCAGGCAGCAAAAAAAATAAACCGCTGAATGACATGAGTGCAGTAAGTGCAAGAGCATTTACCGTGGAAGAAACTCAAAAATATGCAGCTGCTGTTAATGATCCTTTGCGTATGGCTACAGCATTTGCAGGTGTATTTGCTGCAGATGATGGGAATAACAGTATTGTTATCCGTGGCAATTCTCCAACCGGTTTATTATGGCGCATGGAAGGAATGGATATTCCTAATCCAAATCATTTTGGTACGCCTGGTAACAGCGGCGGCGGCATTTCAATATTAAGTTCGCAATTACTTTCAAATTCAGATTTTGTTACGGCTGCTTTTGCTGCAGAGTATGGCAATGCATTAAGCGGTGTGTTTGATCTTAGATTGAGAAAAGGGAACAATGAAAAGAAAGAATATACGGTGCAGGCTGGTGTGCTTGGACTAAACGTTGCAATGGAAGGACCATTCTCTAAAAAATACAAAGGTTCTTATCTTATTAACTACCGCTATTCTACATTGGCATTGCTTTCTAAAATTGGTGTTTTGGACGACAATGGCGCTACTAATTTCCAGGATCTGTCTTATAATTTTTATTTTCCTACCAACAAGCTTGGCACATTTACATTTTTTGGTTTTGGTGGATTGAGCGATCAAAAATTTAATGCCGAAGAAGATTCATTAAAGTGGGAAACTAAAAGTGACAGATACTCTTATACATTTATATCCAATACCGGTATGACAGGTATAACGCATTCTATACTGGTGGGCAATAAACTAAATATCAAGTCAGGAATAGGAGTTTCAAGAACTAATGTAGGATATGATGAAAAATATACAGAAGATGATTATACATCAACTGGCAGCTACTTTGATAAGTATAAAACCGATAAATTAATTTTTAATTCAACGCTCAATTATAAATTCAGTAATCAATTGAATCTGCGTGCAGGTGTTATTGTTGATCTGATCAAATACAATTTTTACCGGCTTTCCAGTGAGCATGAAGGTGATCCATTAGAAGAGGATCTAAATACTTCCGGAAAAACATCTACGCAACAAGCATTTGCACAATGGCAGTACAAACCATCTAATAACATCACGCTGAATGCTGGCATGCATTATTTCCGCCTGGCTCATAACAACACTTCATCAGTTGAGCCGCGTTTTTCCGCTAAGTGGAATATTAATAACAAGAGCAGTGTTGCTGTGGGGTATGGACTCCATAGTCAAATGCAAACATTGAGTGTATATTTTGCAGAGCAAAAATTAGCTAACGGAACGGTTGTGATGCCCAACAAGAACCTGGATCTTACAAAATCGCATCATTATGTTTTTTCTTACAGTTACAGGTTAACCAAAAATTTACTTGCTAAAGCAGAATTATATTACCAGCAATTATTCAATGTGCCTGTCAGCATTTATGACAGCAGCAGCTTATCTACACTGAATATCCTGAATGATTATGTAGTCGAGCCAATGCAGAACAGCGGAAAAGGGAAAAACTATGGAGTGGAAATTTCATTGGAGCGTTACCTGAAAGATAACTTCTATCTCACGCTGAGTAATTCTTTCTATCAATCAAAGTACACTGCAAAAGACGGCGTAGAGAGAAATACTCGTTTCAATGGCAATTATCTTATTACGTTGATCGCCGGGAAAGATTTTATCAGTGATAGAAAATCAAAAATATTTGGGATTAACCTAAAGACGATTTATGCGGGTGGTCTTCGCACTACACCGATCGACTTTGACGCATCAGAACATCAGGGATATACTGTGTTTATAGAAAAAGATGCTTACAGTTTACAAAATGAAGCCTACTTCAGAGCTGATATCGGCATCAGCATGAAGTGGAACCGGAAAAATATTACCAGCACTTTGTCACTGGATAT
The DNA here is from genome assembly GCA_035318985.1 of Chitinophagaceae bacterium. Taxonomy (GTDB): domain Bacteria; phylum Bacteroidota; class Bacteroidia; order Chitinophagales; family Chitinophagaceae; genus VBAS01. Next base: position 41,661 of record DATHDP010000052.1, read on the forward strand.
ACAGAATGTTACCAACCGGTTAAATGTATTCGGTCAATGGTATGATAACGATAAAAATAAAATTGTTACTAGTTATCAAACAGGGATAATACCAATCCTGAATTATAAAATTGAATTTTAAAATTTATCAAAAACAGAAATAAAATAAAATGAAAAAACAATTCTTTATGTTAGCAGCGGTCGCCGCTTTACTTACATCTTCATCCTGCAAAAAAGTAGTGGGAGAGGGAGATTTACAAACAGAAACACGTAACATCACTGATTTCTCAGGCGTGTCAGCGAGTATTGGGGGAAAGATCTATTACAAAATTGATCCGGTTTATAAAGTTGAAATTATAGCACAACGGAACATACTCGATGTGATACAAGCCACTAAATCAAACGGGCACTTGTTACTAAAAGTGAAAGATGGGGTACGTATAAAATCAAATGAAGAAATAATAGTCAATATCAGTGCGCCAACTGCAGATTATCTTCATCTCAGCGGCACAGGAGATTTAGCAGTGATCGGGACTATAAATACTGTAAACCTGGATATTGCTATAAGCGGAACAGGAAACATCACAGTGCAGTCGGCAATAGTAACCGATAAAATAAACGCCGATATCAGTGGTTCTGGTGATATTAATGTGCAGACGGGTGTAGCGAAGAATGAAGATCTGAGAATTAGTGGCAATGGTAAATTAATAATGGACGGAGTAGTTGCTGAAAAAGCAACAACAAACATCAGTGGTTCTGGTGATATGCAGGTAAACTTATCACAGTCACTTGATGCAACCATTAGCGGAAGTGGTTCTGTTTATTACCGGGGACATCCGGTGATCAGCACCAAGGTTTCAGGTTCGGGAAGTGTGAGGCCGTTATAACTAAAATGATGCATTCGGTCTCAATAATTAATAAAATAAAGGCTGCCTGTTAATGGCAGCCTTTATTTTTAAACACTGTCATTATTTTTCTTCAATGCCTCTCTCACTTTCGGAGCGATCTTAGTTCCATAGATCTCTATTGATCTCATCATTAATTTATGTGAAGGTCCACCAACATCCATATGCGCTGAAAAACGAGTGAGGCCAAATAGTTCATGCATATGCAAAATTTTGTCAATGGATTCATTGGCATCTCCAATAATTAAATGCCCATTGCTGCCTCTGCCGGTCACGTATTGTTGTTGCTGATATGGAGGCCAGCCGCGACTGCGACCTACTCGATCCATCTGCGAAGAATAGATCGGGTAATACTCATCAGCAATTTGTTTACTGTCATCTCCAAAAAAAGCATGCATGTGTACGCCAACCTGGAATTTTTTCATATCATGACCATAATGATCGTACACTTTCTTATAATATTCAAACAGCGGCTTGAATTGTGTTGGGCTGCCTCCAATGATCGCAAAGATCACAGGTAATCCATGTTTACCTGCACGTAATACTGACTCCGGCGTGCCTCCAACAGCGATCCATATATTAAGATGATCATTAACTGCACGAGGTAATACCTGTTGTTTGTTTAGTGCAGCCCTGAATTTACCTTTCCATGTAATTGGGTTTTCTTTATTTATTTTCAATAGCAATTCCAGCTTTTCTTCAAACAAGGTATCATAATCATCAATGCTGTAACCAAACAAAGGGAATGATTCAATAAAGCTTCCACGGCCAGCCATTAACTCGGCCCTGCCATCTGAGATCAGGTCAATTGTAGCAAAACTTTGATAAAGCTTCACTGGATCTGATGAACTTAACACTGAAACTGCGCTACCTAGTTTGATATTTTTAGTAACCGTAGCTGCTGCAGCAATAATTATTTCAGGTGTTGATACGGCATAGTCGGGACGATGATGTTCGCCGATACCATAAAAATCAATACCCACCTCATCCATCAGTTTAATTTCTTCGATCAGTTCCTTAAGTCGTTGTCCTGCTGGTTGTGTTTCTCCATTCTTATTTATATGCAGGTCGCCAAACATGCCAATGCCTAATTCCATACTATAGATTTTGGAGCGAAGTTAAGTTGAAGCATTTTTTTATTTTGCACTATCTTTCTCACTAAATAAAAAATTGCTATGATAAAGATCGTCAACCCCCGCACTGTTCTTATTTCAGTTGTTATCCTGTTTATATCCTTGTTGGGTCAGTCGCAGGTAATACAAACCGGCACAAAAAACAGTTCTGTTGATTATGAAAGATTGGCGAAGATCGATGAATTGGTAAATGAGTATATCAGTAAAAACTGGTTGACAGGATCTGTTTCTATTGTGATAAAAGATAACCAGGTTGTACAATATAAAGGATATGGATATGCGGATGTAGCAACAAAAAAACCTATGAAGAATGATGCCATCTTCCGAATTATGTCTCAGACAAAAGCTATAACAAGTATTGGTGCCATGATCTTATATGAACAAGGTAAATTTTTACTTGATCAACCAATTTCAGATTTCATTCCTGAGTTTAAAAACCCTGTGGTGTTGGATAAATTCAATGATGCAGATACTACCTACACAACTGTTCCTGCAAAAAGCGAGATCACTTTTCGCCAGTTGTTCACGCATACTTCCGGTCTTGATTACACAGATATCGGAAGTTCAAAGGTTGCTGCTATCTATTCAAAGAATCATATCCCTTCAGGTCTTGGTTATTTTGATGCAGATCTTTTGGAAAGAATGAAAGCATTAGGCAAACTTCCTTTAAGTTTTCAGCCAGGTGAAAAATGGCAATACGGATTAAACAGTGATCTTCTTGGATGTCTAATAGAAGTGATCAGTGGAATGAACCTGGAAGATTTCTTAAGAAAAAATATTTTTGACCCATTGGGAATGAAAGACACTTATTTCAATGTGCCTTCTCCTAAAGCCAATCGTTTGGCAACAGTATATACGGAGGATGCGTCAAGTAAGATCATTCCATGGAGTCATGAATTTCGCAATATAGATCCTGATTATCCCATCATGAAGAAACGTTATTTTTCAGGAGGGGCCGGTCTTTCATCCACGGCATTTGATTATGCCATCTTTATGCAAATGCTATTAAATGGGGGTAAGTATAATGGTCATCAAATATTGGGAAAAAGAACAGTTGAAATGATAACCAGTGGTCAGCTAAAAGAGGGAATGCTCGGTGACGATAATATGGGATTAGGTTTTGGTATCACTTCAGAAAAAACAGCAGCTAAAGAGCCACGTAATGCAGGTTCATTTTCCTGGGGAGGATACTACGGCACTACTTACTGGGCCGATCCAAAATCAAAACTTGTTTGTCTTTTTATGACACAACAGAACCCCAATAGTCATGGTGATCTTGAAGCAAAGTTTGAAGCAATAGTTTATTCAAGTTTAAAATAAAAAGTTCCCTTTTAATTTTCTTTCAGAAAAGAAATGATTTTTTGGTTGACCAGTGCTGGTTTTTCCAGGTAAGGCAAATGACGGGCATCATCAACAGGAAAAAAGTCCACAGGTAATATTTTTCTGAGTGAATCGCTGTATTTAAATGAAACCGTTTCATCTTCTCTGCCCCATATTAATAAAATTTTTTTCTGAAGACCGCCGAGTACCTGGTAATTTGAAATAATGGAATCAGCCGAATAATTATTCCTGGTGGAGATCAATGCATGCCTGAATCCTTTGTATTGCATTTGAATTTTATATTTATCTGCCCAACCCGGAAATTGTTCCGGGTATTTAAAATCATCCAATTGTCCTGCTGCTTGTTTTTCATGATCAACCGCCATCTTATAGTTTGCGACTATCTCCCCCACATCTATTTTACCGAAAGCATAAACAGGGTCAACCAAAATTATTTTATCGATCAATTGCGGATAATGCGCAGCAAAATCGGATACCACGGCACCACCAAATGAAACTCCTGCTAAGTTTACCGGAGTTTGTAATTTGAGCGAAGTGACCAGGTCGTGTAGTTGAGTTCTGTATAAAACAGCATCATAAACAAGATTGGGGCGATCAGAAAATCCTCTGCCAAATTCATCATAACGAATTACATGAAATCCTGCTTTTATAAGACTATCATACGTTCCATCCCATATATAATAGGGAACGCTAAAACCATGAACGAGTATAATAACTTTACCGGAATCAACTCCACCAGACTCATAATGTGTAATGCCAGCTATTAGTTCTATAAATTGGCCACTGGTATTTTTTCTTGCAGATGCATTCATTGTTTTTGTTTCCTGGTTATTGATAAGAAACTTAACCCAGAAATAAATTCCGGCAAGTACAATGAGTACAAATAAAACAAGCAGTATTCGTTTGATGATTTTCATGAGTTCAAGATAATGAAAGACGACGACGATTACTTAATCTTTTGTTCGATCCAATCCTTTGTAATAGTGGTAAGCAGTTTTATAATATCCTGTTTGCCGGCTTTAAAACCATGATTGGCTCCTTCTATTTTTATAAGCTCGGCAAGAGGAAGTGATGAGGTTACCTTTTCTATCAATTTCCACGTGGCAAACTCATCTCTTGATCCTTGTAAAAACAGCATTGGTGATCTTACATCTTTTAAATGTTCAGCTCTTTCAATAGAAGGTTTACCAGGCGCATGTAAAGGAAAACCATAAAAAATAATTCCCTTTACATCGTCATTTGGATGCGCTGCAAGACATTGCGAGGTCATTCGTCCTCCAAAAGATTTTCCTGCAACAAAAAGCGGAAGCTTTGGAAATAATTTTTGTGTTTTTAAAATTGCTGCTTCAATTGTTTGATGAGCAACAATGGGAGTATCGGGTCTTCCTTTTTTATTTTCAGTAAATGGGAAATTGAAGCGCATTGTAGCAATGCCGGCTTCAGAAAGCGATTGAGATAATGTGACCATGAAAGAATGATGCATGCCTGCACCTGCGCCGTGAGCAATCGTCATAATGCATTTGCTTTTCTGCGGAACAAAACATTCAGCCGTTACAGAACCGATGGCAGGAGAAATTTTCAGCGACAGGGATTTAGTCTTCATTTTTTGAAATTTAATAATACCAATTTAAAATTTAACTTTTGAAATCTATTGACTTGCTTTATTTTTTTATTCTTTCCTTCCATCTTACTTTCACCGCATGCACCCGCATATTCAAACATTACTACGATGCATCGGGCTTGAAGAAAAAGAACAGGTACAGCGATTCAGTCTTGATCAGCAGCATACATTAAGATCATTAAAGGCGGAAGGACTTGCGCTGCATCCGATAATTGTCACAAGGAAAAACTTTGGTTACGCCGATTATCCTGAAATAAGTTTTAAGCTGAACTTTCCTCCTGAAGCGAATATGTTTAAAGATGGCGCTGCTATCGAATGTTTTATTGCAGGCGAAGAACCGGTGAAGGGTGTTTTAATAAGTTTGGATGGAAAGAATGGTGAGTTCCGCTTATTTGCTCCCGATTTTCCGGATTGGATTGAAGATGATGGAGTGGGTGTTAAACTCTCTCCCGATACCCGCACTACCAGCATCATGAAAAAAGTGTTGAATGAATTAGAAAACAATAAACCTTTATTCAAATTATTTGAACAGTTACATGATGATACAACAAAAACCCCTGGCAATCCTCTTTTAAAAAATACTTCACTTAGCTTTCGCAATCGTGAGTTAAATGAAAGCCAACAACAAGCTGTTGTTGCTATTACACAAAACGAACAAATAACTATTGTACATGGTCCGCCGGGAACGGGAAAGACCACCACGCTTATCGAAGCTATTATACAATTGATCAATAATGGTGAAAAGATATTGGTATCAGCGCCGAGTAATACAGCGGTAGATAATATAGCCAAAGGTTTACTTCAGCAAGGCGTGAAATTGTTAAGAGTAGGTAATGCAAGCAAGGCAGATGAAGCGATCTTCGCTCATACACCCGAAGGAAGGTTGGCAAACAGTAAACAGCAAAAAGAGATCAAGCAATTAAAACAAAGAGCTGAAGAGTTTCGAAAGATGGCGCTGAAATACAAACGCAGTTTTGGTAAAGCTGAAAGAGAGCAACGTCAGCTATTGTTCAAAGAGGTAAAAAATATAAGGCTTGAGATAAAAAAATTACAGGCTTACAATGAGGAAAAATTATTTGAAGAAGCCGATGTGGTCGCAGGGACACCAATAGGGATATACGATTCAGGAATTGATCATCATCATTTTCATACACTCGTTTTGGATGAAGCCGGACAATGTATTGAACCATTGGCATGGTGTATATTCCCGTTAGCTGAGAAGATCGTATTAGCCGGCGATCATTGGCAACTTCCGCCTACTGTATTAAGTTATGAAGCAGCAAAACTTGGATTTAATATTTCTATACTGGAAGTAGTTATTAAAACAGTTGATCCGGTTTTTTTACTCAACACACAATACAGGATGAAAGAAGTGATCGCAGGGTTCAGCAGCAATTATTTTTACAATAATGAGTTGTTGAGCCCGGCACATTTACAAAATACCGGAACGCATATAACTTTTATCGATACAGCTGGTTCTGGCAATCATGAAGAACGTGGCGCCGATGGCAGCAGCTTGCAAAACAAAGGTGAGTTGGCAATCGTTCAAAAATTATTCGAAACAGAATCACTTGATCCGTTAAAGACAGCATTCATTTCACCTTATGCCGGGCAAGTAGTTGCGGCCAAAGAACTTTTGCCAAAGCAACTTCGCATCAGTACTATTGACAGTTTCCAGGGACAGGAAAAAGAAAATATCATTTTATCGTTAGTGCGTAGCAATGATGATGGGGAGATTGGTTTTTTAAAAGACTATCGCCGTATGAATGTTGCCATCACCCGGGCAAAAGAACAGCTATTTGTTATTGGTGATAGTGCCACTATAGGAGCTGATGCTTTTTACAACGCATTTTTAACTTATATCGAAAAAAACGGAGTGTATCGAACTGTTTGGGAATTTGAACTATAAGTGTTTATTCATGTATGTTTTTCTTTCGTTTTCTTTTGCCGGCCATATGCATTTTTATCTGCACTCTTTGAGGTTGGAAAATCATTTCCCTTACCGGTATCATCATAACCAGCTCCAACTTTCCGTACCGACGAAGGTGAATGACTACCGGTATTAAAATCCTCGTCCTGTTTTGGCGAAAGAACTTTCATGTTCTTCGAATCCTTCTTGCGGCCTTTGCTTTCATCATTATTCTTCCGTTGGGTCATAAGATATTCTTTACTGCATTAAACATTTTGATCAATAAATTAAAAAATGACGGCGAGTCTTCTTTAACACACAAGTTTATTGAGTGAATTGTTAAGTTCATCTTTAGAAAAAGGTTTTTCAAAAAACATATCGGCTCCGTTTGCCAAAGCTACATCTCTTGCAGAGGCAAATCCGGAGATCATGATTATCTTGATGGCAGCGTACTTTTTCTTAATATAACTGATAAAATCAACGCCAAATCCATCTGGTAATTTATTGTCCAATATAATAACTGAAGGCTGCTCTTTCTGGAGATATTCATCGGCGGAAGAGAGATCCTTTACATAATCTAATTCAAAATCATTTTCATTAAGTATGATATTAAGCAATAAACCGATCTCACCTTCATCTTCGATCACAAGGACTTTTTTAGCGGTTTTTTTTGTGGGTGCAGTTACGTTTGACATAATGTTGTTTTTTGTATAAATGACTTGAGAATACAGGGAATAAAATCATTATACAAAATGCCTGCCTGATTTACAATATGCAAAATGCCTGTCTGATTTAAATCTTTTATGGGTAATTATTTCCCCAGGAGTCCTTATTATCTTAGAAAGATGACCACAGCACCAATTAATGTAAGTACAATAACTACTTTTCGATAGTGATCGTCTTTGATCCGTTTAACTATTTTTAATCCTATAAAAAAGCCAAGAGCCAATGCGGGAATTAGCAATAGGTCAGTTTGCAAACTGGTGGTCGTAATATTTTTCCAATAAAACACCTGGAATGGAAGTTTAAATAAATTAATGACCAGGAATAGCCAGGCTGATGTTCCAATGAAGTGATTTTTTGGCAATCGCATCGCCAGAAAATAAAGATTAGAAAAGGCACCAGCTAAATTTCCAAGCATAGTAGTGAAGCCCGCCATTACACCAGTGCTTGCGGCAAACAAGGGATGAGTAGGAACGTTTTCTGATTTGATGATCTCCATTAACACCATAATGATAACAGTGAGAATGATAATTATCGCCATTATTTTTCTGAAAACCACTTCATTCATATCCTTGCCTGCATAAACTCCGATCAAAATACCGGCTGCCATCCATGGTATAAGTTTCCAGAAATGTTTCCATTGTGCATGCCGGTGATAATAAAGTACGGCGCCAATATCTGCAACACACAATAATGGCAATACGATACCGGTGGATGCTTTGCCTCCGAATACTAATGCCATTAATGTTACATTAAGCATGTCAATACCACGAAGACCTGCTTTTGCAAGACCCAAAATAAATGCGCCTGTAAATACTAATATTAAATTGATAACCGACCAGGTTGAAAGTATCTCCATGTTTTTTTAAAGAATGGTCAAGATACATAATCGGATTTATCCGGGAATTATGGTAGCCAGATGTAAAAGCTTTAATTCTTGAGTATCTTAAATTCAACTCTTCGATTTAGCTGGCGGTTCTCCGGTGTATCATTATCAGCTACCGGTACTGTTTCACCATATCCATGTGATGTGATGCGATTGGAAGCAATACCTTTTGAAAGAATATATTCCATGACTGATCTTGCACGATTGTCACTTAATTTAAAATTGTAATCATCCGAACCATAGCTGTCCGTATGTGCACTCATTTCAATTTCAATAGCAGGATTTTCTTGTAATAATTTCACTACACGATCAAGTTCTACAAATGATTCTGATCTCAGGTCCCATTTATCAAAATCAAAAAACACATTGTTCAGTCTTACTACTTGTCCGATCTCGATAGGTACGAGATAAAGGTCCTTGTGTATTTCCCTATAACCAATTTTTACCAGCGAATCAAGATTCAGATTTTCTGATTGTGCAAAAAATTTATCAGCCGTTGCTCTTATCAAATAATTTTTATCATAGGGTAATACGATCTTAAAAGAACCATCTATTGCACTTGATACTCCGTTCCCTGCTTCTAAGCCATCAGGCAATGTTTCATATATCAGCGAAGCACATAATGGTTGTTTTGTTTTTGCATTGAAAACATTTCCTGTTACCATCACGATAGGCTTCGGCCTTTCTTTTTCCAGCAATTTCACTTTTACAATATCAGATTCGCCATATCCTCCTTCGCTGTTTGTCAAGTATGCATATTCACCACCGGCATCCAGTGTAAAAAATGCATCCCATTCAGGAGTATTGATA
>DATHDP010000053.1:0-45678 GCA_035318985.1 Chitinophagaceae bacterium
TATTGCCCAAGCGATTGACAGTGTATTGCAGCAAACATTTACTGATCTTGAGCTCATTATCATTAATGATGGAAGCACTGATAAAACAGAATCCATAATTCTTTCTTTTACTGATCCAAGAATCATTTATTTAAAAAATGAGATCAATAGCGGATTGATCTTTACACTGAACAAGGCCATTGAAATTGCCCCTGGCAAGTATATAGCACGCATGGATGCAGATGACATTTGTTTACCAACAAGAATAGAAAAACAAAAAAAGTTTCTTGATGAACATTTAGAAACCGCCATGGTGTCAACAACGATCAGTTTTATAGATGAGAATGGAAGTGGCAAAGGAACCTGGTTATTAGATAGAAAAAAGATTGATCACAACGCTATCAGAAACAAAATGCCTTTTGAAAATTGCATAGCGCATCCATCAATAATGATCAGAACTGCTGTTTTGAAAGAATTAAAATATGATCAGCGCCAGGTAAATATTGAAGACTATGATCTTTGGCTTCGCCTGCTAAGTAGTGACCATGTTATCAGTAAAATTGATGAGCCTTTATTATTGTATCGCATCCATAATGAATCTGTAACCAACTTGTATCTAAAGAAAAAAAACTTCTTTTTTAAGCACTTAAAAATGAAAAGAATTTTTCTTGCAAAAGAGATCTCAGCTGGCAGAATTAACGGGTTTAATCTAATAGTGATCGCAAGTATGGTAGTTGATCTCATTAAAGGAACCGGAAAGGCAATAAAAAAAATCTTTACCACATAGTGTACAAGTTATTTCTTATAAAAAGGTCGATCGAAAATGTATTTATCTATCCATTCATTCTTATTGGAAGACTGATCGCACAGCTATACCCGTTAAAGAAAGAATACAGGATCTTTTTCTTTTTCCCTTTTTATCATATGGGCGGTGCAGAAAAAGTGCATGCACAAATAGCTGAGGCCACCGGAGGATATGATTGTATAATTTATTTTACAAAAAAGTCTTCTGATAAACGTTTTTTTGAAGATTTCAAAAACAGCAGGTGTGAAATAAAAGAAATTTCGAGATTCACTGACAACAAATGGTTATATTTTTTGAACCTAATATATCGGGGAATTATTACTGGTTACATAAATAAACAAAAACAGCAGCCTCTTCTGTTTAATGGTCAGTGCAATTTTGCGTACAAAATAAGTCCGTGGATAAAAAAACAGATACGGCAATTTGAACTTATTCACTCATTGAATAGTTTTTCTTATATCCGTATTCCCTTTATTCAATTTATTACAAAAACAGTTATGATCAGCAGGCAAAGAATTGAAGATCATAAAAAATTATATGAACGTTTTCAGATCCCGTTGGAAATCGCTGAGAGAATTATCTACATCTCAAATGCCATTCCGCTTCCTGCATCAGTAAAACCTGAGCGGTCCTCTTCGCTGTTTAAAATTTTATATTCAGGAAGACCTGGTCCGGAAAAAAGAATTCATTTGATCACTGAAATGGCAAAAGAATTAAACAAGGCACAAAAGGATATACAATTTGAAATGATCGGCGATATATCTTCATTGGTCAATGCCTCAAATTTTCCATTTATAAAATTTCATGGCAACATCAACGACAATGAAGAGATCAACTCTATTTATTCCAATGCGCACTTACTTCTTATAACATCAAACACTGAAGGATTTCCGATGGTGGTGATGGAAGCAATGGCGAATGGTTGTGGGATCATAGCTACGCCTGTTGGTGATATCCCATTTCATATAAAAAATAAAGAGAACGGGTTTTTATTCAGTTCTATTAACGACGAGTCGGTGATCGTTAATGAAGGTTGTGAAAAAATTCTTTGGTTAAAAAACAACCTGCACGAATGGAAAAAAATTTCAGAAACCAATATTAAATATGCCAATGATCATTTTGGGATCGAACAATTCAATTCTTCCTATAGAGAGTTATTGAAATAAAAACTAGTGCCCTGTTAATCCTTTAATAGCATCTATCCTGAATTGTATAACAGGCCAGGCTTTTTCAGGCCTGAAACTGATAACATAAAATAAACCGATCAATATTGACGCTCCAAGTTTAAAAACATATTCCGCAAGCTTACCATAAAACCCCATTTTGCCTTTTGATGAAACCCTTTGTCTTTCCCCCCTGCCAATTCCAGAAGCAACCCTGTATAAATAGTCATAGTTTAACTTACTAACTTCTACGACATGATGTACAACCATATTTGGAACATAAAAAACCTTATGGCCTTTTTCTTTTAACCTGAAATAGAGATCTTTTCCTTCGCCTCCGATCCTTAAAGTTCCTTTTACGCCTGCTAGTGCCACATTAAATCCGCCAATTTCATCAAATGCCTGTTTAGTAACAGCCATATTAGACTCCAATGGATATTTATTTGGCTGGAATTCGACAACAGTTGGAGCATAATCGAAATTTCCAACTAATGCCGAAACATAATGTGACATCCATTTTGGTTTAGAGGGTATGTAACGGGCAATAATTCTTCCACCAAAACCGTGAATATTAGGATTGCCTAAGTGGAAGTTCCATGCGTTCTTTAGATAATCTTTTTCTGCAATAGCATCATCATCCATAAAAATTAAAAGACTACCATTTGCATGTCTTGCTCCTTTATTACGTGCTGGTGAAGACCCCTGTTCAGTCTCATTATAATAATACAGCAAATGATCGGGATGAGTAGCTATAAATTCTTTGCATACTTTTTCAGTATTATCCGTGCTGTTATTATTTACAACGATCGTCTCAAAATGATTCTTGTCAAAGTCCTGTTCTACAAGACTCTTCATTGCTTCGGGCAAATATTTTTCACGATTGTAAGTACAAATAATAATAGAAATATCCAGCGCCATTAGATGTGTAATTTCAGGTCGCAAAAGTACAGGGAAATAGATAATTAAACTGGTTTGCTTTACTTTGCCATAAATCAGTCTTTCAATATTTCAATATGTATCTAAAAAGTTATTTTGTACAGATAGGAAAAGATGTTTTGATCAGGTTCCCTAAAAAAATTATCCGTTTTTTTGAATACCTGGGTGAGCTATCAAAGTTTAAAAAAAAGAATGACCAGCGATTTGTAGTACACACCAAAGACATTTATCCCTGTCTGAAAGATAAGATCATAAAAACTCCATTTGACCATCATTATACTTATCATCCTGCATGGGCAGCAAGAATACTGGCGAAAACAAAACCGGAATACCATGTTGATATTTCTTCTATATTAAGTTTTAGTACGATCGTTTCCGCTTTTGTACCCGTTAAATTTTATGACTATAGACCCGCTGATCTCAAATTGAATAACCTGGAATCAGGTTTTGCTGATCTTAAAAAACTAAATTTTGCGGACAATTCTATTCCGTCTTTATCATGCATGCATACTATCGAGCATATAGGGCTTGGACGCTATGGTGATGAAATAGACCCACTAGGAGACATTAGATCAATTAATGAATTAAAAAGAGTTTTAAAACCGGGGGGGGATCTTCTATTCGTAACCCCGGTAGGTAGATCGAAAATTGAATTCAATGCTCATCGTATTTATAGTTTTGAACAAATCATTGAATATTTTTCTCCCTTTTCGCTAAAAGAGTTTTCTTTGATTCCCGATGCAGGAGGATTGATTCAAAACGCTGATCCTTCATTGGTAAAAGAGCAGCTTTATGGCTGTGGATGTTTTTGGTTTAAAAAAAATTAGATGTTTAATTTATTTCGTAAGAAAAAAAATGAAGTTGATAAAAAGGCAGCGATGATAGCGCTTTATCAACGATGGGTAAAGCCAGGGGGACTTGTTTTTGACATTGGCGCTAATGTTGGGAACAGGATCGATATATTTCTTGAAATAGGTGCAAAAATTGTGGCTGTTGAACCACAACAGCATTGTGTACAGATCCTCATGGAAAAATTTGGAGACAAGATCAGTATCGAAAATATCGGTCTCTCCCAATCTGAAGGAATATTGGAGTTTCATATTGCAGATGAATCAACGATCTCGTCTTTCTCAAAAGAGTTTATTACTAAAACCGGATCGTCGAGATTCAGGAGAAATGAATGGAAGGAAACTATACAGGTTCCTGTTTCTACTTGTGATAAGCTGATTGAAAAGTATGGTATTCCGGATTTTTGTAAAATTGATGTAGAGGGTTTTGAATTGGAAGTTTTAAAAGGCTTGAACACAAAAATTCCTGCTTTATCTTTTGAATATTGTGTGCCCGAGATGGCAGATACCCTTTATGCATGTTTGGAACGGCTTAATGTGATAGATGCGGCCGCTTCATACAATTATAGCGTCGGCGAATCTTTTGCAATGAGCCTGGATCAATGGCTTTCTTTTCCGGAATTTTTCTCACACGTAAAAGAAAAGAAATTTCATAAAAGCCTTTTCGGGGATGTTTATATTCAATTCAGCAACTAACATGTTTACAGTAGGAACAACTAATGAATCGGAAAGAGTAAAATGGATCGAAGAAACTCTGAAAAAAATTCCAGCCGGACTAACTATTCTGGACGCAGGCGCCGGAGAATCTCAATTCAAAAAATTCTGCGATCACCTGAAATATATTGCACAGGATTTTGGACAGTATTCCGGGGAAGGAAATGTCGGTTTACAAACCGGCACATGGGATAATACAAAACTTGATATAGTTTCTGATATTCTTTCAATACCGTTACCCGATCACTCAGTCGATGCAATAATGTGCACAGAAGTGCTGGAACACATCCCCGACCCTTTGGGAGCAATTAAAGAATTCAGCAGGCTGATAAAACCGGGTGGATATTTATTGATCACGGCTCCGTTTGCAAGTATTACTCACTTTGCACCTTATCATTTTGCATCAGGCCTAAGTCGGTTTTTTTACGAAAAAAACCTGGCAGAAAATGGATTTAAGATAACCGACCTGCAATTAAACGGAAATTTTTTTGAATTCGTGGCGCAGGAGAACAGAAGAATAAAATCCATCGCAAAAAAATACGCCGGGAAAAACCTGAATATATTTCAAAAGATAGTTATTCATTTAAATCTCCGGATATTGCAAAATCTTTCAAAAAAAGATAATGGATCGTCCGAATTGCTTTGTTACGGTATTCATGTATTTGCCAGAAAAAAATGATCATTAGTCATATAAATGGAGGATTGGGTAACCAGATGTTTCAATATGCAGCAGGAAGAACACTTGCTCATCTGAATAAAACTTTCCTAAAGCTGGATGCTTCATCGTTTGAAGAAAGTAAATTAAGAAGTTTCGATCTGTTGTGTTTTAATGCCCAGATCGGATTTGCAACAAACCAGGAGATCAGCACACTGAAGCCGGCTCACAATTTCGAAAAGGCTTTTCAATATCTCTCGCCCTTAAAAAGAAGAACCTATTACCGTGAAAGAGAATTTCGTTTTGATGAAAAAGTTTTGCAACTTGGAAAAAATGTTTACCTGAAAGGGTATTTTCAAAGTGAAAACTATTTTTTACCCGTAAAAGATATTATTAAAGCCGATTTTACTTTTCAAAATGACATTATAAAAAACATTAAAGAATTTTCAACCTCACTAATAAACTCGAACTCTGTTTCAGTTCATATACGAAGAGGTGATTTTAAAAAGGATCAAACAACAGCAGATTATCATGGAACGCTCAGTCTTGATTATTACAAATCAGCAATTGAATTAATAAAATCAAAGATCGGGAATCCGGCATTCTTTTTCTTTTCAGATGATATTGACTGGGTAAAAGAAAATCTTCCAATACCGGGAGTGACATTTGTTTCAAAAACTATAACTGAAAATCATTTTGAAGACCTTTACCTGATGAGCCAATGCAAACACAATATTATTGCCAACAGCAGTTTTAGTTGGTGGGGTGCCTGGCTGAATACTAACCCTGAGAAGCTCGTTATCGCACCAAAGAAATGGTTCAAAGAAGGCCCAAAAGACACGCAGGACCTGCTACCTGCAGAATGGATAAAGATCTAGCTCCAACTCTCTTCCCCTATCACTTGTAAAAAATACTCCATCGCTTTTTTCTTACGTTCATCAAGCAAATAATTCAGGTGAAGTGTATAATATTTTTTCAGATCATAAAGATCAAACGATTGTGATGATACGATCTCATTGATATGGGTCAAGCCGAGGGCATTTGCTTCATTAAATATTTTAATGAATTCGTCTGGCAATTTTTTATTGCTGATCCATGCAGCAAACACAAAAGGTTGACCTGTTATTTTTTTCCACTCTGCACCAAGATCATAAAAAAAAGTAGAGAGTTTCCGTTGTTCAAATGCACGATCACCGATAACTAATCCTGCTGTCGTTCCTTTTATTTCTTTTCGGTAGTCTTCATCAGTTGCATTAATTATTTCAGGATGTATGCCCCAATATTCATGCATTATCCATTTCAACAATTCAACTGAAGTTCTGCTTTGATAATCCAGGTAAACTTTTTCTATTTGTGCTAATGGCACTTCACTAAACAAACAAACTGATGCTGCCTCACCTTCAGTGCCGATACAATAATCGCCGGACAGATGAGATTCTTTTAGTTCGTGAATAGCAGCAACAGGGATCAAGCCAAGATCGATCTCATCATTTTTTAGCATTTCAGCTAATCTTGCCGGGTTATCCTCCACCAATTCAATTTGCGAAGCAATTGGCTCAAGCTTTAATCCATAAATTAATGGCCTTGTATTGAGATAACTTACTATTCCAACCTTTATCTTACTCAATTAAGTTATTTTTGCGCAGCAAAGATAGACGAAACCCACTTATGCTTATGCTTCGGTGGGCAGCTAAGAAACAGAAATTAAAAAAGCATGGAGCTAACTAATCTTTCAGCCATTTCCCCCATTGACGGTCGCTACCGCAAACAAGTACAACACTTAGATCAGTATTTCTCTGAATTCGCATTGATAAAATATCGTGTGTTGGTTGAAATTGAATATTTTCTTTTCCTTGCTGATAAGAATTTTTTTAAAATATCTGGAAAAGCCGCAAAACATCTTAGAAAGATCGCAGAAGAATTTGGTCCGGAAGATGCGCAGGAAATAAAACAGATCGAATACACAACCAATCATGATGTAAAGGCGGTAGAATATTTTTTAAAGACTGTTTTGGAAAAAAGCGGCGCTAAAGCAGAAAAAGAATGGATACATTTTGGATTGACATCACAGGACATTAATAATACAGCTATTCCACTTTTTTGGAAACATGCAGTTGAATATGAGTACCTGCCTTCCTTATTGAATTTAAATACTCAGATAAAATTACTGGCGAAAGAATGGCAGGATATTCCAATGCTGGCACATACACATGGGCAACCAGCTTCACCAACAAAACTGGGAAAAGAATTTATGGTGTTTGCAGAGCGTATAGAAAACCAGGTAGAGCAGCTTATCAATATTCCTTTTAGTGCAAAATTTGGTGGCGCCACCGGTAATTTCAATGCCCATCATGTTGCATTTCCAAAAATGGATTGGATAAAACTCGGCAACGAGTTTGTTGAAAAAACATTAGGACTTACCCGCATGCAATACACCACGCAGATCGAGCACTATGATAATCTTGCAGCGCATTTTGATTGCATGAAAAGGATCAACAATATTCTTGTTGATTTCTGTCGTGATGTATGGACATATGTTTCTATGGAATATTTTAAACAAAGAGTGAATAAAAATGAAGTTGGCTCATCTGCCATGCCACATAAAGTAAACCCGATCGATTTTGAAAATGCTGAAGGAAACCTGGGAATGGCAAATGCCATCTTTGAACATTTATCTTCAAAACTCCCGGTTTCAAGATTGCAAAGGGATCTTACAGATTCAACTGTCCTCAGAAATATCGGCGTGCCGTTTGCTCACACATTGATCGCATTTCGCTCTGTAGAAAAGGGTCTTGGCAAGCTTATTCTTAATGACGGAATGATCCACCAGCAATTGGAAGATAACTGGGCGGTGGTAGCTGAAGCTGTACAAACTATTTTAAGAAGAGAAAATTATCCTAATCCTTACGAAGCATTGAAGGAGCTAACAAGAGGCAATGCTTATATTGATAAAAAATCAATTCATCATTTTATCGATACTCTGAAAATAAATGGTTCTGTAAAGAAAGAGTTGAAGAAAATAACACCGCATAATTATACAGGAGTAGTGGCGAAGTATTAACCTAGTTTTCTGTAAATAAATTTCAATAACTCTTTACCATCTTCCATTTTTGTTCCATCGGTTACAAATGAATTTTTCAATAACACTTTATGCGAAGTGATATTCGCTTTTTCAGCAATTGCATAAATATGATCGGCATTTGTGTTCTTAAAATAATAAGCAAGACCAGACTTTGTTAATTCAGACGCAAATCCTTTTCCCCAATATTCTTTCAAAAGTGCATAGCCTAATTGAATATCGTCTGAACTTTCAATAGGAATTATTGCAAATGATCCAACAAACTTCCCGGTAACTTTTTCATCTGCAGCCCAGCGGCCTATCAATGGATTGATCTTATAAGCGTTGATCGCCTTCTTCAAAAAGACATCGCATTCTTCTTTTGTTTTTGTAGCCCTGATATAACGCATCACATCATCATCACCATTCAGCAAAAAGAAATTCTCAGTATCGATTTCAAAAGCATATTGCCGTACAATTAATCTTTCCGTCTCAAATATGATATGATTATTTATCATTAATGATGTTTACAAAGTCCCCTTTAGGGGATTTAGGGGTTTAATTCTTGTGCACTTCACTCGAAAAATGAAACTCGATCCCGGGATTATTATTTCTTTCTGTATTCAGGAACCATTCACTTTGTGCCAGGTAAACGATATGCCCATCTTTATCGACACCTGTGTTCGCTCCTTTAAATCTTGTAAACTCTTCCACCTTTTTGGGATCCTCACTCGTTATCCAGCATGCCTTATAAAAAGGAAGGGTATTAAACTGAACAGATGCCCCGTATTCCTGCAGCAAACGATATTGTATTACCTCAAACTGAAGTTCACCGACACAACCGATGATCTTTTTATTACCGCCATGTTGTGTAAACAATTGTGCAACGCCTTCATCCGTCAATTGCAGCAATCCTTTTTCAAGCTGCTTTGTCTTCATTGGATCCTTATTCACCACTTCTTTAAAAATTTCAGGTGAGAAAGTCGGGATGCCTGTGAAATAAAAATTCTCTCCCTCAGTTAGGGTATCACCGATTTTAAAATTTCCGGTATCAAACAATCCTACCACATCACCAGGATAAGCATCTTCCACTATGCTTTTTTCACGAGCCATAAAAGAATAAGGATTGCTAAAACGAACATCTTTATCTAAACGAACATGATGATAGTATTTATTACGTTCAAACTTGCCGCTACATACCCTCATAAATGCGATCCGGTCTCTATGCTTAGGATCAAGGTTGGCATGAATTTTAAAAATAAATCCACTCAGTTTTTCTTCATCAGGGCAAACAACTCTTGCCGATGTAGGACGACATTGTGGCAATGGCGCAATACGAACAAAAGTTTCAAGCAATTCCTTTACACCAAAATTATTGATGGCACTTCCAAAAAACACCGGCGCTACTTTCGCTGCTAAATAATCGTCAACATTCAACACACCATGAACACCATCGACCAGGTCAACATCTTCACGTAAAATCGTAGCGTCCTTCTCCCCTATTTTATCATCCACTACTGCGTCGTTTAAATTATTTACACTGATCAGATCATCACTGCCTTTTGTATTGGCAGTAAACAATCGCAAACTTTTATCATGAAGATTATAAACTCCTTTAAATTCTTTACCGCTATTGATTGGCCATGTCATTGGATGCAAATGGATCGATAATTCTTTTTCAATTTCTTCCAGCAAGTCAAAACGATTCTTACCATCACGATCCATCTTATTGATAAAAACAATTACAGGTGTATCACGCATCCGGCATACTTCCATCAGCTTACGGGTTTGTTCTTCTACACCATTCACACTGTCCACCACAAGTATTACACTATCTACCGCCGTCAGTGTACGATAAGTATCTTCAGCAAAATCTTTGTGACCGGGAGTATCAAGCAGGTTGATCAAAATACCATTGTAATCAAAAGTCATTACTGAAGTAGCAACAGAAATTCCACGTTGTCTTTCGATCTCCATAAAATCACTGGTCGCAAATTTTTTGATCTTGTTGCTCTTCACCGCACCTGCCACCTGTATCGCTCCACCAAACAACAATAGCTTTTCCGTCAGCGTTGTCTTACCCGCATCCGGGTGACTGATAATAGCAAATGTTCTGCGTTTATTTATTTCGTTCTGATATTTCATAAAGAGGCGCAAAGGTAAGGTTTGAGAGGGATTTTTTGGTAGTCAACTATAGTGCTACTATAAGGCTTTTGTTGCGTCGCACTCTTGTACTTTTTGTAATGCTCTCAGCTTTTGTCCACCCCCTTTTGAAACAACTTTACGTTCGAAGCACCTCCCCCGCCAGCGGCGGAAAATGTGCATCCCTAATCTTGATCCATGTAAAATAAATTTGTGGAATAATATTTTTATTTGATCTAATAACTGAGTGTTCAATGTCCCCCGCTGGCGGGGGTCGGATATACAATAACATGAAATGATCGAATGGGGGTGGATTAGAATTTGTAACTTGATTAAAGAACCACAGCATGAAACTCTTGCCAATCAACGTTCATTACCTGCTTCTTTTTATTCCTTTGTTTGTAGTCATCTCATGCAAAGATGATGAGATCCTTTACCCAGATGGAGGCTATGATTACCCAAAACATGTTGAAGACAAAGACACAACGTTTTATTTTTATCCTTTGAAGGATAATATTTCAACAGAGGATTCATTTAAAACAGCAAATACATATTCCTTTTTAAATGGGTTTGATGAATATAATTTGAGCCTCAGGCCTAATGATAAGCCAACTTTTCGTTTTACTTATTTTGGTTCCCCAACAGCCGTAGTAACATTATTTCAAGACCAAATAATTGTAAAAGAATTAATAAAGGGGTTTTGGTTTGACGTGCCAGATACTACAAAGTTGTCGAGTAAAGAAAAAATTCATTTTGATATACTTGAAAGATTTTTCCCACTGAATGATACAAGCTACAAGAAATGGAAAAAAATATATCTTGATTCCTTTGCAGCTGCCGATCCCGAGTTGCTTGACCCTAACTATTATAAATATCTCTTAGATAAGACAGGAGCTATAGGCATAAATAAATTTGAATACTCTTTAAAAAAAGTCCCTATTACAAAAAAGACTTTTGTCTACCTGCTTAATCAAATAAACAGATCAGGATATTGGCAATTACCATTTGAAAATTGGTGTGACAATATACCCACTGATGTAAATGGGTTTATGCTTGAAGCAAACACCCCCAAAAAATACAATGCTGTCAATTCATTAAGCTGTCCTGATGATTCTACAAAATATACAAGAGCCTGCCAGGAACTTATAAAATATGCGCAGATGGATAGTATAATTAAATTGATTTGGGATGGAAGAGTTACTACAGATACGCCAGACCCCATTAAAGTTCGCGAACTTAAACTGATTGAAGTCAAAGAAGAACCAGTAAAGAAAAAGAAGAAAGCCAAATAGAATTACCAAACCCTGAACGGAGCGTCGCAACGAAGCTCAATCGGAGTTACCAAAGCCGGCTACCACCCAAATAATTTCTTTTAGAAAGCCAATCTCAAATTATAAATTTGCTAATGCGCCGGACAATCCAGATCGTTTTAAGCAGTCTCAAAATGGCAGTGACCGAGTTGTGGAAGAATAAGCTCCGCACTTTTCTATCCCTTTTTGGTATCACGATTGGTATCTTCTGTATCATTGGCGTAATGGCAACTCTGGGAAGTCTTGAACACAATATCCAAAGCGAAATAAAATCCTTTGGTACTAATACTATTTATCTTGACAAATGGGATTATAGCTCAGGCGGCGACGGTCAATATCCCTGGTGGAAATTTATTAAGCGGCCATCACCAAAATACGAACAGCTTGAGCCGATCATGCAAAGAACGCCTAGTGCAAAATATGCGGCATTTAAGATCAATCGCCAGGCTGATGTAGAATACGAAGACAATGCTTTGAAAAATGTACTTCTTTATGGCTTTAGCGAAGATTTCAGTAACATACAACCTGTTGAGATCATGTATGGCAGGTATTTATCTCCATCAGAATTTCAACAAGGCACGAACGCAGGTGTGATAGGCAACGAAGTAGCCGAACAGCTTTTTGTCAAACCGGAAAGAGCTCTTGGTAAAATGATCACCTCAAAAGGAAAGAAAATTGTGATCGTAGGTGTCATTAAAAAACAAGGTAACCAAATGCTGGGTGGCTGGCAACTGGACGATGCAGTAGTTATGCCTTATCGATATGCCCGTACTATAATGGATGAAAGAAATGCTGAACCATTGATCCTTGTACAGGGTCTCGACAATTTACAGATCGCTGTTTTGAAAGATGACCTAAAAGGCGCTATGAGAGCCATCAACAAACTGAGCCCGGCACAGGAAGATAATTTTTCTTTGAATGATGTGAATGAATGGAGTAAGGCATTCGAAGCGGCGTTCTCAGGAATTAATATGGGTGGAATGCTTATTGGTGGTATCAGTCTTATAGTTGGTTTGTTTGGCGTTGCCAATATCATGTTTGTAAGTGTAAAGGAACGTACCAGCCAGATTGGTTTGAAAAAAGCAATTGGCGCCAAGAGCCATATCATACTTATTGAATTTTTACTGGAAGCTTCATTCCTTTGCCTTATCGGCGGATTTATTGGGTTGGCGCTTGTATTAGGACTTACAAAAATTTTATCCGGAGCATTTAACTTCCCGATATATATTTCAACTTCTAATCTTGTAACGGCGATCAGCATTTGCTTTGTCGTTGGCGTGCTTGCAGGTATCATACCTGCGATAATTGCTGCAAGATTGAATCCGGTGGTGGCGATAAGATCAAAATAAACCCAACCCCCTGTCCCCCTAAAGGGGAGACTTAGTTTGATCACTCCTTTGCTATTTAATTTTCATTATAAAGGAAAAAAGAATTCAATCTTTACATTTGCAACTCACATTTTAAAGAAATGCTTCAGTACACGAATGATAGTAGAAATCTAAGTTCCCCCTTTAGGGGGACGGTGGGCATTCTTGCTATAGAAAGTAGTTGTGATGAAACATCAGCGGCAATCTGCCGTGATGGGAAAATTCTATCAAACATTATTGCTGGGCAAAAAGTACATGAGCAATATGGTGGTGTTGTGCCTGAATTAGCAAGCAGAGCACATATTCAAAATATCATTCCTGTTGTAGATGCAGCAATGAAAAAAGCTGGATGCAATATCGGCGATATTGATGCAATTGCATTCACTCAATCGCCAGGGCTAATTGGTTCGCTGCTTATAGGATCCCAGTTTGCAAAATCATTGGCTTTGTCTTTAAACAAACCATTGATAGCAGTGCATCATATGCAGGCGCATGTGCTGGCAAATCTTATTGATGATCCCAAACCATCTTTCCCTTTTTTATGTTTGACTGTAAGTGGTGGTCATACGCAGATCGTATTGTGTGAATCTCCTACTAAAATGAAAGTGATCGGCGAAACAATTGATGATGCCGCAGGTGAGGCATTTGATAAAACTGCAAAGCTGTTAGGACTTCCCTACCCCGGCGGACCATTGATCGATAAATATGCAAAAGACGGCGATGCAACTCGCTTTCAATTCCCCGAGCCACAAATACCCGGGCTTAATTTTAGTTTTAGCGGATTAAAAACTTCTATTCTTTATTTCTTGCAGAACGCAGGTAAAAGTCATATTTATAAAGAACAGTTCCTGGCTACTGAAGATGAAAAAAATAAATTCATAAAAGAGAATTTAAATGATCTCTGTGCATCAATACAACAGAGGATTGTTTCTATACTGCTTAATAAACTTAAAAAAGCTTCCATCGAAACCGGGATAAAAGATATTTGCATTGCCGGTGGTGTTTCGGCAAATAGCGGTTTGCGAAAAGCAATTGAAGAGGTCGGCAAAAAAAATAATTGGAACACTTTTATTCCTGCTTTTGAATATTGCACTGATAATGCCGGCATGATCGCAATCACCGCTTATTACAAATTTCTTGAAAAACAATTCAGTGATCTTACAGTAAGTGCTTCTGCGAGGGCGGAATGGTAAGAGAAGCTGCGAGCTATCAGCTACGAGCTTCGAGTATTGAACTTAATAAAAATACTTTCTTTATTTTGGCTCGCAGCTCATAGCTCAATGCTCATAGCTTTGTATTATGCCTAATTCTTACTTTCAATTCAAACAATTTACAATTCACCAGGATCGATGTGCGATGAAAGTGACGACGGATGCTTGTTTATTTGGTGCATGGGTGGCGGAAGAAGTCAGGAGTCAGGAGTCCGGAGTCGGGAGTTCGCTTGATATTGGAACAGGCACTGGTTTATTGGCATTAATGCTTGCCCAAAAAAATCCAGAAATGAAGATCGAGGCGATAGAAATTAATAAGGAGGCGGCAGAACAAGCAAAGATCAACGCAGGATCATCACCTTGGAAAGAACAAATAAATATTCTTCAGGCCGATGTAAAAGGATTTTCTTTTGAAAAAGAATTTGATCTTATTATCAGCAACCCTCCTTTTTATGAAAACGAAATACGATCAGCAAGTGATTCAAAAAATGTTGCTCATCACAGTGATAACTTAACATTAAAAGAATTGCTGGTGATTATAAAAAACAACCTGAGTAAAACAGGCATATTTTTTCTATTACTTCCGTATAAAAGAAATGAGGAGATAAAAAAACTTTTAAAAGACCATGAATTGAATATTTCAAAAATCTTATTTGTTCGTCAATCAGTAAAACATGATTATTTCCGGATCATGTTAAAGGGGAAATTGGGTGATCAGGAAAATATAGAGACTGAATTTAATGAAATGTCAATTTGGGATGATGACCAACAATACACTACTGAATTCAAACAACTACTAAAAAATTATTATCTCCATCTATGAAGAATTCTTAATTCTTTCCCGATAGCTATCGGGATAATTGTTAATTACCGTTAGCATATTCTTTTAAATATTCATAATGAGGCGTCAGTTTTCCATCTTTAACCATTGTTGCTCTTTCGATAATAACTGAACCTTCTCCTACTAGGTTTTCAAGCACATGCTTTATCAATTGCTCACCAAAATACCGTGAAGCATCTCTTGGCAGTTCATTCGGCAGATTTCCTACTGCCATCATATCGATTGAATTGGGTAAATAAGGTTTCGTTTTTTCCAATGTTGTTCTATCAATTCCATAAACTGGTTCTTCAATTGTTTGATCTCCGAGATTAATAGGAACAGAACCGCCTTTATCATCTGTAATATCAGCGATCGTTCTGATGATAAAAGTATCTGCTTGTACATTTTCTTTTTCAAAAAGGCGAGGCACATTTTTATCCCAATACACACCATTCAATAAAATATCGGTTTGTTCTGCATATGGTAAAAAATCGCAGCGGTATAATTCAGGGTGTTCATGAAATTCAAGTCGCTTGTACTTACCATTTTCAATTCGCTCATAAAGGTCAGCTCCTTTTAATTGCGTATAAACAGGATAAGCAAATCTTCTTACCAAATAATCATCTGATTCTACTTCATGAATGCCCATCAGGTTCATGATCTCAAGAATGCCATGCGCTACCCTGCCCGAACCAGTAACCGCAATCTTTACGTTGGGTAATCGGATCCCAAAATATGTATGGATCAATTCACGAAAACTTCTTTGCTTGTAAACACGATCAAGTTTATATAAACCGGTTCTATTACCGTAAGCCATCATACCGTTATGTGCCCCCACAATACCGGCAAAAAAACCAAAACCGATGATACGTTGTCCATCTTCATGTTCCAGGCATTCATAATCGATCAGCGTAATTTTTTTATCAAGAATTGCCTGCATCATCTTTTGATTCTGGGGCTGCTTCTTTTTGGTATGCGAAAAAAACAAGTAGGTTTTTCCCGGCAGCAACTGGTCAACAGGAATCTCTTTTATTCCCATCAGAATATCACATTCGCTGATATCATCTTTTACCTGCACACCTGCATTTTCGTATTCACGATCTGTAAAACAACGAACAGAGGAACTTTGAGCAATGATCTCAACGTCCGAATTGTTCCTGTGTATCCATTTACATTGAGCCGGTGTCAATGCCACCCGGTTGTCGGCTGGAATTTTCCCTTCCCGTATTAGTCCTATCCTGATCATATGGCAAACATTATAAAATTATTGCCTCAAAGTTGCCGGTTATCGGCGACTAAAACAAACTGATTAAATCAGAAAAATTATTTGCTTGCCACTAGAAAAAGAATGCTGGAAAAACATTTCTTTAACACAACACCAAAAATAGTTGGCAGATTAATTGTAATACTCTTAGGAGAAAAGTTTTTGTAAATGAAAAGACCGGCAGTCATAATATTCCTGGCAACATTATATTTATTATTTTTCAATGCATCTCCACATCTTGATGTACCTAATTGGGTAATTATTACCCTGTTTATCCTATCGCCTATTGTCGTGAGCTATATGGCTTACGTGATCTTAAAATCTAGCAAGTCTTCAAAATATACTTTTGAAGAACGATTTTATGAACATCATAACTATGAAAGAAATGAATAAAGCCTATTTTCTTTTATAAATAACAGCCCAATAGTCGCTCCATCTCTTTATTACTTGTTCCTCTGAGTTCCCGGTATCATAAATTGGAGAAAGCATCGGAATGACCCGTTCCACTTTTACTAAAACAATATTGTTGATAGTATGCTTTGAACCAGCCTCTTTATAAAAAGAAACTATTTCTTCAAACAACTCTCCTTCTGAAAGAATTTTTCCAATTCCTTTGAAACGAAATCCTTTTCTTAAAAAAATATCTACTATATTAATTTCAATAGATGGATTAACGAGGAGATTAGTAACTGTCCCCGGGGAATGAATGTCGGCAAATACCAAATGATCGTCGTCCCAAACTGTAGTGGTGCCTTTTGGAGAAAGATTAGGAGTGCCATCAGGACAAACGGTAGCAACAAAACCAAGTTTTGTTTGCTTTACAAATTCTTTGATCTCTTGATTTAGTACTCCCATAGCCATTTATCATTTAATAATTATCCCTTAGCTATGTTTTTTTAATGTATCTATAATTATTGGCACAGGTGTAATTTTATGAGATGACTGATCATAATCGGCCTCCACTTCGTAGTGATATATATATCTACTAATTTGTGGAGGCGGGAATATCATAATAATGTTGACTCTGCGAACTTTGAGTATCGTATCATGTCCCTTGAAGATAGGAATGCTTATTAGGAGACGTTCAAAGTTATTATGAGGATCATATTTAATGATCCATTTGTCTTTCGGAGGAAGTCCAAACTTGTTAATGAACTCGTAAGCCCGATTGACCTCAATTTCTCTTGCTTCTTTGTCATCGATCTTGTCATCTGTGTCCGGATATGTGTAATCAAGTATTTTGTCTGGAGTATTATTTTTTAAGCATTCCACGAATTTCTCAGCAGTTTTAATTCTGGATTCAACGAACGGATCTTTTTCTTTACAAGAGACAAATAATTTCAGAACAAATAAAAAGATAATTGTTTTATGAAAAAAATTCATGTTAAGAAGCATACAATGTACGATTTATTTTGAGCTCTTATTCCAAATTTAATTCATTCTCCATGAAAATTAGAAAAGCAATATACCTTTCCTTGTTGAATAGAATTGTTGCAGTAAAAGAGTGCGACGCAACAACAGCTTTATAGTAGCAATGCAGCCGGCTAACTAAAATTTAAAATTCCATGTAACAGCAGGGAGTACCGGGAAAAGAGAAACCTGTCTTGCTTCTATTTTTAATGTACCGTTAATCGGGCTGCCAGTTTGATCGAAATAAATAAAATATGGATTGTAGCGACAATAAGCATTGTAAATACTAAACACCCAACTGCTTTGCAATTTCTTTTTCTTTTTTGGAACAGGAGTATAAGTAGCCGAAAGATCAAGACGATGATAGGGATCGAGCCGATACTGATTCACTTTGCTGAATTCCTGTGTCAACACTCCTTCAATGATATAAAATCTCTCTGGCATTGTTGTGGCAGCACCGGTTCCATAAACAAACACAGCTCCAAATCTCCATTTTTTTCCGGGGTCATAGTTAACAACAATACTCATATCATGACGACGATCATAACGTGCAGGAAATTTCTCACCGTTATTTAGTTGTTGAAATTTTCGATATGTCCAGGAAAGTGTATAACCGATCCATCCATTCAACTTGCCTCTTGTTTTATTAATAAAAAACTCGGCGCCATAACTCCAGCCATCACCAAAAACAAATTCCTCTTCGGGATCTTTTAATGATGGTGTATAACCTTCGGAGTATTCGACCTGGTTTTGCATCTGTTTATAATAAATCTCTACTGATGTCTCATACTTATTCTGTGCAAAATTTTTAAATAACCCTGCCGTGTATTGCCAGCTTATCTGTGGTTTTACAATATATGTACTCGGCACCCATAGATCGGTAGGCAATGTGCTACCGGCATTACTAACTAAATGGATGTACTGATAATTGCGATTCACCGCAGCCTTGATGGATGTTTCATCATTCAATGCATAACGAATTGTGATTCGTGGCTCAAAGCCGCCATAGGTTTTTACAGGCTCAAAGCTTTTATATACGGTACTGTCCAGTTTATTCCCATCAACATCTCTTACATATTTTGTATACGGGCCGATCTGTGTGAAAGTGCTATAGCGAATACCATAATTGATCTTTATTTTATCACTGATCTCCCAATCATCCTGCACATATACAGCATACTCACTTGCATATTTTTCAGTTTCATTATTGGGTTCAAAGATCACGGAGTCCTGTTTACCAGAGAGAATATTGGGAATGAATTTGTGGTAAGTGTATAACCCGCCAAATTTTATCTTATGCTGTGGCAAAGGATAATAATCAAAATCAGTTTTCAGGTTGAGATCACGGATACCTGATGCAAGTGAGAGTTCAAAATTATTTTGCGCTGCTGCGAACTTGAATTTATAATTATTATAAACAGCAGTAGTGTTTGCAAATAAACGTTTATTAAAGACATGGTTCCATCTTAATGATGCCGTACTGTTTCCCCAGGGAATATTTGAGCGAAACGAACGTGCTACATTATTAAAATCAAAAACATCTCTTCCGAAATAACCGCTGAGATACAAGCGATCCTTTTCAGTGAACTTATAATTCACTTTTGCATTCAGATCATAAAAGTAATAGCCGGAGCCATAAAAATCACTTGTCTTTTTAACAAAGGGCTTTACAATTGCATCTATATATGTTCTTCTTGCAGAAACGATGAAGGAAGCTTTGTCTTTTTTTATCGGGCCCTGTATTGAAAGCCGTGATGCGATAAGTCCTATCCCGCCTTCCACCTGGAACTTATTAATGTTACCATCTTTCATTGCCACATCAAGCACCGAAGAAAGACGACCGCCATATTGTGCAGGCATTCCTCCTTTGATCAATGAAGTATTTTTTATCGCATCAGAATTAAAAATGGAGAAAAACCCGAACAGATGACCGGTATTATAAACCACTGCATCATCAAGCATTATAAGATTTTGATCCGGCCCGCCGCCACGAACATAAAAACCTGCATTGCCCTCACCTGCATTTCTTACTCCGGGTAATAATTGAATTGCTTTTAAAATATCCACTTCACCCATAAAGGCCGGAATATTTTTTATTCGTTCGATCGAAAGATCAATTTTTCCCATCTCCGCATTCTTCACATTTGCATCACGTCGGCGGTTTGCATAAACAATCACTTCAGTATTGAGTGCAGATCTTGGAAGCAGGTCAAAATTGAAAGTTTTGTCAGCATCGAAATGAAATTCTAACGTTTTTTGTGTATAAGAAACATGAGAGATACTGATATTATAAGTTCCCGAATCAAGGGTAATGGAATAAAAACCGTATTGATTACTTGTGACTCCTTTACCCTGGCCGTTTATTGTAATGGTGGCGCCGATGATCAGTTCACCGGAAAGACTATCACGGACATAACCGTTGAGTGTAATCCGTCTGCCGAATGCTGTGCCTTGCTTGTTTTGTGAAAAAACAAGCAAAGGAATTAAGGCGAATAAAATAACTACCGTTTTCTTAAGCATAGATCCATTAACAAATGAATTATTTTCGGGGTATCGAATCTCTCGTTGTGCCACATGTCAACATCGCTTTTCCATATTTCGGATCATGCAGGCCCAGGTAAGGATTGCGGCGGTTCTTTGTTTCACTATTTGCACTTAACCAAAATGCAGACGATTCATGGTTATTCAGCGCCATCGGGCATTCCTGGTAAAAAACTTTTGCTTCATCATATTTTACGATACGCAACATGTCAAACAACTGTTGCGATAACATATTAAGATCTTCTCTTCTTTCATAAAGCGATGTATCTGCCTGCATACCACCGATCTCTGCCTTTATCGATTCCCATTGACTTTGAACAGTTGGATAGATGGCCGAATCTTTTTCCATTTCCTGTATCCGAAGACTATCTACAGAAGTTTTAAGTTCAGCTAAGGATGTATTGATCTTTACAGTATCCCAATTCACAAAAGATTCGGTAAGGGTATAATAGGAATCCAACGCTTTGCTCATTGATTCATTAAAGCTATTGCTATGCTTACTTACAGTCAATCCTTCTGGTTTTGGGCCGGAAGGCTTATCCTTTCCTTTAAATAATCCAAAATACCAGGCACCGACCAATGCAATTACCAGAATAGCACCCACCAGGAGAAATTTCTTCATAAGGAGAAAAATTTTGTCAAAGGTAACCACGGAAGATTTGAATACAAGAAATTCATTGATTTCAACAAAATTTTAATGGCCTTTTATAGCTAAATTTGCGCCTCATAAATAAATTATGCTCGCAGGACTTACTAACGTGACTTTTGAATTTGGCTCCCGTGCTTTGATGGAGGATGCTACCTGGCATATACAACCGGGTGAAAGAATTGGCTTGATCGGGTATAACGGTACCGGTAAATCAACAATACTCAAACTTTTTGTTGGCGAATATTTGCCATCAGCAGGAACAGTTGAAAAAAGCAAGGGTACTTCAATCGGTTATTTGCACCAGGATCTTTTAAGTTTTGATACCAATGATTCCATTTTTGAAGTAGCACTCAGTGCATTCGAAAGAGTGCAGCAGTTGGAAAAAGAAATTGAGATCCTTGGACATGAATTGGAGAAAACAGGGGATGAGAAAACATTACATGATTACACCGATAGATTGCATGAATTAGAAACACTCGATGGTTATAATATTCATCACAAGACAGAAGAAATATTACAAGGTCTTGGTTTTGCTAATGCAGATCTGAAAAGACCTTATAAAGAATTCAGTGGCGGATGGAGAATGAGAGTGTTGTTGGCTAAAATGATCTTACAGCAACCTGACCTGTTATTAATGGATGAACCCACGAACCATCTTGATCTTCCTTCCATCGAATGGCTGGAAAAATATTTGCTGAATTATCCTGGTTCAGTTGTTATCGTAAGTCACGATAAATATTTCCTGAACAGAATGGTTACAAAAATTGTAGAGCTTTACCAACAGCAGCTTCATATTTACTCCGGGAATTATGATTATTATGAAAGAGAGAAAGCAACCCGCATGGAGCTTATGCAAAAAGCTTTTGAAAATCAACAGGATTATATACGCCAGAATGAAAGACTTGTAGAACGTTTCCGTGCAAAAGCTAGTAAAGCTGCAATGGCACAAAGTCTTATTAAAAAATTGGACAAACTTGAACGCATCGAGGAACCTGAAATAGAAAGACCCAATATCAGGATCAATTTCCGTCTTGATAAAACTCCCGGCAAAGTTTTGGTTGAATTAAATCATATTACAAAGAAGTTTGGTGAAAACGTGATCGTAAAAAATTCTTCTGCAGAAATAGAACGTGGAGATAAGATCGCATTGATCGGTGCTAATGGAAAAGGCAAATCAACATTGCTCCGCATTATTGCCGGCATCGAATCATTTGAAGGCACCAGAAAATGGGGCCATAATATTGAAGAAAGTTTTTATGCACAGCACCAGTTAGAAGCATTGGATGTGAATCATACAGTGATCGATGAAATGATGCAGGCCGGTAGCCAGAAAACGGAGCTTGAACTAAGAACGCTGCTTGGTTGTTTTCTTTTCAGCGGTGATGATGTAGAAAAGAAAATAAAAGTATTGAGTGGTGGTGAAAAAGCAAGAGTGGCATTGGCAAAAACAATTATCAGCAAGGCCAACTTCCTTTTGCTTGATGAGCCAACCAATCACCTTGACATGCATAGTTGTGATCTGCTGATCGAATCATTGAATAAATATGAGGGAACATTTGTTTTAGTAAGTCACGACCGGTATTTCGTTTCTAAAACTGCCAATAAGATCTGGGAAATTGTAGATCATGAAATAAAAGAATTTAAAGGTGGATATGAAGAGTATGTAGCATGGAAAGAAAGAATGGCGAAAGCAAGTTCGGAATCCAAAGTTCAGAGTCGGGAGTCAAAGAAGTCAATCCAATTAGAAAAATCAAATACGAAGCAAGAATCAAAACCTCAAAAATCCAACAACAATCCTCAACCGATTGCACCAATAAATAAAGAACATAAAAAAGAACTTCAGAAACAACAAAGGATCTTTCAGCAACTGGAAGAAAAAGTAGCTGTGCTAACAAAACAAAAAAATGAATTAGAAGCAGCACTAACTGATCCTTCCACTTATTCGGATAAGCAAAAATTTATACAAGCTGAAACAGCATACAATAAAGCCGCTGCAGATCTTAAACAATTGAACAAAGAGTACGAACAGGTATTTGAAAAAATTGTTGCCTTAGAAGAAAAACAAAATTAACGGTTCAGGTTTTCGGGATGAATGTGTAAAGTTTGTAACTTTTGGTTTCAAAAGCTTCCTGCATGAAACCCCATCTTTTCCTTTCAGCATTTGTTTTATCAGCTGTTATTTTATTCGCCTTTCGTTTTAATGAAAAACAAAAACGATCTGCTACTTCATTTAACCTTACTGAATTCAAAAAGAAAAATATTATTCGCTGCGGTCCTGATTGGGATAAATTAAAAGATTGGTTGGAAGAAACAGACATCCCTCCTATTCCCGGTGTGGGGATTTACAAATGGAAAATTTCTACAAAAAGTGATAGTGCCCAGTTCTACTTTAACCAGGGCATCAATATGTATTACAGCTTTCACATCATTGAAGCAATGGCTTCATTTAAAAAAGCTGAAAAATTTGATGAGAATTCTCCTATGCTGCTTTGGGCACAGGCATTGACTTATGGGCCTAACATAAATGATTTTGGATATACCGCATCACCCGAGGCATTATTAGCCAGTGGCAAAGCAATTGAATTTTCAGGACGATGCACAGAAAAGGAAACAGCTTTGATAAAAGCGCAACGGGTTCGTTATTCATATGATTCATCCCAAACAAGACCAATACTGAACCAACTTTATGTAGATGAAATGAAAGACGCCTATGAAAAATTTCCCGATGATGCAGACGTCGCTACTTTGTATGCAGACGCCATGATGCTGCAGCATCCATGGGATCTTTGGAATATTGATGGCACTCCAAAACCATGGACTCCATTGATAAGAGAAGTATTGGAAAAAGTATTGGCAAAAACTCCCAATCATCCCGGCGCTAATCACTATTATATTCATGTAATGGAGGCATCACCTTATGCGGGAAAAGCATTACCAAGTGCAATTCGTTTAGGTAAATTAAACCCTGGTCTTTCACACGTGGTACATATGCCTTCCCATATTTATTTACGTACCGGCTTATATCAAAAAGGTATTGATGTAAATATTAATGCAGTAAAAAGTTATAAAAAGTCTATCCCATTATACGCTCCTGTTACCGGTGCAGATTTTCTTTATATCATTCACAACCTGCACATGAAAGCAAATAATGCAATGCTTGCGGGTAATTATAAAATTGCCAAAGCTGCTGCATTGGAAACAAGGGAAAGTGTATTGGTTGATTACCTTTCTCTGCCAGCACCGCTTGGTAATCTTGCGCAATACATTTATATGACACCGGTATTTAACCAGATCCGTTTTGGTAAATGGGATGAAATATTGAAAGAGCCTCAACCCGACAAATCACAAGTTTATAGAAATGTGTTGTATCATTTTGCAAGAGGCATCGCTTATTCAAGAAAACAAGATCGTGCAGCTGCTTCAAACGAGCTGGATGCAATGCGTGAATTTATGAAGGACAGTTCACTCTCTATCCCGATGAGTCCGTTTTCGGCACCTTCAGTTGGTGCGAATGTGGCAGAACAAATATTACTCGGTATAATTCATGAAGACAAAAAGTTATTTGACGGTGCTGCCAGGCATTATAAAACAGCAGATTCCCTCGAAGCTAATATGGTATACAATGAACCAAGAGATTGGTTGTTGAACCCAAAACATTATTTAGGCAATGCATACCTGCTGCAAAATGACGGAGTGAACGCTGAAAATATTTTTAGAAAAGATCTATTAAACAATAATGAGAACGGCTGGGCATTATATGGATTGTATAAAGCATTATTACTGCAAAAGAAAAATACCGAAGCCACAAAAGTTTTAGCACGATATAAAACCGCATTCAGTAAAACCGACATAAAAATTACTTCCTCCGTGTATTGATTTGTTATTAACATTTCCCCTATTCACATGAGTAAATCTCATGATGGCACGATTTTCAATAAATAAAAATTATCCATCATAAGAGTTCGATGCTATTAAAATATTACAAGTTTCAACTCCTTTACACCTAAGTTCATTTATCATTAATTAAACAAATCAACTATGCGCAAAAGAATTATGCTAATGCTTGCCGTTCCGGCACTTTTATTTGTTGTTTCAACTACATCATGTAATTCAAAAACATCAGATGCTGATGTTAAAACAGCTGTTGACAATGCAATTGCCGCAAACGCAGGTCCTTCAACAGTTTCAACAAGTGTGAATGATGGTGTTGTTACACTTTCAGGCGAAGTAAAAGATGAAGCAACAAAAACGGCCGCAGAAACGGCAGCAAGAGGTGTTAATGGTGTAAAATCCGTTACAAACAATTTATCTGTAACGCCTCCCCCAGCTACTGTAGTGATAACGGCTGACGATCCGCTTAAGGCAAGTGTAGATAACACAATTAAGGCTTATCCTGGTGTATCCGCTTCAATTCAGGACGGCATTGTTACACTTACCGGTGAAATCAAACGAGCAGATCTTCAAAAACTAATGATGGATCTGAATACGCTTAAGCCAAAGAAAATCGATAATAAATTAACCATAAAATCATAAGGAGGCAACTATGGCACTTAAAGAAAAATACAATGAGCTGATAAACGTTGCGAACGCATCCGGTGTAACCGGCTTGCAGGTAAGAGAGCAAGACAGAGTCCTTTACATTGATGGCGTAGCACCTTCAGAAGATGTAAAGAAAAAAATATGGGATGTTTACAATAGGATCGATCCCGATTATCGTGCAGGCGACGTGGTAATGAATATCAGTGTACCCCATACCGTTGGTGCATCACAGGAATATACCGTTGTAAAAGGCGATAGTCTTTCCAAGATCGGTAAAAAGTATGGTGTAAAATGGAAAGATATATATGAAGCAAATAAAGATAAAGTGAAAGACCCTGATCACATAGAACCCGGTTGGAAACTAAAGATCCCTCAAAGCAATTAGAATGTAAAAGCCTGTTTTAATAACAGGCTTTTATCTTTTGGGATAATAATCAAAAATAAGTGAGACCGAATACGCTGTTGTTTTATCAACAGGATCTTTATAAGAAAGCAACAATTTTATATTTCTTTTTGAGGATGTCATTTCCTTCCCCTTTTCATAAAAATAACTGGACTTAGCAGATTGCTCCTTAGATATTTTATAAACATGAGTGGCAGCAAACTCATCTTTTATTTTTTTAAATACCTTTTTATAAAAATTCCTGAACTCAAGCCGGCTTCCGTTATAATAAGCATCTGTAAAGTAAAAAATGAACTCAATGTTCCTTCCATAGTCTTTTATCTTTCCTTTCTCGCCGCAAATGCTGAAGTCTGAAAAATAAGTTTTGACCAGTGAGACTTTATCTTCTTTTGATCTGAACTTTTCAACTATATTATCAAATGAATTATGTACTTCGGCTATTTCTTTTTTGATCGTCTTGCAATCAGGCAGGTCTTTAGTTTGCGCAAAAAATATTTTGGGAATAAATATATAGGCTAATATGAGGAATAGCTTTTTCATGCATAAGATTTAACGAAAGTATTCTATTCCTGTCCTCTGAATATTACCTCAAAGTGGTATTTATTGTTGCGGACTCATCCCCTTTACAAAATCACTCACCAAATAACTAACAAGCTTACCGCTGGTTGAATCAGCTCTTCCATCTGATAACCTGGTGGCGCCTTCGCAAATGTGGAGATAAGCTGGCTTGCTTTGAGCAGCTGCAAATGAAATATACTGCCGTGCATGATTGGGTAAAATACCAACCGGCGTCATAGCGCTGCTCAGCGTATGTTCGATGCAATCAATATCAACATCGATGCCTGTCAGGCCATCATCCGTAAAATCTGTGGCATGTGCCACTGCCTGCATGAAATTTCTTTTCTCATGCACAAAAATATCTTCGTAAGTAAGAATATCAATGAATGGATTGTTCACAATATCGATCCATACATTCTGCGGTAAATAATTTTCATGCAAACCAACAATACAATACTTCTGCATATAACCATCTTCTTCCGCATAGCGAAAAGCATTACCGCTATGTCTTCCTTCCATTGGGCGATAATCAGCATGTGCATCGAGGTTGATACAATTTATTTGAGCTAATGGAATAACACCGGCTTTATGCCAGCCTTTTGCTGTTCCTTTTATCAATGGATAAGAATTATTATGTCCACCACCGATCACAAGCGGTATCTTTTTTGTTTCTGCTATCATCTTTGCCAGTTGCTCCACTTCATCATCAACTGTATTCACTGCATGACGATAAGCTTCAATCTTTTCATCCTGTGTTCTTGCCGTAGTGTCTATCAGGTATTGTATATCTCCAAAATCAAAATGACCAAGCAATAATATTTCTGCCCCATCGAGAAAATCATTGCTTTGAATATTTAAGAAGGACTGTAAAAAAGGTATCCATAAAGTGTCTGTGCCACCGATACCATAATTTCCTTTTGCGCCAAGATCTTCAGGCACGCCAAACAATACATACCTGGCAGTTGATGTCGCTAATGACCTTGCAATATCACTTGTATCCTGGATCACTTGTAATCTTTCACCAAGTTTGGTTTCGAATCTCCTGATCCTTGTCAGGGATAAAATATCCTGCTTATTGTAGATCTTTAAATGAAGCATTGAGTTCTGCTTCTTTGCTGGCTCAATTGCTTCTTTTACATTTTGCTTTTCCATAGTAAAAATTTTTACCGCAAAGGCGCTAAGTATACGCAAAGTACCAAAGAGAACTCTTAGTCAGAAAAAATATTTACACCCCTAATTTTCCGACGTTCTTGACAAATCCTTTGCGTCTTTGCGGTAGGCCTTAAAAAACCGGCCTATCAAAGCCGGTTTAAAAAATTTCTTACAGGAACATCTGATTTCATTATTTGGGAGGATTCATTATAGCAGTATCATTTGTTACGATAGCATCTGATGCGGGGAAGGCATTACTCATTGAAGGCAGCATCATTTGCATCATTTCCCGGGGATCCATATATAACCAATGCTCCACAGCTTTACCATCTTTGAATTTTCCTATATCCACGCCGTTCAATGTATATGATTGACCAGCCTTCATGCCCATCATATCTACTTTTGCAGTACCGCTAACTTTGGACCATACAATTACATATTCATCATCTGCCCATTCCCTGGTCACTTCTGTTTTCACGTTTTCTGTCTGGTCATGGTATCTTTTCATTGCTGCCACGATGCTATCCAAACCTTTTATGTCTCCCGTTTCACCACCATGATCAACTGCATCTGCGGCGATGTAATCACCCATTTTGCTAAGATCGCCGGATTCATAAGCTTTCATGATAGCCGTATTCACTTCCTTGTTCTTTTTTGCAGTGGCAGACATGCCGCCAGTATCAGAATTACATGCAATGAGGCTGTTCAAAATAACAACCGCAAGAATGAAAAATAACTTTTTCATATTAAATGGTTTTGGTTAAATGAATCTTTAAGGTAAGAAATTTTTGAACCACTCTTCCTGCGTCAGTGCAGGCTGGGCATGGTGAAACACGATGTTTCTCTGCGTCACCGTAGTTTAAAAGAAAAACCGGCCCATAAAGGCCGGTTCAAAAAATATTACTAGCGATTCATCTAATGTTCTCTTAGATCGGATGCACCTGCTGCAGCATCCATATATATCCAATGCTCCACAGCCTTACCATCTTTAAACTTTGCTATATCAACCGTTGTCATATTCCGGCCTGTCACTTTTGACCATGTCATTACATAATCATCATCTGCCAATTCCCTGATCGTTTCTGATTTCATTTCGCCCATTTGTTCACGGTATCCTTTCATTGCCGCTACGATATTTTCCAACCCACTCACATCGCCCTTTTCACCACCATGATCTACTGCATCTGCTGCAATATAATCACCCATTTTGCTAAAATCGCCGGCTTCAAAAGCCTTCATGATAGCATCATTTACTTCTTTGTTCTTTTTTGCTGTGGAAGACATACCAGAATTACATGCAACAAGGCTGTTTAAAATAACAACCGTAAGAATGAAAAATAATTTTTTCATAAAAATGATTTTGGTTTAAATGAGTTGTTAAGGTAAGGATTTATTTTTTGAACCACGGAGACAGGTCGCCAATAACTTACAGTTAACAGATGATAACTGATAATAAGAACTATCATCTATCAATTATCAATTATCAATTATCATCTAAATGCCGATCTTGCTGTTCACGATATTTAATATCTCTCCTTCCAAAGCAATTGCCTTCTTCTCTATCTCCTTCCCTTTCTTCAGCACATCATCAACAAACCCCTTATCATCATACCCACTTGCATTTATCCGTACATTCATAAAAGCTCCCATCACTGCACTGCGTGCACACAAAGCACCAACACCCGCATCAGAAACACTGTTAGGATTACCAACTTCCGCCATTGCTTTTATTACTTCCATGCTATCATAAGAAAGTTTCATTACATGAAAAGGAACTTCGATCGCAACCTTTGTTGCTTCATTCATTGCTTGCTTGCGTGCTGCTTTCTCTTCATCCGTTCCTTTCGGTAAACTCATTGCATTCATGATACCATTAAATGCTTTTGTATCTGCATCAACCAGGCGCAGCAACTCATCTTTAAACTGCTGACCCTTCTCCGCCCAGTTACTAAACTCTTCCCATCTTTCATCCCAACCTTTTTTGTGTGATGATAAGTTAGCAACCATCGTAGCCAGTGAAACACCCAGCGAACCAATATAGGCAGCAATGGAACCACCACCCGGCGCCGGACTTTCACTTGCTGTTTCATCCGCAAAATCGGAAATCGGCATACTAACTAAGCGGCTATCATTTTTATCTTGTAACATATACTCAATTATTTTTTCTTCAGGTTTAAAAGGAGCCAGTTCATCAAGCCCCATTGATATCACGGCGATACGGATCAATTCTTTTTCAGAAACTCCCACCGAACGTTTTTGTTTTTTTAGAAAATACTTACCGGCATCCAGCATGGCTTTCAAAGGGATCAACCCAACTAACTCGGAACCCGTAACTCTTATTCCTCTCGCATCCGCTTTCTTACACACTTCATCAAAAGCAATATGCACTGGCGTAATATTTATATTGGTAAGATTGATACTTATCTGTGCGATACCATATTCTTCAATAAACCAACCAATAGCTTTCACATGTTTCAAACTACCAGGCTTAGTTATCATCTGTCCACTATCATCTGTCATCTTACGTCCTGCTTCACGAACATCAAATGCAATTGCATTAGCTCGCCGCACCGATGTTGTATTCAGGTTCACATTATAAGCCACCAAAAAATCTCTTGCACCAATTACAGTGGCACCGCGTTTGGCATCAAACACTGTCGGACCAAAATCAGGTTTTAATTCAGTGATCTTTTTAAAAAATCCTTCATACTCACCGGCACGGATCACAGAAAGATTGCTGCGGCTTTTATCAGCCTGTGCTTCTTCATATAAATAAACAGGCAGCGACAGTTC
Organism: Chitinophagaceae bacterium; assembly: GCA_035318985.1. Classification (GTDB taxonomy): domain Bacteria; phylum Bacteroidota; class Bacteroidia; order Chitinophagales; family Chitinophagaceae; genus VBAS01. Next base: position 30,318 of record DATHDP010000053.1, read on the forward strand.
CCTGCCTACTTTTTCTGCTAAACGTTGTGCCCATTCCACTGTTTCTCCCATTGTAATATTGGCAATTGGAATCAGAGGACATACATCCGTGGCGCCCATACGTGGATGCTCACCTTTATGACGACTCATATCGATCAGCTCGCCTGCTTTTTTAATTGCTCTGAACGCCGCTTCCACCACAGGCTTCGGACTACCCACAAAAGTTACCACGGTACGGTTAGTAGCCTTGCCCGGATCCACATTCAGCAGCCGCACTCCTTCCACTGCTTCTATCTCATCCGTTATTTGTTTTATGATATTCATGTCCCGCCCCTCGCTGAAATTGGGAACACATTCTATTATTTGCTGCATATCCATGCTGCTAAGATATTAATTGAGATGATATGAAGAATGAAGAAGATATTTATGTACTTAGCTGCATTACTATTATTGGGCTTTTGTTGCGTCGCACCCTTTTACTGTTGGGAATTCTATTCAGAATTAAAAAAAAATGATAATTTCATTGAATGCAACTACAAGCCATTAAGCAGGTTTTGGACGAATCAATTCCAAATCTTAAAACAACCCGACAGGATCAAGAAAGACAAGGGAATAAATATTATCTATATAGCAATTTAGATGCATTTAGAAAAGCAGTTAATAAATTAAAAAAAGCAAACCTTTTTATTGGACTTATTACACAACTAGAAAATTCAGATTTATTTAGAATCGGTGGTGATCAAATATCAATTCATTCAGGTGTTGGGAATCAAATTGAAGACAACATTGCGAGACTTAAAATGGTTGCGGAAAATTTAAATGCAGCGCTAACTGATATCGTAGGGCCTTTGAAGGAGAATACTATCAATATTAAACTTCCTCAGATTTCAGATTTTCAAGATTTATCTTTGGTGTCAAGAGACTTACAAAATGTTATTGGCCAAGTAGTAATTAACGATCATATTAATGGAACAGTCGAAATAACATCTGTTGAAAATGGATCAATCTGGATTGAAGTTTTTTTAGGGAGTCATCTTGCTGTATTATTAATTGCGAGAATATCAAAAGTCGCAAATTCAATTTATCAGAGAATATTGGAGAACCAAATACTAACTGGTAAAGCTAGGCAATCGAGGCTTGAAGGCGAGATCAATGAGCAAATTCTAATTCATGAATCAAAAATGATTTCCCTACTAATTGAAGTAGAAACAAAAGCAATTCAGAATGAGTTTTTCAAAAATGATGAGCCGGAATTAACCAAAAGAATAGAACAATCAATATCAACCTTAAAAAATTTAATGGTTAAAGGAACTGAAATTCATCCTGCGCTAACTGCACCTAAAGAAATGAAATCTGAATTTCCAAATCACAACCTTCTAAAATCACTTACCGATCAGCTAAAATTATTAACAGACCCAAATTCACAAAGTGCTGATGCCGAGTAATTTTATCATTAACTTGATTTTTATACCAATAATTAACTAGTGAAAGAGTACAAGAAATCCTTAGAAGATGAAATTGATTGGAAAATCATTGACCAATTACATACAGCTACCATTAATTTTTCTACTGCTAGCTTGGAATTGAAAAAACTTTTCTTTGTCCTTGTAGGGATTGCAGTGCCAGCTTTAATAAAATTATCAGGAGATAGTCTTGACTTGTCTATGTTTATCACTCTCTATATTCTCACGTTTACTTTTTGGTTTTTAGATAGTTTTACATACTTCTACCAAGAGAAGCTAAGAGAAAAAATGGACACGCATTTTTTTGAAATCAAAAAGAGGAACTCTGAACCTGTTATCATTTCAGACAAAAAAACAGAGGAATACACACTTGAAGACTCAAGAAGTTCGAAGGATAGATTATGGCGTTCTGCGTCAAATAATTCCGTTAGATTCTATTTCATATTATCAATAATAAACTCAATTGGATTTATATTGTTTCTTTTAAAAATAATTAGATGAAGTACTTCGTTAGTTACACAACAAAAGATGAAGAAATCACAATAGATTTTCTCAAATCAATAGCTGATTTGTTGCAAAAAACAGGAAAGGTCTTCATTGATTTACTTAACAATGATTCCATTGATAAACAAAAAAGAATTTTTGATGAAATTGATAGCTGTGACCTGTTATTAGTTATCGAAACACAGAATGTTTACAAATCAAAATGGGTGAATTCTGAAATTGCAAGAGCAAAAAATAAAAATATTCCAATCCAAAAAATTTCTCCAGTAATCTTCTTATTAAATCAATAAAAAAAGTTCAATTGTTTTGTCCTCAGCCTTGGTTCGTGTCCGTAATAAGATGCCTAGATGCCCGCATTGCATGCGCAATGCCCCTAGCCTTGTTTCGTGTCCGTAAAAAATAAGACGCCCCGATGCGTGTCTCCACGCATCGGAATGAACAACAGAGTGATGCGTGAAGACAGCATCACGGCAGCAGATAGCTTTTTCTAGTTTTAATTACCTCAGCAGTGGTTCCTGTCCGTAATAATACGCCCCGATACGTGTCCCCACGCATCGGAACGAAATACAAGAAGGTGATGCATGGAGACACGCATCACGGCTGTAATAAGCATTTAAAATTTACAGATAAGATTTTAAGGCATAAATTAGAGATATAAAAAAATATAGATGAAAAAATATTTACTCTTTCTTTCGTTATTCTTAGCTTTTTGTGGGATTGGCAATGGACAACTTAATGTCAAGGAACTTAAAAAATATGCTTTGGCCGCAAGAGATTCTTCTCCAAATTGTTTTGTTGTATATCTAAAAGGAGACTCGGTCAAGGGAAAAACTTTTACAAAAAAAACTAATATGATCTCAGGAAAGAGCAGCTGGTTTATTGATGGGGCTGCTATCGATAATTCCAATATTTTGATGTATCAGGATGAAAATGCCTATGTATATTGTTATCCCTACACAGGTGTTAATTCTGGTTTGAGAGATCTTTATGGTTATGAATATGGCAGACTCATAAAAGGTAAAATAAGTTTATTCTCAACACAGGCCACCGAACGGGTTGGATTTGGCCGCGAAGTTAGCCATACATATTTTTTTCTCAGCAAAGATCCTTCTCGAGTACCGAATTTGTCGCCATCCACGTCCAAACAATTGGAAGAAATGGTAAAAGATTACCCTCCTGCAGTTGAAAAGCTAAAACAAGAATTCAAAAAGATCAATGACAAAGAAACAAATAACTACCCAGCCATTATTGCGGTTTTGAAAGTTTACAATGAAAAAAAATAAATGAGGAATTATTCCCTTCGCCTTGGTTCGTGTCCGTAATAAAATGCCCCGATGCCCGCATTGCATTCGCAATGCCCCCACGCATCGGAACGAATATCATAAGGTGATGCGTGAAGACACGCATCACGGCAGCAACAAACAGTGAATGGTGAAGATCGAAATCAGATGCAAGATATTTTTGACAAGGATCAATCATTTTTTTATCCTCTTTTATTTTTAGATAAAACTATTATCTTGTCAATTTCAAAGCCACCACATGCCAAAACAAATTGCCTTTACTGTTATTGCTCTTTTTATTTTGTTATCCTCGCTAACCAGTTGTCATATTGCACAAAAAATGGATGCTCATGTTGGAGATCAATTCAACAATAAAGTACCGAAACCAGATAAAAGAACTGACACCACCATTCTCGTTAAATCATCTATTCCTTCCGATCCGAATGAGTTATCACATACTGTTAAGTCCAGTAAAAATTTATTCCTGCTGGTTTACTGGAAATATGATTACCGTCATACCTGCACATTGAATTCTGCAATTGGAGTAAATTATTTAAGGAAAGGTATTTACCAGCAATCCAGTAAACTAAAACAAAAGTTGAATGGACAACAACTGGAACTAACAATAGAACAAGTTCCCGGCAGCTTTGCTATTGTTGATAAGGGCCATGTTATACTATTGATCATTCGGTTGGACAAATACTATGTAGAACCCGAGTTTAAAGACATTGTCGTTTCCTATAAATTGTCGAGAAACGGAGTTGAAACGAAAGCTGGTAAAATAAATATTAATACTTTTCAAAAAAACAAGGGAATGGGATTTTTCCAATCGTGGAAAGGGGCCACATCAGAATTCCTCGTCAGATACAATACTTACCTAACAGATATGAGTCATGCAATTGTAGATAAGATTATAGCGGAGTTGTAATTAAAAAAATCTTTCCTTCAACTTGCTCAGTGTCCGCAATAATGGACATCCCATGCCCGCATTGCATTCGCAATGCCTCCACGCATGAGAAAGGCTAGCACCCTGATTATTTGCAATTTTTACTAAACAGTGGATTCGCTTGCAAAATTCAATTTTTAAAAAAAGCAAGACGCTGATAGTTTAGCTAAAATTATTTTTATGAAAAAGTTTCTATTGCCATTATTTGCTATTCTATTATTTACTGCTTGTCAAAAAGAAATTTCTATGGACAAAGCATCTGAAAAAATTGCTGGTGTTGACGAAAATAAACAAGCAAAAATCTCCGTATGCCATTATGATGCCGCAACTGGCATTTCAAAGACAATTGAAATCAATGCAAATGCGTTAGCGGGGCACCTTGCACATGGAGATCTGCAAGGTGATTGTTCAACTGTATTAACTACTATTTGCCATCAGGATTGGATGATTAAAAACCTGGATGTAGATCATTATAGAAATGGTGATCTAATACCTCAAGTTACAGACCATGTTGTTTGGTCGGGATTAAAAACAGGAGCATGGTGTTATTATAAAAATGATCCTGCAAATGGAACTATATATGGTAAATTATATAACTGGTATGCTGTAAATGATCCAAGAGGATTAGCACCACAAGGATGGCATGTACCTACAGATGCGGAATGGACAACACTTGAAAACTGCCTGGGAGGCTGGCAGGTTGCCGGTGGTAAAATAAAATCATCCGGAACAATTGAAGCCCGGACTGGCTTATGGCTTAGTCCAAATACTGGAGCTACCAATAGTAGCGGCTTCAGTGGGCTTCCTGGTGGCGTTAGACCCGGAGATGGTGCGATCGACTTTGCAAGTATTAACCGAGGGGGTTACTGGTATAGTTCTACTGAGTTCTCTACTGATCGTGTCTGGAGCCGCCAAACGTTTTTTGATGGTAGCTATTTGCAAAGCTGCCACGAGCAAATCAACCCTCAGGGCTGTTCCACTAAGTGGATCGGGATGTCTGTTCGTTGTGTCAGGGATTGATAATTTGATTTCACAGTTCTCAGCAATGTTCAATAAATAAAAAGAAAGGTCAATTTTTCGCAGACGAGTCCTCCCTATCTATTTAAAAGTAGTCTACTGCTTTCATCTATCTTTAAATAAATACTCAACTCCTAAACCACCTCGCATGAAATTAATTACTATTATCACCGCTATTTTATTTTTATCATCTTGTAGCGAAAAAAAGACAAAAGAGAATTATTAACTGGCATGTATAAACTTATCATCTCTGAAAATATAGATACAGCAGGGGTATGGCATGAAGACCCGTGGACAAAAGGAGGCACTGGTTATATCGTATATGATGGTATTGGACATATGGCAGTGCATATCACCCGTGAAGGATATAAAGATTATAACTGGCTTAACAGGATCGATGCTTTGAACCCGGAGAAAATAGAAGCCTGGATCGACAGCATGTCTGTTGATGAACTGAAAGCGGCAGTAAGAGAATTCGCAGGTAGTTATGCTTATGCTGCCAACTATACTATTGAAGACACTGCTGATGTTGTAGTACATAATCGCTTATCAGCTTCTATTCCCGCAGAATGGGGAACTTTTGCTCCGAGATCTTTTAGTTTCAGCGGAGATACGATCATACTGCGTGTACTGGATGGTAACAGGAGGCTGAAATGGTTGAAGCTGAAATAGGGCTCATTCCTTATACTGTTCAATAAATTAAATCAATACTTTTTCACTCCGATCTTAATGACAAAGTCAATTATTTTTTTATTAATTCAGATACTAACTGCAACGTTACTAAACTCAGCCTTGTCAATACGTAAATTCGAGATATGAAACGGTCGGTCACTTTACTGCTTTGCCTCTTATTCATGTTGGCATTTACTATAAGTTGTAAAAAGGAAACTGTAAAAACCAAAGAAGGTATTGAAGGTGTTTGGGATCTAAGAAAAATTTCCGGCAGTTGGGCGACACAAACTTATCAACCTGGTAGTGGCAACGATATAAGTTTTACAGGAACGCTTTATCAAATAAGGGAAAACGGCCAGGTAGTAGAAAGCGGTGGATTTGAAATTGTAGCTGATGCTACTGTGGGTGAATCAACATGCCTGGATATTGAAGCTGAAAAATATACCCAGCGTATCGATTTCAAAAATGCGAGATATCCTCAAAAGGTCTTTTTAGAATTATCCGGAAATAAGCTTACGCTGCTATCAGGCTGCTTTGCATTAGATGGAGACAGCCGTCGGGAGTATGAAAGATAATGATGATCACGCCGCCTTCGCCTTACTTCGATTTGCTTTCTCTACAAAATCACCGAAGTATTCGGCCAACTGATCGATCGCAGTTGATTTTTTATTGGGATCAAAGGTCCACTGATCCGTGAAACGAAGCCTGCCCAGGTAACAATTTTCGCCATCATACAGATGCCAGAATGATGGGGCACCGTCGTTCCTTGTAATTTTTGTAAAGTAACAATCCTTATATGTTACTCCGTTGTGTTTAAAGTTGATTTGTATTGGATCCATGGGTACAAAATAAAAAGCCCTTTGGTGAAAACAAAGGGGCTTTTGGCAAGTAAATTATCGTTGTATAATTTGTACTGACTGTTAAGTTCGCTGTCCGCCCCACTGGTCCTGCTTAAAGAAATTACAAATAGAAAGAAAGTTGCAACAGGTTTCGTGATCTTGCTTACTCTTTTTTCTCACTGAAATTTTTTTCAAGATTGGCATCACCGCTTCCATTGTAAACCGCCTTTTTGGGATAAGGAAAAGCCGGGCGGGTCATGACTGTTTTCCCATCCACTATTTTTGAAAGAACTACACGTTCAGGCGCCTTATTTTTTTCAACCCAATTTCTTATCAAAACCACCCAATCAACATCGTCAGGACCTGTACCCCCAGCGCAATGAAGAACTCCCGGCAACATGAATAACCGGATATTTGATTGCAAGTTTTTGTCTTTGTTCATTGCATCTTCATAATGCCCGATAGTTGCTAAAGCTGAAAGAGCCGGATCGTTCCATCCATGATACATGATCATTTTTCCATTTAGTTTTTTGAATGAACTATAATCTGTATTTGTGGCATTAAGAAAAGCAGCAGCATAGGCTGTTTCTTTTAAAAAATTTTTAAAGTCGTATTGACCATAATTCCACGATGGATCGTTATACACGAGGTATTTGAACACTTCTGTTCCGAACATATAATGCAGGCTCGGAATACCCGGCATAACAGAGTTGGTTCCGCTGATCCACACATCCCATGATCCATTTTCGGCTTCAAGGCCGGGTGGAAACCCGGGATATATCTGCGCATTGTCAATGACCACCGGATCGTAAACAGATCTAACTGCATTTAATTGCTCCTTTGTAAAGCATCCGCTGGCAGCTACATCATTAGCACAAAACGGTAATTTTGAAAGATCGACCTGGCAATTTCGCGGATCACTCAATATCTGATCCTTCAATCCATCCAACTGATCGCATTGTTCAAATACAAATTTCTGAAGAAGCTTCAGATTATCATTGGTAATTACGGTATGCTTCAGATCTTTTGGGTCAGGATAATTAGCCTGGCATTCCCGTATAAATTTAGCACCGATCGCTGGCCAGTCAAACGCCGGAGCTCCGGCAACAATACCATTAAAATCATCCGGGAATTGCTGAGCTTCCATCATTGCTTGTCCACCTCCTCTTGAGCAACCTAAAAAATATGAATAAGCCGGGGCTGAACAATAAAGTTTTTCGATTATAGATTTTGATACAACTGCAGTACGATGAACAGCTAATTTTCCAAAGTTCAGCTGACGTTCCATATTGTTCAGCGCCCAGTCAGCCTGTATTCCATTTCCTTTATGCCCGGTGTTAGTACCTACTATTGCATAGCCCTTATCGAGGTAACCTACGAGGTTATTCTGAATACTGCCTGCAAACCCTCCATTACCTGCCATTAAAAATCTGCCGTTCCATTGCTGAGGTAACAACAATTCAAAATCAATTTCCTTGCTTATACGACCTTCCAAACGGCAAAAAGGCACATTTATAAAGACTGGCGGGATCCAGTCTCCCTGGCCTTTGATCGTGTCTTTTGTTTTTGACTCAACTTTTATAATGGTGAGATCAGGTAACTGCAATTTTTTTAATTCTTCACACGGTTTGCAAGGTTTTTTATTTGCACTTACCTGCGCCTGTGTATTAAATGGTATTAATGCAATTACCAGGGTGAGAGTAACGATAAGCGATTTCATAAAATTCAATTTGACTTAGTTCTAAAGTTATGAATTTCCATGTGTGTGAGCATAGATCATTTAACAAACGCCAGCCAATAAACAAAGTATAATTAGCTTAATACTGTTTAATGCTTCTCCTGCAAATAATGTTTCTTCAATATATCCTCACCAAACTCATTTCCTTTTTCACGCCAGATAGTATGAATATGATTTGCACTTCCACGTGGCCCACCGGCATTATCAAACTCAATTAAAAAGCTTGGGCCGTTCAATACAAAATAATGCTGCCTGTATTCATCGTAAGGCCCGATCCATCCGAAATAAATATTATCAACTCCGGCTTTAATTATTTTATCATACTCTTCTGTTGCTTTTTCGTACTCCATATTGAAAACATATTCACGAATGATATACAGCAGTACTGCTTTTTGTTTTTTATCAAGCTGGCCGCCTTTTATACCCCAGTAATCAATCAATCGTTTGCCGCTTTCTGCGCCTGTTATCATATCACCCGGCACTTGTGTATTTTTTGTTGCTATTTGCTGTTGATCGGTTGTAAGCATATGGATGAGCTTTATACCAAGATCTTCCTCCTGCCCCAATACCCGCCACCCTGCATATTGTGTCATTTGCATTTCAGCCGGATCGGTACCAATGAACCAGGGCGTCACCGATATCTTATCACCGGTAAAAGTTAAATTGACCGACAAATGATGACCTTCAATTTTAAATCCCCAGTTAGCATCAGAAGGTAAACCAAAAAATGCCAGATAATAATTTCGATGCGACCATTTCAGATCGATCAGGAACTGTCGTACTGTGTCATTAAAATCATGGCGGGAATAAGCAGTATCTATCCACATGTTGAGTAAATTGTCAAGGTGCATGATGCCAGTTGCTTTCAAATATCCCTGCGAGCTTAACGATGTAGATAAAATGCGGTGCAATAATCTTCTTTGTTGTTCTGTCATATCCCCAATACTGATACCTGCTCTTGCTCTTAATCCAACCGGTAGATTATTCCATTTTATTCTTGCCGTATCGTTAAATGCAAGTAGTGCTGACTTTTTCTGTAAAGGACTTAATGTTTTTATCAGAGAGTCGGCTGCTGTTTTTATTTCCTGGCCGTAAGATGACTGGGCTTCAACTTTATCCTGGATAAGTAGAAAAATAAACACAAGAATTAAAGCAATGCGGTTTGCCATGGTGACTTTTTTTTGAAGATAGAATATTCTGTCCATCCGGGGTCATAAAGAAACCTACCGTCCAAAGAACTTAAAAGAACATTTCCTTTTTTATTTATTATAGATTATTTTTCGGGTATCAATTACTGAAACATGAAAAGCATACGTATATATTTTATTTTAATTGCACTGCTATACAATTTTAGTTGTGGCGAAGCTGGTTCTGCAAAAAAAGAAACCCCAAAAAGCGCAGAGATCAAATTTCAAAACGAGAGAATTGATATTGGTGTTATAGACGGAAAATCAAATGCAAATATTGATTTCAAATTTTCAAATATGGGCAATGCCCCTCTTACTATTATTGAAGCCAGAGGTAATTGTCATTGTGTGCATGCAAAGGCACCTGAAAAAGCTATTGAACCGGGTGACTCATCAGTCATAAGCGTTTCTTTCGATCCTGAAGGAGTATCAACCCTATTTCAAAGGACGGTCATGGTTCGATCGAATGCAACAAGAGATTCGGTCGAGCTTTATATTACTGGTGAAGTAAAACGGGATCCAAAAGAAGTAATTAAAAAAACACATTAGTTAGTGTCTTGTCCCCGATAGCTATTGTGATTCCGCCCATTTAAATGACGAAGTCCTTACTTATACTGATCACAATTTTCCTGGCGGGACTAATAATACTGTTGTTACCAGATAACAATGATCCTATAATCAGATTTAATAAAATACATGGTCCATCCTTACAGGATCTGGCGGGGCTTGTATTGATAATATCTGTATGGTTAGCAAGCTTCGTCTTTGTTATTAAAAAGTGGTCTCAAGTAATAAAAAGCAGGACACAGCATCGCTTATTCTTTAGTTCTTCTTTACCTGTTTTCACTTTCAGGTGTTGTACTGGCCTTGATCTTTTCACTTGACCTGTTGTTATGGATCAGCATTAATATAGCTATAATCACTAATGTCTCGGTTATTATTATAGCGATCCGGGCAAAAGAATAATGCTATCGATGTCGCTGAAACAAGCATTTAAAACTTACCGATAAGGTTTTATAGCATAAATTAGAGATGTGTGAGTTAAGACTAAACTGACTAAGGAACAATCCTCCTCGCAGAAAAATGGAAAAACAAAATAATATTGTAAAGACCCAGGTTATTATTGTTGGCGCCGGACCAACAGGGTTAAGTATGGCAGCACAATTGCTTCGATATAAAATTGATTTTATAATCATAGAAAAAAATAAAAACCCAACTCATCTTTCAAAGGCAGTTGTTGTACAGGCAAGAACACTTGAGATCTTCCGGGAGATCGGACTAACAGAAAAAGCAATAACAGAGGGCAGGATAACTACAGCTATAAATTTATTTTATAAAGGCAAACAAAAGGTGGCAGTAGACCTGGCTGGTCTGGGCGATGGATTAAGCCCTTTCCCCTATGTGCTTTCTTTAGAACAAAGCAAAACAGAAAGACTTTTAGCTGATCAACTTTATGCAAACCAAATCGAAATTAATTGGGGATGTGATTTCACCCGTTTAGAACAAACCGATGATAAGGTGACCGTTTACTACAAGAACAGCACCGGGCAAGATCAAATAATTGAAGGTTTATACCTGGTAGGTTGCGATGGTGCAAGCAGTATGGTAAGACATCAACTGGGTTTATCCTTTGAAGGTGATACTGTGCCCAAAATATTTTACGTAACGGATGTAAAATTAAAAAGCCCTGTCATCAATAAGAACGAGTTATTCATGTTCATGATCAAACAAGGATTTGTTCTTTTTTTTCCCATGGAAGGCAATGGACATTACCGGGTGATAGGCATTTTGCCAGACACCAAAAATGTAGATGAAGAATTCACATTTTCGGAGATTGAAGACACCGTAAAACAACATATAGTTGTTCCTGTAGATTTTGAGGAAGTATTATGGTTTTCGAGTTACAAAGTGCATAGTCGCAAAGCTGCTTCTTTTGAAAATAAAAGATGTTATCTCGCAGGAGATGCTGCCCATATTCATACACCTGCCGGCGGACAAGGAATGAATACAGGTATACAGGATGCTTATAACCTGGCATGGAAGATCGCTTATACAATTAAGAAAGAGGTTAAAACTAATGTTTTACAAACTTATAATTCCGAAAGAAGTGAGAATGCAAAACATTTGCTGCAGACTACAGACCGGATGTTTGATATTATGGCAGGTACAAATCCTCTTTGGAATTTTATCCGCTTGCATATCATGACAAGATTCTTTGGCCTGCTTACAAGAAGTGCTAGCTTAAAAAAACGCATCTTTCCTTTCATATCACAAATAGGAATTAAGTATTCGACTAATTGTCTAATACTTAACAGTGCCATTGGCAAAGTGAATGCAGGTGTAAGAATGCCCTTTTTTATATTTTCTGATGGCAAACAAATATTTGATTTTTTATCCGAACCCAGTTTTAAAATTTTGTTCTTTGGGAGTGATGAAAAAAATAAAAGTCAGCAATTGAGTGATATAAAAATTAAAATAGCGAGTTACTCTTTTAAAGAGATCCCTGAATTTTTATTTGGGAACGAAACAAACTTTTATATATTGTTGCGTCCTGACAATCATATTTCATACATCGGAAAAGAGGTAAGTAAATGCAGAGAGGTGCTGGAGAAAATATCATTCAATTAAAAGTATGACGAAGTAACTTTTATTTAAATCATTATATTATTAATTGAAATCTAAAAACGTGATAAGGTAAGTCCACCATCTATCATGATCACCTGGCCTGTTGAGTAGGGAAAATTTCCTAGGGCTAATGCACTTATAGCTTTACCAACATCATCAGGATAGCCCCAACGTTTTTGAACTGTTAGGCCTTCGCCGATCATCTTATCATATTTTTCTTTTACACCAGACGTCATATCAGTATCGATCACACCTGGCCGAACTTCATAAACAGGGATATCAAACTCTCCTAACCTTACAGCAAACAATTGTGTTACCATACTAATACCCGCTTTGGAAACACAATATTCTCCGCGATTAACATTGGCTGCTGTGGCAGAAACAGAAGAGACATTGATAATACAAGATGCAAACGAAGTGTCAGCTTTTTTCTGTTCGATCATCCAGTTAGCAACATGCTGTGAGAGGAAATAAGTGCTTTTAAGATTAGTGGCGATCAACCTGTCAAAACTTTCCTCGCTTGTTTCAAGAATGTCTTTTCTTTCTTTTGGCGCTACACCTGCATTGTTTACAAGCACATGCAGTTTGCCAAAATGCTTTTTAACGTGTTCAATTATTTTTTTCCTGTCACCTGTTAATGAAACATCACCCTGGCAATATAAAACATCAGCTCCTGCATTACGCAATTCCTGCAAAGCTTCAGCAATGGCTTTTTCTTCTCTTACTCCATTCACTGCAAGATCAAAACCGCTTTGAGCAAGATGTTTTGCAATTCCAAAACCAATGCCCCTGCTCCCTCCTGTTATTAATGCAACTCTTTTCATAATGATTTTTATAATATATTTCTATACTTTTTTGGAACCACATAGAACATAGCACACAATAGAAAACACATAGTCTATGTGCTAACCTATATTTCTATGTGTCTATGTGGTTCAAACTAAAGTTCAGGAATATCAACCCAACAACGTTTGCTCCAGCTTTCAATTCCTTTTTCAGCCAACTGCACACCCTTAGCACCATCACGAAGATCCCATGGAAAAGGTTCATCTTTTACAACATGCTTTAAAAACAATTCCCATTGTACCTTGAAAGCGTTATCATAAGTTTCCTTCTCTCCTACTTTTGTCCAGCCTTCATAAAAATTAATGGGTTGAGGAACGTCAGGATTCCAAACTGGCCGCGGTGTGTTCTCATAACTTTGAGCATAACATTCACGCAAACCCGCCACGGCTGATCCCTTGGTTCCATCCACTTGCAATGTAAGAAGATCATCACGCCTCACTCTGACCGTCCACGAAGAATTGAAATGAGCAATGATACCGTCTTCTAATTGAAATGTTGCATAGGCTGCGTCATCAGCAGTGCATTCATATTCCTTTCCCTGTTCATCAACTCTTTTCGGAATATGTGTTGTACCCAAACATGAAACAGCTTTTACTTTTCCAAAAACATTATCAAGTACATAACGCCAATGGCAAAGCATATCAACAATAATTCCTCCATCGTCTTTTTTCCGATAATTCCATGAAGGACGTTGAGCCGGAATTGTATACCCTTCAAAAACCCAATATCCGAATTCACCTCTCACTGAAAGTATCTTACCAAAGAAACCTTCTTGAATAAGCTGTTTTAATTTTAATATACCGGGAAGCCAAAGCTTATCCTGTACAACTCCATTCTTTAATCCTGCTTTCTTGCATAAATTATAAAGTTCCATAGCAGTTTCAACATCTGTTGCTACTGGTTTTTCACAATAAATATGTTTGCCTGCTTTCACAGCTTGTTTAACAGCATCTGCTCTTCTTCCAGTTACCTGTGCATCGAAATAAATAATATTGTTTTTATCAGCTAATGCTTCATCAAGATCGGTCGTCATTCTTTTTACGCCTGATAATTCACAAAGTTTTTCCAGCTTACTACTATTTCGTCCAACAAGGATTGGATCAGGCATGATCGTTTCTCCTTCATTGATCATTACACCTCCTTGCTTGATGATCGCAGCTATGGATCGTAACAAGTGCTGATTGGTTCCCATGCGTCCTGTTACGCCATTCATGATGATACCAATAGTATGTTGTTTCATGCGTTAATTTAGTTTTTACCTATTTTGAACCACATAGTCACATAGTACACAATACAACGAAAACATAGATTTCTATGTGAAAGCCTATGTTTCTATGTGCCTATGCGGTTCCATTGTTACGAGTTTTCTTTATAAGTTTTAATTATTTTTTTCAAAAACTGAGTTTGATCCTCTTGCCAGTATTTATTGGAAAAAATTTCTACTTCATAAAAACCATTGAATCCTGTTGCTTCCACCCATGATCTTATTTTATTGATAGGAATACATCCATCACCCATTAAACCACGGTCGAGCAATATATCAACTGTGGGAGAATTCCAATCGCAAATATGAAAAGCTAATAAATGATCATTTTCTCCGCAACGTTTTATTTCCTGTTCCAAAGTTGGATCCCACCAAAGATGATATACATCTACTGCAATGCCAACATAAGGAGAATTTATTTGTTCTGTCATATCATTTGCCTGTGCTAATGTATTAATTGCGGATCGTGTATCTGCATACATAGGATGTAATGGTTCAATAGCCAGTTTTATTCCGGCGGCTTTTGCTTGTGGAAGAATTGTTTGAATGCCTTCTTGTATTTGCTTTCTTGAATCTTCGAGTGACTGAGTTGGGTCAGCTCCACAAACGAGAACAATTAATGATGTTCCTAATTCAGCAGCTTCTTCAATCGCTATCAAATTATCCTCAATCGCCAGTTTCCTTTTTTCTTTTTCTTTATTGGGAAAAAATCCTCCCCGGCAAAGCGAAACGATGTCCAATCCATGATCACGCAATAGCTGACCTGTTTGCTTGATATTCCGGTTTGCGAGTGCATCTCTCCAAACAGTTATTCCTTTTACGCCTTCAGCTGAATAATTTTTTGCGGCCTCTTCAATACTCCATGACTTGGTAGTGATGGTGTGAATACACAACAGTGAAAGATCAGTTAGTTGCCTGGCACTCATTAAATGCAATTGAAGAATGTATAATATTTCTCATTATTAATAATCCGTTGCAAATAGAGGCAACCTTCACGAATA
>DATHDP010000054.1:0-14181 GCA_035318985.1 Chitinophagaceae bacterium
AGCCAGGGAAAGCTTATCATTGGGCCGCAGCCGCCAATGCTGCGTTAGCGGAAGTAACCCGCTATCTTTTCGACGTTGCAGTACCTACCCCCACCAACCCGCAAGTTAGACAAGAGCGATTAAACAATATAAACGCCCTGGAAAGTACATTGCACGATCTATACGCCAATGACATAGATGCCGCTACTTTAGAGCTGTCTGTTTCTTTTGGAAAAGAAGTGGGAAAAAGAGTAAGTGTTTGGGCTGATGGTGATGGATATAAAATACAAGGCGGTTCTTATAACCCCCCAACCCCACAGCAACCCTGGCATTGGGTACCTACAGCAGCAGCTCCAGCTGTACCTATCAATCCGAATGTTTCAAATCGACGCTTACTGGTTCATGGTTCTGATAACGGCGCAACCATTGCTCCTTTTCCATCTTTTTCTACAACGCCGGGATCAGAGTTTTATGAAATGGCAAATGATGTTTATACTAAATCACTGTCACCATCTGACGAACATAAAAACCTGGCTCTGTATTTTCGGGATGCAGGTGAAACTGGTTATTATGGAGGATCGGGTCATTACATTTCAATACTGTCTCAGGTTATCAGCAAATCAGGCGCATCATTGGACATTGCAGCCCTGGCTTTTGCCAAATCTGGCATTGCTGTAAATGATGCATTTGTTGTAGGGTTTATAGATAAGTACGAATTCTATCTTTTGCGTCCTATCACTTATCTCAGGAATTTTGCGGGACATCCTACATGGTCACCATTATTTGCTACACCCAATCATCCGGAGTTTCCATCCGCCCATTCTTTCCATGCAGGTGGATTTCTCACTGGTCTAGCCAATGTGTTTGGCGACAATTTTGAGTTTACCGATAACACTTATGCTAATATGCCCACCTCACTACTTCCACCTGGAACCACTTTGCAGCCTATCACTTTTCATTCTTTTACAGAGCTGAAAAATAAGATTGGCGAAAGCAGGGTTTATGCAGGTATTCACTATGCTCCAAGTTGTGCGAAGGGGATACAGCTAGGCGAAAAGGTCGGGCAGAATGTTCTAAATATATTGAAGTTTTTGAAAGAGTAAGACATACGAATTGAAGGTGTCCGACATTTCAAAATTGCGTAACAAATTTATTTGATATTAAAACTCTACAAACATGAAACAGAAAATTCTAATCACAGTCTTATTGTTGTCGTCTCTAACATTATTTACTCTTTCATGTCAAAAAGAGAGTGCTCAGAAGCTACAACCGCAAGAAGAAATTGCTACAAGCATTGCCACTGCCAATAATCCCACATTTAATCTTGAAGTGATCCTTCGTGGTGAAGATGGCCGCCTTGGACATGTTAAGTTCCGCCAGGATGTTGATCCTTCGAAGATCATTGTACTTGGTACATGGGTTCGTGACCTTGAACCCAATCATCAATATTTATTACAAAGAGCTGTTGATGCGGCTAATGTTGTTGATGGGAATTGTACAAGTACAAGCTGGCTTACACTCGGCAAAGGATTAACACCTCAATCTATTCTCACAGATGACAGTGGAAGAGGCGGTGAAGAATTATGGCGTGATGTATCTGCAGTCGCTTCAGGATCTGCATTTGATATCCACTTCAGAATAGTAGATGCAACAACAATGGCTGTTGTGTTGACAAGCGATTGTTACCAGTATGTAGTTAGATAGATCAGAGATTAGAAGTCGGTTAAGACATCATTCACTTTTGCATTAGTATTTATCGATAACAAAGTCCGGAAAGCAGTTTGTTTCCGGCTTTGTCTTTTTAAAAAGTTCACCCCAAATTTTAGTAGTGCATATTTTGAATATAGTGAAGTTTTTGAAAGAATAACCCTTAAGGATACATAAGCAAAAAGCCGTAGCATTTGTTACGGCTTTATTATTTTGAATTTTTTTTAATACTCCCATTTCAATAATGTAGCTCCCCATGTAAACCCGCCCCCAAAAGCAGCAAGAACAATAAGATCGCCTTTGTTTATTTCATGTTTGAAATCCCAGAGGCAAAGTGGAATTGTTGCAGCAGTTGTATTACCATAGCGATGGATATTCAACATTACTTTATCTGGACTCAATCCCATGCGATTTGCAGTAGCATCAATGATCCGCTTATTGGCCTGGTGCGGAACAAGCCATGCAATATCATCACCTGTTAAATTATTTCTTTCTAAAAGCTCTGCACTAACATCAGCCATACCTTTTACCGCAAATTTGAAAACTGGCTGACCATCCTGGTAAATAAAATGCTCTTTGTTGTTAACTGTTTCATGCGATGCAGGTCTTTGCGAACCACCAGCTTTCTGATATAAATAATTCCGGCCACTACCATCACTTTTAAGAATGGTATCCAGTAAACCATAACCCTCATAGTTTGGCTCCAGTAATACGGCACCGGCACCATCACCAAAAAGAATGCAAGTAGTGCGGTCAGTATAATCAACAATGGCGCTCATTTTATCAGCACCCACTATTACAACTTTTTTATATCGTCCACTTTCAATAAACATGGTCCCGGTGGTCAAGCCATATAAAAATCCAGAACAGGCAGCATTCAGATCAAAGCCAAAAGCATTTGTGGCGCCAATCTTATCGCAAATAATATTTGCCGTCGCCGGAAACATCATATCTGGAGTGACAGTGCAACAAATAAGACAATCAATTTCTTTAGGGTCGATGCCTCTTTTATGACAAAGTTCCAACACTGCAGGAGCGCCGAGATCAGAAGAAGCTTTCCCTTCACCTTTCAAAATTCTTCTTTCAGAAATTCCTGTTCTTGATCTTATCCATTCATCGTTGGTTTCCACCATTTTTTCCAGGTCAGCATTGGTAAGTTTATCCGGGGGAACATATCCGCCAACGGCTGTTATTGCTGCAGTAACTTTCTTTGTCATTAAAAAAAATTAAGTGCACGAAGATAAGATAGTTAGAGGCTTGATGTTCGGGACCTAAAGTTGGAGGATGAAGTATGTGAAAATAAATAGGTTAGAATATTTTTAACCGAAGATCTCAAACACCAAACTTCAAACTGTTTCCTTTATTTTCGCAGCCATGATCGCCTATCTTGATGGAAAATTTGTTTACAAAAGCCCGGCAATGGTGCATGTAGAGGTTAATGGAGTGGGCTATGAAGTGCAAATAAGTTTAAACACATTCTCAAAGATCCAAAACCTTGAGAAAGGCATTTTGCAAACCGCACTTTTGATCCGCGAGGATGCACATATCTTATATGGTTTCTTTGATAAAGCTGAAAAAGATATTTTCCTTAATTTAATTTCTGTTTCAGGTATTGGTGCAACAACGGCACGAATGATGCTGTCTTACATGAAGCCCGAAGAGCTTACGAGGTTAATCGTACTTAATGATATTCATGGGCTTGAAAAGATAAAAGGTATCGGTAAAAAAACAGCCGAACGATTGGTGCTTGAGTTAAAAGATAAATTAGCAAAACAACCGTTCGATTTAAATATTTCTCCTTTGAAATACAATACATTGCATACAGATGCGTTAAATGCCCTGATGGCTCTGGGAATAGCCCGGAATACCGCCGATCAGGCAGTTCATAGGGTCACACAATCTGACCCATCATTAACCTCCCTTGAGGATGTTATAAAGAAAGCTTTAAAAACTCTGTAAGCCTATCGATTGACATTTTTACCTAACTAATTCTGTTGAGAAAGTTTTGAACCCTAAGTTAACCACCATATTCCGGACGCTGGTAGCAGCCGTCGTTTTTGCATTCATTGCTATCAAGGTAAATGCTTCGCCGTTTCCATGGGTGAATTATATCTATTTTCCCGGAGATACCATTCGTCCTACAGAGCCAGATCGTTATGGCGATCCTTATACTTATCCTAATCGCAATCCATTTAATTTAAAAGATACAGGTTTTATAAAAAGAAATATTGAATATGATCCTGCAACAAAACAATACTACATTATTGAAAAGATCGGTGATCATTATTACAGGACACCGATGTCATTTTCGATGAAAGAATTTATGGATCTGAAAGGAAAGGAAGATGAAAAAGAATATTTCAAAACAAGGGCAAGCCTCCTCTCTAATCTTAATCGCAGAACTTATAAACCTAAGCCCAATTTTGTAAGTGATTGGGTAAACAGAATTGTTGGCAATGGGAAAATTGAAATTAAACCAACTGGTTTTGTTGCCCTTACTATGGGCTACCAGGGACAAACAATAAATAATCCAACGCTGCCGGAGCGTTCACGTAAAAATGGCGGATTGGATTTTGATATGAACAGCCAGTTCCAGGTAGATGCAAGCATTGGTGATAAGCTTAAATTGCCGATCAATTATAATACACTTGCCAATTTCAATTTTGAAAATCAGTTGAAACTGGATTACCAGGGAAAAGATGATGAAGTATTAAAAGAATTCCAGGCTGGTAATACAAGTTTTACATCTAAAGGAACTTTGATCCCCGGTGCACAATCTTTGTTTGGTTTAAAAACACAATTACAATTCGGAAAGCTGTTTGTTACTACAGTATTCGCCAATCAGCGTTCGCAACGTCAAACATTAGGATTGCAGGGGGGGTCAGCAACACAATCTTTTACCTATAAAGCGGATGAGTATGAAGAGAATCGTCACTTCCTGATGTCACAATTTTTTAGAAATAATTATAATAATGCAATGAAGGATCTTCCTGTTGTAAATTCTCTTATACAGGTCCTTCGTATAGAAGTTTGGGTAACGAACAGAACAGGCGCAACAACTGATACAAGAGATGTTGTTGCCTTAATGGATCTGGGGGAAGGACAGCCTTACGGTCCATGGGGTGGGATAGGAAATTTCCCTCCGAGAAATGATGCAAATACACTTTACTCCTCATTATTAAGTACACCGGGAGCAAGAAGTTCTTCATCTGTTACCAGTGTATTATCGGGAGCAGGTCTTCAACCAGTACAGGATTTTGAAAAAACATTTGCCCGCAAACTTTTGCCCCAGGATTATTATTTTAATCCGCAGATTGGGTTTATTTCATTAAATCAGCAATTACAACCTGATGAGGTATTAGGTGTCGCATTTCAATATACTTATAACGGAAAAGTATTCCAGGTTGGTGAATTTTCTACTGATGTTCCACCGGATTCAAGTGGTACAACAAACCCGGTTCTATTTTTAAAACTATTAAAAGCAACATCACAACGTACTAATCTTCCAATTTGGGAACTGATGATGAAGAACGTTTACTCGGTTGGATTTGGTCAACTTGAACGTTCAGATTTTCATTTGGATGTTTTGTACGAAGAACCAAGCTTTGGTGAAAAAAGATATTTACCTCCAGCCGATGTAACTGATCCTTACAAAGGACAACCGCTGATCTCTTTATTAAATCTTGATCGGTTAAATAATCAAAATGACCCGCAGCCCGATGGAGTATTTGACTTTGTAGAAGGTTATACGGTTATTTCATCACAAAGCCGGATCATATTTCCTGTGCTCGAACCTTTCGGTCGGGATCTTGAATATGTTTATAAAGGACCGGATAGTTTGCAGCAACGACAGAAATATCTTTTTTATCCGCTATACGATACCATTAAAGCGATCGCTCAAACTTATGCAAATCTTAATCGATTCAAATTTGTCGGGAAAAGTAAATCCGGTTTAGGAAATTCTGAATATCAACTTGGATTTAATATTCCACGCGGTTCAGTAACTGTATCAGCAGGCGGGCAACAACTTCGTGAGAACGTAGATTATGAGGTCAACTACGATCTTGGATCTTTAAAAATAATTAACCAGGCCATTATCAATGCCGGCATTCCTGTTACCATACAATCTGAGAACCAGGCAACCTATGGTCAGCAAAACAGGAGTTATTTCGCACTGCGATTGGATTATCTTGCCAGTAAGAAACTTACCCTTGGCGCAACGATGGTAAGATTAAGTGAAAGACCTTTTTTTATAAAACAGAATTATGGCGATGACCCGATCCGCAATATAATGTATGGTGTCGATTTTGATTATCAAAATGATATACCGAGACTTTCACGCTGGCTTGATAAACTTCCGTTCTACTCTACGAAAGCAATGTCAAGCATAAGAGCTTATGGGGAAGCAGCATTTCTCGATCCGGGTCATGCCAAGCAGATTGGTAAGGGAAATGAAGGAGCGATCTATCTTGACGATTTCGAAGGTACACGCAGCAGCATCGATCTTCGTTTTCCGCTGATCAGTTGGACAATGTCCTCAACTCCGCAAAAAGCAGTTGATGCAAATGGAAATATTTTATTCCCCGAAGCACAGCTTAGTAATAATCTTGCTTATGGATATAACCGCGCCAAACTTGCCTGGTACAATATTGAACAAGTATTACAGGAATTAAATAATTCAAATAATCCTTTAAAGGGAAATGCCGATGAATTATCAAAACCTGAAACAAGACAGGTTTATTCAACTGAAATTTTTCCAAACAAAACAAATGATTTTGGACAATCGCTTATTAACACATTTGACATGGCGTTTTATCCAAAAGAAAAAGGGCCTTACAATTTTGAATACAGGAACACCAGGGTAAATGCAAATGGAAATTTATTAAACCCAAAGCAGGCATGGGGTGGTTTGATGCGCAATCTTGATCAGACAGATTTTGAAACAGGTAATATTGAATTTATAGAATTTTGGCTGCAGGATCCTTTTGTGAGCAAGCCGACAAGTACCGGCGGTCAGCTATATTTTAATCTTGGAAATATATCCGAAGATGTTTTAAGAGATGGCAGACGGTCTTATGAAAATGGTTTTCCAACATTAAAGAATCCTGCCATACCTGTGGATACAAATACTGTTTGGGGTCGTGTACCATCTAATCCTATACAGGTTACAAACGCATTCAGTAACGATCCGGATGATCGTCCTTACCAGGATGTTGGCTATGATGGTCTGACAGATTCTTTGGAAAGAACTAAGCAGGCTGCTTATTTAGCTAACCTCCAGGCAAATTTTGGGATCAATTCTCCAATTTATAAAAAAGCAATTGCAGATCCCTCAGATGATAATTTTAGAAACTATCGTGATCCTTTATATGATCAGCAGCATACCGGAATTTTAGGCAGGTACAAAGAAGTAAACAGTCCTCATGGTAATTCACCTATATCAGATAATAATACAGAATTTATTAATGCATTTACATTGTATCCTGACCAGGAAGAATTGAATCGTGATAATACGTTGAATGAAGTAGAGGAATATTTTCAATACAGAGTTGACCTGAAGCCATTCATGACGGCAGGTAGCAATTTTATCACAGATGTAAGAGAAGTGCCGATTACCCCGGTAAATGGACAATCAAGGACAGAACACTGGTATTTATTCAGAATACCTGTTAATCAGTTTCAAAATAAAGTTGGAAATATTCCTGACTTTAAATCGATCCGTTTCATTCGTATGTTCCTTACTGGTTTCGAGGATACAGTGGTTTGTCGTTTTGCAAAACTTGAATTGATTCGCAATCAATGGCGCCGTTTTTCTTATGAAGTGGATACTACAGGCATTTTTAAAAAATTACCTGCAAACGATCCGGTGAAAGTAGACGTATTAGCAGTAAATGTTGAAGAAAATGACCAGCGTCAACCAATACCGTATAAACAGCCACCTGGAATTGAAAGACAACAACAGCTCAGTAATAACAATGTTCCTTTATTATTAAATGAGCAATCATTAAGTCTTAAGTTCAATAATCTTACTCAAAAAGAAAGCAGGGGCGTATTTAAAACCCTAAGCTATGATCTTCGCCAGTATGGTAAGCTCGATATGTTTGTGCATGCTGAGAATGGATTTCCAGGAGAATTTATAAAAGACAAGGACCTGAATGCAGTGATACGCATCGGGAATGATTTTGCAACTAACTATTATGAAATAAGAGTGCCTTTAAAAATTACAAAATGGGGTACCACCGATTCACTGGGCATTTGGCCTGAAGAAAACAATCTTGCTCTTGATCTGCAGGAATTAGTTCGGTTAAAAACAAGAAGAAACCGGGCTGGAGTTACGCCGGCTCAATATTACAGTGAAACAATTGGTGATAGAAAATTTGCCATCATTGGAAATCCAAATCTTGGTGAAGTGAAAGGAATTTTTCTTGGTATCGAAAATTTAAAATTTGAACCTATTACGGCTGAAATATGGTTTAATGAACTTCGTCTTTCACACCTTAATGAAAAAGGTGGATGGGCGGCTATTGGAAGACTGGATATAATTGGCGCCGATCTTCTCAACATAAATGCAACTATAGGGGCGAGAAGCACAGGCTTCGGTACATTGGAACAAAAAGTAAATGAACGCAGTAAGGAAGACTATGCACAGTTCGATATATCTGCCAATATTGATGCGGGTAAATTACTTCCACGAAATTTCGGAATGCAGATCCCGATCTATGCGGGCATTAGTCATAATAGTTCCACACCTGAATTCGATCCTTATGACCTGGATATACGACTCAAGGATAAATTGAAAGCGAGTCCTAAAGAAGACCAGGATTCCATAAAGAGTGCTGCTATTGATGAAACGACGATCAAAACAATAACACTGACCAACGTAAAGAAATTAAAACTTAATAATAAGAAACCGCGGTTCTGGGATATTTCGAACCTTGATTTTAATTATTCTTTTACTAAGATCAATAGAAAAAATCCATTGATCGATCTTGATGAAATAAAAAGGACTCGTGGTGCTATCAGTTATAATTATGCACCCCGGCCAAAATATTTCGAACCGTTCAAGAATTTAATAAAATCAAATTCCAAATGGTTGTCATTCATAAAAGATTTTAATTTGAATTACAGTCCTACGCAAATTTCGTTCAGGGGAGATGTGTTCAGGCAATTTGGTGCATTACAACCAAAGAATGTGGGAGGTGGTCCGTATAAAATTCCTGAGAGCTACGATAAATATTTCACTTTTGATCGTTACTATATTGTTCGCTGGGATCTGTCAAGATCGATCAGCCTGGATTATAATGCTATTAATAATGCAAGAGTGGATGAACCTTATGGCCGCATTGATACTAAAGAGAAAAAAGAAACAGTAAGAAAAAATTTCTTTGATGGAGGAAGAAATACGCATTTTCACCAGGATGCAACATTTACTTATAATTTTCCAACCATTAAATTCCCGGTGATTGATTGGACATCTTTGAGAGCAAGTTATAAAGCAGATTATGACTGGATCGGCGCATCCCTGCTTGCAAAAGGTCTTGGTAACATAATAACAAACGGGAAAACTACAAATTTGAATGCTGACCTGGGTTTTGAACAGCTTTACAACAAGTCGAGATTTTTAAGAGCAGTTTATTCTAATACACCGGCAGCCGCTCAGCAAAATAATAATCCTCCAAGTAACAATCCCACAAATACCAAGAAAGGAAATAAAATTGAAAAAACTGATTCACTTACAAGAAAGGAAGCAAGAAAACTCAGAAAGCTTCAACGCAAAGAAGAAAGAAAATTAAGAAAAGCACAGAAGCAAAATTCTTTACCAACAGTAAATGGAATAGTAAAAGGAGCTGCTAAACTGGTTACTTCATTAAAGAGAGTGGGAATTCAATACACAGAAACTGCTGGCACTTCGTTGCCTGGTTATCTTGACAGCACAAAATTTTTAGGACAGAACTGGAAAAGCATGCAGCCCGGCTTTGATTTTATTTTAGGTTATCAGCCTGATACAAATTGGGTAAACCAAAAAGGAATGGAAGGGGTTTTATCAAAAGATCCGCGTTTCAATTCATTATTTCTGCAACGTTACGATCAACGGCTAAATCTTACAGCATTGGTTTCACCAATAAGAGATCTTACCATTGATCTTAATATGGATAAAACATTTACTAA
The DNA here is from genome assembly GCA_035318985.1 of Chitinophagaceae bacterium. GTDB lineage: Bacteria > Bacteroidota > Bacteroidia > Chitinophagales > Chitinophagaceae > VBAS01. The sequence goes on from DATHDP010000054.1 coordinate 9,856, forward strand.
AAACTATTCTGATCTGTTTAAGGACACCACGTTAACTGGTATAGAAATCCCTAAAAGAGTGAACCCATATTCCCTTGGAGGGTTTAGTATCAGTTACATTTCTTATCAAACATTATTTAAGAAGTTTGATCCGAATATTGTATCCGAAACATTCAGACAGTTTGAAAATAACAGGCTTGTTATTTCCGAGAAGCTTGATAAGGAAAATCCATATTCAAGTCACACCCCTGGCCCTGATGGTTATTACCAGGGTTATGGCAGGTATGCACAAGATGTACTTATTCCTGCTTTTATTTCTGCATATACTAACAAAGACCCTTTAAGTATTTCGTTGGTGAAGAATTCAAATCCGAAAACGAGTGCAAACCCATTCAGCGGTTTAAAAGCAAAACCAAATTGGAATATTACATACAATGCAACTAGCATAAAAGGTCTTGAAAAGACATTTACCAATTTGATGATACGTCACGGATATCGCAGCACATTAAGTATGAATAGTTATAATTCAGCGTTATTCTTCCAGGATCCTTTCCACTATGGATACCCGTCATTTGTTGATCCGCTTACGAATAATTTTGTTCCCTACTTCTTAGTTCCCAATATTACGATCACTGAAGAATTCAGCCCGTTGTTTGGACTTGATATGACATTTACTAACCGTCTTACTGCAAGGATGGAATATCGGAAAACAAGACAATTAAGTTTGAGTCTTATTGACTACCAATTGGCAGAGAATCATTCTACAGAATTAACGATTGGCGCTGACTGGATAGTTAGAGGCATGCCACTAATCAAAAAAATAGGTAAGCTGAAATTGGATAATGATGTTACATTCAAACTGGATTTCAGTATCCGGGATGATGCTACTGCAAATAGCAAACTGGATCAGCATACATCTTTCGGTACAGCAGGACAAAAGGTCATCAATATTAATCCAACAATAGATTACGTTGTTAATAGCCGTATAAGAGCTACATTCTATTTCCAGCAGCAAAGAACGATCCCTAAGATCGCCACTACAGCGCCAATCACAAACACAAGAGCAGGTGTGCAATTGACGGTGTCATTGGCGCAATAAACATAGAACCACGATTTGTAAGATTAGAAACGGATTAGAAGGAAATATGGATATACAACCTTAGAGGATCATTCTGTAGAATGAATAATATATTAACCAGGTAAAGAATAAAACTTCACGGAAATAAAAGTGCGAGGATAAATTTGTTATTGAACATCCAATTCAATCGAATTGTCAATAGAGAATTATTTCCTTTTAATCCAAATAAAAATCTTGTAAATCGCGGTTCTATTTGACTTTCTTAAACATCATCACATAACCGCAGAGGTTTTTCTTCTTTTGTTTGTTTACCTGTACAGGTTTCATCATGTGGAATTCGGAGAACTGGGGTTGATATTCGTAAGAGATTATATTGCCGTCAATGTCACCCCATTTTTTTTGTTTGAAAACGACTTGCTTTTCACTCCAGTCGAACATGCGAACTTCATAAAGACGGCTTGTGTACTCACCAATAAAAACAAATTGATAAAGGCTTCCTTGTGTCAATGGAACGATCACCGGCATTTCATATTCACTTTCCATAGTGATGGAAGCTTCTTTCAACAGCATAAAGCCATCATCAGAATATAATTTTTTGAGACTGTCAACCTGGTGAGCGATCAGCTGATCATTACAAGCTTGCGCTTTGATCACATTTGATTGTGAATTGGCAGAGAGGATACTTAGTGTTAGTGTAAGTAAAACCAGGTAGGGCTTTTTCATAAGGGTTCTTATAAGGTATTGAAATGATAGCGACATAAAAATAGATTCTATTATCCTGTGTTCTAAATTTTTAATTAATAATATTCAATACCGGGTATAAATTACAAGATGAACTACGCAAGTTTAATGAAACGAAATAAGGAAAAGTAACAGGTACTTAAGTAAGGAGGCGGGACTTGTAATGGTAAAACTACGAAATTGATTAATCTAGCTGAAAAAATGTTGAATGCAGTCAAACTTATTTTCGATTGAAGTAGATCGCATTGGCCTGTTGTGTACAAGTCAGGACAAGATCATTTATACAAACATGCGAAGGCAACGTAGTACAATAATAGATCACATCAGCTACATCTTCTGCTGTAAGTGGAGTAAGGCCATCATATATATTCTTTGCAGTGATTTCATCACCTTTAAACCGAACAAGCGAGAATTCTGTTTCTGCAGCGCCGGGGTGTATAGCAGTAACCTTGATTCCATGTCTCAAAAGATCGACCCGCATCGATTGTGAAAGAATATCAACTGCCGCTTTGGTGGCGCAATACACATTTCCTTTTTCATAAACATCTCTTGCCACGGAACCCAGATTAATAATATGAGGCGATGGACTTTTTTTAAGAAATGGCAATAATGCTTTTGTTGAATAGATCAATCCTTTCACATTCGTGTCGATCATCGTGTCCCAATCATCAATATCCGCTTCATCAAAATAATCTCTGCCAAGTGCAAGACCTGCATTGTTTATCAAAATATCTATATGCTGCCATTCGCCGGGAATATTTTTAACTGCTTCAAATACTTCATTCCTGTTTCGTACGTCAAAAACAGAAACGAGAATTGCCGTATTGTATTTTTTTTCAAGATGATCTTTTAATTCAAGAAGCCTGTCTTCACGACGCCCATTAATAATTACATCATACCCATGACAAGCAAATTTTTCCGCACATGCCTTTCCAAATCCTGATGAAGCGCCAGTAATAAAAACAATTTTAGACATAGTAATTTTTGATTTCAGATTTTCGGTTGCAGCTTTATATCAAATATATTTCTGCCCTTACAAAGCAAATCTAAAATCTGCAATTTGCAATCTAAAATTTAGCGGATAAGTGTTGAGGTTCCTTTTTGGAAAATTGGCTTGCCGGTATAGTCAACCGCTTTTACCATCCAAACAAAAGTATTCGATGTTTGAGGCTTACCCCCGATCTGGCCATCCCATCCTTTGCCATTTATAGTAGTGGTGAAAACAAGCTGGCCCCAACGATTATATACGCTGAAATATTCGATGCGTTCAACCCCTACGGCAATTGGTTTTAAAACATCATTTAGCCCGTCGCCGTTAGGTGTAAAGCCGGAAGGAACAAATATCTGGGGATTGGTACGAAAGATCTTTACAAGTACTGATGCGGAATCAAGACAACCCAGCATGTCGGTTACATAAACTTTATATCGAATGCTGTCTATACTGGAATTGATCTTAGCAACCGGATTTGAAACGGAAGTATTATTTAAATAGTCAGATGGTATCCATGAAAAATTCTCACCACCACTTGCATGTAATTGCAAAGGCTGACCGAAAACTATCATCGTGTCTCTGCCCGCAGATGCCTGTACTTTGGGACGAACAGTTACTGTCACAGTATCATATCCTGGCTTGGGACATCCTAAGGTATCAGTTGCTGTTAAAATATATTTTGTTGTCAAAGCAGGATGGGCTATCGGATTTAAAATATTTGGATTATTAAGAGAGCCCTGTGGTCTCCAATAATAATTACTTGCTTTCACTATTCCGTTCAATTGAACCGATGTGTTATAACAAATACTGACATCGGGTCCGGCGTTTACTGCAGGATATGGAGTAACAAAAACTCTCACATCATCTGTTGCAGAACAACCACCAATCCTTGCAGTGAGCTGGTACGTTGTAGCAACAGGAGGATTCGCAACAGGGTTAAGTATATTCGGATTATTGAGATTCAAAGTTGGGACCCAGGAAAATTGTAATCCATTCGTGGTTGCGCCTAATTGTACTCCATCACCTTTGCAGAAAGTGGTGTCTGTCCTTGTAGAAAGTGTTACATGATCAACCACTCTTACTCTTATTGAGTCGTTATTAATGCAACCATTATCATCTAATTGCACTTTATACCACGTCGTTGTTTTAGGATAAACAAGTGGGTTAGCAGTGTTTGCTGAAATAATATTATAATTCGGCGTCCATGAAAAAACACCGGAACCCGAAGCGCCTAATTGAAGGGTATCTACAATACAGATCAGTGTATCTCTGAATGGAAGTGTTATAGGTGGTTTATCAATAATGGTAATATCTTTTGTTACCGTGTCAATACAACCTTTACTGCTTTGAACAATCAATTGTACATTCTTTATGCCAATAGCGGGATAAGTATAAACAGGGTTTCGCAAACGAGATGTGTCATTGCTCGCCGTTAATTCTCCAAAGTTCCATTGCCACGCATTTACTGCACCATAGACAGTTGTAGTAGCATCTGTAAACGAAGTTGGTTTAGTAACACAAATGCCCGATGAAATGA
>DATHDP010000055.1:0-39803 GCA_035318985.1 Chitinophagaceae bacterium
CAATTGCCAGATACTTTTGTAATTTCCATCTCTCCCTTACTGCCGTCCCAGACCTTCACATCATCATTAGTTGTTAGATCTACGTGGTGGTCACTAAAAGAAATTTTTTTACCGGCAACAAAATATTTTTTATCATACGGAAGACCGATGTATTTATCGCCACTGTAAAATCCAACGATCTGTTCTGTTTCTTCAGATGGCATCATAAAAGATGCTTTACATTCCTTGCCGTTTATTTTAGCTGTCATGGTATATCCACTGGTGGTTGTCGCTATTGCATTAGGCGGCAGGTTACTGGGCGGTTTTTGTGCAACAATTTTTTGTGACGATATTAAAGCCAGGGAAGCAATTATTGCAATTCCTATTATTTTCATCTGCATGATTTTTATTTTAAACAATAATTTTATTTGCTTTTACTTTTTTTGTTCAATTGAAATTCTAAAGAAGCCATCGGTAACTTCGATAGTTTTATCATCGCTACTACCCGTAAAAAAGAATTTACCTTCTGCCCATCCATTATCCACTTTTGTGATCTCCATTTCTCCTTTATAGCCGCCCCATAATCCTACATCATCGTTGGTCATCAGGTCCACAGCATTATTATGGCTAAACTCTATTTTGTTCCCAACCACCAGATCTTTTCTGTCATAAGGAAGGCTGATATATTCACCATTGTCATCACCAACTATTCTAGCTGCCACATCGGGAGACATAATTGAAGTTGCTGACCATTTTTTGCCATGAATGTTCGCAGTCATTGTCCATTCGCCTTCTTTTGTAGGGATACCTCCGGGTTGCATTTTTTTTAGTTCAGATTGACGCTGTTTAGCATCGCTATGGGCATTATTACCACATGAGGAGAACATTGCTACTGTAATAAATATCAAGATCGTTTTCTTCATAAATGTGAGTTTAAATTTTAAGGACTTTGATGTGATTATGCTAAAAATAAGATAGCGACGATGCGAAGTGTTAGTGATTAAGTAGTATGTTCTGAAACTCTTGTCGCATATTGAATAGGAGTGTGTCTCAATGCTTTGTAACAGGGTATGCGACAGGATTTATAATGAATGCGACAGAAAAAACTTGTTAACTTCTTTTTACTTCATTTTAATAAGTAATCTTTTGAAGAATCTGGTGACCTTAGTTTAAGATACAATTACAAGTCAACCACTGAAGGCGAAACTTTCTTTAATTTTTATACAGGCATAATTTATGTTTATGATGATTTGAAAAGATTCATTAACCTAAAAAAAATAAAATTATGGCTGAAATACATGTGCAAGCCAAAAAGAGCAGCTCCTCCACCTGGTTATGGATACTTGTGTCTTTAATAATTATCGCGGCAGTAGCAGTCTATATATTGATGCGTGATAATACAGCGAATGAAAAGGCTATAAGTAAACCAACTCAGACTTCCTTTAATGTGTACAATCAAGAACCGGCAATTATTTAATACAATAAAATTAATTATATGAAAAAGAGTCGTATTCAAGAGCTTGACCATTCAAATTTTGAAATTGTAAAAGGGGAACCAGACATCCGAGGATGGGATTTGAGATATAGAAATGGGGAAAAAATTGGATCAGTAGAAGAATTGATCCTGGACACAAAGGCAAAAAAAATAAGATATATGATCGTGGACCTGGATGAAAATGAACTAAGATTAGAACATAGAAAAACAATGATACCTATCGGATTTGCAGAATTAGACAAACAGCATGATGACGTTCTGATTCCAAACGTATCGGTTGATCAACTTTGCAGATTGCCCGATTATAAAAGAAATTCGTTGTCTCCTGAACTTGAAAGAAGTATTGCATCAGTATTTGGCAGAAAAGTGAACGTAGAACCTGTAGCAAGTATTAAGAGAGATGAAAGAAGAGTAAATGAAGTGGATGATGAAATTGATCCTGATTTTTACAGTCATGAATATTATAACTCAGATAATCTTTATAGAAACAGACCAAATCGGGAAAAGAGACCAAGACTTCAGGATTCAGAATATGACCAGGGACTTCGACTTTTGGAAAAAAGAAGTGAAGCTGATGTTATTGATACATCCGATCTAACAGAAGAAGAAAGACAAAAGCTTTTAAAATATAGAAGAGAATTGTATCGTGAAAGAAGATACAAAAACGAGAAAGTTTAAAATAGTTACGATTTAAAATTGTAAAAGGAAGGCTGTTCCTTCCCCATCTACAGATTGTACCTGGATATTGCCTTTGTGCAGCATCATTATTTGCTTGCAAAGGCTAAGTCCAATACCGCTGCCGCTTTTTTTCGTACTAAAAAAAGGTATAAATATTTTTTCTTGAATTTCTGCAGGCATACCAGTTCCATTGTCTGCAACTCTTATGATAGTTTTGCGATTATTGTTCAGGTAAGCGGATAAAACAATTTTAGGATGAGGTTTTTCTTTTACAGCTTCAATTGCATTTACCACAAGATTAATTAAAACTTGTTCAAGTAAATTGGTGTCTGCTTCTAATGAAAGATCAGGGTCTTTCAAGATAGTTTCTATTTCAATATTCTTTTGTTCCAATGTTGGTTGCATCAGTTGCAACAGGTTTTCAAATATATCCCGAACAAAAATTTTTTTCAGGTTAAGTGTATTGATCTTATTAAGGTTGCGATAGGTTTCAGCAAATTTTAAAAGACCTTCACTTCTTCTTTTGATCGTTTCAATACCTAATTCAAGATCATCCACCGATCCTGATTCATTACTTAACACGGCTACTGATTGTTGCAATCTATGTTTTAATGTATCAGCAAGTGATGAAATAGGCGCAACAGAATTCATGATCTCATGTGTTAATACACTCAACAATTTCTGCCAGGCTTTCGATTCTGTCTCATCAAGTGCTTCGTTCACATTCTGAAAAGCAATGAGCTTGTATATTTTCCCTTCCGTTTGAAAGGCTGTTGCTGATATTAAAATTTTAAATGAAGAAGTTTCCAAATGAGCAGTGGCAATGCTTCCGGCTCCTGGTTTTAACGAAAGTATCTGATGATACAAGGCATTATCTCTTTTTGATAATGAGTGTATCGTTTTAAGATAGGGCAGTTGTAGCATATTCTTAAGCGATTCATTCATCCAGACAACTGTGCCAACTTCTTCTTCATAGGAAAGAATACCTGTATCAACCAACTCAAGGATCTTTTGCAGGTATTGATATTGCGTTTCTTTTTCTTTACTGATAACTTTGAATGTTGTATTGATCTCGTTAAATCCCTGGCGAAGCGGTTGTATTTCAACCGGCGCATGTTTTACATCAAAATTCCTCGAGAAATCACGATAATGTATTGATTCAACAAACTGGTTTAATTCATCATGTGCCTTCTTATGGAAACGATAAAAGTCAACGATCTGGTAAATGATAACAGGAACTGCAATTAATAAATAAACGTATAGCTCTTTTACTAAAAAGAAAGATGAAATGCTTAATGTTATAAATAACAAAAGTATCCTTACTAAGATCCGCCATTCAAATTGTTTAAATATCATATTTACTCAACCTCCTGTACAATGCAGTTCTTGTTAATCCTAATTCTTTAGCGGCTTTGGTAATATTGCCATTGTTTTTTTCAATGACTTTTAGAATTGTATTTTTTTCAATAGTGCTTAATTTCATTTCCACTGGTTCATTATCACTTGACATAGCAGATTCTATTGGAGAAAAGATCAGGTCCTTTGCCTGTAACATATCTTCATCAGCCATTATTACGGCTCTTTCGATAGTGTATTGAAGTTCTCTTACATTTCCAGGATAATGATAACTCATCAGTTTTTCCATTGCTTTATTATCAAACTCGAGTGCAGGCTTTATGTATTTATTACAATACAATCTGCAAAAATGTTTGGCAAGTAACAATATATCATTTCCTCTTTTTCGTAATGGAGGCATTACTATTTCAACTGTGTTGATGCGATAGACAAGATCTTTTCGGAAACGATTCTCATTTGCAAGTTCACTGATCGAAACATTGGTGGCACATATAAGGCGAATATCTATCGAAATAATTTCATTGCTGCCCAACCTGTTTATCTGGCGGTTTTGCAATACACTCAACAGCTTTGCCTGTTGCTGTAAAGAAATATTGGCGATCTCATCAAGAAAAAGTGTTCCCCCATTTGCAGTTTCAAATCTTCCCGTCCTGTCTTCTCTTGCATCAGTAAAAGCGCCTCGTTTATGTCCAAACAATTCACTTTCAAATAAAGATTCAGTTAATGCGCCTACATCTACTTTTACATACGGCTTTTCAGCCCGTAAGGAATGTTGATGAATTGCTTTTGCAACAAGATCTTTACCAGTTCCATTCTCTCCTAATATTAAAATATTAGCATCGGTTGGTGCTATCTTTTCGACCTTATAAAATATTTGTTGCATCACTTCGGATTCGCCGATCAGTTCCTTACCGATAATTGAATCTGAATGCAAGCCGGGTGTAAGCGTGGTTTTACTTTCTTTTCTTCTTAATGCATCCTTAATTATGGAAATAAGCTTTTCATTGTGCCAGGGCTTTACCACAAAATCTGCTGCACCTTCTTTTAATGAACGAACTGCCAGGTCAATATCACCATAAGCAGTGATCATTATAACAGCAGAATCTGTTTTGAGTTTTTTGATCTCGTTTAACCAAAACAGTCCTTCGTTACCGGTATGGATCGAACTGGTGAAATTCATGTCAAGCAGGATCAGGTCAAAATGATCTTTATTGAGATGCCAACGCAGATTTTCCGGATTTTTTTCTGTTATTACCTCTTTTACTTCTGTTTTCAACAACAACCTAACGGCTGTCAGCACATCGGGGTCATCATCCACCACTAATATTGAAGCATTTTTTAAGATCATCACTAATTCAGGGTTACAAATTCTAAAAATATTTTTAACAACTTCTGCAATTATACCATAAATACAAAGTCATGGCAATTAATTTTTTAGTAATATATAAGTGAACCACCTGTATCAAAATCGAACACTGATTGTATCACAAACGAACGCTTTCGTAGATTGTCCGGTTGTAACATTCTGTAAATCAAAATCGTCATAAACTGGCATATTCTTATAAGTATAGGAAACCAGTTTCTCATGTAGATCTTTTGAACGCTGCTTTGATCTTCAATGCAGTCGTAAGGTCGAAGCAGCGTATTTTAACAAATAGAGATTTTTAAAACCAATTACTACCGTGGATAGAGTCATTGAAAAAAAGACCTGGAGTCGCAAACGCATACTAACTATTGTTGGAATTGTCGGCATTATTGTTTTGATTGGGGCCAGTTATTATCTCACTTCCGGAAAAAGCCGCTTGAATGTAGATTCGGAGCGAATTACTATCAGCGAGGTCAAGTCAGGTCCATTTAAAGAATTTATACCTGTTAATGGAGTTGTCTTACCTATTACCACTATTTACCTGGATGCGTTGGAAGGTGGCCGTGTTGAACAAAAATATGTGGAAGATGGCGCCGTCATGAAAAAAGATCAACCCATTCTCAGATTATCGAATACAGATCTTGAACTAAGCCTCGTAAATCAGCAAACTGCCGTTTACAACCTTCTTACTCAAATGCAGATCTCTCAAAATGCTTCACAGCAAAATACGGTTAACAGGATGAATCAATTGACCGATGTAAATAGTCAATTAAAAGAAGCGGAAAGAGTTTATAAGCTCAATAAAAGTCTTTACGAGCAAAAAGTAATAGGAGGCCAGGAATTCAAGCAATCAGAAAATAATTATTATTATCTTCTGGAAAAGAAAAGACTTTCTGAACAGATCATGAAACAGGATTCTGTTTCCGGCCATCAGCAATTGAAACAGGCACAGCAATCTTACGCAGGCTCACAGGAGGCGCTAAATGTAATGCAGAAAAAAGTTGGCGACCTGATCGTAAGAGCTCCTGTTGATGGACAACTTACTTCGCTTGATGCAGAAATTGGTCAATCAAAAAATAAAGGAGAGCGACTCGGACAACTTGATATTCTTAGCGGATTTAAAGTAAGAGTGGAAATTGATGAACATTATATTTCGCGTATCTATAATGGACTGATGGGCGAATTCACTTTTGCCAGCAAACAATACAAACTCAAGATCACAAAAATTTTTACGCAGGTTACAAACGGCCGCTTCCAGGTTGATATGGAGTTTGAAGGAGAAGTACCACAAGGGATCCGTCGTGGACAAACTTTACAGATCGGGTTAGCATTAAGTGATGAGATCACTGCTTTGCTTCTTCCTAAAGGTGGGTTCTATCAAAAGACTGGCGGCAACTGGATCTTTAAAGTAGCTGATAATGGAAAAATGGCGTATAAAGTGGATATACAACTTGGAATGCAAAGCCCGGATTACTACCAGGTATTACAGGGATTAAAAGCAGGAGATAAAGTGGTTACATCGAGCTATGAAAACTATGAGAATATGGAAGAGCTGGTTATAAAAAACTAAAACCATTATTCATTATAAAGTATAGCCATGAAAAAGAAAATTCTTTATTTATTCATCCTGATCTTCTCGGTCAGTTTATTTTCTTCAGCGAAGAAAATAAAAGGGTATTGTGAAAATGCTTCCGTGTGCTGCAACATGGTAAATCAAAATTGCAGCGATGCAATTAAATTAAAAATGACGAATGAAGGAGAGTTGAGTTTGCCTTCACTCGGTCTGTTCTTATTCACCAATTGAATCTTTCACCTTCACTTTAAAAAATAAAAAATGATCAAGATCGCAAATCTCGAAAAAACCTATCGCACCGAAGAGGTGGAAACAGTGGCACTGAACAAACTTTCTTTTGAAATAAAAGAAGGAGAGTTTGTTGCTGTAATGGGTCCATCAGGATGTGGTAAGTCAACCCTGTTAAATATTGTAGGACTGCTCGATGATCCTGATGAAGGAAGCTACCAGTTCAACGGAATTGAAGTTGCAAAATTCAATGAACGTAAAAGAGCCGATCTGCGCAAAAGAAATATCGGTTTCGTTTTCCAAAGTTTTAATCTTATTGATGAGCTTACTGTTTTTGAAAATGTTGAATTGCCTCTTATTTACACAGGTGTAAAAGGAGCTGAGAGAAAAAAGAGAGTAGAAGAAGTTCTGGATAAAATGCAGATCATGCATCGCCGCAATCACTACCCACAACAATTATCGGGTGGTCAGCAACAACGTGTGGCTGTTGCAAGAGCTGTTGTGAACAAACCGAAACTTATACTTGCCGATGAGCCTACTGGTAATCTTGATTCACACAACGGAAGTGAGGTAATGCAAATGCTCACAGACCTGAATGAACAGGGTACCACTATCATTATGGTAACACACTCTGAACATGATGCCCGTTTCAGTCATCGTATCATCCGCATGTTGGATGGACAAACTGTGACTGAGAATATATTGGTGTAATAAAGCCTTAGCTATTAGCTAATGGCTAATAGCTTTAAAAAGTATAGCCATGTTTAAAAATTATTTCAAGATCGCTTTCCGGAGTCTTTGGAAGAATAAAGGCTATAGCACATTAAATATTTTAGGCCTGGCTGTTGGGTTAGCGACTTGCCTTGTTATTATATTATATGTAGTAGATGAATTAAGCTATGACCGGTTCTACAAAAATGCCGGAAATATCTATCGTATCAATTCCGATATAAAGTTCGGCGGCGCTAATCTCCATTTTGTGCAAACATCAGATATGATGGGGCAATTGCTCAAGAAAGATTATCCCCAGGTAGAAGAGTATGCCCGTCTTTACAATAATAGCGGCGATAAGCTTATAAAAAAAGGAGATGAATTCATTGACGAGATGCGGGTAGCACATGTTGATTCTACTTTTTTCAGGGTATTTGATCTGCCAGCTGTTGAAGGAGATCCTAAAACCGGTCTTGATGAACCAAATACTGTGGTAATAACAGAGTCTGTAGCAAAAAAATATTTCAATGATGCACATGTTGTTGGAAAAACTCTTGAAGAAAAAGATGGACAATCAACAAAACCGTATAAGATCACCGCTGTTATAAAAGACGTCCCCCGTAATTCACATATAAACGTGGAATTTTTCTTTTCAATGAAGAATGTGAATTATAAATGGGGTCAGCTTACTAGCCATAATTTCAATACCTATTTACGACTTCGCAACGGAACTGATTATAAAGCATTTCAAAAAAACTTTACTGCCTATGTCGATAAATATGTTTTGCCGGAAGCCAGGGCTTTCATGAATATCAACAGCATGGATGAGTTCAGGAAGGCTGGAAATTATCTTGAATATAGTTTGATCCCATTAACGAAGATCCATTTATACAGTGACTATAGTTTTGAGATGACTCCACCCGGAAATATTCAATACGTTTATATTTTCGGTGCAGTTGCTTTATTTATTTTATTAATTGCCTGTATCAATTTCATTAACCTGAGCACAGCAAGAAGTGCCAACCGTGCAAAAGAAGTAGGCATACGTAAAACATTAGGTACAGAAAGAAGAACACTCATTACTCAGTTCCTTGTAGAATCAACTCTTACAGTTGTTATTTCCTTATTGATCGCTATAGGGATCACCTGGCTCATGTTGCCTTTCTTTAATAATGTAGCAGGAAAGTCGATCCATATCAATGAAATGCTTGAGCCAAGGATTTTTGCAATCATCGTATTGCTTCCTTTTGTTGTCGGAATTTTAGCCGGAAGTTATCCTGCAGCTTTTCTTTCAAGATTTAACCCCATCACTGTATTAAAAGGAAACTCAAATACTAAGTATAAGAAAAGTACTTTAAGAAATGTATTGGTGGTCTTTCAATTTACCACTTCGATCATTCTTATTATCGGGACTATCATCGTTTATAAACAACTTAATTATATCCAAACAAAAAAGCTTGGCTTTAATAAAGACCAGGTGCTGGTAATAAATGGAACAGGCTCTTTAGATAACAGGGCGAAAGCATTTAAAGATGATGTATTGGCTATGTCAGGAGTAAAAAGCGGGACGCTCAGCTTTTTTTTACCAGTTACTTCTTCAGCAAGAAATGATAATACCTATTCGAAAGAGGCAGTAATGGATTCCAAAAATGGAATTGATATGCAAACATGGTCTGTAGATTATGATTATCTCAAGACGATGGGAATGGAGATCATCAAAGGAAGAAATTTTTCAAAAGAGTTTGCTGACTCAAATGCTACCATCATCAATGAAACAACGGCAAGATTTCTTGGTTATGATGATCCTATCGGGAAAAAGATATATACGTTCACCGATAATAACGGGTCAAAAATTTCTTATGATATTATCGGCGTAGTAAAGAATTTTCATTTTGAATCGCTTCGTCAGAATGTAGGACCATTGTGCATGCGACTTGGTAACGACAGGGGCTTCGCATCATTTAAGATCGATGCAGCAAAATCAAAAGTCCTGATAACTCAAATTGAAAACAAATGGAAATCGATGGCTGCTGGCTTACCATTCAGTTATCGTTTTCTTGATGATTCATTTAATGAAATGTACCGGAACGAACAACGGATTGGGAAGTTGGCTATTTCATTTGCGGTGCTTGCCATATTTATTGCATGCCTCGGTTTATTCGGTCTTGCAACCTATATCGCTGAGCAGAGAACAAAAGAGATTGGTATTAGAAAAGTATTAGGTGCAAGTGTAGGGAGTGTAGTAAACATGCTCAGCAAGGATTTTATAATACTTGTATTGATCTCATCAGTAATTGCATTCCCGGTTGCCTGGTGGGCCATGCATAATTGGTTACAGGATTTTGCTTACAGGATAACTATCGGTTGGTGGATATTTCTGGCGGCAGGTGCAATTGCATTTTTGATAGCATTTATAACAGTGAGTTCGCAAGCGATCAAAGCTGCATTGGCTAATCCCGTGAAGAGCTTAAGAACAGAATAAAAAGTATCATGATCAGAAATTATTTCAAAATAGCCTGGCGGAATATTACGCGACATAAAAGTTATTCTGTAATTAATATACTTGGCCTGGCTATTGGTATTGCGGCATGCTTATTAATACTTCAATACGTATCATTTGAATTAAGTTATGAAAACTTTCATACGAATAAAGATCGTATTTATCGTGTGCGACAGGACAGATTTGATAATGGTAAGCTAAGCACACAATGGGTTTCTGGTGCATATGCCGTTGGCAATTCCTTTAAAGATGCAATACCGGAAATAGAGGATTATGTAAAAGTACTTAGCAGGGACCAGGCGATAGCGGAGATCGACAATCAGCCCGTTCCTATAAAAAAAGTATTTTTTGCAAGCGGCTCTTTTTTTCGAATATTTACTTATCCCTTAATAGCTGGTGATCGAGATAGTGCATTAACAAAACCATTCACCGCAGCTATATCTGAATCGACAGCCAGGACCTTGTATGGTACAACAAACGCAGTTGGCAAAAGACTCACCTTAAACCGCAACAGCGATTATACAATAACAGCGGTATATAAAGATGCTCCTAATAATACTCAACTCAAACCTGATATTCTTCTCTCTTATGCTACGTTCATAAAATTTGTAGGACCAAATAATAATCCTGAAACAGCCTGGACATGGGATGGTTGTCTCACCTATCTTTTATTACACAAGGGAGCCGATCCTGCAGTTGTAGAGAAAAAATTTGTACCAATTGTTGAGAAATTTACTGCGGCGGAAATGAAAAGATTTAATGCTGCGGTCATATATTCTCTGCAACCGTTAAGCGATATCCACTTGTATTCCCATTATATGACAGAGCCGGAGATCAATGGCGATGGAAAAACTGTCTATCTTTTATTAGCCATTGCATTTTTCATTGCAATTATTGCATGGGTAAACTATATCAATCTTGCCACAGCACGGGCAGTTAACAGGGCTAAAGAAGTAGGCATTCGCAAAACTGTTGGCTCGCAAAGAAAACAGCTCATCGCCCAATTTCTTTCCGAATCTGCATTGCTAAATGGCATTGCATTGGTGCTTGCCTTACTGATCGTCGCACTTGCTATACCGGGTTTCAATCGACTTTCTGGTCAGCATCTTAGTTTCTCATTATTTTCAAAAAATGATTTTTGGCTTGGTCTAATTGTATTATTTGTAGTTGGAGTTTTCTTTTCGGGTTTATATCCCGCTTTTGTATTGTCCGGGTTCAGACCCATTGAAGTATTGAAAGGAAAAATGACTGCTACATCGAAAGGTTCATTATTAAGAAAAGGCCTGGTAGTATTTCAGTTTACAGCATCGCTTTTTTTATTGATAGGTACACTCACAGTATACCAGCAGATAAAATATATGCGCAAGCAATCATTGGGTATTGATATAGATCAGACACTGGTTGTAAGGCCTCCTACTGTAGTTACTGATTCCATTTATATACAAAGCCTTTCCGCCTTGAAAGAAGCATTGAATCAACAAACTTCCGTGAAAGGCACAACTGTTTCGACAAGTATACCTGGTGAATCAGTTGGATGGAATGCCGGTGCAATAAAACTGGTTGGAACTGATGAATCTACTCAAAAGCAATACCGTATCATCGGAATGGATTATGACTATATGAAATTGTATGGTATAAAATTGATCGCAGGGCGTGGGTTTTCCAAAGACTTTGGTTCAGATGAGCACTCCGTTGTATTTAATGAAAAAGGATTTGAACAATTGGGTTTGGATAAACCAGTAGATGCTATTGGCAAAAAAATTGATTTTTGGGGTCAGCAATATACTATTATCGGTGTCACTGAAAATTTCCACCAGCAATCATTGCGGGAAACATTTGAGCCGTTGATCTTCCGTTTGATCCCGGATATACGTGGTTATATGTCAGTTAAAACGCCAGCTTCAAAGGCAAGTCAAACCATTGCATTGGTAAAAAATAATTGGGATAAATTTTTTCCCGGGAACACGTTTGACTATTTTTTCCTGGATGATCATTTTGATGAACAGTATAGAGCGGATCAGCGTTTCGGCCAGGTATTCGGACTATTCACTTCTCTTGCAATATTAGTTGCCTGCTTAGGTTTATTCGGTCTTGCTTCATTCACTACTCTTCAACGAACAAAAGAGATCGGCATCAGGAAAGTATTGGGTGCATCGGTTACCGGCATATTAAAATTGCTATACCAGGAATTTGCGATCCTGTTATTAATATCATTTGCAATAGCTGTGCCTTTAGCATGGCTTACTGTTTCAAGTTGGCTGCAGGGATATCCATTCAGGATCGGGATCCAATGGACTTACTTTATGATCCCTTTTGTAACCATTCTTGTTATTGCTTTATTGACTGTAAGTTTTCAGTCAGTGAGAGCTGCAATTGCGAACCCGGTAAAGAGTTTAAGGACTGAATAAAAACGAAAGCCATGGTCAAAAATTATTTTAAAATAGCCTGGAGAAATCTTTTGCAGAACAAAACATTTTCTCTCATAAATATTTTAGGACTCGCACTTGGAATGACATGCAGCCTTTTGATCATGCTTTGGCTAAAAGATGAAATTCAAAGAGACAAGTTCCATCAAAATGGGAGCAGATTATACCGGGTTATGGAGAACCAATTTTACTCTGGAGATATATCTACCTATGCTTCCACCCCGGGTATTTTAGCGGAGAACATAGTAAAAGACATTCCCGAAATAGAAATGGCAAGTCAAATACTTTGGGAAGAAGAGCCATTATTTACCGTGGGAAATAAATTTGATAAAGAGAAAGGAAGATTTGTACAAAAGGATTTTTTGAGAATGTTTTCTTTCAAGCTTGCCAAAGGAGATGCAGCTACTGCACTTGCAAACATTGATGCTGTTGTAATATCAAAAAATTTAGCGCAGAAATATTTTAAAGATGAAGATCCGATCGGGAAGATGATCAAGATCGACAATAAAGAAAATGTAATGGTTACAGGTGTGCTGGAAGAAATACCTGAATTGTCATCCTTAAAATTTGATTTCTTATTGAACTTTGAACAATGGAAGAAAAAAAATGAGTGGGCTAAAGAGTGGGGTAATAATGGTCCAAGATGTTATGTGATGCTAACACCAAACGCATCAATTGATAAAGTCAATGCAAAGATCAAGGGATATATAAAATCAAAAAATAAGGATAGTAATGTAGACTTGTTTCTCCAGAACTATGGTGAATCATATTTGTTTTCTGATTGGGATAATGGAAAGCAAAATGGTGGACGCATCGAATATGTACGAATATTTTCCATTGTTGCCATTATTATTTTATTTATTGCTTGTGTCAATTTTATGAATCTTGCCACTGCTCGTTCTTTAAGAAGAGCCAGGGAGATCGGTGTACGCAAAGTTGTCGGTGCTGGTAAAAGACAATTGGTTGCTCAGTTCATTGGAGAATCATTGTTTGTATCGTTTCTTGCCGTTTGTCTTTCCTTGCTGATCGTTGCATTGATCATTCCGTCATTTAATTCATTAACTGAAAAACACTTGTCCGTAAATTTTCTTGATCCTTCTTTTTTACTGATCATTCTTGGATTGACACTAACAACAGGAATTATTTCAGGATCATATCCTGCATTGTTCATGTCTTCGCTGAAACCAATAATTGTTCTAAAAGGGTTTTTGAAATTTAATTTCGGCGCCACACTTTTTCGGAAGGTCCTGGTTGTTTTTCAATTTACTTTATCGATCATATTAATACTTGGAATGATAGTTATCTATCGCCAAATTGATTTTATCCATAATAAAAATCTTGGTTTTTCTAGAGAGGATCTATTGTATATGCCATTGGAAGGCGATCTGCAAAAAACCTACCTGACATTTAAAGATGAGTTGCTTAAGCAGCCTGGTATTAAAGGTGTTTCAAGTGCTCAAAGCAGTCCATTGGAAGTTGGTAGCTCTACACAAGGTGTTCGCTGGCCCGGAAAGGATACTACAAAACTGATACTGTTTAGCAATAACCCAATTACTTATGATTATGTAAAAACAATGGGGATCGAGTTGATCAGTGGAAGAGATTTCGATCCTTCTTATAGTCTCGATACTTCAAATTATCTTATCAATGAAGCAGCAGCAAGAAAAATTGGATATAAAGAACCAGTGGGTAAAGAGCTAACGATGTGGGGAGATAAAGGAACTATTATTGGATTGATGAAAGATTATCATCATAACTCATTAAAAGTTCCAATAGAACCATTAATACTCCGGTTGTTTAAACAAAGCTGGACTCGTGAAAGTGGCTATTGGGGAAATGTGATCGTAAGAACTGAAAAGGGGAAAACGAAACAAGCAATTGCAAGCATGGAAAAACTTTATAAGCAATATAATCCCGGTTTCCCTTTCAAATATTATTTTACTGATGATGAAATCGCCAAAAACTACAAAGCAGAATATACAGTAAGCAAACTCTCCAAATATTTTGCTTTCATCGCCATATTTATTTCTTGCCTGGGTTTATTTGGACTGGTAACTTTTACAGCGGAGCAAAAGACAAAAGAAATAGGAATACGCAAAGTGCTTGGTGCATCTGTTACGGGAATTGTGAGAATGCTCTCAAAGGATTTTTTAAAACTGGTACTTATCGCTGCCATCATTGCCTTTCCGGTTGCCTGGTGGGCAATGCATACATGGCTGGCAAATTTTGCTTATCGGGTTGATATTGGATGGTGGGTTTTTATCGTAGCTGGTGTCGCTGCATTACTGATCGCATTATTAACAATAAGTTTCCAATCTATAAAAGCCGCAATTGCAAACCCTGTGAAATCATTACGAACAGAATGAGTAGTAACTGTATCCGGTAATTCAAGGATGCAGTGTCTATTCCGAAGTTCTTTCGCTGACACAAACTACTAATTGGTAAACGCAGGAGGACCTATGTTTAAAAATTATTTTATTGTTGCTTTTCGCAACCTGTTAAAAAGAAAAGGATTTAGCCTGATCAACATATTGGGTCTTGCAACCGGCATGGCTGTTTGTCTATTGATCGTGTTGTTTATCCAAAGCGAATTGGGTTTTGATAAACAGCATGAGAAAGCAGATAATATTTATCGTGTTGTACTCGAACGTTCCTATCCGGGCCGCTCTACTTCTTATGCGATCATTCCACAATCGATAGGAGCTGCTATAAAAACTGAATATCCTGAAGTGCTTGAAAGCACAAGACTTTTCAATTTTGCAGGCAACGGGAATTTCTTTTTACGTATTGGGGAAAAAACTTTTGAAGAGAAAAGAGTTCTTGCTGCGGATTCAAATTTTTTCCGGGTATTCACTTGTAAAATACTCCATGGTGATGCTGCAACTGCTTTGGAAAAAACGCATTCAGCTGTAATTAACGCAACAACTGCACAAAAATATTTTGGCACAACGGATGCAGTAGGCAAACAATTTGAAACAGACGGCAACGATACTACAGAAACATTTGTGATCACGGCAGTGGTTGCTGATTGGCCTGATAACTCGCATTTTCTTTTTGACATGCTTGTTTCTACCAGCACTTTCCAGGTTTTTAGCAGGCCAAACTATATAGGATTCGCAGCACATACTTATTTGCTTTTAAATCCTAATTCATCATCTAAAGCGTTAGAAGCAAAATTTCCGGACATAATAAAAAAATATGTATCAGGAGAGATTAGTAAGGTGTTTAATCAGAGCTGGGAAGATTTTCAAAAAGCCGGCAATGGTTATCATTATTATCTACAGCCACTAACTAAAATTCATCTCATCTCTGATCTTGAAGCAGAGTTACGTCCAAATGGAAGTATGACGGCTGTATACATTTTTGGCGTTGTAGCCATTTTCATTTTATTACTTGCCTGTATCAATTTTATAAATCTATCAACAGCACGTTCAGTAGAAAGAGCAAAAGAAGTTGGGATCAGAAAAACATTTGGGTCTGATAAAAAATCGTTGATAGGGCAGTTTCTTATCGAGTCAGTGTTTATAAGTGTAATAAGTATGCTGATCGCATTTGGGATCATCATCTTATTGATCCCTGCATTTAATACTATTTCCGGGAAAGATCTTAGTGTAGTTTATTTCCTGCAACCTAAATGGATATTAGTATTGATAGCTTTTGTTTTGATCACTGGGGTTGTCGCCGGTCTTTACCCTGCATTTATACTTTCTTCATTTAATCCTATCATGGTTTTAAAAGGAAGATTTAAATCAAACCGTTATGGTCTTGCATTGCGCAATGGGTTAGTGATCTTCCAGTTTGCAATCTCTGTGATACTTATCATTTCTACAATTGTTGTGAATCGCCAGATGAATTATATGCTGGGTAATAAATTAGGATTTAAAAAAGATCATGTCATTGTATTGGAAAGAACAGACATGGTGGAAAATCAATTGCCAGCTTTCAAAAATGAATTATTAGCTATTTCAGGGATTGAATCGGCAAGTGGTACATCTACAATGCCAGGCAATCAGAATTTTTTTGGCACTACATGGCAGGAGGTTGGTTCCAAAGCTCCAATGACGGGGAGAGGAATGGTAGTTGATGAAGACTATGCTAAAACAATGGGACTTGAAATAAAAGAGGGAAGATTTTTTTCTAAAGATTTTTCTACAGATACACTTTCTGTTGTCCTAAATGAAAGGGCTGTAAAAGAACTTGGTTTAAAAACTGCAATCGGTTCAAGACTTACAAGCCCGGATGATATATATAATGCGCCAGATGGTTCTGCATATGTTTATAACGTGGTAGGTGTAGTAAAAGATTTTCATTATCATTCTTTGCATGAGCCGATCTCACCTTTGGTGATCATCAATTCAAAAAAATTTGGCGACCGGTCAGGCCTGGTGGCATTAAGAATAAAGGGAGATAATTTTAAAAAAACTGTCAGCGATATTGGAACTGTTTGGAAAAAGTTTGTAAAAGAAAAGCCCTTCAATTATTATTTCCTTGATAAATCTTTGGCAGATCAATACCAGGCAGAGCAAACTACGCAAAGAATATTTACAATTTTTTCAGGGCTTGCCATCTTTATCGCCTGTATAGGCTTGCTGGGCCTCGCTGCTTATGCTACTCAACAACGTACAAGAGAGATCAGCATCCGAAAAGTTTTAGGGGCAAGTGAAGGCAGTATTGTTACCATGCTTTCAAAAGATTTTTTAAAACTTGTATTGTTTTCATTTGCACTCGCATTCCCATTTGCATGGTGGGGAATGAATAAATGGCTGCAGGATTTTGCTTACAGGATAGATGTAGGCTGGTGGATATTCATTGTTGCCGGAGTCGTTGCCTTATTGATCGCATTATTTACTGTCAGCGCACAGGCATTAAAAGCAGCTTTTACAAATCCTATTAAAAATTTAAGAACAGAATAAAATCTTTTCTATGATCAAAAATTATTTCAAAATTGCCTGGAGAAATTTGTTTAGAAATAAGGGATTTTCTGCAACAAATTTGTTGGGGCTTACGATCGGTATCACTTGCACCATTTTAATTTCTCTATGGGTAAAAGATGAGCTTACTTATGATAAGTTTCACTCTAATTACAGCGGTATTTATAAAATATATGCGAACCGCGATTTCAATAACCAGGTTTTTACGGATGAAAACATGGTGCTCCCTCTTGCAAGCACGATTGAAAAAACAATTCCACAAATAAAACATGCCGTAGTTACCACACATAGGCAACCGCATATATTGGCTTACGGGGATAAAAAAATTAAGAAAGAAGGCTATACAGTCGGAGATCATTTTTTTGAAATGTTCTCATGGAAGTTTATTAAAGGCGATGCAACTACTGCTCTTCATGATGCCTACTCGATCGTGTTAACGCAATCTGCAGCAAAAGCTTTTTTTGGGAATGATGATCCTATCAATAAAGTAATAAAGGTCGATAATGAATACGATGCAAAGATTACTGCAGTTGTTGCTGATGTGCCCGGCAATTCTACTTTGCAATTTGATTTTGTAAATGCATTTAACTATGACAATGATTATTTAAAAAGAGCCATGACCAACTGGCAAAACTCTTCATGGGATGTTTATGTGCAGGTAAACAGGGCAGATCTGAAACAGGTTGAAAAAAGCATTAATGATATAAAATATCAGCATGATGAAGGCGATAAGAAGATAAGCACCTATTTCGCTTTTCCCATGAATAAATGGCGTTTACAGAGCGAATTTAAAGATGGAAAGAACACGGGAGGGATGATCGAATATGTTCGCCTGTTTAGCATCATTGCAGTTATTATTTTATTAATTGCCTGTGTCAACTTTATGAATCTTTCTACAGCACGGTCTGAAAAAAGAGCAAGAGAAGTTGGTGTAAGAAAAACATTAGGTTCAGGTAAACGGCAACTTGTATTTCAATTCTTTTCTGAATCTATCATTTTAGCGTCGATTGCTTTTGTTCTTTCGGTCCTTGCCGTTTTCCTGTTATTACCATTTTTCAATGACCTGGTTGATAAACATCTCTCATTAGATCTTTTGCAACCATTATTTTGGGTAGCTGGAATTGGATTGATAATTTTTACGGGTGTTGTCGCCGGAAGTTATCCTGCATTATACTTATCATCGTTTAGTCCGGTAAAAGTTTTAAAAGGGACTTTTCTTGCCGGCAAAAAAAGTGCATTGCCAAGACATATTCTTGTGATAGGACAGTTTGCAATTTCCATTCTTCTTATTTCAGCAACTATAATCATTTACCAGCAGATACAACATATCAAGAATCGTGATATTGGTTATGATCCTAATAATCTTATCATGGTGCCTGCATCTGACGATACACAAAAGAATTATACAGCAATAAGAGATGAGCTATTGAAAACCGGAGTTGTCAGCATGGTGAACAGATCCTTTTCACCTATAACAGATATATGGTGGAAAATGCCTGCTCCTGATTGGGATGGGAAGCCAGCAGGCGCCCAACTTATTGTTGCAGGGATGGCAACGGATATTGACTATACAAAAACGATGGGTGTAAAGATTATTGAAGGAAAAGATTTTTCGGGGGTTCCCGCTGATTCAGCAAACATGCTGATCAATGAAGCAGCGGTAAAAGCAATGGGTTTAAAAAATCCTATTGGAACACAATTCAGGAATGGTACAGATAAGCATACCGTTATTGGTGTTACAAGTAATATTGTTATGGAATCGCCATTTAAGGCAGTAGACCCAATGCTTGTTTATTTTGATCCCAGGAACTCCAATTCAATAAACATCAGGCTAAAGTCTTCAGTAAAACCTCAACAGGCAATAAAAGCAATCGAAAAGGTATTTATTAAATATAACCCTGCAGTTCCATTCGATTACAAATTCGTCGATGAAGAATTCGGGAAGAAATTTTTAACAGAGGACCTGATCAGCAGGATCACCAACATATTTGCTGGACTTGCCATTTTCATTTGTTGCATCGGTCTTGCAGGCCTGGCATCGTTTACTATTGAAAAACGTATTCGTGAGATCGGCATCCGCAAAGTAATGGGTGCAACATTGCAACAGTTGTTGTTGCTTATTTCTAAAGATTTTTTAAAGCTCGTCGGGATCGCATTTGTTATTGCAACACCTCTTGCATGGTGGTTTATGAATAATTGGTTGGAAAAATATCCTGATCGTATCACTATCAGCATTTGGTTGTTCGGAGCTGTCGGACTGCTGATCCTTTTATTGGCATTGGTTGTTGTTAGTCTGAATACAATGAAAGCGGCTATTAGAAACCCGATAAAATCATTAAGAACTGAATAATAGTGTAATCATGATCAAAAACTATTTCAAGATCGCATGGCGAAATCTGCAGAAGCAAAAAATGTATTCTGTTATCAAGATCGGCGGATTTGCATTAAGCATCGCCGCTTGCCTGCTGATCGCTTTGTACATAAATGATGAATTGAGTTATGATAGATCCTATCCGACAACTGATCGCATATACCGGATAACAGGAGAATACAATAACAACGGAAAAGTTGAAACCGGCGCTGATTGGCCACCTCCTATGGCAAAGGCGTTAAGAGAAGATTTTCCAGAAGTGGGAAAATCAGGTCGTTTGATGCCTCATCCACTTTTTTATTGTGCAGGCAGCAACCAGGTCAGAACCATCGATAACGAACAAAACACTTACGAAGAAGGATTTACTTATGCAGATCAGGATATGCTTGAGATACTGCAACTACCAATGATCTATGGAGACAGGGCTCACGCATTAAGTGAACCTAATACGATCGTTCTTACAAAAAGAAAAGCCGATAAATATTTTCCCAATCAAAACCCGGTTGGCAAACTTATGATCCTGAATAACGACAAATCCAGGATATATAAAGTGGGCGGTGTTATCAAAGATTTTCCTTTGACTTCTCATATTCATTATGATTTCTGGTTGACCATGACAGATTACAAGCTTTGGAATGGTGAACAGACAGGTTGGGGTTCCAGTAATTATTATACATATGTATTGCTAAAGCCGGGCAGCGATGCTACAAAATTGCAAAGCAAGCTTAAGTTAATATTGACGAAATATTATCTGCCTATGCTGCAGCAAGCCGGGGATAAGCAAGCAGATGAGTTTACACAAAAAGCAAAACTTCTTTTACAACCAATCAATGACGTACATCTTTATTCCTCCAATATTGATGACGGTCTTGAAAAAGGTGATATACGTTTCGTATGGCTTTTCGGCGCCATTGCATGTTTTATTTTGATCATTGCATGTATAAATTTTATCAATCTTTCTACAGCAAAATCAGCCAACCGTGCAAAGGAAGTGGGCTTGAGAAAAGTAGTAGGGTCACATCGAATTAATCTCATTAAGCAATTTTTGACAGAATCCCTGCTATTCAGCATCTTTTCATTTGCATTGGGAATTTTTCTCGCCGCATTATTTCTCCCCTTTTTTAATAAACTGTTTGATAAAAACCTGAGTATTCCATGGATATCGTGGTGGTTATTTCCTGTCATGCTCATTGCAGCCATCATCATTGGCGTCATTGCAGGACTGTATCCATCATTTTATCTTTCTGCTTTTAAACCGATCGATGTTCTGAAAGGACAGTTAAGCAAAGGAAGCCGGAATTCGATTTTAAGAAACGGCCTTGTCGTCTTTCAATTCACTACTTCGATCATTCTTATCATCAGCACAACGGTCATTTACAAACAGACACATTATATACTGAATAAGAAGACGGGGTTCAATAAAGACCAGGTTTTATTGATACAGGGAACCAACACGCTGGGAGATAAAACACTGAGTTTTAAAAATGAACTGTTGAAATCTGCTGATATAAAAGATGTTTCAATCAGTGATTATTTACCTGTGTCGGGAACTAAACGTGATGGCAATACTTTTTATAAGGAAGGAAAGATGAAGGAAGACATTGGGGTAAGCAGTCAGAAATGGAGAGTGGATCATGATTATATGAATACAATGGGAATGAAGATCATTGAAGGAAGAAATTTTTCAAAAGATATGGCTTCTGATTCTTCCGCTACCATTATCAATAAGGCCATGGCAGAAAAATTGGGCTTGAAAAACCCGATCAACCAACGTATTGTAAACGGATGGGAAACATGGACAGTCATTGGCGTGATGGAAGATTTCAATTTTGAATCAATGAAGCAGAACGTAAACCCGCTTTGTGTTGTGTTAGGAAATAATACGTCAACGATCGTTGCTGTAAAAATAAAAACTACGAATACAAGATCAGTTATTGATCATATAAGCTCACTATGGAAAGACTTTGCGCCAGACCAGCCCATACGTTATACTTTTCTTGATGAGAGTTTCGCAAATATGTATGCGGAAGTACAACGTACCGGCGATATTTTTACTGCATTTGCTGTACTTGCTATCATCATTGCCTGCCTGGGTTTGTTTGCTTTATCTGCATTTATGGCTGAGCAGCGTAACAAAGAGATCGGTATACGCAAAGTGCTTGGTGCAACTGTAAGCAGCATTACAACAATGTTGTCGAAAGATTTTATAAAACTGGTTATTATTTCCATTGTTATTGCAACACCGATCGCATATTGGACAATGACAAAATGGTTACAGGATTTTGCTTACCGCATTTCGATCAGTTGGTGGATGATCGCTGTAGCCGGTTTGGCCGCTATTATAATCGCATTGATCACGATAAGTTTTCAGTCAATAAAAGCCGCTATTGCTAACCCTATGAAAAGTTTGAGAACAGAATAAAATTATCACTATGATCAAGAACTATTTATTATTATCCATTAAGCATCTGAAGAAACAGAAAATATTTTCAGTCATTAATATATTGGGGCTGACCGTAGGTATTACCTGTTGCCTGATGATCTTTCTTTTTATCATGAATGAGTTGAGCTATGACAATTTTCATAAGAACGGAAAGAATATTTACAGGGTAATGCGGGTTGGCAATAATAATGGTGAAAGACGTGAGATACCTTACTTGTCTCCTCCCTATGGACCTGCTTTAGTAAATGATTATCCTGATGCCATTCAAAAGCAAGTAAGGCTAATGCGGGATAATGATCTTATCAGTTACAATAACATTTCATTCAATGAAACGAATATTTACCTTACCGACAAAAACTTCTTTAGTTTTTTTGATTTTCACTTGGTCAAAGGCGATACTGCTACAGTATTAAAAGACCCTAATAGTATTGTCCTAACCGAGACTGTAGCTAAAAAGTATTTTGGTAATGAAGATCCTATAGGAAAGACCCTTGAGTTTAATAAACAACAGCAATTAAAAGTTACCGGGATAGCTGCCGATGTGCCTTTGAATTCTCATTTGCAATTTGATATGGTTGTGCCATTAGAATTGCTTCGACCTATGCAACCCGATTGGTTCACTCAATGGCCAAATAATGGATTGTTTACTTATGTTCAATTAAATCCTGCAATAGATCCAAAAAAATTATCGACACAGTTTCCTTCTTTCATGGATAAATATTTGGGGGAGTATTATGCCCGGGCAGGTTTTAAAATGGGCCTGGTAATAAAACCTTTGGCTGATATTTATTTTGCTACAGATGCTTTAGATGGCAGCGTGAAACACGGGAATCAAAAAATGGTTTACATCTTTATGTCAATCGCCATTTTGATCCTGCTTATTGCATGTATTAATTTTATCAATCTTGCTACAGCAAGAGCTACAGACAGGGCTAAAGAAGTAGGATTGCGTAAAGTTTTAGGAGCTGTGCGCAAACAACTGGTAAGTCAGTTCATGATGGAATCTATTTTGTTTGCTACCGTTGCTTCTATACTTTCTTTTGGTCTTGTGAAAATATTGATGCCTGCATACACTAATTTATTAGGCTATCAATTGCCTTCTTTTTGGAATGATACACGAGTATATGGTTTTATAATTGCTGTTATAATAATTGTGGGATTGCTAGCAGGAAGCTATCCTGCATTTTTACTTTCATCATTTACACCGATCGAATCTTTAAAAGGAAAATTAAAAACTGGATTGAAAGGAGTTTTCTTTAGAAAAGCGCTGGTTGTTTTTCAATTTGGAATTTCGGTGTTGCTGATCGTAAGCGTCATTGTTATTACGAGCCAGATGAATTATCTGCGTAATACTGATCTTGGCTTTAACAAAGAACAATCAATGATCGTACGATTTGATAACATGAGCATTTCTGCGAAGAAAAAGCAATTTAAAAGTGAGCTATTAAGTATTCCTGCTATAAATAGTGTGTCTTTAATGTCCGGAGAACCAGGAGGCTTTCATGATGGTTATTCTTTTGAGTCGCAAGCAAAACCTGATGAGAAAATGATGTTCAGTACTGAATTCACAGACCTTGACTTTGTAAAAACATTGGGAATAAAGATAATTGCAGGAAGAGATCTTTCAGAAAGTTTCACCACAGATTCTGCGCAGTCAGTGCTTATCAATCGTAATGCTGCGAATAAACTTGGCTATACTCCTGAGCAGGCAGTTGGTAAATGGATAAAAAATGTTTCAAGAGACAGTCTTCGCAGAACAATAGTCGGCGTGGTGGAAGATTATCATTATGTTTCTTTAAAAGACCCGATAGGCCCGTTGGTCATTTCACCCGGCAGAGACAAACGTTTAGCATTGATCAAATTAAAAACGGATCAGCTGCAATCAACAATTGCCAGCATCAAAAAAATATATACGGCTGCTGCTCCTGATTATCCATTTGAATATAATTTCTTAGATGAGCAGTTTGACCGGCATTATAAAACTGAAGCAAAGCAGCAGGCAGTGTTGGGTATTTTTTCAGCTATTGCAATTTTTATCGCATGTCTTGGCTTATTTGGTTTAGCTTCTTATACTGCAATAAAGAGAACAAAAGAGATCGGCGTACGAAAAGTGCTCGGTTCTTCAATTCAGAATATTTGTTTTTTATTATCAAAAGACTTGTTGCGCCCAGTTTTATTGGGAACCTTATTGGCAACACCGGTTGGTTACTATGC
The DNA here is from genome assembly GCA_035318985.1 of Chitinophagaceae bacterium. GTDB lineage: Bacteria > Bacteroidota > Bacteroidia > Chitinophagales > Chitinophagaceae > VBAS01. Next base: position 24,272 of record DATHDP010000055.1, read on the forward strand.
AATGAATAAATGGTTACAAAGTTTTGCGTACCGGATCGATCTTCATTGGTGGATGTTTGGAGTCGCTGTTTTTACTGCCATGGTTATTGCATTATTGACGGTAGGTTCCCAAGCCATAAAGGCTGCTCTTGCAAATCCGATTAAATCATTAAGAACTGAATAATACCTGCTTATGATAAGAAACTATTTCAAAGTTGCCTGGAGAAACCTTATAAAAAGTAAAGGGTACAGTCTTATTAACATTGGCGGGCTTGCTACAGGTATGGCTGTGGCTATACTTATTGGTTTGTGGATATATGATGAAGTAAGTTTTAACCGCTATCATGAAAATTACAGTCGCGTTGCACAAGTGATGCAAAACCAAACGTTCAATGGAACAAAAGGAACTGAAAATACATTACCCTATCTGACTGCTGATGAAATACGAAACAAATTTTCTTCTGATTTTAAATATGTAGCCGAGGCTTCATGGGATGGTGATTACGTTTTATCTGTTGGTGATAGAAGATTTATGATCGGGGGACAATTCTTTGGACCAAAGATCACTGAGATATTAACCCTTAAAATGATCCATGGTACAAGAGATGGTCTTAAAGAACCTTATTCAATTTTATTGTCAAAGTCGGTGGCTAAAACTTTTTTTGGTAATGATGATCCCGTAGGTAAAACTATCACCCTTGGGAATAAGTATGATCTGAAAGTAACCGGGGTATATGAAGATTTTCCATATAACTCGTCATTCAACAAAATAAAAGTTTTTTTACCATGGGAACTGTTTATTATAATGAACCAATGGATAAAGAAAATGGATGATCCATGGGGCAGCAACTTTACACAATGTTATGCAATGATCGCTGACAATGCGAATATGGAAAAAGTTTCTGCGAAGATCAAAGATGTAAAATATAATAAAGTAAGTAAGGACGAACAGAGATACAAAGCGGAGGTGTTTCTTCACCCGATGTCTAACTGGCATTTATATTCTGATTTTAAAAAGGGAGTAAACACAGGAGGACGAATTGAATTTGTCTGGCTTTTTGGTATCATCGGGATCTTCGTTTTGCTATTGGCCTGTATCAATTTTATGAACTTAAGTACGGCACGTTCAGAAAAAAGAGCCAAAGAAGTTGGAATTCGTAAAGCAATTGGTTCGATGCGTCGGCAACTGATCAAACAATTTTTTGCAGAATCATTATTAGTTGTTTTCATTGCTTTTTTTATTTCGTTGATCATTGTGACGTTGGTGCTACCAGCTTTCAACGATGTTGCTGATAAGAAGATGGCGGTCCTTTGGACAAATCCTTTGTTCTGGATCTATTGTTTAGCTTTTATACTTTTTACAGGATTGATCGCTGGAAGTTATCCTGCACTTTATCTATCATCTTTTCACCCGGTAAAAATTCTTAAAGGCACGTTTAAAGTTGGGCGTTTTTCAGCCGTTCCTCGTAAAGTAATGGTGGTAATTCAATTTACTGTTTCAGTTGCTTTGATCATTGGAACCGTAATTGTTTTTCAACAGATACAATATGCGAAAGATCGTCCGATCGGTTATCAAAAAGATGGGTTGCTCCGGATACCATTAGCAGATGAAGTTTATAAACATTATGAAGCGGTGAGAACTGAATTAAAGAACGAAAGGGTAATTACTGAAATGGCTATTTCGCAAAGTCCGCTTACAAATGTGTGGAATACCAATGGTGGATTTAATTGGGAAGGAAAAGATCCTAACATGGGTGTTGATTTTCCCAACAATACAGTATCATACGAGTATGGAAAAACGATTGGCTGGACGATCAAAGAAGGAAGAGATTTTTCCCGCGACTTTGCTTCTGATTCAACGGCATTTATTATTAATGAATCAGCTGTTAAGTTTTTGGGATTTAAAGATCCGGTTGGTAAAATACTGGAATGGGAGAAAGTTCCATACACGATCATTGGTGTTGTAAAAGATCTGTTGGTTGAATCACCATATTATCCTGTACGGGCTTCTTTGTATCATTTGGCAACGGAACAGGAAAATTTATTGATCATTCGTTTGAACAGGGATAAGAGTGCAAAAGCATGTCTTACAAAAATTGAAAGTGTATTAAAAAAGTATGAACCTAAGCAGCCTTTTGTGTACAATTTTACCGATGAAGAATTTGCGAACAAGTTTGGGAACGAAGAACGCATCGGTAAACTGGCTTCTTACTTTTCTGTTCTTGCCATATTTATTTCCTGTCTTGGTCTTTTTGGTTTAGCAAGTTTTGTAGCTGAGCAACGTACCAAAGAGATCGGTATCCGCAAAGTGTTGGGAGCATCAGTAATGAGTCTTTGGAGAATGCTTTCAAAAGATTTTATTTTCCTGGTACTTGTTTCATGTTTTGTAGCTATCCCGGTTTCCTATTTCTATTTAAAAGGATGGTTGGCAAAATATGACTATCGAATCCAGATCTCCTGGTGGGTATTTGCAGCAGCGGGTGCTTGTGCACTTCTGATTACAATTCTTGTTGTGAGTTCACAAGCAATAAAAGCAGCTCTTGCAAATCCGGCAAAAAGTTTAAAAACCGAATAATTATAAATTAAAAAATCAATTATGAGAAAGCTTTTTTTATTAAACCTTGTTATTGCCATCAGCTTTTCAGTCGTTGCGCAAAACAAAGAGCCTTATATGACAAAGTCATTAAGCAGTGAATCAGTAAAAAGCACAGAAGTGCAAACTTCCGGTGGAAGTATTTCTGTAACGGGTGTAAACTCAGCCGCTGAAACAAAGGTTGAAGTATACATTCATGGCAATAACGGCAAAAATGAAATTTCAAAAGAAGAGATCGTAAAACGATTAGAAGATTATGACCTCACGGTGTCTGTGAGCAGTAATAAGTTAACAGCAATCGCAAGACCAAAACAAAGAAATATGGATTGGAAAAAAGGTTTGAGTATTTCTTTTAAGGTTTTTGTACTAAAAAATATTTCTACTGATCTGTCAACAAGCGGAGGCAGCATCAGCTTAACCAATTTAACAGGAGAACAAAAATTTTCAACAAGCGGTGGCAGTTTGAATATAGATAATGTGGGAGGAAATATAGATGGAAGAACTTCAGGCGGAAGCATACATCTCGCAAATTCAAGAGATGATATTGATCTTTCAACCAGCGGTGGCAGCATTGAAGCCAGCAATTGTGATGGAAAACTTCGTCTCAGCACTTCAGGTGGTTCGCTGAATCTAAAAGATCTGAAAGGAGATATAAGAGCTACAACAAGTGGTGGAAGTGTTAATGGAAGAAACATAAGTGGTGAATTAGTTACGCATACATCTGGCGGCGGTATTCATCTTTATGATCTTGCCTGCAGTTTGGAAGCATCAAACAGTGGCGGCGGAATTGATATTGAAATAAAGGAATTAGGTAAGTATGTAAAAGTTTCAAACTCTGGTGGTCACATTGATCTGCAGCTTCCAAAAGATAAAGGTGTTGATCTTGATCTGTCCGGAGGAAAGATCAAAACAGATCAGTTGGGGAATTTTAATGGAAAGATCGAAGATGATCAGCTGGAAGGAAAAATAAATGGTGGTGGTGTATCTGTGAAAGTAAGATCATCTGGTGGCAGGATCAGTCTTGCGTTTAAATAATAGATCTCACAGATGACACGGATTTTCACGGATTGGTTTCTGTGTAAATCTGTGTAATCAGTGAGAAATAAAAGCTGAATAGAAGTACTGAACGTACAAGAGTGCGACGCAAGGGACGATAAATAGAATTACAAATGTTGACAACATAAAGCTCAAAGCCATGCTAAAACATTATTTCAAGATCGCAGTACGAAATCTTGGTCGTCAAAAGATCCTTTCGTTTATCAATATATCAGGCTTATCAATCGGGCTTGCCTGTTTTTCATTATTTCTTTTGTATGCCGTGAATGAATTCAGCTTTGATCGCTTTCACAGCAATGCAAATAATATTTATCGTGTTTATCGCTGGACCAATGCTTTGGATGGTCGCGAAGCCGAAGGGGATGTTTATATGCCATCTCCACTCGGTCCTGCAATGAAGGCTGATCTGCCGGATGTGGCAAATTATGTTCGCTTGCGTGATGGCTGGGGCGAAAGTTTTATAAAAGTTGATGGAGCTGTAAGACGTATGAATATGACTTATGCTGATCCATCTCTTTTTACAATTTTTTCTTTTCCGTTAAAATATGGAACTCCACAGGGTGCATTGAAGGAATTACAAAACCTTGTTATAACAAGATCAAAAGCAAGAGAACTTTTTGGAATGGATAATGTAGTTGGGCGTACGATCGAAATAAAAATTGAAGAAACATTTGTTCCATTTACAGTAACCGGTGTTGCTGAAAATATTCCAGCCAATTCTTCTATTCAGTTTGATCTGCTTGGAAATTTCAATTACATGGAATCAACTAAGTCAGGCAAAAGAGGAGTTAATAACTGGAACAGGTCATCTTATATTACTTATGTTCAGTTAAACGCAGGCAGTGGGTTGGTTAACGATGTTCAAAAGCTCGGATCATTCCGTCATAAATATTATCCAGAGGAAGAAAAAGAATTAAAAGATAGAGGGTATAAATGGGAAGGGAATAACCCGCCTGTTCGATTTGGTTTGCAACCACTAAGGGCAGGACATACAGATACAAAAATATATGGCGGTTCTGTCGAACAAGTCAATCCAAAAACGATCTGGATCTTATTAAGTATTGCAACAGGTGTTTTATTAATTGCTTGTATCAATTTTACAACGCTGGCAATTGGCCGTTCAGCAAGAAGAGCAAAAGAAGTTGGTGTAAGAAAAGTAATTGGCAGTGAAAGAAAACATTTGATCATACAGTTCCTGGCTGAAGCGATCCTGCTTAGTGTTTTGTCATTGCTTATTGCATTGTTACTGGTAAAACTTTTACTTCCTTATTTCAATCACCTTTCAGGCCGTGAGATGCAATTTTCTTTTTCATTATATCCTGAAATATCGTGGATGCTTGCAGGACTTACTTTACTTGTTGGTTTGTTAGCTGGTAGTTATCCTGCATTAATATTATCGGGCTTCAGACCAATTGAAGTTTTGAAGAGTAAGATCAAAGTAAGTGGCTCAAATTTTTTTACAAAATCACTTGTCACTGTTCAGTTTGCTTTATCAATAGGATTGATCATTTGTACGATGGTCATTTTACAACAAACAAAATACATGAGCAGTAAGAATCCCGGTTTTAATAAAGAAAATATAGTTGTTGTAGATGCAAGTGATACAAAAACAAAGGAGATCTATCCTTTATTTAAACAGGCACTTATTTCAAGAACTGATATTGCTGGTGTAGCAAGTGCTGAACTTGGATTGGGTGAAGGAACAGGATGGAGCAGTTCAGGATTTGAATATAACGGAACACACAAAGACGTTTTCGAATATTTTATTGACCAGGATTATATCTCCCTGATGGGAATGAAATTACTGGCAGGAAGAAATTTTGATCCAAAGATCTCATCCGATACTGTTAACTCAGTTATTGTTAACGAAGCAATGGTAAAAGATTTTGGATGGACAGTTGAAACTGCAGTGGGACAGGTGTTAAAAGGATACTATGAAAAAGCGCCTCTTGAAAAAATGCCCACAGTGATCGGCGTTGTTAAGAATTTTAATTTCCGTCCATTTAGAGAAGAAATAAAACCGCAGATGTTTCATCAATTTGCGGAATATGCACCATATAAATTTTTTGTACGTATAAAACCCGGTAATCCTGCGCCTGCTTTGGCCGCTATGCAAAAAGCATGGACAGGAGCTGTGGCCGATCTTCCATTCAAATACAGTTTTCTTGATGAAAGCCTCGATAATTTTTATAAGGCAGAAAAAAAATGGAGCAATATTATTGGATGGGCCGGCGGTATTTCTGTTTTTCTTGCTTGTCTTGGATTGTTTGGTCTTGCTGCATTAACTGCGATTAATCGTACAAAAGAAATTGGAATTCGTAAAGTGTTGGGTGCATCGTTAACGGGAATTGTAACATTATTATCAAAAGATTTTTTAAAGCTTGTTGTTATTGCTTTGGTCATTGCAACACCACTGGCCTGGTATTTTATGAATAAATGGTTACAGGATTTTGCTTATCGTATCTCAATTGGCTGGTGGGTATTTATTGCTGCTGGTGCATTAGCGATCATTATTGCTTTTGTGACTATAGGGCTACAAGCTGTAAAAGCTGGCGTTGCTAATCCGGTAAAAAGTTTAAGAACGGAATAAAATTATTTTCTATGTTCAGAAATTATCTAACAACAGCGTTCCGCAATATTTTTAAAAAGAAAGGCTATAGCCTTTTGAACATCTTTGGCCTGACCATTGGAATGAGTTGCTGTCTTCTTATTTTCCATTATGTTTCTTATGAAAAAAGTTATGATGATTTTGTTCCAGATTCAAAGAATGTCGTTCGTCTGCGGTTAGATAGTTATCAAAAAGGCAAGCTTGCCTGGCAATCAGCAACAGTTTATCCTGCTATTGCACCTCACTTGAAAAAGGATTACCCTGAGGTAGAAGATTTTTGCAGGATCATAGATGCGAATCTTTTATTATCCACAGAAAACAATACTGTAAAGTTTAATGAGAACAAAGGCTACTATGCCGAGCCTTCTTTTTTAAACATGTTTGGTCTCAAATTAACTGAAGGCAATAGCAAACAAGTATTAGACGGTCCCGATAAGATGATCGTTTCTGAAAGCATGGCAAAAAAATACTTCGGAAATGAAGAGGCTGTCGGAAAAAAACTGATTCAACGGGACCAGGACCAGGTACAAGCTTATGAGATAACAGGAGTATTTAAAGACTATCCGGCAAATTCACATCTTGATATCAAATATCTTGTTTCATGGTCCACTTTTGATAAATATCTGAGAGCACAGGGTGATACATCTAATGCTCTTGAAACAAGCTTTGGATGGTATGACTTCTATAGCTATTTGAAATTGAAGCCAGGGGTCGACTGGAAAAAGTTCGAGAAAAAGATGCCTGCATTTTGTGATCGTTACATCAATAGCCAGGATTGGTATAAAAAGAATAATAATAAAGCGGAATTGTACCTGATGCCGGTAACCGATCTTCATCTTTATTCAAATTATAACCAGGAAGCTGAAGTAAATGGAAATGGACAAGCTGTAAATTTTTTATTCCTCATTGCTGTTTTTATTATTGGTATTGCATGGATCAATTATATCAATCTTGCAACGGCAAGATCTGCGGAGAGAGCAAGAGAAGTGGGAATGCGGAAAGTATTAGGTGCGGCAAGATCAAATCTTATCAGGCAATTCATGATGGAAAGTTTTTTACTCAACCTGATAGGCTTCTTATTATCTATCGGGGTTTTCATGTTGTTGCTTCCTGCTTTCGACCGCTTCCTGGGCAGAGATACGTATACTCATTTTACGTTATCTCCGTTATACTGGCAATTATTTTTTGCATTGTTCATCCTTGGAACATTTTTATCCGGTGTTTATCCTGCTTTTGTTTTAGCTAGTTTCCGCCCGATCGTTGTCTTAAAAGGTGTTTTTAAAAATACTGCCGGCGGCATCAATCTTAGAAAAGGTTTAATAGTAACACAATTTGTGATCTCAGTAGTGTTGATCGCCGGTACTATTATAGTTTACCAGCAAGTAAGATATATGCGCAATCAAAAACTGGGAGTAAATATCGATCAAACTCTTGTTCTTAAAGGTGCCAACTCTTTGCAGGACTCTCTTTATGGAACAACATTCCAACCATTCAAAACAGAATTATTAAAACAGCCGGAAATAAGATCGGTAATTGCTTCATCAAATGTGATGGGTAAAGAAATTTACTGGACTAACGGAACAAGAAGACTGGACTCGCAGAATGAAACATCTGTCACACTTTATTATATGGGAGTTGATTATGATTTTGTACCCGGGTATGAAATAAAATTACTCGCCGGCAGAAATTTTTCAAAGGATTTTAAAACAGATGAAAGGGGAGTACTTCTTAATCAAAAGGCAGTCGAATTGTTAGGATATAAAAGCCCCGATGATGCTATCAATAGCAAATTAAGTCGAGGCAGAAGGGATACATTGACAGTGGTAGGTGTGCTGGCTGATTATCACCACCAGGGTTTGCAGAAAGTAATTGACCCGATGATATTTCTATTGTATCCAAATACCCGTGGCTTTTATTCGGTGAAAGTACAGACAGCTAACCTGCCTCAAACTATTGCCGCCGTTAATAAAACATGGAATAAATATTTCCCGGCTGATCCTATGGAATATTTTTTCCTTGACGAAAACTTTAGCCAACAATATAAAGCTGACCAGTTATTCGGAAAAGTGTTTGGAATATTCGCATTTCTCGCAATCCTGATCGCTTGTTTTGGGTTGCTGGGGTTATCAGCCTATAATGTTTTGCAGCGGACAAAGGAGATCGGCATTCGTAAAGTGCTGGGAGCTTCTGTTCAAAATATCCTGTTTTTGTTATCAACAGATTTTCTCAAGTTGGTCATTGTTGCTTTATTCATTGCAATACCTGTTGGCTGGTATATAATGCATTCATGGTTGCGGGACTTTGCATACCGCATCAGTATTCATTGGTGGGTATTCATCATTGCTGCAGTAATAGCTGTCTTGATAGCTTTTTTAACGATAAGCACACAGGCTATGAAAGCTGCTTTGACAAACCCTGTAAAGAGTTTAAGAACAGAATAAAAATATAACATGTTTAAAAATTATTTCAAAACCGCATTCAGAAGTTTGATCCGTAACAAGAATTACGCTATTATCAACATTGCCGGGCTGGCTGTTGGTATTGCCGTTTGTATGATGATCTTTATCATTATACAATTTCAAACAAGCTATGATACTTTTCATTCAAAGAAAGATCGGATCTATCGTGTATTGACTGAATCTCATCATGCAGACGCAGCAAATATTACTTATGGAAAAAACGTTCCTTTTCCAATGCCCGCAGGACTAAAAACTACTTTTCCTCAACTTGAACAAGTAGCCCCGGTCTATGCAAGCCACAATGATGAGTTACAGGTACTCGATGATAACGGAACGCCTGTAAAAAATTTTAAAGAGCAGAGCGGTGTATTTTATACATCGCCTTCATTCTTTAACATGTTTAATTTTCCGCTGCTCGCAGGTTCATATGAATCATTAAAAGATCCGGACAATGTATTGCTTACAAAAGAGATCGCAGAAACTTATTTCGGTGACTGGAAAACAGCAATAGGCAAAACAATTAAAATAAGAGGATATTATAGCATGGGTGCAGGATTGTTTCAGTTTCCGGCAACACCGCTAAAAGTTTCAGGCATTCTCGCAACAATACCGGCCAATACAGACTTTCAGCTAAAATTGGTGGTTGCCTATGGAACAGATTTTACAGGAGATAAAGAATACGGATTTCAACAACCCGAGTGGAATCAATCAGCACCTGATTTTGGTTGTTATGTTTTGTTGCCGCCGAATATTTCTGCTAACAACTTTAATCAACAATTAAGCGCATACACACGAAAGGTACAACCTGCCGACAATAAGGATAGCTATATTATCCAACCATTAAATGCTGTGCATTACGATGCGGCAGCAGGAAATTACAGCAACAAAACAATCAGTCATCAACTGCTCAATGTATTGTGGCTGATCGCAGCATTCATACTGTTAATTGCCTGCGTAAACTTTATCAACCTCTCCACTGCGCAAGCTGTTAACCGGGCAAAGGAGGTTGGCGTAAGAAAAGTTTTGGGAAGTAATAGATCTCAATTGCGGATCCAATTCATCTTTGAAACATTTTTGATTGTTACAATTGCTGTAATACTTGCAGCAGTCATTACACTTCTTGCATTGCCTTATGTAAATCAACTATTAGAACTTTCGCTTTCATTCAAAATTCTAACCAATCCCGCAGTTATTTTATTTCTTTTGGCTGTAACAATTGTTGTAACTGTACTTGCCGGTTTCTATCCTTCTATTGTTTTATCACGTTTCAATCCTGTTAATGCTTTAAAGAGTAAACTCGCCGGAAATGCTACAAAGGGAATTTCATTAAGAAGAGGGTTGGTAGTGTTTCAATTCGTCATTGCACAGGCATTGATCATTGGAACACTCATCATTGTACAGCAAATGAATTATTTTATGGATCAACCGCTGGGCTTTGATAAAGAGGCGATCGTAAATGTTCCTTATCGTCCGGACAGTACCGGCGTCAAGCTGACGGATTATTTAAAGCAGCAGTTATTATCAAACGGGGTGCAGGCGGTAAGCTTCAGTTCCAACTCCCCGATAGAAGATGATAATAATATGTTTACCACATTCAAATTTGATCATGCAATAAAGGATGCAGACTTCCAGGCTATTACCAAATTCGCCGACAATGACTATGTGCCGACTTATAAATTACAACTGGTAGCCGGAAAAAATTTGAAACCTTCTGGTTGGACACAAGAATTTTTGGTAAATGAATCATTCGTGAAAAGTTTAGGGCTTAAAAAACCGGAAGATATAATCGGTAAAGAAATAAGTATGATGAATGGTTTAATAAAATGTCCTGTTGTTGGTGTACTGAAAGATTTTAATGACAGGTCTTTGCGCCAGGACCTGGCACCATTACTTATTGCCACAAACAGCACGATGTACCGGCAGGCTTCAATAAAACTTTCAACTGCAAACATTGCTTCTTCCATGCAATCCATCAAAAAAATATGGGAGAAAGCATTTCCAAATCATGTTTATGAATACAGGTTTTTAGATGATAAAATTGAAAGTTTTTACAAGCAGGAAAACCAGTTATCAAACCTCTACAAGATCTTCGCTGTCATTGCTATTTTTCTCAGTTGTCTTGGCTTGTATGGACTCGCTTCATTTATGGCAGTACAAAGAATAAAGGAAGTGGGTATCAGGAAAGTGCTTGGTGCCTCTATTAGCGGTGTTGTATATCTTTTTTCAAAAGAGTTTATTATTCTCATCACTATCGCCTTCATCATTGCTTCACCTGTTGCGTGGTATTTTATGAATCAATGGTTACAGGATTATGTGTACAGGATAAATATAAGCTGGTGGATCTTTATTGTTGGCGGCATATCAGCAATAATTATTGCTTTAATAACTGTGAGTTTCCAGGCAATTAAAGCAGCACTTGCTAACCCTGTGAAATCATTACGATCCGAATAAATAATAATTATATGTTTAAAAATTATTTAAAAACCGCTTTCAGGAACCTGGGTAAAAACAAACTTTATTCGGGTATTAATATTATTGGTTTAACGATCGGGCTTGCTGCTTGCCTGTTGATCGGTGTGTTTATTAACCATGAGTTAAGCTATGATAAATTCAATGCCAATGCAGAACGGATCGTAAGAGCTACAATGGAATATAAGAGAGCAGAAACTGTAAATACAACTGCCACCACAGGAACTAAAGTTGGGCCCCAGTTTAAAAGAACATTTCCTGCTGTAGAAGAATATACAAGAACTTTTATCAGTCATGGAATTATTAAGTATGGTGAAAAGATATTTGATGAACAACGAATTCTTTTTGCTGATCAGCCACTTTTTAAAATATTTTCTTTTAACCTGGTAGAAGGTGATGCTTTGTCGGCATTAGATGCGCCTGATAAAATTGTGTTGACAAGATCAATGGCCCAGAAATATTTTGGTAACAATAGTTATCAGGATGCGATCAATAAAACAATAACGGTATTTGGAAAGGATATGAAAGTGTCTGCGATCTGTGAAGATGTGCCACAGAATTCACAGATCAAATTTGATTTTGTTACCCATTTTTTTAACCTGGGCAATTATGTTAAAGCTGAAAAATGGTGGGAAGCAAACTGGATCACTTACCTGCTTGTGAGAGATAAAAAAGATATTCCATTACTGCAACAGCAAATTGCAGGATACATGAAAACTAGTGAAGTAAGAACGGAGGCAAAACTAGAAGGCAATGATTATCTCACTTATCATCTTGAACCATTAAAAACTGTACACTTAAGATCATCGTTGGCAGGATTTGAACCAAACGGCAACATGACATATATATATATGTTTGGCGTCATTGCAATACTGATATTGATCATTGCATTTGCTAATTATACTAATCTTGCTACTGCACAATCAACAGGCAGGGGAAATGAAATAGGAATGCGGAAAGTTTTGGGGGCATCAAAGAAGCAGGTATTCTTTCAGTTCATTGGTGAGTCAACTGTTATTACTTTTCTTTCGGCAGCTCTTGCATTGGCGCTGAGTATTTTTTTAATTCCATATTTTAATAATATTACCGGTAAAGAGTTTACTTCTGTAATATTATTACAACCTGTTCCTGTTATTTCACTTGCCTTATTTGCAATAGTAGTAAGTTTTCTTGCTGGCTTTTATCCGGCGATGATATTGTCTGGAACAAAAGTGCTGGGAGTTTTAAAAAAAGGATTTCGTATTACTGGTGGCAGTGGAGCACTTCGAGAGTCTTTGATAGTAATTCAATTCAGCATTTCAGTTTTCCTGATCATCTATACAGCTATCATTTTACAGCAAATGCATTTTATACAAAAAAAGAATTTGGGATATGACAAAGAACATATTGCCGTATTGCCCATCGGGGGAAAGATGCTGGACAATTTTCAAAGTATTAAAGAAGCAATTACACAGGTTCCAGGAGTTGAAGGAGTGACCGCGGCTTATGAAACACCCGAATTTGTAGAGTGGGGCGATGGTATAACTGTTACGGATGAAAATGGAAAAAAAGAAATTTCATTAAATGCAATGCCGGTTGATCTTGATTTTACAAAAACAATGAAAATGCAATTGCTTGCCGGTCGTGATTTTCAGCAATCGGATTTTGCGATAATGGATACTACAAATGATTATGCAAATTTTCGTCAACCTTATATTATTAATGAATCATTGGCCAATAAAATAGGTTGGACACCCGAGCAAGCTCTTGGTAAAATAATTGATAAAGGATCTCCCGGCCCGATAGTGGGAGTAATTAAGGATTTTAATTTTAGTAGTCTTCGTGAACCAATAGGACCAATGTTAATTTTTCTTGGTCGTGGTTATTCCCGTGCTTTTATGGCTCGTATTAATGGCCAGGATATGCGTCCGACGCTGGGACGGCTTGAAATGATGTGGAAGCAAAGAATACCTGACCGTCCATTTACTTATCATTTTCTGGATGAGGATTATAACAAGTTATATGTTGGAGAACAACGTTCATCAACATTGTTTACAGTAGCTGCAACACTTGCCATATTGCTTGCATGCTTAGGCTTATTTGGATTGGCTGCATTTACTACTGTACAAAGAACAAAAGAAATAGGAATACGAAGAGTGCTGGGTGCAAATATTACTAGCATCACCATGCTGATAGCAAAGAATTTTTTAGTAATGATCGGCATTGCTATTCTTATTGCTATTCCATTAGCATGGTATGCAGGGAATCAGTGGCTGCAGGATTTTGCATTTAGAATTCCTGTGCAGGGTTGGGTATTTATTGCAGCATCTGTTGCTACAATATTGATCGCATTGATAACGGTAGGATTTCATTCAGTAAGATCGGCATTGATGAACCCGGCGAAAAGTTTGAGAACAGAATAGAACCATGATTTGAAGGATTAGAAAAGGATTTTTCGGAAATAAGTGAGTGAATATAGATTGAGTAAAGGGAGGATGTTCATTGTCCCCCGCTGACGGGGTCGGATGTTCAACAAAAGTGAATACTCAACTTGGGGTGGATAAAAGATGAATAGAATTACCGAACGTACAAGAGTGCGACGCAAGGGACGATGAATAGAATTACTAATGATGATAACATAAAACTCACCACCTAAAACTTATTTTATGTTTAAAAATATTTATAAGATCGTTTTACGGAGTATGTGGCGCTACAAAGGTTACACCTTGCTCAATATTTTTGGAATGGGCATCGGACTTGCTGCCATCGTTTGGGGTTATCAAACATATCGTTACAGTTTCAGTTTTGATAATTTTCATAAAGACCAGGAGAATGTTTACCGGGCTTTGACCTTTAAATCAGGTGCAAGTGAGATCAAAGGAATTTTTCCACTGGCAGCTGTAAAGCAGGCTCAGGGTGAATTTGCGGGGATCGCTGAAGCAGTACGACTTGATAGCCGCGGATTGAATGTAAAATATGATAAGAATGAACCTTTTGCTGAACAAGCACATTTTACTGACCCCGCATTTTTTGATCTGTTCAATTTTCCGGTTGTTGCGGGTTCAAATAATATAACTGATAAAAAATCAGTGCTGATCACTGAAGCAATTGCAAAAAAATATTTTGGTAAACAAGATCCTTTAGGTAAGGCATTGATCTTTTATTCGGATGATAACTATGCAATGCCGCTTACGGTAACTGGTGTATTGAAAGATATTCCTGTAAACTCTACCATACAATTCGGGTTCATCACCAATTTTGAAAATTATTTAAAAGGGGATGGATCAAAGATCGCTCCGGATGACTGGACATGGATGCTCGATGCAGCTTTTTTCAGAATTCCTAAAAAAGCTGATGTTCCACTAATTGCAAAGTCCTTTAATAAATATTTACCGATACAAAATAAAGCCAGGGCAGATTGGAAAGCATCGGGCTTTAGACTTATTTCCTTATATGAAAATGCTATACAAAGTGATATTGACTCTAATAATTTGCGTGATCGCCCCGAAGATTCGGCAGCATATGGCCCATTTATTCTTGCTATCCTGATCTTTCTTTCTGCGTGTCTTAATTTTTCTAACACTACCGTTTCAAATGCGAACAGGAGATTAAAAGAAATTGGTATAAGAAAAGTAATGGGGAGTTCACACAAACAATTAGTCTTTCAATTATTGATCGAATGCTGTTTTATTGTATGTGTGTCAGTTCTGCTTTCTACTATTTTAAACCGGTTTTGGTTTCCTGCATTTAATGAAATGTTTAATGGTGTTAAGATCACCGCTGATTATTTTAACGATCCCGGTCTCTTATTATTTATTGGCGGCGCTGTATTGTTAACTACATTACTTGCCGGTGCATACCCTGCATTTTATATCAGCCGGTTTAATCCATCTACTATTTTTCGCGGGACGGTAAAATTTGGCGGCACAAACTTGTTTTCGAGAATAATGCTGGGTCTGCAATCATCGATTGCCATAATTACTGTTATCGCCGGAATTGGTTTTGCACGTAATGCGGAGTTTCAAAAAAATTATAATTATGGTTATAATATTGAGAACACCATTGGAATGATCGTAACAGATACGACAGCATTCGCTGCACTTAGAAATGAAGTAGCTGCTATACCACAGGTAACTGCATTAGCGGGTACCCGGAGTCATATTGGGTATGGTTATCGAAGCGTGGTGGCGGAAGCAGAAGGGAAAAAAGGTGAAACAAATTTTCTAGAAGTAGGACCGGCTTATATTAAGACTATGGATCTTAAAATGGCAGAGGGAAGAGAATTTGATGAACAAATGGAAGGGGACTATACAAAATCGATCCTAATAACGGAAAACCTGGCAGCAAATTATGGATGGAAGAATAAAGAGGCTTTAGGCAAACAGATCT
>DATHDP010000056.1:0-35902 GCA_035318985.1 Chitinophagaceae bacterium
TGCCTCTGCAAGTTGCGGATCAATTTCAAGTGCCTTATAAATTGCATCCATTTGTTTTTTATAAAGATCTCTTCTCGAAAGATTCGTGTATTCTCCCATCAGGCTAAGTGTATCGGCAATACCCGCCCATGCCAACGCATAATCGGGATCTTTTTCTAAAGCTCTTTCAAAAAATTTTATAGCCAATGTCAGGCCTTGCTCATTTCTTTTCTTCCAAAAGAACATTCCCTGCAAATACAATTGGTAAGCCTCTGTATTATCAGTATATCTTTTTCGAAGCGTGACTTTTTCCTCATTGCTCAATTGCAATCGCAATGCTTCTACAATTTTCTCTGATACATCTTCTTGTATATCGAAGATATCATCCAGTGTGCCGCGAAAACTTTGTGCCCAAAGATGAACATCCCGGCATGCATCAATGAACTGTGCCGTGATCCGCAAATTATTGGCGGCCTTTCTTACACTTCCCTCAAGGATAAAATCAGCACCCGTTTCTTTACCAATAGATTTTGTGTCCTTCGTTGTGCTTTTATATTTCATCGATGTGGTACGTGAGATCACATTGGTATCTTTCAGCTTTGATAAGTTGGAAATAATTTCTTCCGTCAACCCATCACTGAAATATTCCTGCTCAGGGTCATTACTCATATTTATAAACGGTAAAACAAGAATATTTTTTTGGCGAACAGCTTCGCCTTTACCTTCAAGAATTTCTGCATCCGGAATTACCAACCCTGCATTACTGATCGCAAAAATTTCCATTTGTTCTTTTACGTTCTTTAATAAATATCTCCCCATGGAAATTGCAGAAACCTCTTTTTGGTTTTTTATATCATCATAAGCTTTGCTTGATATAAAAATACTGCCGGGCACCGCAAATGATTCCATTCTTGATGCAATGTTCACCCCATCGCCATATATATTATTACCATCCACAAGTACATCACCTGTATGAATGCCGATCCGTAATGGAACGAGAGGATGATTCTGCATTTCCAACTGCAAAGTGGTTGCGGCTTTCACACTTTCCAGCGTACTTGTAAAGCTGCAAAGAGCTCCGTCACCATGAAACGCCAATAATCGACCACCATGATCATTCAATACATCTTCCAATTTATTTTTAAATCGTTCACGGGAACTCATTGCCAATGATTCGTCGGTCTCCATTAAGGCAGTGTAACCGACAATATCGGCGAACATAATTGCTGCTAACTGACGTGAAAAAGCCATAGTTTGTTAAGCTGTGAAGTTACCAAAAATGGCGGGTAGTTATGTTAATGGAAAATGATTTTATGTACTAAACTTCATTACTACTATTGGGCTTCTGTTGCACAGTTTACCCAGAGCGAAGCGAAGGGCACTCTTGTACGACATAAATCCTGTTCAGCTAAGTTTGGAAATACAAATGATAGTGTTTACTGCAATTGGGATTGAAGGCTGATCTGCAATTCGGGCATTGGTCATTTGAATTCATGTATTCATTAATTGTCAGCTCAGTTTTACAAACTCCACAAAGAATTCCTTTCGTATCCCATTCGTCTTTATTCCAAACCTGCGCCGGATGATCAGTTGTTTCTTCGTGGCATTGATAGCAGGGATAATATTTCTCACAACATTTGAATTTTATCGCAATAATGTCAAGCAGGGAATGATAATGCTCACAACGGGTTTCATCATCCACAAGCTTTCCATATACTTTGATCGAATCCATTTTGCTAAAGTGAGGAATGATTTAAGAAAAAAGAAATTTCTTTAGATAAATTGCAACATTTCCGAAACCAACCCGTCAAATGGCAAGTGAATAATATTACCGGGCAAAATACCACAGACCGAAACCTTGTGGATAGGATATTGAAGGGAGAGACTAATGCTTTTGGTATTATTATTAAGAATACTGAGAATCTTGTGGCCAAGATCATTTTTGATATGATAGCCAGTGAAAGTGATAGAAAAGATATTGCACAGGATATTTATTTAAAAGCGTATCAAAAACTGCCGGGTTTTAAATTTCAATCAAAACTTTCTACCTGGATCGGGCAAATATGCTATAACACATGTATAGATCACTTGCGCAAGAAAAAACTCGTACTCGCAGAAAGTATCTTTGAAACAGAAGCAGATCCATCAAATGATATCCTTGACATGATGAATATAGCACAGGGAAATTTTGATGAGCCGGTCGATACATTTGTTATAGGAAAAAATATTTCTGAGATCGTAAAAAAGAAAATTGAAAAACTACCGGCGATCTACAAGACGCTGATCAGCTTGTATCATAACGAAGAATTGAGCTATGAAGAAATTGGTACAATAACCGGGTTGCCGGCAGGAACGGTTAAGAGTTACTTATTCAGGGCAAGAAGAGAATTAAAGAATGATCTTTTACTTCATTATAAAAAGGAGGATCTATGGTCATAAAACATTTAACGGATGATGAAGTGCAGCAATATGCAGTAGATAAGTCTAATTCTGAAAAACGAATTGGTGAACACATTCATTTATGCGAGAAATGCAGATCGAAGGTTGAAGTCTATCAATTGTTGATAACTGGGATTAAGCAACAGCCACAACCTGCTTTTGATTTTGATCTTTCCAACATTGTGTTGCAGCAACTTCCTTCTCCATCATCAAAAGTCTCAAACGATAAATTGCTTGTATGGTTATTTGTAGGTATAGGAATGGGTTTCATTGGTGGAGCTTTGTATTTCTTTCAAAAGTATTTTGATCTTTTCGAGGGGATACGAACTATATCCATTTACCTGATCGCTATTACGGCGGTTACAGTTTTAGCATACTTGTTTATAGATATTTATAAAAAATACAGAATTGGGATGAAAGCACTGGATCTATATTAAAAATTGCAACATTATCTAAGGGCAAACGTCAGATATATTATAAAAAATTTAAAAGATGAAAAAAGTAATAACAATTATCGTTGCTGGCTTGGTAAGCTTTACTGTAAATGCACAGGGAGATTTTGACATGGAATTTCGGCCAGAAGTGTTCAGAAGCGTTGCTGCCATTTTTGTCGTCGGCATGTTCATGTATTTTATTATTAATATGATGAAACGGATATTTGAACACAGGCTTAAAAACAAAATTGTTGACAAAGGAATTTCTGAAAATATAGCTCAATCAATTTTGGCTACTCAAAAACCGGAAGATAATAGATATGCCAATGTAAAATGGTTTGCAATTTTAGCCGGTATTGGTTTGGGGCTCACCGGGGTTAATTATACACAACCACTAGGCTTTCATTCTTTAGCTATCATGGCTTTTAGTATTTCACTTAGTTTTTTGGGCTATTATCTTTTTACAAGGAACGCAGGAAAATAATTCCCCATTTTTTAAAAAGTAATTTTTCTTTAGTCAAATTCCGTCACTAACGGAATTTTTTATTTATAGCAAGTCTGTAAAATGTTTTTGCAATAGCAACTTTCTCTGAATTAACTCCGATACATGTACAACCCCTCTGAATGGCCGAGAAAAATTTTGTCGGAAACAATAATGTGCCCGTCAGAGTATCTATTATTCAACTTTAAATAAAATTTTATGGGAAAGATCTTAAGCAAAGCAGCTTACCCGGCTTTTGCACTCGCATTGCTAACCGTTATTTTTAGCTGTCAAAAAAATGTAGAAAAAACAACAGCCGCCAATGAGGAAATTGCAACAAAAGCAATTCCTCCTAAGGAGTTAAAAGATTTTGTGCAGGTAAATCTTGTGGGTGATAATGATGAGTATAGCCCTGCACGCATTGATCCCACGCTTATTAACGCATGGGGAATATCATTTCCAACCTCCGGCCCGGCCTGGGTATCATCCGAAGGAATGGGACTAAGTGCAGTATACACTGGTGATGGAAGTTCAGCAAGGGCGAATGTAGTGATACCACCTGCTGGTCCGCTACTATCCAGTCATCCAACTGGCCAGGTATTTAATTCGAGCAGCGATTTTGTACTTCCAAATGGCAATCCTGCACGATTCATTTTTGCAACTGCCGAGGGTGGCGTTTCCGGATGGAATACCGGGAATGTGGCGATCAGAAAAATTGATGCATTCCCTAATGCTGCATTTCTTGGAATAACAATAGCTAACGATGCTGGTAATAATTTTCTTTATGTGGCAAATTTTGCACAGGGTAAAATAAATGTATACGATAAAACTTGGGTGGAGGTCAGTAAGCCATTCACCGATCCGAATTTACCAGATGGTTATTCTCCATTTAATATACAGGCGATTGATGGCAAATTATATGTGATGTATGCAAAAGTAGATCCGGCAACAGGTGAAGAAGAAGCAGGTGATGGTCTTGGTTATGTTGATATTTTCAATCCTGATGGATCATTTGCAAGAAGATTTATTTCTAATGGCCATCTAAATGCTCCGTGGGGTATAGCAAAAGCTCCGCGAGGATTTTGGGGTGAAGAAAGCAGTACTTCAGATGTTTTCCTTGTTGGAAATTTTGGTAATGGCCACATTAATGCTTACGCTGACAATGGAAATTTCCTGGGTCAACTTCGCCAGCACGGACAGCCAATCGTAATAGAAGGGCTTTGGGGCATAGCTTTTGCTCCTTCTACTTCAACAGCATTAAACCGTAACTGGTTGTTCTTCGCTGCGGGCCCTGATGACGAAGAACATGGATTGTTTGGTTATATAAAGAAATAGGTAGCGATTTGACGATTTGACAAGTCCCTTCCTTGGCCGTTTGCCTTTTGCAGACGGCTTTTTTTATTCAATAACTTTTTCCTTTCCATACCAATTGATAAAGATGATAATTTGAATCAACAATAGGATGGCATGATTTTTTATATTCCATAAAAGTCTTACCCTGTTAATATTAATTCTGTGAATGATGAAAAAGATTTTGTGTGGTACTGCGGCAATAATTATGCATCTAATTTCTTTTGCTCAGGAGGATAGTGTAAGAATGACCGGGAATGATACTTTGCGATCTCCGGATACTTTAATTGAAAAAATTTCAATGGCAAAGACGAGTAAAAGGCCACAGGTATATAAACTCAAACCTGCTGTTGATATTCCTGTTTTTGCTGTTGGCGCTGGTTGGTCAGCCTATGCATTTACAAAGATATATAGTAAAGAAAATACAAACATAGAAACCGTTCTAAGTCTTGATATAAATGATATAAATGGTTTTGATCGTTGGGCAGTTCGACCTTATGATAAAGCAATTGATAAGGCAAGCTATTATCCTTTTTATGCTTCAACGCTGCTTCCATTTCTTTTTCTAACTGGCAAGGAAACAAGTAAAGATTTTTTTAAGCTTAGTTATTTGTTTCTTGAATCCATGTCGATAACAGGTCTTTTATATACTGGTTCTGTTTACCTGACTAATCGTTACCGACCTTATGTTTATAGTTCCGAGTCAACGATTGAGCAAAGAACCAGGGGAGGAGGCAAAAATTCTTTCTATGCAGGACATGTGGCCCTGGTTGCTACTTCAACATTTTTTATGGCAAAAGTTTATGGAGATTATCATCCGGACTCAAAAGCAAAATGGGTATTTTATACCATTGCTGGCGCAGCTACAGGTGCCACTGCTTATATGAGGCACGCAGCTGGCCAACATTTTCCTTCGGATATACTTTTAGGAATAACACAGGGAACATTAACAGGAATATTGGTACCACATTTTCATAAACATAAATTAATTAAGGACCCCAACCTTAGTATAATGCCTTATAGCAATGGGGTCTCAAGCGGGTTTGCATTAAACTATAAACTTAAATAAGGCTAATTGCTAGATTCTTCCAAAAACTTTTTAAGGGAGGCCAACATCATCTTCCAGTTTTTTTCAGAATGATCTTTTGTTTTTTCGTCAGGGTTATTATCCTGTGTTAAGGTGACAATAGTTTCATTATCCTTTTTTGCAAGATCGATCGTTACTATATGATAATTTTGAGGGTTATCATGAAGCCCGGAAAGAGGGCTGTAATGGCTGTATTGTAATTTTTTTTGATCTTCAATTTGCAGAATTTTTCCTTTGTCTTCATAACTTTTCCCTTCCCATTCGCCTTTCCAAACTATTTTACTTCCTTCTTTCCAGTCAGAAACAACCGTTGTTCCAAACATATATTTCTTTATCATTTCAGGGTTCGTCAACGCATTCCACACTTTGTCTGTTGACGCTTTAATTGTTGTTTGTGCTTTTGCTATACGATCTGCTGTTGTCATAATTTTATTTTTAGAATTGAATAATTAAAATATTCCATTTTCATTCACTGTTTCTAATGGTACGGGTTGTCCCAGGTCCCATAGTTCTGCGATCTTACCATCTTCAAATCGAAAAATATGTACAACAGCCGCACCTGGATCTCCAGGTTTTTGACGAATATGCGAATGCGTCGCTACCAGGTCTCCATCTTGTAAAGATCTTTTGATATCACAGATCTTATTTGGATTTTTCATTGCATTGTCTTCCATCGCTATCATCAGGGATTCGCCATCGCCTTTGAAATAAGTATTGTGATGTTTGAAATTTTTGCTTACGTATTTGCTAAAAGCTTCTCTTGAATTTCCTTTGGAGGCAAGCATTAAAAAATCTGTAGCTATTTGTTTATGATCACTTGTACTCATGATCGACTACTTATAGTGAAATAAATTAATACAAGTACAATTGCACAAAAACTGCACCAGACGAGAAATAAAAAAAGGAGAAAAAACTATTGACACTTAATTCCTGAAGCATATTGCCACAAAGCTTCTACGTTTTTCTGACTAATGGAAACACGCCTTTCGCTTTCTTTTGCAGCAGTTTCTACAATTCTTTTATTAAGATCGTTGTTGAAATTTTGAAACAGGTTATTTACAGAGCCACTTGCTTTTTGATTCATGTCCCACACTTTGGCTGTAGCAGAGCAATTAAAATCAAAAGCAGAAAAGCTAATTGTCTTTATTTGTTTAAACCGGTTGGTTTTAAATTGAATTGTTTTATTTGTGATATCATATACGATACTCCATTTTGTAAAATCACCTTGCGCCACTTCTCCGAGAATATCAAATGCATGATCAGTTAATGGTTTTGCTATATTATTTGCATTTAGTTGTTGTATCATTTTGCAGGCTTCGCCAAAACGTTCCAATGAATTATTGCCATTTGAAGATGAATTTTTAACGGACTTTACAGATTCATCATAAGTATTATTTGTAAGAACAGGGAAACTAAGATCACTCCCTTTATGTACAACCATTTTGCCATTTAGAAATTCAATAGTTGCTACTTTACCATTTGCATCTGCTACTAAGTAATGAAGTGGAGTAGTGCCGGTTGGGGATATGCGGAGTTTTTTATCTGTCGCAATTATCTCATCAATGGTTGTGCAATTGTCTAACTGGTATTGTATCCATTGCAACACACCGATAGCGGGCCTGTTATCAGCTGTTGGGTACTTTGTTTCCTCTAGCCACATCAATTCAACCCCCAATCCTTTTTCATTCATTCCTCCGGTTGGAAATTCTTTGCCATATTGATTAAATGTAATGCTCCCGTATTTAGATATCCAACCTATGGTTTCTCCATTTTCTGTTTTCATGGATATTTTTGATAAACCTTTCAGATTTGTGCAAACCATCCCTGCATCAGTTACCCAATCATAATTGCGGCCAAAAACCATTTGCCCGTTTTTATTTATGAAAAAAGTAGTACAGGCATATGAAAAAGAAATAGGGAAGAGGATGAATAGGAGAGCAATTACCTTTTTCATAAAAAAGATTTAGAAAACTAAATTATTCTTTCTGGCTGGTATTAAACTTTAAAAATATGTGAATGGAAAGATCTTTATTTTATTCCAAGCTTTTGTTGGAAAAAAGTATTTTATCATTGGTGGCTTTTAGTAATTGAAACTAACGAAGAAAGAATTCATTTCATATACGCTGAAATGAGTATTAACGGATATTTAGATTTTTCGATGATAGTATAATTTTGAAAATATCTTATTGCAATGAAGGATCATTAAAAGTATCACCCTGCTTCATATCGCCTGTATCAAATCCTTTTTTAAACCAATAGATACGTTGCTGTGATGTGCCATGTGTAAATGATTCAGGGACTACATAACCCTGCGACTCTTTTTGTAACCTGTCATCACCAATAGCATTCGCTGCATTTAAGGCTTCATCAATATCACCTGCTTCTAAAATGTTTTTCATTTGCTGTGCATGATGCGCCCAGACACCGGCTAAAAAGTCAGCCTGTAGTTCAAGCATCACAGAATATTTATTGTATTCTTCACGACCCATTTGCTGGCGTAGCCTGTCCATTTTATCAGATATGCCTAATAGTTTTTGTATATGATGACCTACTTCATGAGCCACTACATAAGCCATGGCAAAATCGCCCGGCGCATTGAAGCGTTCTTCGAGCTCCTGGTAAAAAGAAAGATCAATATATAATTCCTGGTCACCCGGACAATAGAACGGGCCGGAAGCTGAACTAGCATTTCCACATGCAGACTGAACGGCATCACGGAAAAGTACAAGTGTCGGGTGTTGATAATGGCTTCCTTGCTGAGCAAATAAATTGTCCCATACATCTTCAGTATATCCCAAAACAACTTTTACAAATTTTGCACGTTCATCATCTGCTGCTTGTTGTTCAGGTGTTAGTTGCTGAGTTTGACCCGGAAGTTGGATCTGTGGCATTGATCCATCATCAGTTCCTCCACCACCAAGCAGTAAGCGAAGTACGATAACGATCACACCAATGATGCCACCACCTGCGGCAATACCCCCCGCTGAAACACTGCGGCGGTCATCTACGTTTGAGCTTTCCCTTCCACCTATCCAACGCATAAATAAAAATTATTAGGTGATCAATAAAGTTAGATACAAGTATAGATATAAGATAAAAAACCCTGCCAGATTTTTAAACTTAAAGGGTAAGAAGAGAAGTATCCCTGTTGACTATTGGCTTACTAAAAATACTTGTCCGTTTTCTTTCAGCCAATTAAGAACTGAAATCTCACTTTTAACCTGTTCGGGCAATTTATTCACCAGCATTTCTTCTATTCCCCGTACATGGTTTTCCGAAAACCTGTCGGTTTGCGAAGCATAGAGATTAATGATAAAAAGTAACTGATTCCCGTTTTGGCGGTCAAAAAGTCGGCGGCTTGGTGTGCCATCAAAGATGAATTCATCTGTCCAGTTATAGTTATTACCGGAACTTAGGTGTTCTTTTGAGAAAAGCATTTGCCAAAGGTAACTATTATTAATAATTAGGTAGAAATGGACTATTTAAATAGTGTTTCAGTCTGAATTTGAACAATAAAGTCACTAAGACATGAAGCTATACAAAGTAAATTCTTAGTGATACTTAGGCCTATTCCCAATTATTTTTTTCTTTTTAGTAATGTGTTTTTTTTCTTTTGATCGCTGCCAATCAAATAGCCATAAGGCTTTAGCGAAGGAACATGATCGCAAACGATCTTGACAATTGCCAATAAAGGAATGGCAAGCACCATTCCCGGAATTCCCCAAACTAATTCACCCAATACAAGAATGATGATCGTAAATAGAGGGTTTATATTTACTTCAGCACCTACAACGAGAGGTTCCAGTAGATATGTTTGTAAAAACTGGACAATAATATAAGTAACTACAACTCCAAGCATCATTTCAGTGCCGCCACCCTGGATGACAACCATTAAAATAGCGAATAGGGTGCCGGTAAGATTTCCGATAAATGGTATTATCTCTAATAGTCCGCAAATAATAGCAAAGAGAACTGCATATTTAACACCAACGATCGAAAAGCCAATACTGTACATGATCCAAAGACAAGCTATCATCATACCAAGCCCGGTTATGTATTGCTGCGAAACTTTCTCTATATCGTGAATGATCGTTTCAGCATTTTTCTTTTGCTGTGAAGAAATAAGTTGCAGCACAAAAGTTTTTAGGCGGCTGCGATAAAACATAAAAAGAAATATATAGACCAGCACTAAAATAAAATCAACAACAAATCCAGTAATAGAAGATCCTAAATTGGATAACATGCCACCATTTCCCTGCGCCTGTTCAGTTATTATTTTTTCCTGTTGTTTTTTCGAAATTCCGAAATTACTACCAATATATTCCTCGATCTCGGCGATCATTTTTCGGATCTTGTTTTCAATATCTGTTGATTCAGTAGTAAGGTCGGTTATCTGCCAACTAATGAGCCAGATAATTCCTGTTATGAGAGCTAGAAAAAAAATGATACAAAAGAGGATCGAAAAACCTTTCGGTATTTTTTTGCTTTCAAACCAGCGGCTTAATGGTAAAAAAAGCATAGCAAGCAAGCCCCCAAAGCAAAGAGGCACTAAAAAAGGTTTAGCATAATAGATCGCTGCAACAATGAGGAAAGCAAGTAGCAAAAAAAAACACAACTTTCTGCAAAGCGGAAGTTTGAAGCATAATGAAAATTAATAAAAATGATGCCGAAGGTTAACAACCAGAAAGTAAAGTGGGGAGTATCGATTTCTATGTGGTATTATTTACCCATTCGCATAAATCGATATTGATGGTCTGATAATTGATTTATAGGTATAAAAATAAAAAGATATGAAAAAGCTATTATTTCTATTTGGTGCAGCAGTTATGATTTTTACATCTTGTAAGCGGGAAAGATATTATGATCTTACTGCGGGAAAATATGTAACACTTGAAAAAGATGAAAAGACAGGACGCATGATTAATACTGAAACACATAAGCCTGTTTATATTTATGTTGATAGAGAAACAAGGGATACGATTTATGGCGCAACCGGTGATGTGGTTAATGGACATGTAATAGTAACAAGTGATGGCAAATATGATATTGATGATGAATACAAGATCAAGCATGGCGATTATAAAAAGAAAGTAGATGGCGATGAGGTAAAGATCAAAGATGGTGATACAAAAATAAAAATAGAGGATGGCGAAAAGAAAGTAAAAAAGGATTAAATAAAGTTTGTAAAATATCTAAATGGCTGCACATGTGCAGCCATTTATTTTATGAGTTGTTATCAGGAAAGTGAATGACTCCAGGTAAGGTTATATTTTCCTTTTGTCGGTTTGATACATGTAAACAAAAAGCTGGTGACAAAGGAAGTATGTGTAGAATCGTTTTTATCCGAAACGTCTATACCGCCGCTTGCAAGAACTTCAATAGATGAAGTTTCTATTGCTTTCCAGCCAGGCTGAACTTGTTGTAAAGAATAGCCTATATCAACATTACATTCAGCTAATTTTTCCACTAAAATTTGAAGTAAATCGGGTTCTTCCAATGTAGCGATAATAGCAATTGCAGACCCGTTTCCGTTGTTGGATGGTTTTTTCATAAGGAGTGATTTTCAGTTTTTACAGGTACGGAGTTTTTTTAGAACGTACGAGGCTCAAATTTATTGGGTAAAATTAAAATTAACCAATCTTTTTTTGAACTCCCCAATGATGGCCGAATGGATCAGCAAAAATTCCCTGTCGGTAATCGTAATTATAATCTTGTACAGGATCGATCTCTATGCCCCTGCTGCTACGCTTTTGTCATGGGAGCATGAGGGTCGTCTACAAATAAGCCAATTCTGTTTATTCTTTATTTTACTGCCAATGTAAGCGCCATAGTAGCCCAGTTTGTTCCGGCAGCAGAAATGAATTGATCTTTGTCATGTGGAAATCCATTCTGGACAAAAGGAACAAAAGGAATGGAACGGGATTTCACTTTCCATGAGCCATCTTCATATTGTGTTTTTAATAAAAAAGAAATTCCTTTTTCAAAAGCAGGATCATTGGTTTTTAATTGTCCTGTTTCATACAATGCATATAACGCCTGGCCGGTTGCATAAGAATCACTTTCTAAAGTTGGCAATTGTGACCATCCTCCGTCTTCATGTTGTGTAGCCAATAATTTTTTTGCCTGCTGATGAATAAAAATTTTATCACCGTTTATCCACTTAAGTCCGAGTAACTGAAAAATTCTTTCTTCATTGTTTTCAGGAATTGTTTTTATCATCCATGCACGGGCCTTTTCTATTCGTTGATCTATTTCTGGTTTTAATGAAGGTGGCGAATAATATTGCAAAGCCGACACCATAAGTGCAGTAGCTGAAAAAGCATAATATTCCAATGGTGGCCGTGGGTTGGGACTTACCCATGACCCATCAAAAATTTGACGTTGCATTAAATTCTTCACCAGCATCTCGATCAGTTTGTTTGATTTGTATTTATTAGCCCATAATGCCCACAACTGGTAACCACTTGACATGACAATAGCAACGGGGTCACCGTTTTGTGACAGTACATCTTTTCTCGATCTTATTACACTATTGACAGAATCAAAGATCTCGTTAAGAATGGTGTCATTGACAGTAAAACCTTTTTCTTTTGCCAATGATAAACTCACTGCTGTCAGATCCTGGTGATGACATGATTGGCATCCACCTGCATTTTCTAAAAATAGATGACTGCTGGTTTGTAATAAAGGCAAAGTTTTATTCACTGCCTTTTTAATGTCTTCCTGGCTATTGATCTTGCTTTCTTTTGTTACGGTTGTAAATGCAGCTATTACAGTAACAATTGCTGATAGAACCAACCATTTTTTCATAAAGAAAATTTTTTACGAAAGAAATTATTTTGCCCCTGCTTTTTTTAATAATGCAACCGTTCCTGTGTTTCCTTTTTGTAAAGCCCATGAAAGGGCCGTTGAGGCATCCTCTGCTTTTATATTTACATCAGCTCCTTTATCTAACAAAGCTTTTATGATATCAACATTATCATGTTCGTTGTAAACCGCCCACATCAATGGTGTGATCCCCCGTACCCCTTTCAGATCGATCTTTTTTGCTTTTTTCAATATTGCTTTTACTGATACAAGATCATTGTAAGTGACCGCTGACGATAAAGCGGTCAATCCAAAAGAGCCGACGAGGTCAGGGTCAGCGCCTCTTTCTAATAATTGGATCACAACCGGAGTATTTACATTGAATGTTGCATTAAGCAATGCTGTTAAAGAATCACTGGTGAGTGCATCAATGTTAATTTCTTTATCAAGCAATAACGATATTGTAGCTGTGTCGCCGAATAGTGCAGCTCTTATCAATGCATTTTCTTTTCTTTCATTTACAGCAAGAGCATCTGCACCTTTATCAAGCAGCAATTTTACAGCGTCATACTTTCCATACCCGACAGAGGCGACGAGTAATGGAGTATTACCAGACTTTGCTTTTGCATTCACATTCGCCCCATGTTGTATCAGCAATTTCATTTTTGCAAGATCGTGTACGGCCCACATCAATGCCGTCTCATCAATTTTATTCTTCGCATTTACACTACTGCCTTTTTCAATTAATAGTGCCATGCAATCAACAGAAGAATACAGTGTTGCATGCATCAATAAGAGATCACCATCTTCATCAATGCTGTTTGGATCGGATCCATTCTCAAGTAATGACTTTACCTCTTTCAGATCGTTATTCTTTACAGCATCAAATATTTTTGTAGAAGAAGTTTGCGCATTCAATTCAACAATGCTGCTAACGCATAAAAAAATGATCAATCCAAGTTTACGCATGAAGTAGTGGTATGTGCTAAAGCTAAATCAAATTTTGAAATTGCAAATAATTTATTATAATTTATCTGCATGTTTCCTTGCTTTGATCATGTTGCTAACCCTGTAGAGTTGAATGATATTTAAAATAATTATGACCACAATGACATAGCCGAGTGTATCATAATGTTGTAACGGACTTGTTTTTGTTTTTTGAATAACGATCATTCCTCCAACAGCCGCAGCTATACCACCGGCAATTTGCTGTAAAGATGAATTGATGCTCATAAAGGCTCCGCGATCCTGCATTTTTGGTAACGCAGATACCAGCGCCATCGCCGGAACTATCCGGCTCATGATCGCTGTCATCATCAAAATATTCAGCGTAATAATGACATAGAATGGAACGGGAGTAAGATTTGTATAGATCACTATGATCACCATCATGCTAAGCGCTGCAACCGTAAATAGTTTTACTTTATCTATTTTATCACTAAGCTTCCCGATCAGTGGCATTACAATAAGTGCAGCAATACCGCTGGCCATGAACATAATCGGAAGTTGTTCATACGATACATGCAGATTATTTACAGCAAAAGCACTGCCCCATGGCATCATCATAAAACCACCAATTGATAACAATGCAGTCAATAAAAAACCAGTGCGGTAATCCCTAAGTTTGAGTGTGTGCCATAAATGTTTAATAGCCGTCTTTTCAGTTTTTAGTTCGAGATGTTTTGTAATAGGTTGCAGCTTTAGCATTACAAATGTCCAAATGATAGTAGCTAAGCCAACGATCATAAGAAATGGAGATTGCCATCCCCAATGGTTAGCAATATAAAGACTTATAGGAATACCCAGTACCTGGCTGGCGCCAAAACCCATTTGTATGAACCCCATTGCTCTTCCGCGTTGCTGCAATGGAAAAAGATCAGCAACGATTGCCATTGAAATAGAACCGATCACACCGCCAAATAAGCCAGTTATTATTCTTGCTGCGATCAGCAAAACATAACTGTTAGCCAATCCACAAAATAATGTGCCGGTTATAAAGCCAACATAAAAGAATAGCAACAATTTTTTACGATCGAACTTATCAGCAAAGCCAGCAGTTAATAAACCGGAAGCTCCCGCACTAAAAGCATATACTGATACCGCCAAACCAAATTGCTTAGTGTTAAGTTCCATTGATTTCATCAGCATGTCGCCAAGCGGGGACATGACCATAAAATCGAGCACTACTGTAAACTGGGTGAGAGCGATCAACACGATGACCAATACCTGGTAACGTGTAAATTTATTTTCAATAGCTGCGGTTTTCGTATCCATTGTTTTTCAAAAATAGTCAATTCGAAATGGAACAGGATACACATGATCTGAAGAACTAAGAAGTGGCATCACTTATTTTTAAATAAACGAACCTTCCAGTTAGCAGCTTTATACAATTCTATTTCAAAAGTCTGGCTGTCGGAAAGAGTGCCGAATAGCTTACAGGGGAATGATGCTAATTCTAATGTGACATAGCTTTTAAAAGAACTCTCGTATTTCGATCTTGTTTTTAAAATGCATCCGGTAGGAGAAATAATATTAGTAAGCAGCAGTGCGAAACCATCCGCCGTGCCATTTGGTGAACCGCTATTCGTTCCGATCTCAAAAGTTATAGTGTTGCCGCTGGTTTTAGAAGGTGTGATCTCGGTAAGATCAAACTGTTCAGTGGTGCTATAAGAATAGGTTGTGTATTTACTTCCTTTGAATTGGTCACCACTCCAGTAACCTTTAACTATACTATCTGGCATTGGCTTTCTTATATAATGCATTTCTCCTTTTCCTTCCTTTATCCCATCCTGGAAATTTCCATCGTAATATTCATTTTGGCTATAATAATAAATGCCGGTTCCATTTGGCATGCCATCTTTAAATGCACCTACATAGTGATAAACCCCGGTAGCGTCACCGTTCCCGTTCGCTAATCCATTTTTACAGCCACCGGTATAGCGGCCTGCAAGCCCTTTCATTATCACTTTGCAGGATGAACTGTCTTGCTGCGCATAGATAACGGAATAAGTGAGCATGTTGCTGAAAATAAGTGCAAGCAAAAAAATAGGTTTCATAAATGAATTGTAAGGTGATGACCAGGAATGAGTCGTTACGAAAATTAGGAATTTTTCTTAATACTTCATTATAGTAAGAAACACTTAGCTTTCTTGTATTACTATCGTGTGTAAGCAACAACATACTAATAAAAAAACATAGTTTCGCGTATAAATTTTTAATGTTGAAGATGCCGGTTTTGCGCCAAATACCCTTGCCATTTTTTTTGAGATCAATATTTGTTTTTTTTGCTTTGGCATCTAACTTTTCTATAAAGGCACAGCTATGCACTGGCAGTTTAGGTGACCCTGTAGTAAATATAACTTTTGGATCGGGTGGAAGTAATTCCGGTTATACAGCAACCAATGCATACATATATACCAGTTCTTTCTGTCCTGATGATGGGTATTATACAATTACAAACTCTACCGTCAATTGTTTTGGAAGCACCTGGCATTCTGTGAGATCAGATCATACGGGCAATGGGGCATTTTTGCTTGTTAATGCAACGTTTACTCCGGGCGATTTTTTTGTTACCACTGTTAATAACCTTTGCCCAAACACCACTTATGAATTTGCAGCTTGGATGATGAATGTGATCAATCGCTTTGGTGCTATCAGACCTAATATTACATTCAAAATAGAAACCACAAGTGGCGTTGTGCTACAACAATTTTCAACCGGTGATATTATGGAATCCGCTTTTCCCGTATGGAAGCAATACGGATTCTATTTTACTACGCCGGCAACTAATAATGGAATTGTTTTGAGAATGACAAACAATGCACCCGGTGGTATAGGTAATGATATTGCTTTAGATGATATTACTTTCCGGCCCTGTGGCCCGAACGTTACTTCGGCAATACAAGGATATTCCGATACAGTTCATATATGTGATGGTAATACAAATTTGTACACTCTTACATCATCTGTTTCTTCTGCCTATATTTCTCCTGTTTATGTGTGGCAGGTAAGTACAGATGCCGGAATAACATGGAAAGATATTCCCTCTGCTAATTCACTTACCTATTTGCGCAGTCCTACAACTGCAGGAATATATTGGTATCGGCTTGCTGTAAGTGAACAAAGTTCTGCAGGAATACCCGGTTGCCGCATTGCATCTAATTATGTAGTAATTAATGTTCATGCAGGGCCAATGGTAAATGCGGGTTCAGACAGAGTAATGTTTAATGGTGAAAATGTTACCCTCGATGGAAATGTAATAGGGGAGAACCCCGTTTTTTATTGGGGACCACCTGATAATTTAAGTGATATAAATAATCTTGATCCGGTGGCATCGCCTTCTTCGGAAAAAAAGTATACACTTTATGCTACATCTTCTTTTGGTTGCAAAAATGAAGATGAAATGATGATAAAAGTAGTAGCAGGAATTTTTGTTCCAACCGGCTTTACTCCAAATGGGGATGGTAAAAATGATCATTGGCATATCCCTTTTCTTGATCCAATGCTCGGTGCAACAGTAAGGGTGTATAATCGTTACGGCCAGGTAGTTTATCAGGTTGAAAGTAAAATTGTTGATTGGGATGGTTCTTTTAACAGAAAACCGCAATCGACGGGCACCTTTGTTTATTATATCAGTTTTAAAAACGGACGTAAGGATATGAAAGGAACACTTACACTTATCAGGTAAAAAACTTTTTCATATATAAAGAAGTGTTATTCTGAAATTTTTATAATACATGTGAGAACAATCTCGCTATTCTTTCAGGTAATTGTTTGTAGGCTGGCCGCTGGCACCAGGCATCCCTATCAATTTTTTCGGCGTCTTCAAGATCTTTAAAAAATACAGACCTTAATTGTTCGGAAAATTTTCGGTCATACAGCATTACATTCACTTCAAAATTTAATTCGAAACTCCTGAGATCCATATTTGCTGTTCCTATAATGGATAAATTTCCATCAGCGACCAACGTCTTTGCATGTACAAATCCTTTTTGATACATATAGATATCAACACCTGCGCAAAGCAGATCCTCGTAATAAGATTTGGAGGCTGCATTTACCAGCTTTGAGTCAGCTACACCCGGTACTAACAATTTTACTGAAAGGCCACTTAACGCTGCAATGCGCAATGCTTGCAGGATGCTATCTCCCGGAATAAAATAGGGCGTAGTAATAAGTATTTCTTTTCTTGCGAGATAGATAGCCTGCAGTAAGGAAAATAATATCGAAGGCTGAACCGAATCCGGACCACTTGCAGCAACCTGTAAAAAACAATCATCTTTACTATCTGCGGGAACTGAGAAATGAAATTTTTCAGGTGCCAAAACTTTACCAGTACAAAAATTCCAATCGGCCAAAAAAAGATATTGCAAATAAAAAACTCCCGGCCCATCAATACGCAGATGGGTATCACGCCAAAATAATTTATGTGACCCATTGTTGATATATTTATCGCTGACATTTATTCCACCTGTAAAGCCAATTTGCCCGTCTATTACTATGATCTTTCTATGATTCCTGTAGTTAAGGCGGTTTGCCAAAAGATAGAAATGCACTTTTTGAAAAGGATAAATTTCTATACCGGCTTTTCTCATTCTTTCCTCTGTCTTTTTCTTAATATTCGGACTTCCAAAATCATCATAAATGAAACGAACCTTCACACCTTCGTTTGCTTTTTGTATAAGTAGCTCCGCAACTTGTTCCCCGATCTCATCCCACTCGTAGATGTAATATTCAATGTGAATGTGATGCTTTGCATTGCCAAGTGCTTCCATCACTTCGGGAAATTTTTCTTCCCCGTTTAATAATAACTTCACTTTGTTTCTTCGGGTTAAAGGGCTGCGCAATTCTTTTTCGACCATTACCGCCAACTCCCTGTTATTTTCAACTGACAGATCAAAAGGGGAGATTGTTTCCTTCATATAAATTTCCATTTCCTTCTTCAGCCTGTTCAACATTTTTTCATCGTCCAAGGATTTTCTGCTGTACAATTTTGTTTTCCAGTAGTTGATACCAAATAATATGTAGAAAATAACACCTGCAACTGGTATAAAAAGGATCAATAAAAGATATGCCATCGTTTTGGTAGCACTCCTTGTTTCATAAATGACCCGGAGACAAACAGCGATAAGGATAGCGACATAAATGGCCCCAATAATATAAAACCAATTCATATTGTTCAGTTGAATTTAAATTTTGGCTACACCACAAAACGATATTACAGAAAGTTACGGGTTTAAAAAATGGATAGCGGGATTATCCAATCAAAAAGCTGGCCTGAGTTTAGCAATCATACTTTGATCCTGAAAAGTATTTACGATCGACAATTTTATTTTAGGACCACTTCATTCGGAAACTCACACTCATTTGATGGGTCAGGATAAATTAGTATTTTGTATTTCACTTCCAGGTAGATAACAGCAAGCTTATACTTATCAAAACATTTTTATGAGCAAACCATTTTTTCTCCTTGCCGGTCTGCTGTTTATAGGCTGCACAAAAGAGATCAATTGTCATAATAAAAGTAAAACTATTACTGAAGAGGAGGCCGTTGATAAAAGCGGTTCTCCGAAGCCAATCAGCTATAATGATTTTACAATCCGACAAGGTCAGCATTACTGTGATCAGAATGGTCTGAAGTCAGTCCGAACTTCTGAGATGAAATTCATAGTAAAATTTGACAACTCGGCTATTTACAAAACTGTGGTTCCCGAAAATCAATATGATATTAATAAGCTATGGGGTTTTACCGAAGGGATCAATAATCAATACAACAGTGCCCGTATTGGGTGGTCATGGAATAATAATGCTTTAAGGTTGTATGGTTATGTACATGCTAATGGTGTTCGTCATTACCATGAAATTACTTCAGTTGCTATTGGTTCCGATATAACGTGTAGCATAAAGCTTGCAGACAGCACTTATTTATTTACAGTCAACGGAATTTCTATTAGTTTGCCACGTGGTCCTTCTTCAACGCAAGCCAGCGGCTACCAGCAATATCCTTATTTTGGCGGTGATGAAACTGCACCGCATTTGATCAATATTATGATTAAGCCTTTATAGGTATTGTATGGTTCAATGATGCGTAACTTTGCAGGAATTAATTTTGACCTTATGCAATTATTTGTTGAGAAAAGTTCGGTTGTTAGAAAGATCTGGGGGAAGAGCGATACTATACTTTTTATTTTTGCTGGCGCCTCTGCTGAATTTGCCCTTAATAAGGCAGTAGATTGGCTTTACTTTACTGGCAAGCTGCCTGCTGATCCTTTAGGCCGGCTATTTTCCACTGTTAGTTATGCAAGAAAGATCGTTTTTTCATCAATGGATGAAGCAAATAAAGCAATTGACATCATGAGGCAGATACATACTGCCGTTGAAAAAAACAGAGGCTCTACAATACCGGACTGGGCTTACCGCGATGTACTTTTTATGCTGATACATTATTCCATTGCATCATATGAACTGCTCGAAAAAAAATTAACAGATGAGGAAAAGGAAGAAGCGTACAATGTTTTTTACAGGGTGGGTGCAAGGATGGGGTTGAAAGAGTTGCCACTTACATATATTGAATGGCTGCCTGTAAGAGAATCACATTTATTAGCAGACCTGCAAAAGAGTAAATACACTGCTGATCTTTTTAAACAATATAAAAAGCATCTTGGCGCCATGCGTTTTAAAGTGCTGGTCGAAGGACAAAAATTAGTTGTTCCTGGCAGAGTAAAAGAGTTGTTGCAGTTCAGTGATTTTTCGTTGCTTACACCTGTAGTACCATTGTATAAAATTAGCAGGCTGATGAAGATGGACTGGCTTCTGAAAAACATTCTACTACCATCAGATTATAAAGATCAAATAAATGAACTGGATGTGTATGAGGATAAAAAGTAATTGGTATAGTTTTCAGCTTTAAAGATTTTTGTTTTATGAACTTGACAATAACGTGGGCTGTGTGTTGCTCAACCAGAAGACTGACTAAAAATTAGATTTCCTTCATTATCATATTTATAATATTCACCTGTGGGGATTCCGTCTTTGTAAAAGAAAATATCTTTAATCTGTCCATTTTCGTGATACTCGATATTTTTGCCTTGAAACTTCTCGTCTTGTAATTGGTTCTTTTTATCGTATGCTAATGCGTAATAAAATCCTTCTGCTCTTACATTACCATTCTCATAAAAATAGCGATATGGCTCTCCCTCTCCAGGAAAAACTTCTTCTCGAACAACCTCTATTTCCTTATTGTGTGCGTCTACCGCCTCAAAGATTTTACGTTTTTCTTCATCACTCCAGCTCGATGAGTGTTTCTTTTTGTTGTTTCGAAAAATATCAAATAGTCCCACGTGAAATTTTTTTAGTTTCAATCATCATTATTCTTATTAATGATTTTCATTGCACACTCTGTCCGAAAGTAAGCAAATTGTTATCCGGGTCAAGTAAGGAAAATTCTTTTTGTCGCCAGGGTTTGAGTTGCAAATGTCCTGCTTCGGGCATGTTTATTTTTTTGTCTAAAGCCAACTTGTACCATTCGTCTATGTTGCCTGTGCGGATGTATACCTGCCCGTAATTTTCTTTTGGATCAAGATCTTTAAATTCAAAAAAATGAATTTGAATATTGTCTTTCTGCATCATTAGGTAGCCATCATAATCAGCACTGCCGAATTCATGAAAATTTAATTTGTTTAAATAAAAATCCTTTGTAACTGTTTTATCACGCATTGGCAGTTTTGGATTGATGTCTGTGAGCATGTTTATTTAAATTTAATCCGTTAAGGAATCAAGTAGAAGAAATTTCAATTTTTAGAAGTGTAAACCTTCTTTCAAAAGGTAATGAAATATCCTGATAAACGTCTTGGATAGACGTTTCAAACAAACAAGTGTTATCCTCAAAAAAGATTATTCAGTATGAATATTCAGGCGATGGAGATGGAGTTTTGTATTGTCGGTTCAAAATATTTCTTTCCTGCGGATCTCTCCGTGAACCAAGTTCTAATTCAATTTGCCTGATCCTGTCGTTGCATTGGGTACATTCTTCCACACTTGCAGCATCACCAATCAGCTTATAATATGATATTGTTTCCTTAGCTAATAAATTTACAAGCTGTGTAGGCTGAAAATCCTGAAGTTCTTTCATAAAAGGGTATTTAATAAAAAGAAAATAACAAAAACTGTGCAAGAACAAATAAAGCCCCTCAAAAGATCATGAGGGGCTTAACTAACCATCATGTTACTGAGACAAAAATGTTTTATACTGATCAGTTCATTTTAATAAATTTCATTTTACCGTGAGCTTTTCCATTTGCTGAAATTACCTGTACATAATAAATACCAGAAGTCAGATTGCCGATTGAAATTGATAGTTGACCGCCTTCGATAGCCATTACATTACTTATTCTTCTTACAACAGTTCCATAGTTATCATAAATTAAAACTGAAACTATGCCGCGGTCTTTAACCTCTTTCCATTTTACAACAAGATTTTGATTGAATGTTAATGGGTTTGGATACAAGGAGAAATTTACTGAAGTTTTGTCGTGGTCATCATGACCATGACCATCATCGTCACCATCATCATCATCATCATCGTCTTCATCGTGACCGTCACCGTGTTCACTTGGATGGTGAAGTTTAGTACAACTTCCAAGATCTCCTCTTATCACAGGCGGAAGACCTGTTGAATTATTTAATTCAACATAATCACCTGAATAATTAAATGAGTTTCCTGTTCTTGGAATTAGTCCAAGGGTGCCATCAGTCATTAGTATTAAAAATCTGCCTTCATTGGTGACCATGACGCCTGAGGTTTCTGAAGTATGCATTTCAACTTTATCATTACAATGTAATTTATAAGAGCTTGGAGAATTTGGTCCACCGACAGGTTTTAGTTCAAGCATTTGTCCCCTGAACTTAAGATCGCCTTGTAATTTATAAGTTGCGTAAGTAAAGAATGTTCGTGTAACAGGGTGATAAAAAAGATCTTTGATTCCACTATTTATAGGATCATTATTGAGGCTGCTGATAAAATCCTTGCAGGGATTTCCGGACCATGTTACTTCATAATAAACAGGTGTTGGCGTTCCGGTAACAGTGCTGGCATTTGAGATCTTGCCTAACCACAATTTATCTATTACTAATCCACTTGGACTATTACCAACCTTTGTTGTAACAGCAGTAAAATAAAAGTTATCATTATTATCCATTGTACCTGCTGCAGAATTCACAAAGCTTGGTGTTAGAATAGAATTTTGTGGTGGAGGTTGTATCACACCCATTAATGTTACGTTGTAGGCCGCATCAGTCTTTACAAACCTTGCAGTGTTTAATGAACCTTCGAAAGCCATTCCATAAATAAGTCCATCAATTTTGTTCACACCTATACCATTTATTTGTAGTGGTAGTGAAGTACCGGGATAAAATAGCGGGCCACCGGGAAGAAGAGTGAGTGCACCTGTGGTTCCATTAACTGAATAGATCGAATAAGGGTTTGTGATATCTGCATTTGTGCCAGCTCTTACTACAGCATAATTGACCGGGCAACTTATCGTAGTTGGCGGCGGAATATTCGGCGACCCTTGTCCACAGCTACCCATATCACCACGGAGTGGATTTGGAAGCCCGGTTCCGGAACTTGTTGTGATCATTGTGAATCCGCCGGTAAATCCGGTACTTGCATTTCCATCTACCATTCCGAAAGAGCCATCTGTGAATAGTACTGTGAACTTGCCTGTTTTATCGATTAATGTTCCTGAAGTTTCTGCTGTATGTGTATTAACAGTAGCATTGCATACAAGGCGATAGCGAAGTGGTGATGATCCTGGTATGGCAACTAATTCAAGTACCTGTGCGGAAAAATTTGTTGCTCCCGGCAATTTATAAGTGGCATAAGTAAAGAAGCTATTGGTTCTTGAATTGTAACTGAAATCTTTTAACCCGCTATTATTGGGATCGGTCATCAAACTCGAAACATAGTTGAAGCAATTTGCTCCACTTACATCTACTTCGAAATATTGTACGACCGGTGGACCTGCTACGATTGATTGTGTATTCGAAATTTTTCCAAGATAAAATTTATCAAATGTTGGAATTGGTGTTGGATTAAATGTAAATGCACTGAAATAAAAATTTCCGGATGTATCCATATCTCCGGCGGCAGGATTTACAATACCAACAAGCCCGCTGCCTGATGCAGGAGAAGGAATAGCACCAAGATCTGTTGCGCCATAGTTTGAACCGAGCCTCATAAAACGAGCTGTTGTTGTAGTGCCATCAAAAGCAATTCCATAAATAAAACCATCCTTTCTGCTAACTCCAATGCCATTCACTTGTAAGTTCTGAGTTGGATTCGCCGGATC
Source organism: Chitinophagaceae bacterium (assembly GCA_035318985.1). Taxonomy (GTDB): domain Bacteria; phylum Bacteroidota; class Bacteroidia; order Chitinophagales; family Chitinophagaceae; genus VBAS01. The sequence continues at coordinate 23,926 of DATHDP010000056.1, forward strand.
CTTATAAGGACCACCAGGCACCAATGTCATTGCACCTGTGGTATTATTAACGTTATATAAAAAATATGGATTTGTTATATCAGCGTTTGTTCCTGCCCTCACAATTGCTACATCAACATCCGGGCAATTTGTAAATGGAGTTATTGTCGTAGGCGGTGGAATATTTGGGGAGCCTTGTCCGCAACTACCCATATCACCACGGAGTGGATTTGGAAGCCCGGTTCCGGCACTTGTAGTGATCATTGTAAATCCGCCAGTAAAGCCAGTACTTGCATTTCCATCTACCATTCCGAATGAGCCATCAGTAAACAGTACTGTGAACTTGCCTGTTTTATCGATCAACGTTCCTGAAGTTTCAGCTGTATGTGTATTAACAGTAGCATTGCAAACAAGACGATAGCGAAGCGGTGATGATCCTGGTATGGCAACTAATTCAAGTACCTGTGCAGAAAAATTTGCTGCTCCCGGTATCTTATAAGTTGCATAAGTAAAGAAGCTATTGGTTTTTGAATTGTAACTGAAATCTTTTAACCCGCTATTATTGGGATCGGTCATCAAACTTGAAACATAGTTTGAGCAATTTGCTCCACTTACATCTACTTCGAAATATTGTACGACCGGTGGGCCTGCTACCATTGATTGTGTATTCGAAATTTTTCCAAGATAAAATTTATCAAATGTTGGGATGGGTGTTGGATTAAATGTAAATGCACTGAAATAAAAGTTTCCGGACGTATCCATATCCCCGGCAGCAGGATTTACAATACCAATAAGCCCGGTGCTTGAGGCAGGAGAAGGAATATCACCCAGGTTAGTGACACCATAAGTTCCGTCAAGTCGCATAAAACGAGCAGTTGTAGTAGTGCCATCAAAAGCTAAACCATAGATAAAACCATCCTTTCTGCTTACACCAAACCCATTGATCTGTAAATTCAGTGTTGTGTTTGCCGGATCTTTATAAGGACCTCCGGGCACTAACGTCATTGCGCTGGTAGTTTGATTGACATTGTATAAAAAATAAGGATTTGTGACATTGGCATTTGTACCAGCTCGTACAATTGCAATATCAACATCGGGGCAATTAGTATAAGGATGTGTTGCTTGTGAAAAGGCAGTTAGCTGGATAAAAAATATACCCAGAAAGAGTAAAAAAGCTTTCATAATTAAAGATTAGATGCATGATAAATGAGGTTTCGAAATTCAATAGATCATTGAAGTGGGGAAAACACGTGGGGCCTGAGGTAAAAAATTAACAAAAATTATACCGGGTGAAAAGGATATTCACATTTGTAATTTTTAAAAAGTTGGATGAGCCTGTGAAGTGAAAGATTAAAAGGTAAAAATATTTTTATTTGACAAATGGGTAAGTTGCCTTTAAAAAATATATTTTTTATTTGGGCAATGTTATGGGCCAATGATAATGTGAGAACATCAGCTGTATCATGATCATTTTGTGTTGGGGAACAAGCGGACACTTGCGCCCGCATTATGTATTATTTTATAGGTCCGTAGTTACAAACTACGCACAGCAGTAGTGACAGCAGTACTTTTATTTTTTGAACATATTAAGGGTAACTTGAGAAAGAAACTCAAAAAATATAAGTAGGGAACATTGACTCCTACTGACAATAACTTTTTATGTAACCAGCTGCAGCAGCATACCCTAGTTCGACTGACTTTGCATAATCAACGCAAGCACCTTTTTGGTCTAAATTAAATTGTTTCATAAACCCTCTTAGTGTATAAGTACTAGCTGCTCGTTCTTTATTAGGCTCCAGATCAATTGCCTTGGTATAATCGTTAATTGCTCCTTTATAGTCTTTCATATCTCCTCTTGCCTCTGCCCGTTTTTTATAAGCAGTTAAATTCAAGGAATCCAATGCAATCAGCTTCGTATAATCCTGTACAGATAGCGCATACTTTTTCAAATGGTAGTTACACTGTGCACGTCCCAACAAAGCCTTTTCATTTCCGGGAGCTAATCCAATTGTCTTGCTATAATCTTCTATGGCGCCTTCGTAATTCATGTCAAAATATTTTGCCTCTGCCCGATGTACATAACCGTCTACGCTTTTCGGGTCAAGCTCAATAATCTTATCGTAATCCTTAATAGATTCGCTATAATTTTCAAGTGCATCGTTTGCATTTCCTCGCCAGAGATAATTGAAGACATTTTTGGGATCAAGTGCAATTGCTTTATCAAAGGCAAGTATGGCACCCTTAAAATCTTCCTTTGCATACTTTTCAAAGCCCAAACCGGAATAGTAATCAGCAGTTTGTGCATTCGCTAACAGCGACAATGCAATAAACAAAATAAGTAAGAGTCGTTTCATTTGTTTCGTTTTAAATTATTGTTTGAGTGAAAAAGGAAAAATTGTTCTCGATACTTGGAATAAAGCCTTCATAAGGCTGACATGTAATCCGTAATGTACGACTAATGGAACATGAGTGCACTTTTTTTGTTTTATGCATCTCATTGCTTACATTTTAACAGGTATCAAGATTAATCTTCTTTATGCTTTACATTTTGTTATGATGTTGATTTCATATCTTCTGGCGCAAATTATTTAGATGAGATATTTTTTACTATTCATTTTATTAACTAATTATTCGTTGTTTGCCCAAAAGCCGATTGATACAACTACTATTTTTAATATTGGAGGAATAAAACAAAGTGTTCGCATAAAAGGAAATGATGTTTCAAAACCATTGATCCTTTTTTTGCATGGTGGACCAGGCGGCTCACTGATGCAAAAGATTGATAAAGTTAGCGGCAAGTTGCAGGAACATTTTGTTGTAGTGCATTGGGATCAAAGAGAAACTGGAGAGACGCTGAAGCTCAATAAAACAACACAGCCATTAACACTTCAATTGTTTTATAATGATACCCATGATGTGATCGATACCCTGCTTCGAAAATTTCAGCGATCCAAACTTTATCTAATCGGCTATTCCTGGGGTTCGGGTCTTGGTTTTTATATTGCAGATAAATATCCGGAGCTATTATATGCCTATATTCCTGTCAGTCCCGTGATCGATCAACCCAGAAGCGACAGTATCTCATTAGCAATGCTGAAAAAGGAGATGGGCAATAATGCACGTAAAGAACTTGCACAAGTAAAAATTCCGTTTGAAAATGCAGAACAGTTATATTATCACCGCAAGTGGTTACTTAAACACGCAGGACAAAAATTTGTAAGCCTTAGTTTGCCAAAAAATTTTGTGCTCACATGGGCAGTTACGTGGTTTGATGTTTTCTCACGATCCTGTGATGTGAACCGGTTTCAAAGCCTTCCTGTAATAAATTGTCCTGTGTATTTCTTTGCTGGTGAGAAGGATTACAATACTAATTATACTATTACTCAAGAATATTTTAATAGAGTTACAGCTCCAAAGAAGGATCTGTTCCTTTTTAAAGATGCTGGTCATGAGCTACCTGAAACTCATTCTGACAGTTTCCAGGATATTATTATCAAAATGATCCTTACTGAAACTTTTGATTAAAAATGTAATGACTGGTATCGGCAATCTTTAAAACAATTTGCTTAAAATATTATTTGTAGCCGTACCGGGAAACCGGGACGGCTTTTGTTTGTTACGCAACCTCCTCATGCAAAGCCATCTTATAACCCAGTTGCTGATACATTGAAAGAAAATCAAAATTGTTCCAGGCTTCAACGATCTTGTTATTTTTTATCTTCAGATGAGTCATGCCGCTGAAAGTCACTTGTTGATTATTAGCATTAGTTGCATGAACAGTGCAGCGGGATGTTTCATATTCTCCTTCACTGACGGCTTCTTCTACTTCTACATGCACCTCTGGGAATTGTTGTTTGAAGCTGTCATAAAAAACTTTGAATCCTTCAGGACCTGGAGTATTGACACCTTCAATCCCATGTACGATAGCTTTATCATCCAGCATTTCATCAATTGCATCTTTACGGCTGTTGTTCCAAACTTCCTGGAACCAGCGATAGGTAAGTGTTGAATTTTTGTTTGGCATAAAAAATAGTTTAATGTGGTTCTTTGAAGGTAGGCAATTGTCATAAAATAAAATGTCATTTGAACCGTCTTTTTGTAACCACGGCAATTACAAATTGTAAAAACGACATTTGAATGTTATCGGTTTGCGTCTATGCCAACGAGTCCTGAGAATCCTATTGCTTAATAAGTTGCCCCCTGATCTCTCCGTTTGGAAATGCCGCTGTATGAATATTTACATAATAAAGACCAGCATTCAAGTCTGCTTCCTGGATTGCATCCAAAGCAGCACTTGTGTATGATATTGGAGATGTAAAACTGGCGAATGGAAAAACTACACCACCGCTTACTCCAACAGCACCCTTGTGTATATGGCCGTTAGTAGGAGATGCAATGGAATGTGTGACCGCAAGTGTAAATATTTTTGTGGTAGTATTAAACGTGAGTGTAGCATCTCCCGTTGCAGTTGAAGCATTGGCTGGCACTTCCTGTGCACCCGTCAATGTTGCTTTAAAGGTTACGTTAGGATCTGGGGGAGTGTCGTCATCCTTATCGCATGAACTTATCCCAAATAAAAGAGTGGAAACTGTTAATAACCTAATAATAATTTTCATAACACATTTTTTAATTGTTTAAAAATTACTCTCAGGCGGATAACTAGTTTATCGATTTAAAGAACAAGAGGGTTGCTTGCAAAATGAATTAGTTCTTTATTATTCATTTCGATGTTTGTCCGGTGTCTGGTCTTAATATTTATTATTTACGTAAGGGCTCTCCTTACAAGATCCTGCGGACGAAGTATTTTTGTTACAATCTCTTCATACGGGAAAATGGGAATCCACTACAACCAGTTTTAGGTTTTTTTCTATCGGCTATTGCTGTTGCTTTGGCTTTTTCCAATGTATTCGCATTATATATTGTTAAACAAAAGCCCCAGCGAAAAGGTTCCATTCCCGTGAAATTCATGTAATCAATTCGAGTAAACAATCCGCCATCTGTTTTATTAGATTTATCATTTTGAACAAGTAGGTATTGTTCTGTTGTATCGCAATCGATGATATGATATTTTGCATTTGGATGTTGTATCCAAAGACTATCGCTAATAGTATATCTTATTCCATAGTCATCTTCAAATGTGCCTTTCAGCAAGGTAGGAAGGCTTATCCTTATAGAGTGGGTGGTGTCTGCTGACTGCGAAAATGTTAGCTGCTTGCAAAATGTAAATAGTGTTGCTCCTGTGATGAAAATTCTTACCATCTCATTCAATTTTTGTGTTCGTCTGTATTTTTAATTACGTTTGATTAGAGTTGAATGCAGAACTTTAATTTTCCATTTTTGTTTCTCTTTTATTAAAATTACTGTTTCCATCCATTGCACAGTAGATTGTTTGTCATTTCTTGTTATTTCTGAGTGGAGATTATAAGTTACCCAAGCTGTGTTGTTATCAACTGTCGTGTTGACGAAATCAAAAGTGTTAATTCTTTTAAAATCCGTTGCTGTATTTAATGTTATTGCTTTAAGGATAAGTGTATCTGCATTCCAGGTACTCCCGGTTTCAAACAATAAAATATCAGCCGTGCAATTATCTTTTAAGCTAACTGAATCCCGGTTTGATAATGCCCCAAAAAAATTAATAACGGTTTGATTCACTTCCTGCTGGGCTTTTGTTAATTGCTGTTGTGCTTGCAACAATGTAGAAATGTAAATTGCAAGTATCAGAATGATTGTTTTTTTCAATGTTATTAATTTAGGGGTGTATGATATTTATTTAAGTTTATGATTCCCCAAAGAGCAAGTAGCAATTCTAAGACGAGTCCCGCTAAAAAGTAAATTGAAGGAATTCCATCAATGACTAAACTAATTATTCTGCCTAATGCCAAGCCAATCATAAAAAACACATTTGAGATCGTTGCTGTACGCCATTGACGTGATTTGAAAATTCCAACTACACAAAGAACAGCCATACCTAAGTATAATCCCATCGTGGCTCTGAAAGTGTGTGTCAGATCAATAGTCTCTACTTTGAAGTCAAAAAATTTTGGCAGAATGCTATTTGGAGATAACCCGTAAGCCAATGAAACAATAGTGAGAGTGATCGCTGAAATAGTTAAGTGTAAATTTTTCCTGTGTATCAAAACTTTAAATTAGAATTTGAAAGGCTCCTGAAATTTCAGCCAGCACATAAATATACACCGTATGTAAATTACTATCCAAATAAGCGAGTATAATCTGTAAGTAAGACCTCCTGCAAGCCGGAAGTTTATTACTTGATCAATGATAAAGGATTTTTATTTTATTGAATAGGAGTAAATTTGTGAAAACAATTCATATGAGTACTGTTAAAACCGAATCTCTCCTTCGTGAGTTGAATATAGAATACAAGGCAACACATGCTTGTCTTGAAAGAATTCCCGAAAAGCTTTTCGAATACAAGCCTCATCCTAAATCAATGACGATGGGATATCTTGTTTTATTGGTTGCGGAGATCCCTTTATGGATCAAACACATGGTTACGGATGGTGAGATAGACTTCGTTACTTTCAAGCATGCCTCGCCTAAAACTACTTCAGAACTGGTTGCGCATTTTGAAGATAATATGAAAGCTGGAAGAACAGCTTTACAAGGAGCAACTGATGAAGCATTAGAAAGCAATTTCACATTAAAAGCGAATGGCCAGGTATTGTATACTTCTAAAAAAATTAACGATATCGGTATCACAATCAATCATTGGGTTCATCATCGCGGACAACTAACAGTTTACATGCGATTAAACAATATTGATGTGCCTTCTATTTATGGCCCATCTGCCGATGATAAAAATTTTACGCGACCGTCCTAACATTGATTTGACAATTGAGTGCTGTTACAAGTCAGCGGGTAGGAGGACAACTATTTAGATTTTGAAGAACTGAGAATTCCAAACAGGTCATAAGGTTGTTTGCTAAGCTGATCATTAAAGAACCAGGCAGCAAGGAAAATAAATGTGGCAAATGTAAGCACGATAAGTAGCTGGATCCCGGATGTTTTTTGAATAACTTGTTTTGATTTTGCATCACAAACTTCACCAGGGCATCGTTGTGCTTTTTCTTTAAAAAATAATGGATAAAATTTACATCCCAAACAAATACCAAATGCCGATTCAAAGAACAGAAACATAAGGCATATAAGGCAGATGATTCCCGTTATTGGGCTATATGAATTTATTACCACCATAAAAATGAACATCGTGGCTGACAGGATCACGCCAATTATCCATGCAAATTTTTTTTGTTGGGCTCCCACATATTCAGGTGTTTGGTTACCTACGATCAATCGACCCATAATTAAAGTAGGTGAAAATTTAGGGTTGATAAAAACCCGGATGATGAAGTCAGCGAGGAAGGCAGTTAAAACATACTTGATCGGCAAAAAATTATTTTTAAATAAGATAAACATGAGAGAAGTAAAAGTTGCCAAAAATAGTATGCCTGCAGCTGCCCTTATTTCTCTTTCATTTAAAACAGGAATGTCATATCCTTCTACATTTTCTCCAAACTGTATTATTTTATTCATTTATTTATTTTTTACTTAACTAAGAAGAACGGGGATGTAAAAACATCCCCGTCATACACATGAGAAATGTTGTTCTCAATTATGCCGGTAATGTTCTCCAGCGCAACTAAGCTTAACAATGGCAAAATAGCATTGTAGTGAGAGCAATCGCGATGGAAAGAATGAGCTGTTTCATAATTGTAGTTTTTATTTTAAAATCTTTTCACAAGAATATTTCATAAATGGATACGCAAAATGCGATCGTCAACAAACAACGGAATATGGTAAACAAACAGCATGGGAAAGCACAAATGGTGCAGGCTAGTTATGTCGCCTATACTTGAAGTATTTTATTGTTCACTATTGAAGGTGAGAAGTAATTTCAACTTTGTCATTCTTTATATATAAAGGGAGCCAAACATATTTTGAATTTTCAAGATCAAACTTATTCCATTTATCAGCCATAAAAATATATTGATCTGTCTTTCCTTTAATTGGCAAAACAAAAGTGCTTTGTGATTGAAAAGTAGTTTCAGCTCCCTCACCTGTACATGGATTATTATATTCCTTCCAGGGGCCTAAAGGCTTAGAAGCAACTGCATAAGTCGCTACATTTGGCGACCAGCCTGTGCAGGCAGAAGTGACGAGGTAATACTTGCCTTTATTTTTAAACAGGGCAGGGGCTTCACGATTTCTATCTATTAAGATTCGGCTCCAGGTTTTTGTCGGAGAAAGGTAATCATCGCTTAACAGGCAAACATGCATTGTATTATTATTCTCTGATGAATAAATGAGATAAGCTTTGTTGTCATCATCCTTAAACAATGTCATATCTCTCGCCATTTGTCCATTAGGTTGAGTACTGCCAAGATACTTGTATGGACCAGCAGGGTTGTCACTTACTGCAACTCCGGCATGTGCAAATGAGTAATCTTTAGCATCTATATGCATCCACATCACAAACTTTTTAGTTGCTTTATTATAGATCACTTTTGGACGTTCAATCACTTTACTTGTATCAATTTCATTTAACGCATCACCGATTACAGGGGCCAGTGCAACTCTCTCATATTTCCATGTTGAGAGATCTTTTGATGAATAACATGATATACCTCCTGCTGGTACGCGGTAACATTCCCAGTTTTGCCCGGGCACCAGCCATGTCTTTCCTTTTTTGATCTCTCCAAACATATAATAAGTGCCATTGTAATATAAAACACCTGCCCCGTGAGCATTGATAAAATTTCCGTTGGTGTCGTTCCAATTCTTCTGCGCTATTATATTAAGTGGCAGAAAGAAAATGCCGAAGATGATATAGATATAAAGAGGTATTCTCATTTTTTATTAATAGGAGAACCCCATGGGCAGATTGAAATTATTCATGGTCCTGATGCTTAATAGCTTTTATAATGAGAGAAATGACGAAAATGAGTAAATGAAATAATAGGGCGAAAATGGTGATGATTGTACCATATATTACTATACCTGAGGATCGTACTTGAACTGCGCTTTCATCTGTACTTAAAAAATTAATGACAAAGGAAACAACAGTAACGATAAATGTGTAAGTAGCGATTGCTAATATGAATTTTGAAAACCTGGTCATAAAGCGGAGGTTATTGGTTATACCTGTAAGTTAAGAAATTTTGGACTTTTGTTACGGCCAGGGATGGAAATAAATCCTATTTTTTTTCACATTTAAAGTTGACCCAAAGTTGATGCAATCTTTTCCATACATCATCAGAATAGGGCATGGGGGATATTTCATGAAAGACGAATGTTTTATCTTTCCCTGCACAAGTCCTTATATGTATTACAACATTTAAAGTGACCGGTTGTTTACTCATATAATCCAGCATAGTAACCAAGCCTTCGAAAGTTTTCAGATCTCCTTTTTCCGTGGTTCTTGATCTTATTGAAGATGTTACCGGAAATAATTTATCAGCAATCTTACTTGAATCACTATTGACTTTAATAAGGCCAGTATAGTAAGCTTTTAAATTATTTTCAATTGTCTTAGCATCCAACGCTACTGTAGCGTCTAAATACCATAAAAAAGCATAGCTCCAATATTCATTGGTTGTTTTTTTAGCCCAGCCGGGAGTAAACCTGATATCTTCAACACCTTTATATGGTATGGAGGGAGCAAATGAAATAGGTATAAGAAAACGTTCAACATCCCATCCTTTTATAGTATCCAGCACATAAGGTGCTTTCCATTTTTTGCCATCAAATTCTTCATTAGCATTTTGTCCGGAGCTATCAAAAAAAATAAAGAGAACAACTACAAATAAAATATTTTTCATTTCATGGCAATTTTAAATTAGACACCAGGGATAAAAATAGATCACATTTCGGTCTGGTTAAAATTTTTTGCAGTTCTTGTATAATATTCAATATTTTTCACCAAAATATTTTGAATATGAAAAGTCGTCAATGGACTAAAAATTTTATACTTGTAATGCTATTGAGCAGTTGTTTATACAGCTTGCAAGTTTCAGCACAGCAAAATACAAGTAGTCTTTATTCTCAGACTAGTGAAATGGCCGATGCTATGATACAGTATGATGCTGATAAAGCAAGCATCTTACGCTTTTACTCCACCAGTTCACAAGGAGAATTCGGTTTTAGACAACAAGGACCGGGCTATAATACTCCTGAAAGAAGAAAACGTTTGCTTGAATTAATTAACTAATACCTTGAGGTATTAAAAAAATCTCCATTCGGAAAATGGAATATAAATGGCAAAGTGGATTATGTTCTTTTTAAAAGAAATCTTGAAAGCGAACAATACCAACTACAGGAAGAACAAAAGACATATGACCAAATAGCAAAATATTTAACTTTTTCCGATAGGTTATTCACCCTGCAGAAACCCCGGCGTCGTGGCATGGCAGTAGATGGTGAAAAAGTGGCAAAGGAACTTAACGATATTAACAAAGACATTGCTACGGCGATCGATAAGCTAAAAAAAGTTGATAGCATAGAACTAACGCAAGCTAACCTTGCGTCAGAAGCAGCAAAAGGTTTGCAAGGAGTATTAAAAGATTATTTCAACTTTTATAATGGATATGATCCTTTGTTTACATGGTGGGTGCCCAGGACATATACCGCTACAGACAGCTTACTCGGTGCTTTTTCAAGTGCCATTAAAAGAAAAGGTAAAGTAAACAATCTTCAAAAAGATGATGGCAGCGGCATTATCGGTAATCCAATTGGCAGTACAGAACTTGTTCGACAATTAAAATACGAATGGATCTCTTACAGTCCTGAAGACCTGGTTGATATTGCTAATAAAGAATTCGCCTGGTGTGATGCAGAGTTATTAAAAGCATCCCGTGATATGGGTTTTGGAGATAAATGGAAAGATGCATTGGAAAAAGTAAAGCAAACTTATGTGTCCCCCGGTAAACAACCGGAAGCGATGTATGATCTGTATAAGCAGTCGGTTGATTTTTTAAAGAAGAATGACCTGCTAACATTACCACCATTATCTGAAGAGGATTGGGGTATGTATATGATGTCTGCAGAAAGACAACGGGTAAGTCCTTTTTTCCTTGGTGGACAATCACTGATCATTTCTTATCCAACAAATACAATGACGTATGATGAAAAAATGATGAGCATGCGTGGTAATAATCCAAATTTTTCCCGTGCTACTGTACATCATGAATTATTAGCTGGCCATCATTTACAGGGATACATGACTGGCCGCCATAAAGTCTATCGCAATTTTGATACGCCATTTTGGGTTGAAGGAAATTCATTGTACTGGGAGCTATTATTATGGGATATGAAATTTCCCCGCACACCAGAAGAAAGAATAGGAATGCTGTTTTGGAGAATGCATCGATGTGCAAGGATCATTTTCTCGCTGAATTATCATTTAGGTAAATGGACCCCGCAGCAATGCATTGATTTCTTAGTGGACAGGGTAGGTCATGAAAGAGCAAATGCAGAAGGAGAGGTTCGTCGTTCATTTACGGGTGGATATGGCCCTTTATACCAGATCGCTTATATGATCGGTGGTTTGGAATTTTATGCATTAAAGAAAGAATTGGTTGATACAAAAAAAATGACCTACAAGCAGTATCACGACGCCATTTTACATGAAAATAGTTTACCTATTGAAATGCTAAGAGCAATTCTTACTAATCAGAATATAGACAGGGATTATAAACCCAGCTGGAAATTTTATAATAAATAGAAGCTTCCTTAAATAAGAAAACCCTTGTCAACAATAATTTGGCAAGGGTTATTTTTTTCAACACTATGAGCAACGAAAGGTGTGCAACTAATGCCCCAATTTCTTTTGGGTCATTTGGAGGCACAACGGCGAACCACGCATATTTCTATTGAGATATATTGGTTGATGATGATTGGTGGATGTCTGTATGTTTATCAGCAAGTTCTTCAAGTTCCGATCCGGTTTTTTCTTCGATGGCCAACAGGTCATTGCTTGCTT
>DATHDP010000057.1:0-20092 GCA_035318985.1 Chitinophagaceae bacterium
TTTGATTTGGCCCGCAATGGCCGGTTATAATCCCCAGGAAGCAATTGCTCTTTGGGAGCGGATGGAAAGAGCTTCGCAAGGTGGTCAAAAGCCGCCAGAATTTTTAAGTACCCACCCAAGTGAAGGAACCAGAATTGAGGAACTTCAAAAGTATATGCCTGAAGCAATGAAATATTATAAACCAATGGCTAAATATTAATTACTGAGGATACTTAAAGAAATTGATTACAATCCAGATTCCGGCTTTTTAGAGTGATAAGCCGGAATTTCTTTAGAAATAAGGTCGGAGAGATAGTAATATTTCGTACATTTGTGGCCCGCTAATTAGTGTACTGAAGCCGGTACGAACCGGGCGGTTTCGGAAAACCCAAAAACACCAATTTTAGGTATGTCTCAAACGCTTCTCGAAAAGCTTCAACTTGCAGACGAAAAGAATCTTTTGATTCAAGGTTTACCTTCTTCAATTGAAAAGCAGTTCAGCAAACTTTCTTTTGCAAAGAATCTTACGCCGCTTTTAAAGAGCCGTAAAATCGACTTTGCACTAGTATTTGCCGTGAACGAAAATCAGCTTAACAGCATTTTGCAAGAGGTAATGCCTGCATTAAAGCATGATTCTAAATTCTGGGTTGCTTCTCCTAAAACCAGCTCCAAAATTGTAACTGATCTTAACCGTGAATGCAGTTGGCAAAAGCTGATCGCTTCTGGTTATGAATGCCTTGATCAAGTGGCATTAGATCATGTTTGGAGCGCCACCCGCTATTGTAAGGGTGAGTTGGTTGAAGGAATAAGGATCAGCCGCAGAGAAATGGCTGCAATGGAAGCTTAAAAAATTTATTGGCTAAGCAAAATAACCATGATACTTTCATGGTTATTTTTTTTTATGTCCCATCTCAACGTAGAAATAAAAGCGATTGTCAATGACCCCTCATTTGTCAGAAATTATTTAGTTAACCACAGTGCTACATTTAAAGGAACAGATGAACAAACTGATACTTATTTTAATGTCAATGCCGGCAGATTGAAATTGCGGGAAGGTAATATTGAAAATAATTTGATCTTTTATAATCGGACTAACCAGGCCGGTCCAAAGAGTTCACATTTCAATCTTGTAAAAATTGAGGATGCAAGTGGTTTAAAAGAAGTATTAGAAAGATCATGTGGGATAAAAATGATCGTAAGGAAAAAAAGAGAGATCTATTATATCGACAATGTGAAATTTCATATTGATGAAGTTCCCGGTTTGGGCTCTTTCATCGAAATAGAAGCCGGAAATATCTTGGCTGATAAAACCGAATCCGAGTTATTGGAACAATGTAATTTTTATCTGAACGAATTTGGGATTAAAGGAGAAGACCTGATCGCAGAATCTTATAGCGATCTTTTGATGAAAGTGAATGATACTATTTAATGATAACGGCACCTAGCTTCCCGGAGATCTCTCTTTCCATTTGTTTCAGGTGTTCGTGGGTTTGAGCCAAAGTTCGATATTCCTCAGGAGTATGTTTCTTTTCAATATCTACCTGGTTTTCTAATAACATTCTCTTAATCTTTTTTAATTTGAGATAATTCAATGCAGACTCAACTTCTATATGAGTTTTGTCTTCATCCATTTTAAGAAATGTCATTAACTCTGATTCATTGCCAACAGTAACCGATCTCAAAAAATCTTCATAGCTCTGTTCAAATAATTTCTTTTGATAACCAGTCGAACTGCTGAATTCCCGTTTCCAATGTTCACTTGCTTCGTAGGGAAAATTAAGCAGTGAGACCGCAAAAGAACTAACGGCAGGATCATTGCTGTATACAAAGAGATTTTTATTGAGAATAGCACGTTCTTTATCTAATGCTTTTTTATATTCATTGATAAGCTTTATTACATCAGCATTATCAAGTAAACCTTCATCAAGGATCTCATCAAGCATAAATTCTGCAACCAATCCTCCATTCCATTTTTTATTTCCGTGTTCCAGCAGAACTCTTGCAAATTCTTTTTCCTGCAACTCATCCTTAAACAAAAGATTAAACGTGGTGTCATCATAATCAGTTGCTGCGGCTTTTTGCGCATTTTCCTCATGTGATCTCGCTTCCTCAAATGGTAAAGCTTTTTCCTGCGTACTTATTTTGTTACGGATAAACTTATTTACCAATGCATGTAAACCACCTTCATCGATCTTTAATATCTCAGAACATTGTTTGATATAATCCTGTTGCTTGGTAAAATCTTCCGCCTTATTGATCTTTGAGATCGTTTCAGCAATGCTGTTTACTACTTCAGATTTTTTTGTAGAGTCGCTACCTGCATCTTTCAATGCAACTTCTAACTGAAAAAGGATAAAATCTTTTCTATTACTTCTTACAAATTCATTGAAAGCTGAAGCTCCAACTTTATTTACATAACTATCCGGGTCTTCTTTGTCGGGTATTAAAACAAGTTTTACATTCAAACCTTCTTCCAATGCTAGATCGAGTCCACGAAGCGCTGCTTTTATACCTGCTGCATCTCCATCATAAATGATCGTAAGATTGTTTGTATATTTTCTTATCAGTCTTAACTGATCTATTGTTAATGAGGTTCCGCCCGAAGCCACCACATTTTCTATCCCTGATTGATGCAATGAAATAACATCGGTATATCCTTCAACCAACAGACAGTCATCGGCTTTGTCAATTGCCATGCGGGCAAAATAACTTCCATAAAGTATTTTGCTTTTTACATAGATCTCATTCTCTGGAGTATTAATATATTTCGGTGCTTTATCATTTGTTTTAAGGATCCTTGCGCCAAAGCCCAAAACTTTACCACTATGATTATGTACGGGAAAAATTATCCTACCACGATAATTGTCCATCAACTGATCGCTCCGATTTGCAACAAGACCTGTTTTTAACAACAAATCTGTATTGTATTGGGCGGCTATTGCAGCTTTTGTAAAACTATCTCTTGCTTCAGGATTATAACCAAGCTGGAATTTTTTGATGATGTCTTCGCGGAAACCCCTTTCTTTTAAATAGCTCAGGCCAATATCACGACCTTCTTCAGTTTCAAATAAAATTTTAGAAAAAAACTGTTGAGCAAAATTGTTGATGATATAAAGACTATCTGCCACCTGCATCTGCTGACGCTGCTCATCAGTTGCAAAACTTTCTTCTATTTCAATTCCATACCTGTTTGCCAACCAGCGAAGCGAATCAACATAACTATACTTCTCGTGCTCCATCAAAAAACTGATGGTGTTGCCGCTTTTACCACAACCAAAACATTTATAAATTTCCTTTGAAGGAGAAACGGTGAAAGAAGGAGTTCTTTCATTATGAAAAGGGCAGAGGCCAAGATAATTGGTACCCCGCTTTTTCAATTTTACAAAACCGCCAACGACATCAATAATATCGATGCGGCCTAAAATCTGTTGTATAGTATTTTGTGAGATCAAGGACTGCTAATTTCGTGTATAAAACCGAAACCCAAATAACCAGATGCATTTTTCTCCATTAATTCTTTTTCAATATTAAACCCTATTTTATTTTTTCAGTCACTAACCAGGTAAAAGTATGCTTATGAGAAAGAACCTAGCCTTCCTTTTTCTAATCCCTGTTTTATTTTCTGCTTGCACCCCATATGAAACAATCCCAAGCAGTACTGAGGGATATATACCGGTCTATAGCCAGGATGTTTCAACTCTAAAAACAATCAAAGCAGAACAACCCCGAACAACTGTAAATGGAGGTAAAATATATACCGTTGGGAACCTGCTTTTCCAAGTAGAGCAAGATTCGGGAATACACATTATCAATTATGCCAATCCCTCAAGTCCTCAAAAGCTTGGTTTCATTAGGTCCTTTTTATGCAAGGAGATCACAGTTAAAAATGGTTTTATTTATACCAATAATCTGAGTGACCTGGTGGTAATTGACATCAACGATCCTGCTAATGTAAAAGAAGTAGGCCGTACGCCTAATGTGTTTCCAGATCTGGCC
This sequence comes from Chitinophagaceae bacterium, assembly GCA_035318985.1. Taxonomy (GTDB): domain Bacteria; phylum Bacteroidota; class Bacteroidia; order Chitinophagales; family Chitinophagaceae; genus VBAS01. Next base: position 3,976 of record DATHDP010000057.1, read on the forward strand.
AGTCAGTATCCCCCAAAAAATTCAATCAATCAGTTTAGCAGGGTTTATTTTGAATGTCCCGATCCTAAAAAAGGAACCGTCATTGCCTGGAAAAAACAAACGATTAATAACCCTAAATGCTGGAGATAATGAAAACTCTTTATCACTTTATTGCAATCTTTATTTTATCAGCTTTAATAAGTTGTACCAAAGAAACAGCATCGGCTGATGCATCAACAGGTGCTGGGGGTTCAACCGCAAGATTTACCATTGCAGGCAATTATTTGTATGTAGTGGATAATGTCTCACTTAAAGCATTTGACATATCATCGAATACTACTCCAGTATTTAAATCAAAAACTGAAATAGGAATAAATATTGAAACAATTTTTCCTTACCAGGATAAGCTATTTATAGGTTCATCTTCCACTATGTATGTTTATTCTTTGTCCGATCCTACAAAACCAACACAGTTAGGAAAAGCGGAATATACAATTCGTATGTCATGTGATCCGGTTGTGGCAAGAGATAGTGTTGCTTATGCTACACTGAGATCAACTGGACGTTGCGGTGGTAGCCAAAGCGCTTTAGTTGTTTATAATATAAAAAATATTTCTTCGCCACAATTAATGAATACGGTTTCCCTGAACGCACCTTATGGATTGGGATTAAAAAACAATTCACTTTATGTTTGTGAAGGTCTTGAAGGAATAAAGGTTTTTAATATAACCAATACCTATAACCCTATCCAGGTTTTTGAGATAGGGGCAAACAATACAACTTTTTATGATGTCATTCCTTATTCCAATATTTTGATCGCACAAGTGAATGATGGTTTTATACTTTATGATATTGGTACCAACCCTATGCAACCAGTTTTTCTTTCAAGAATTTTGAATTAAGCTTATGATCCGTACAATCTGTACCATTTTTTTTCTTTTAATTTTTTATACTTGTTTTTCTCAATTTGAAAAGAATAATTTCTATTCGGGAAAAGCAATTACACTCCGCACCAATCCATTTTCATTTTTACAAAGCGATGCTGGTATTATGATCGGGGTGAATTACAGGTGGCGCCAAAGATGGTCGGCGACACTTGACCCAAAATTTATTTTTTATGCCGTAGAACCGCCAGAAAACAGTATGATTCCAAGGAAGCCTTTAGGCGTTCGTGTAAAAACAGATATTCGTTATCATATCCGAAATGTTTTCATTGCTCCTGAACTTGTATTTGGATATACACGTACAAAAATAACCGCTGAGTTTGGGGTAAACTGTGTAGGAGGAAATTGTGCATATTATACTTTACAGGAATACACGGAAATAAAAAAAGAAGCAGGAGGTGCTATTAAAATTGGAATGACCGGGCCGATAAGAAAGAATAATGAAAATTGGAAACTTGAGTTATACACTGGTATAGGTGTTTCGTTTTTTGATTTCCAGGAAAAAGGAATTCCACCCGGTGGTTCATTTATGAGACCTCAAACACATGAGAATGGACTGGGAACCATGGATGAGGATGAGCCCAACATTATGATACCCTTTGGTCTAATAATAACTTACAGGATAAAATAGGTTATTCACCAATGATTGCATCCTACTGGTTCATAAGATTTATTAGAGAGAAAAAGAAAGCACTTGGTCATACTTGTATCAAAAAATCATTGAGGACTGGATAACCAGTCCTTTTTTGTTTAAAAATAATCTTGACTTTATCCATAAACTGGCTTAAATTTATATAGATACATTTCCGCCACGGAAAAATTCGGACGGTTGCTTTTTTTTCACCTTTAAATTAAATCCCATGGTTACAGTTGACATCTCACAGCTCTCTGGGGAATGCAATACCTGGAGGGATTCGTTGCGTTCCTGCCGCGATGATTTAAACCAATTAAAAAAACAACTTCAACAAACCGCAGCTCAAAATCTTACCCGAGACCAGCTGCATGACGTAGAACATTATCACAACCAGTTTCACATTCAATTGATCAATGTTCACGATCTGAAACAATCTATCAAATCGCATGATCGTCGTGTACAATTTGAAACTTCCGCTAACAGCGGCCAATTAGCAGAAGATACGATCGCAGAACATGAAAGACTTTTTGACGAATTCCAATCACTCGACAGCACAATCAAGAATCTACGTGAAGAATTTGGCGACTTTATTCACCGAACGCCGTAAATAAACAGGTTAAGAGCTCATCAGTTTTATAAGTTCAACTGATAAAAATATTTATCCTGAACTTGTCTTCAGGAATAAAAACTTATCGTCCCGTCTCCTCCGATCACTCCACCTCTGAAGAACCGATTAAAAATATTTAATAACGTACAGGCAAGGCATGCCTTGTCTCTAAAACACTTGCCATGGCAGAATTTGATACCTCACACGTAAAAAATATTGTCTTGCTGGGCCACGCTGGCTCCGGTAAGACCACATTAGCGGAATGTATGCTCTATGAAGCGGGCATAATTACCCGCCGCGGCAGCATAGCCGAACGAAATACAACAGGAGATTACCACGAACTTGAACAAGAACGTGGTAATTCTATTTTTAGCAAGCTCATGCACACAAAATGGCGAGGCTATAAAATAAATGTGATCGATACTCCGGGCTATGATGATTTTGTTGGCGAAGTAATTTCTGCATTAAGAGTCGCCGATATCGGGGTTATGCTTTTAAATGCTGTAATGGGTGTTGAAGTAGGAACCGATATCATCTGGGAATACACAGAGAAATTTAAAACACCGATGATCTTTGCGGTAAATAAATTAGATGATGACAATGCTGATTACGAAAGAACAGTTCGTGAAGCAAAATCACATTTTGGAAGTAAAGTTGTTGTCGTACAGTACCCACTGCAAACAGGGGCCGGTTTTCATGAAATAGCTGATGTGTTGCGAATGACGGTGTATAAATTTAAAGATATCGGTGGCAAACCGGAAAAACTTCCTATTCCCGATGCTGAAAAAGCAAAGGCAGAAGAATTGCACAAAGAGTTGATAGAGGCTATTGCCAGTAATGATGAAAGCCTGATGGAAACATATTTTGATAAAGGAGAGCTTATGGAAGATGAAATGAAGATGGGATTAAAAAAAGCAATGATCAACCATGATCTGTTTCCGTTGTTTTGTTTATCCGGCGAAAGAAATATGGGAAGTGGCCGCTTGATGGGTTTTATCGACAATGTTTGCCCCAGCGCCAATGAAATGCCACCGCAAACGACCAGGAGCGGTGATAAAATTTCTTGCGAAGCAAATGGTCCTGCATGTATTTTTATTTATAAAACGATCAGCGAACCGCATGTAGGTGAATTATCTTTCTTTAAAGTTTATTCCGGTATTATAAGAAGTGGAATGGAACTTGAAAATGAAAGCACCAATGTAACCGAAAAGATAACCCAGCTTTTTTTGGTTGAAGGAAATAAAAGAATGCCCATTCAAGAATTGGTAGCAGGTGATATTGGTGCTACCTTAAAATTAAAAAATACCCATACCAATAATACATTACATGCAAGAGGTAAGAACTATGAATTGCCTTCGATAGAATTTCCTTCTCCTAATATGACCGTTGCTATAGAGCCTTTGAAAAAAGGGGAAGAAGAAAAGCTATCACAGGCATTGCATCAACTTAGAGAAGAAGATCCGACACTTATTGTTGAGGTTTCTCCTGAACTAAAACAAACGTTGATCCATTGCCAGGGAGATATGCATTTGGCGGTTGCAAAATGGAAAATAGAACACAGTCACAAAGTGGAAGTGAGGTTTGTAAAACCAAGAATTGCATATCGCGAAACGATCCGCAAAATGTCTGATGCAAATTACCGTCATAAGAAGCAAAGTGGTGGTGCCGGACAGTTTGGTGAAGTTTATATGAGAATAGAACCATGGCATGAAGGATTGGCTGATCCAAAAGACCTGAACATAAGAGGCCGCGATACGTACGAACTGGATTGGGGTGGCAAACTCGTTTTTTATAATTGCATTGTTGGTGGTGCTATTGACACAAGATTTTTACCATCTGTTTTGAAAGGTGTAATGGAAAAAATGCACAATGGTCCTCTTACCGGTTCCTATGCCCGTGATATACGTGTATGTGTATATGATGGAAAGATGCACCCGGTTGACAGCAATGATATCTCATTTAAGATCGCCGGTTTGCAGGCATTCCGCCAGGCATTCCAACAAGCCGATCCACAGATATTGGAACCAATTTATAAAGTTGAAGTACTTTGTCCCGATGATTTGACCGGCGCTGTAATGGGCGACCTGCAAAGCCGCCGTGCAATAGTAGAAGGAATAGATAGCGAAGGGCATTTTCAAAAAGTAATTGCAAGAGTACCTTTAGCTGAAATGGATGGTTATTCATCATCACTTCGTTCGATCACACAAGGCAGAGCAAAATTCAAGAGTGGATTTTTGGAATATGCTCCTGTGCCTTTTGAGATACAAAGACGATTGATCGATGAACATGCTAAACATGCGAAGGAGGAATATGCTTAATTAGTTTTTTTTGTACTATAACAAAAGGTGATCCTTTGGGTCATCTTTTTTATTTTTGAATTCTAAATAATGTGTTCGATGATTCAATATAAGTATTGATCATATGTCAAAAAAGCAAAAGATTAAATACAAAACGAAAGCAGAAAATGCTAGTGCACAAGTCAAAAACCCTGAATCTGAAAAAAGATTTAAATCAAGGAACAAAATTGATTCTGGTAATAAATTCTTTATTGATCACTGGAAACAACTCGTCGTTTTAATCATATTAGCGATCGGGTTATATGGTCAAACCTTCAGCTTCCAATATGTGCTTGATGATAGACTAGTGATCACAAATAATAAATTCACAGAAAAAGGAATTTCAGGAATACCTGAAATATTCAGTAACGAAAGTTTTAAGGGTAGCCTTGGCGAACAAAAAGAATTAGTTGAAGGTGGTCGCTACCGTCCTTTAAGCATAGCTAGTTTTGCCCTGGAAAAAAGTATAACAGGAGGTAGTGCATCGGCTAGTCATCTTATCAATATCATTCTTTATACATTAACAGGGTTATTTCTTTACCGGGTATTACTAATTCTCTTTCCAGGAAATTCGAATTTATTTATCAACGTTCCTTTTGCTGCTGCTGCATTGTTTATAGTTCATCCTTTGCATGTAGAAGTTGTAGCCAATGTAAAAGGTCGTGATGAAATTTTTGCATTTATCGCCGAACTGGCTGTTCTTTATTTTTCCTTAAAATGGCTGCAGGAGAAAAAGGGCAGGTATCTTATTTATTCGGCAATTTGTTTTTTGCTGGGAATTTTTTCTAAAGAGAACCTTGTGACATTTCTTTTAATAGTTCCGATAACTGCTTATTTCTTTACACATTCATCCTTAAGCGACAGAATAAAACTTACTCTACCACTTTTAGGTGCCACTTTAATTTATCTTATTATTCGCTATGCGGTACTGGGGTATATGTTCTCGGGTTCTGAAATAACCAACCTGATGAACAATCCATTTTATGGAATGGGTCTTAGTGAAAAAACAGCAACAATATTTTACACACTTCTCCTGTATCTTAAGCTGTTAATTTATCCTCATCCACTGACACATGACTATTATCCTTATCATATTCCCATCATGCACTGGTCTGATTGGCAATCGATCCTCTCACTCATTCTTAACCTGGGATTGTTGATGTATATGGCTTTCACCTGGAAAAGGAAGTCTGTTCTTTCTTACTGCATAGCGTTCTATTTTATCACTTTAAGTATTGTGAGCAACTTATTTATTTCGGTTGGTACTTTTATGAATGAACGTTTTCTTTACCATGCTTCACTTGGTTTTTGTATTGCCTTAAGCTGGCTTTTGATAGAAAAAATAAATACTGATCAGAAAAAGAGAATTTTAGGAAATGTGATCTTAGTTGTTGGTATGGTCGCCTTTTCAATACTTTCTTACATAAGAATTCCCGATTGGAAAACTAATGATACACTTAATAAGGCCGCAATAAAAACTTCGTATAACAGTGCAAGAGCTAATCTTTTTTATGGTGTACTTATCTGGGAAAAAGATTATCTGACTTTGCCCAAAGATGCAAGTGCTGCAAGAAAAAAAGCACTTCTTGACTCCCTAAAGCCTTATTTTGACAAAGCACTTCAAATTTTACCAAGTTACATATCAGCAAATTCAATGAAAGCAGGTATTGCAGGGGAATATCACAAGCTTGATAATAAACTAGAGCCATTGATCAAATCATTTGAAGAAGTAAACTTAACTGGTACTTATGAAAAATTTATAATCGACTATCTTCATTATATCAATCGACGAGTAAATAATTTGGCTGATGCAAAATTGCTTCAGGGATTTTATCAACGAATGATCCCATATTACGATGCCACTTTCAAAAACACCACTCTTCCCGGCGAATACAGATCATTATTGAAAGAAGTACAAGAAAAAATCCCGAGCTTACAATAAATCTTTAGACAACTATAAATCGGTGCTCTTACATTTGTAATATGCCAAAACCCGTCATCTGTATCGGCGCTGCTTTTGTTGATGAGCTATTTCACATGCAAGAGGAAATGATCATGGGGTCTACTGTACCGGCATCAGTAACTAAAACAGCTGGAGGTGTAAGCAGAAATATAGCCCATCAATTAGCTCTGCTTGGAGTAGAAGTTCAGTTAATAACTGTATTTGGAAATGACAGTGATGGTGATTGGCTGAAACAAAGCTGCACCAATGCAGGGGTTAAGCTTGATGCATCAATAACCAAAGAAGGTCTTTCAGGAAAATATACTGCTATTCTAAATCTTGATGCTTCTTTGTTTACGGGATTTCTAACAAATGCTGCAACAAACCTGATAACATCGCAGCACTTAGAAAAACACAAGGCGTTATTACAAACCGCATCATATTTACTCGCAGATGCAAATATTTCTGTTGACGCTGGTGAATGGTTGCTTGCTTTTACTAATGAAACAGGGATTCCATTTATACTTGAACCTGTTTCTGTTCCGCCAGCAAGAAAATTCAAAGATGTCAATCTTAGCGGACTTCATCTTGTTACTCCAAATGAAGATGAGTTGCCAGTACTTTGTTCAGAAAAAGCATTGTTCACTCAACATCAAATAGAAGAATTGATCAATAAAGGAGTGGAGAATGTTTGGTTGCATAATGGAAAACTTGGCTCTGCTATTTATAATAAACAAAGATCGATAACACTTCATGCACCGGAAATTGAAATAGTAGATTGTACGGGAGCAGGAGATGGTTCTTTATCGGGTTTTATTTTAGGCAAAACGTTGGGTAAAGAAGATGTTGATTGTTTAAAGCTTGCTCATACTTTGTCAGCAGAAATTTTACAAGTGAATGGCGCCATCGCTACTCATTTAAACCAGGAGAAATTATTAAGCCTCGTCTCAAAATATTATCCCGACTAATGCATCAATACTTAGAAATACATCCTGAAGTACAAAATGCATTAGCAGATGGCAAGCCTGTTGTTGCTTTGGAATCAACCATTATTTCTCATGGCATGCCTTACCCGCAAAATATAAATACAGCCATCGAAGTAGAAAATATTGTTAGAAACAATGGCGCTGTGCCTGCAACCATTGCCATCTTTAATGGTAAATGCTATGCCGGATTAACTAAAGATCAATTAGAATATTTTGCTTCAGCAAAAGATGTTTGGAAAGTGAGTTTGCGGGATATGCCTTATGTGATCAGCAAAAAATTACCGGGGGCAACAACTGTTGCTGCAACCATGCGAATCGCATCAATGGCTGGTATAAAAATATTTGTTACCGGTGGGATAGGAGGCGTGCACAGATATGCAAATAAAACGATGGATGTATCCGCAGATCTTACTGAAATGGAACAAACCTCAGTGGCGATTGTGTCAGCCGGAATAAAATCAATTCTTGATATTGGTTTAACACTTGAATATTTAGAAACAAAAGGTATTCCAGTTGTTACCGTTGGACAAAACGAGTTCCCTAGTTTTTATTCTCGGAAAAGTGGGTTCAGCTCTCCTTTGCGTTTAGATGATGTTGATGAAATAGCAACGATGCTACATTCAAAATGGCAAATGGGATTGAATGGCGCTGTGTTGATCGCCAATCCTCTTCCTGCTGACCAGGAAATTGTTGCTGAAGAAATGGAAGTTCATATTCAAAAAGCGTTGAATACAGCAAAGGAAAAAAAGATCAGTGGCAAGGAGGTAACCCCATTTTTATTACAATACATTTCAGAACATACAAAAGGAGAAAGCCTTGAAGCAAATATTGCTCTAATAAAAAACAATGCAAGGCTGGGAGCGGAGTTAGCAGTCGCCTGGTCAAAAGTTCATAATTAAATTCTTACGGCAGTTACCAGCGGCTCAGGTTCATGTACACTTAATGAAACAGCTTTATCATTAGTCATTTTAAAAATTATTTTGACAGAAGGAGCACCTGCTGGTGAAAAAGTATTTTCATCAATTTTATTCAGTTTGCGGGGAGACAAACCTTTCCTGCCTATTTGCAAAAATCCCAAGCGATGTGTGTCTACAACAAATATTTCTCCCTCGCCATCTCCGAAACGATATTCACCAGGATATTTTTTCTTTTCTTCTTCTGTTACATCTAAACTTTTAGGTTTTATATCTGCATTACCCAAACTCTCTAAATAACTGATCACTTTGCTTACGTTGGCAGCATCAGAGGAAGAAATCTCTTTATTTTCCAATCTATTCTTTGCATGTTGTAATAATGTAATACCGTGAGGCCCGGCATGCGATTGAATGCCAGGAACAGTCTCTATGATTTCCTGCACACTTTTTAGCATGCCCATCATAGTATAAGTGAAAATATCCGGCCTTGCTCCATGACTCATTAAAAACTCAGCAATATCACGTCGACCAACATGAGAAGCTGCACCAATTGCTGTTTCCCAATCACCAAACCCCCAATCCCACGATGCACCTGCCAATTCAGGACGTGCATTCACTAATTCTTTTACTTTATCAAAATTTCCATGTGATGCACCTACGATACCGCTCACTATATTATCATTCATACTTGGATAGCGGTAGAAAAGTGGTTCAGCAATATTTCCCGTCTCAATTTTATTGATCACAGCCTGTGCAGATGAATTGCCAAATGCAGTAATACCAATCAATCCAAATACAGAGCTTTTAATAAAACGGCGGCGTTGATTACTGTTGTCCATAGTAAAATGTTTTATGATTGATCACTACCAATTTACCGAATTAGATACCATCATGGCAATAAGTTTCCGATAGCCGGTATTATAAACTGATAACTGAATTTTTGGTAAGTGTATTTATTAAAAAAGCCATCCCGGTTAAGTCGGGATGGCTTTTTTGAAATTAATTTCTTATCGATCATGCACCTAATGTCCAGCCTTCTCTATATTGTCTTTTTACAAACTGGTTGGCTTCATCAAAATTGGTGATCTTCATATTCTTTGCATCCCACAACAATTTTTTGCGACCAAGCCACTTATCATTCCAACCTTTTCCATTTGGATTCTTCAATAAGAAACTGCGAAGTGCCAGGTTTCCAATTAAAATACTTTCTGTAAATGGTCCAGCATATTCAAACGGAGAACTTGTTTTTGCATTTCCATATCCAGCCATACAAGCATTTACCCATTGTATGTAATGACCTTCTGGAACTCTTTTGATCGTTTCAGCAGGAAGTTTTGTTTCATTCATCAATTTAGTTGGTAATAATCTTGGATTGGCACCATAACAATCCAACAACAGTTTTCCTTTTGTACCAACAAACATCACACCGCCATCCCAATTACCAAACGCCTCTTCTGGTAAAAGTTCATCAGGTCTTTCTGGTAATAAACCACCATCATGCCATGATACTTTTATATTTCCTTTGCCATCGGTTCTTGGATAATTCAAATGTATGATCGATGAAGCAGGGCATGCATCCGGGTTTTGCGAATCATCCCACATTTTAGCCCAGATGGTTGCAATGCTTGCTTCAACTGAATCAGGATAAAGAATTGGCAGAATGCGATAAATAGGATCCATGATATGACATGCCATATCACCAAGAGCTCCTGTACCATAAGACCACCAACCACGCCAGTTAAATGGAAGATATGCCGGGTTGAAATCTATTTTCGGAGCAGTCCCTAACCAAAGATCCCAATCAAGCTCTTTTGGAATTTCAAATTGACCAGTAGGAGTGGGAATACCCTGTGGCCATACAGGTCTGTTTGTCCATGCATGTGCTGTATGCACATCACCGATCAAACCTGCTTCAAAAATTTCTTTTGCTTTTCTTACACCATCGCCAGAACCACCCTGGTTACCCATTTGTGTAACCACTTTGTATTTCTTTGCAGCTTCCGTCAACATCCTTGCTTCATAAATATCATGCGTCAACGGTTTTTGTGTGTACACATGTTTGCCTAATTGCATAGCAGCGATCGTAGCAACAGCATGCGTATGATCTGGCGTTGAAATTGAACACGCATCAATATTCTTCTTTTCTTTTTCCAGCATTACTCTGAAATCCTTGTAATAAGGAGCATTCGGAAATGATTGTCTCGATTTCACAGCCTGCCTGTCGTCAACATCGCATAACGCAACAATACTTACATTAGGGCTTTTTGCAAATTCTGCGAGGTCACTTTGCCCTTTACCGCCGGCACCTATACCGGCAATTCTTAGTTTATCACTAGGTGCAACAAAACCGCGGCCAATAACATGGCGGGGTACAATGAAGAAACCGGCACCTGCAACAGCACTGTTTCTTATGAATTTTCTTCTTGAGTTACTCATATAAAAAAATTAAAAATTTAAAAATCAAAAGTCAAAAATTTTTAGGCAGAAGTCTTATCGAAGCTGACACATTCCTTCAATTCTTTTTCTGTGTAAGAAAGTCCGTATTGTTTTAATACATCATCTGGCACGCCATTCCATTGAGTAGGGGTGTTGCCCATGTAGCCAATATCTTTTACACCAATTTGTGAAGTGTAAAATCCTGTTGCAACCATATCTCTCATTTTACTAAAGAAAGAAACTCCTTGTGCCATTTCCGGCTTTGCTTTTTGAGGATAGGCGATCTGATCGATCAGTTCGATCTGTTGCTGTTGTGTACAATCCTTAAATGAATTATTGTATTTATTTAAACATTGCATATCCAACCAGCGCAAACCGCCACGTAATGGAGTTTGATGATAGGGCATGTCTTTTACAATAAACTCGATGAACTCTGGAACCTTTGCATCGGTTGCACTACCACTTACTTCATCCTTTGGAATAATAATATCAGAAAGTACTGCGATCGTTGCCATTTCATGATCAGTAAAGAACTTATCCATTGCCAGTATCCGCTTTTCATTTTCCACTTCGGCAGGATTCCGGTCGAGATCAAATTTTGGTTCAGCAGCCGCAACAGCTTTTTTATCATCGGTATTACAACCAGCAACAACTGCCGGCACAGCGACAGCGCCGGTAACAAGTAATTTTAGCGATTCTCTTCTTTTCATATAAAAAGTTTATCGTTTGTAGTTTATAGTTTGTGGTTTATTATTGACCAACAGCGGACAGAACCCTGAAAGGATTGCGACGCAACAGAAGTTCAATCGAAGCGAAACAGTTGGTATCAAAATTATCCTCATAATCCGTTCAAATCTTTTAATCTTGGTTCTATAGATTGTTTTTTTTCATTTCATCAATAATATGTTCACTTGCCCTCATGCTCAATGCCAGGATCGTCCATGTAATATTTTTATCAGCCTGTGAAGTGAATGCACCGCCATCAACTACAAAAAGATTTTTGCAATCATGTGCCTGGTTCCAGCTATTCAATGCAGAATTTTTTGCAGTGCTCCCCATTCTCACTGTTCCTCCTTCGTGAATGATCTCTCCTGGTTTTGCCAATCCATATTGATTTTTTTCATCATCATTTGCACCCCATGTAATAACTGCACCCATATTATGCATGATCTCTTTGAAAGTTTCTTTCATGTGTTTCGCCTGGTTCACTTCATAGTCACTCCATTTTACATTGAATTTTAAAACCGGGATACCATACTTGTCAACAACATTCGGATCGATCTCGCAAAAATTATCTTCTCTTGGAATCGCTTCACCACGACCAGCCATCCCCACACTAGCTCCATAGAAGTAGCGATAATCTTCTTTCAAAGATTTGCCATAACCACCACCTTCTTTTTGCACACCATTTACAGCATACTTACCATTGAAGCTTTCAATGCCACCCATAAATCCATAAGCAGGCTGTCCCATGCCGCCCCAATACTCAATATGATAACCACGGGGAAAATCCAATTTCTTATTATCTAACCACCATGGCGAATAAACATGCAAACCACCAACACCATCTTCATTATACCTTTTGCGGCCAAATAGAGTAGGAAGATAACCACCAAGTGCAGCACCGGTTGAATCATGTAAATATTTTCCGACAACACCACTTGAATTTGCAAGGCCGTTCTGATGTCTTGCAGATTTGGAATTCAATAAAAGCCTTGAAGATTCACAGGCGCCGGCAGCAACAATAACAACACGACCAGTTACCTGGTACTCCTGCATATCTTCTTTATTGATATAAGAAACTCCTGTTGCAAGTCCTTCACTGTTTGTCAATACTTCACGAGCCATTGCATTTGCAACTACATCAACATTGCCTGTAGCTATAGCGGGATAAATAAGAACATTTGTAGAGGAGAAATCAGCTTTTGCCAAACTGCAATTGCGGTTGCATTGTCCGCAAAAGAAACAGGCCCCACGATCAGTCGTGCTTTTTATTTTTTTAGTAAGAATAGAAAGTCGTGAAGGGATCACTCTCACTTTTGCTTGTTCTGCTGCACGTTTAATAAAAAGCTCATGCAAACGTGGCTTAGGTGGCGGTAGAAAAACTCCGTCTGGGTCATTTTCCAGGCCTTCATTTGTTCCAAATACTCCAATCAACTCATCAATCCGATCATAATAAGGTTTGATATCATCATAGCTAATAGGCCAATCGTCACCAAGTCCATCAATGCTTCTTCTTTTGAAATCTTTGGGTCCGAAGCGAAGAGAAATTCTTCCCCAATGGTTTGTTCTTCCACCCAACATTCTTGCACGCCACCATGCCCAATCAGTTCCTGGGGCTTTCGTAAATGGCTCGCCATCTATTTCCCAACCGTAATAGCTTGCATCAAAATCACCAAAGGGACGAAGCTTAGTTGAAGCACCACGTCGCGGACTATCCCATGGGTTTTTTAATTGAGTAATGTTTTTTTGCGGATCATACATGTACCCGGCTTCGAGTAAACAAACCTTTAATCCTGCATTTGCCAACACATAAGCTGCCATTCCACCGCCAGCACCTGAACCCACAATTACCGCATCATACTTTTTTGGTTGTTTTTTGATCTGGAGATCTCCCATTTGCAATCGTTTTTATAATTGGGTGTCAATTTACACGATAAAGTATCACCTTGTTATTTTTTCATAAAATTTCTCCGCACATTCGTTAGCATAGCATATTCATTTGTCAAATTCCTCCTTATGCAATGAAGCGATCCATTATGATCCAGTTTGGGTTACTGAATTTTATTTTTTCGAATTCGCAGAGTATATACGATTCATGAGATCATTATTTTGAAGATGTGGATATTTAAAAACTTATTGCAGAAATCCTGGCTGCACGATCTTATATTAGGAATGAATTCAATTATTTTTTGGCGGCCCTGTCAATATTTTTTCCGATCAAATAACCAACGGCTGCTCCAACTATACCACCTCCCAATGCCCAAATAAAATCACCCTGTGTAGCAAAATAAAAAATTGCCATACCAACTACAGCACCACCGACTGCAAATACCGAACTTGCTTTTGCTTTGGCTTTTGATTCGCCGGTATTGCCAGCAACCCTGTTTTGAAATTGTTTCAGGTGTTCTTTGTGTCCTTTACGATGATGAGGTCTTGCCATTATTTGAGATTTATCGTAAGATAATAATTGCAAACGAAAAAAATATTGATTTACCTGTTTGATTGTAAAACCCTTTTGAAGATATTAATCGCCGCTGGTAAATTCATTGCCATTTGCTACAATAGATTTGCTATTTTTCGCGATTATTATCACCACCTATGCCAAAACAAGTTGTTCTGATATCACTTTTGTTTTTTGCTGTTCATTCTTATTCGCAGGACGCCACTGTATTTAAGCCCGACTCCGTAAAAAAAGAAATGACTGCCGTACAAATAAATAGTACGATCAAAGTCGATGGGCTATTAAATGAAGAAGAGTGGAAACTTGCAAAACCTTCGCCAAGATTTGTCCAGATAGATCCGCAGCAAGGAATGCCTGCAAATTTTGACACAGAGGTAAAGGTTCTATACAATCGTCAATATTTATATGTTGGTTTTATCTGTCATGATTCATTGGGTAAAAAAGCAATTCGTGCTACAGATTTCAGACGTGATTTTGGCCCACGCAGTCATGACCATGTTGCTTTATCATTTGATGGTTTTAATGATACAAGAAATGCAATGGCATTAATGGCAAACGCTTATGGTGTGCAAAGAGACTTGCTTGTATTTGATGATATTTTAACTGATATTGACTGGGATGGTCTTTGGAAAGTAAGAACTACAAGAACAGATTCCGGCTGGATAGCAGAAATAGCGATACCATGGCAGACACTTCGTTATCCAAAAACAAAAGACTCATTACAACAGTGGGGATTCAATGTTTACAGAACCCGAAGAATGAGTAATGAAATAAGTTCTTTTTCAGGATATCCAAGAAATTTCAGTTTTACAAGAATGGATTATGCCGGGATTTTAAAAAATTTACAGCCGCCGCCACCAAAACCCAATATCAGGATACAGCCATACGTTCTTGGCTCTTATGATCATTATAAAAATTTTCCCGCAGCAACCGTGCCTGAGAAAAATAATTTCCGTGCCGGTGGTGATATTAAATGGGCGATCAATCCAAACAGTATTCTTGATGTAACTATAAATACAGATTTCGCACAAGCTGATGCGGACCGGCAGGTGAATAATGTAACCAGGTTTTCTGTTTTCTTTCCGGAACGAAGACAATTCTTTTTAGAAAACGCATCATTGTTTGGAGTGGGAGTGAGGCCGAATGAAGATGGCTCCGGTGGAGCAATGCGTATTCAACCTTTCTTTAGCAGAAGAATTGGACTGGATGATTTTGGAAACCCGATCCCGATCGATGCAGGTGGAAGATTTGTTTATCGTTCATTAAAGAGAAACGCAGGTGTAATGGTAATGCGTCAAAGAGAATCAACAACAACACCTGCTACAAATTTTTTTGTTGGTCGCTACTCTGAAAATTTTGGCAAACAAAACAGGATAGGGGGATTGCTGACTTATAAAAATAATTCTGATGGCACAAATACAGTTGGCGCCATCGATGGTTTTTTCAGAATGGGTGAATCGCATTCATTGAATACAATGCTTATTGTTTCTAATAGTAACAGTAAAGATCCATCAATTGTTGATGGGAAGAATGCCTTTGCAGGGTATGCACAATATTATTATACCAGTAACCAATGGAAGATCTGGTGGACACAATCGGTAGTAACAAAAGATTTCAATCCTGAATTAGGCTTTGTTTCCCGGAGTGATGTGATCGGTACCACACCCGGAATATTTTGGTATTACCGTGGTAAATTGTTGCCTTTTAAAAAATGGATCCGTGCATTTGAGCCGGGCATCTTTCCTGAATTTTATCACCAGGCATCAACAGGTAAATTGATAGAAAGACAACTTACGATGAACCCGGTCTGGATCAATTTTCAGAACGGAGGTTACATAGGGTATATCATTACCCCAACCTATCAATTATTAACAGAGCCCTTTGTTCCATTGGGAATAACTATCCCTGAAGGGAAATATAATTATCTAAGACATGTATTTTACTTCAGCACCGATCAATCGAGAGTGATCAGCAGTAATATAAATTTTGAAACGGGATCCTATTACAACGGGAACCTGACTGCAGGAACATTCACGCTAAATTTTGCGCCTATACCTAATATCTATTTACAGGGACAATACAATCGCAATCATTTTAAAGAAGTAGGTGAACCGGCAACGGATAAAACTGTTGACCTGTACAGTATTTCTGGCAG
>DATHDP010000058.1:0-3642 GCA_035318985.1 Chitinophagaceae bacterium
CATGATCTTATTTGATCTGCTTTTAAAATTTTCATTCCTGGAATTCCTGCTTAAAGTTGAGGAAGAATTCTCAAAAAGAAATGATTACCGTCTTTTTTTGGAGGATTTTGTTTTTGGAGTGTAAGTCTCCTCTTTTATTGAATTTTCGCCAACAGAATTATCATCTGTCCCGCTGTCATCATATTGTTGGCTTCCACCCGGTAGATAATTACCAAACAGGTTATAAGCTTCTCTTGCGGCATTATAAATATTGCGATTGTACTTGTTACCAATTAAGATCATCGTAGCATTCTCTTCAGGGAATCTTACAAATACTGCATTTGATCCGTGCCAGCGGCCATTGTGGTAAATAAACTTTTTACCATTCGGAAAGATCATCATACGCCATCCCAATCCATAATTGTGAATTGATCTTCTTTCATTACTTAATGGAGTATATGCCAGGTCCAAAGTTTCTTTCTTAAACAATTGTCCGCTATTCAATGCCTGGTCCCATTTCAACAGATCATGTGTAGTTGTATAAACATTTTTATCGCCATAAGTACAGTCAAAAGGATCAGAGTCCCAAAATTTACCTGTCCATGCAAAACTTGGAGTTGGTGTTAATGTATCCTGGTTAGCATATACAAAAGTATTTGTCATTTGAAGCGGATCAAAAAATATACGCTTAAGGTAAGCCGGGAAATGTTCACCAGTTACTTGTTCAACTATCATAGCAAGCAATACATAATTCGTATTACTATAGTTGAACCTTGTTCCTGTTCTTGATTCAAGTCCGGGTTGAAGAGTGAAAAGCGAATTCAACACATCCTGGTTGCTATAGCAAGTATCATTCTTTTTTAAAAGAGACAAATAGTGAAGATAATTTGGCAGTCCACTTCTGTGACTTAATAACATTTTTACAGTAACATCAGGATATGGAAATCCCGGAAAATATTTCCCCAACGTATCGTCAAGTTTCAGCTTTCCTTCTTCCATCAAATGCAACACGGCCATCGATGTGAAAGTTTTACTTACACTGGCAATATGCATTGGTGTATTTTCACTAAGGCTATCCTTCGTTCTCATATCTGCAAAGCCAACTGCCTTTTCAAAAACAACTGTACCATTTTTTGCAATCAATATCTGTCCATTGAATCCCCTGTTCAATAATGATCCCTCAAAATGATTCTTAGCGACATTAGAATAATATTGAAATTCTTCCTTTGATAATGCCTGTGGTGCTGGTGCAAGATGAGCAATAGATCCGGTAGGGCCGGCAGCCTTCTGATTAGAGGTATTACAACCAAGTAAAATGCTAATCGCCAGAGAGTAAATAAGATTTTTCAATAAGAATACAGTTTAGGACAAAAATAATAGCACAAGTCGTGCCTAATGAACGTTACTTTTCCCCATTTGTTGCAAATTGTTAATAGTTACGACTATATATTTGCAGAAATGGAAACACAAAAAACAAGTTACCCCAAAGATAAAATAAGAATTCTTTTCCTCGAAAACATTAGTGATACTGCTGTAAAAAACTTCCGTGGTCACGAGTATTCTAACGTAGAAAAAATCACAAAGGCATTAACCGAGGATGATCTTGTCAATGAAATTAAAGATGTGCATATTCTTGGCATTCGTTCAAAAACACAAATAACAAAAAAGGTATTGGATGCCGCGAAAAAATTGCAGGCTATTGGTTGCTTTTGCATTGGTGTGAACCAGGTTGATCTGAAAGCAGCAACAAAAAACGGGGTAGTGGTTTTTAATGCGCCCTATTCAAATACAAGATCTGTTGCCGAATTGGTGATCGGCTTATCCATTATGCTCATTCGCCGCATACCTGATAAGAACAAAGCCGCACATGAAGGCACCTGGATGAAAGACGCAAAGAATAGTTTTGAATTACGTGGAAAAACCCTTGGCATTATTGGTTATGGGAATATCGGAAGCCAGGTAAGTGTGCTGGCAGAATCAATGGGAATGAAAGTTATTTTTTATGATGTTGAAACAAAATTGCCACTCGGTAATGCGGAAGATGCAAAATCATTGAAAGAACTTTTAAATCGTTCAGATATTGTAACACTTCATGTACCCGAAACTTCACAAACAAAGAATCTTATCAGCAAAACTATTCTTAAGCAATTTAAGAAGGGAGCAATATTAATAAACTATGCAAGGGGAGAAGTGGTGGATCTTGATGCGTTGCGAAAAGCAATT
Source organism: Chitinophagaceae bacterium (assembly GCA_035318985.1). GTDB lineage: Bacteria > Bacteroidota > Bacteroidia > Chitinophagales > Chitinophagaceae > VBAS01. The sequence goes on from DATHDP010000058.1 coordinate 2,203, forward strand.
CTTGATGGCAACATTGGCGGAGCTGCTGTTGATGTTTACCCGGTTGAACCAGAAAAAAATGGCGATAAATTTCAAACGCCGTTGCAGGACCTTTCCAATGTAATTCTTACGCCACATATCGGCGGCTCTACAGAAGAAGCACAGGAAAATATTGGTGAAGATGTAAGTGCTAAGTTGTTTAATTATCTTGAAAAAGGAATTACGTTCGGTTCACATACGGTGCCGGCACTTGCATTGCCCCCGCAGGAAAAGTCACATCGCATTTTACATATTCATAATAATGTGCCCGGGGTTTTATCTGAGATCAACACGACGCTTTCAAAAAATAATATCAATATCCTTGGTCAGTATTTAAAAACCAATGATGAGATCGGTTATGTGGTACTTGATGTTGACCGGCAGCTTTCATCAAAAGCATTGCAACTGCTTAAAGAAGTGAAGCAGACGATCAAAGTGAGAATGTTGTATTGATACCAGCATTTGTTTTTCATGGCATCGACTGTTGCGTCGCAATCACTTCATCGTCCCGTTTTCAATCATACAATGAGATTTTCCTATAATTGACGCCATCTTTGTAATACAGAAAATGATATATTAAATTGCACACATGTCAAATGAATTGATCAATAATCTCCTGGATGCTCTCAACCTTTCGCCGGATAATGTACCTCTTCGTTTACAAGTGGCGGACCTGATGCTTAAGGAAAAAATGTATGCTGAATCAGCAGCACAATACCAGCAAATACTTGAAAAAAGTTATGGTAATACAAAAGCTCAGCTAGGATTAGCTACCTGTTATTTTTACCTGCAAAAGAATTCCGCAGCTATCATTATTTACGAACAGCTTCAGCAATTCCTTTCATTGGATGACCAGGTTCGGTATATAAAATGCCTGATCCGGGAAAATTCAATTCAGCAAGCGATCAATTTATATCAACAACTGATTGCACTCCATCCTGAATTTAAGGATGATGAAATAGATGCGCAATTAAGGATGCCTTCTGCCGCTGCTGATAGTGACGATGACTGGAATGAAGACGAGGACTATTTTATGGAAAAGCCATCCATAAAGTTTGAAGATGTTGGCGGAATGAAAAGAATTAAAGAAGAAATTTCAATAAAGATCATTCAGCCGTTACAAAATCCCGATCTGTACAAAGCGTTTGGTAAAAAGATCGGTGGTGGTATTTTGCTTTATGGACCTCCGGGTTGCGGTAAAACTTTTATTGCAAAAGCAACAGCGGGGGAGATCAATGCAAAATTCATCAATATTGGTTTGCACGATATATTGGATATGTGGATGGGGAATAGTGAAAAAAATCTTCATGGGATCTTTGAAATGGCTCGTCAGAATACGCCTTGTGTTTTGTTCTTTGATGAAGTAGATGCAATGGGAGCCAGCCGCAGTGATATGAAGCAATCAGGAATGCGGCATGTGAT
>DATHDP010000059.1:0-3969 GCA_035318985.1 Chitinophagaceae bacterium
CTGATGGAAAGAGCGGCATCAAAATGTTTTGAATGGCTTGATAATAACGGCTGGTTCGTTAATCCTTTCGCTATTTTTTGTGGTAAGGGAAACAATGGTGGTGATGGCTTGGCAATTGCAAGAATGCTTGCGGGCCGTGGCTGTAACGTTTCTGTTTACATCCTTGAATTCGGTCATAAAGGAACTGATGATTTTCAAACCAATCTTGCAAGACTTCATCAATACACGGCAATTGATATTCATTTTATACAGGAAGAAAGTAATTTTCATTCATTATCACAAGAGACTGTAATTATCGATGCACTTTTTGGTTCCGGATTAACAAGGCCGTTGGAAGGATTTACAGCCAGGCTTGTCGATCATATTAATAATAGCGGATGTGCTGTAATTGCTATTGATGTTCCAAGTGGCATGTCGGTTGATCAATCCTCTAAGGGAAATAAAATTGTCAAAGCAAATTATACATTAAGCTTTCAATGTTATAAGCTGGCATTTCTTGTAGCAGAGAATGCCGCGTTCATCGGTGATGTAGTCATTCTTGATATTGGCTTGTTACCTGAGTTTCTTGCTTCTCTCGAAGCCGATCTTGAATTGGTCGATAAGTCAATTATCCGTTCAATTTATAAACCAAGAAACAGGTTTGCACACAAAGGGAATTTCGGACACGCCATGATAATAGCTGGTAGTTATGGAAAGATCGGCGCTGCAGTTTTAGCAGCAAAAGCATGTTTGCGAGGTGGTATTGGGTTGCTTACTTGCTTTGTTCCAAAATGCGGGTATGATATTTTGCAAACATCTGTTCCGGAAGCAATGGTAATGACTGATGCAAATTCATCGATCATCACAAAAATTGATAATGATGTTTTGAAATATGATTCAATTGGAATTGGTCCTGGCCTGGGAACTGCGTCTGAAACAAGGACAGCGGTTAAAGAATTAATTTCTATTTATAAAAAACCAATGGTGATGGATGCTGATGCATTGAATGGTTTGTCAATGGAAAAGAATTTACCCTCTCTCCCACCGGGTTCTGTTCTTACGCCGCATCCAAAAGAATTTGAAAGATTGTTTGGTGAATGCAAAGATGACTTTGAAAGAATTGAAAAAGCGTTGATCAATGCCAAACGTTTAAATTGTTTAATTGTTCTGAAGGGTCATCATACATTTATTGCATGCCCTAATGGAAAAGGATATTTTAATAATACCGGTAATGCTGGAATGGCTACTGCGGGTAGCGGTGATGTGCTCACTGGAATGATCACAAGCTTATTGGCACAGGAGTATACTTCTGAAGATGCAACACTACTTGCTGTGTATCTTCATGGCTTGGCTGGTGATTTTGCCGCAAAGGAGTTTTCAAAAGAAGCAATGATAGCAGGCGATATAATAGATTACCTTGGCGAAGCATTTAGAAAATTTAGCGAATAATCAAAGTGAACCAGAACATGTCACTCACCTGCTTGAATTGTGGTATAGAAATTTCTGATCAGTTTTGTCCCCATTGTGGTCAGAAGAAAGAGGTAAAAAGGCTTACCTGGCATTCGCTTGTTCATGAGTTTGCACATTTCTTCAGTCATATCGAAGAAGGATTTATTAAAACATCAGTTCAACTTGTTTACCGTCCCGGCAGGACGATCAGGGAATACCTGGAAGGGAAAAGAAAAACATATTATAAACCGGTGGCTCTTTACCTGGTATGGGCTACAATTTTTATAATTACTCATAAGCTAGTAAGCGGATGGATGCACTATGAAGCCAAAACAGTCGGGAACATTTTGTTTTTTAACAATGAAACCGGGAACTATTTTGTTCAGCACAGGAATATTTTTGTGTTATTACTACTTCCTATCATGGCTTTATTTGCGTGGTTAATAATTACAAGACCCAAAATGAACTATATAGAAACACTGACGCTGGGAATTTATATGTTTTCTGTTCTCGAGATGTTTAACACTTTGCAAATAATAATAAACGGGTTGCTGCTTAGAATAAACTTTATGACCAACATGTTTGAAATACAGAACCTGATCGTTAATGTTGGTTGGGGATTTTTTTGCTTTATGGATTTTTATAAAAAAGAGAGAAAGTCATTCCTTCCGTTTCGGGTCCTCGCTACTTTTTTTCTCTCAATTATAGTTTATTATAAATTAGGTTCGGTAATAGTGAATATTATTCTCGGTTTTGAAAAATGAAAAATCTTATGATCCTGAAACAATTATTTATGAAGCAACTGATATCCGGAATCACAGTTTTGTTTTTTACAATTTCATCTTTTGCAAATGGAAAAGATTCAACGATCATTTATAACCTGCCAGACAGTGTAAAAGCCGTTTCATTTCTTGCTGAAGTTTCGGTTGGAACTATTAGCACAAAGAAAGAGGTATTTGCAGGCATCAAAACCGATGTTGTAAAACTTTCATTGGAATCAGAAAAAAAAGAAAGAGAAATTGTTTTTGAATTTCAATCTTCTGCAATAGTAATGGCAAACGGGCTTGGGGTTAAAGTTGAAAAAGGCGAAATAAGCTGGGATTATAATTGGACAGAAAATGAAAACTACAAATTGCTTATTGCTACCGCCAGCGATTCAGCAGGGAATTTTGCTTTGTATTCCGGTTATATTTTTTTACCAAAAGAAAAGAAATGGAAATTGATCGGCACTTGTAAGATTTCGGGACAATGGAATACGCTGAAACAACCTGCAACTTTTCGTTCTCAAGTAAAAAATAATTCTTTGCAGCTAAACATTCAGGAAGCCTGGTGTCAACGCAATAATGGTTCGTGGAAAAACTTATTGGAAAAAGATCGTTCCTTTCCTGTTGTTAATCTTTTATCGCAGATTGATAGTTTAGAGCAATTAGAAATAGACAAAAAACTTATTATAGCGGCAAACACCGATGCAAAAAATATTCATGACGGAGTTTATTATACGATCCTTAAAGAAGGAACTGGCCGACAGGTTTCTGTCAATGATACGGTTACTGCTTTTTACAAAGGTTATTTGCTCAAAGACGGTTCTGTATTCGATGGAACAAAAGATAAGGCTGCAATATTTCCATTGAAAAGGCTGATCATTGGTTGGCAGATTGGTGTTCCACTTTGTAAAGTTGGTGGTAAGGTCAAAATTATTATTCCTTCGGCCCTCGCCTATTCTATTCGAACACGAGGTGCAAAAATTCCACCCAACAGTGTTTTGGTTTTTGAAATAGAGGTTGTGGATGCGAAAGCTTCTCAATAACAATTTAAGAGTCATTCTAATTTTAGCGTATTGTTTATTACATTTACAAAAAATAAGCACATGAAAATTTTTGTTGCCGGACTTCCCTATGATCTTGATGATGCAGAATTAGAGGAGATATTTGAAAAATTTGGTAAAGTGGATTCAGCCAAAGTTGCCATGGATAGAGAAACCGGCAAAAGCAAAGGTTTTGGTTTTGTAGAAATGCCAAATGATGTTGAAGCAAAAGAAGCAATTGAAGGTCTCAATGATATTTCCCTTGGTAAAAAGCCGTTGGTTGTAAAACAAGCTGAAGATAAACCGGGTGGTAGCAGTGGCGGCGGTGGCGGTTATCGTGGTGGTAGCAGCGGCGGAGGTGGTGGTTACCGTGGCGGTAGCGGAGGTGGTGGCGGCTATCGTGGAGGTGGCGGCGGTGGAGATAGAGATAGAAGACCCGGGCCTAGCGGTCCAAGAGACAGACGTTATTAAGATCAAATCATTTTAATATTAATAAGCCCGGTATTCCGGGCTTTGTTATTCATAGCTGTCGCAGGTAACTTACTTTAATGATCGCATGATCTTCTGATTGTCTTTTTTGTTGTGCATTGTCAAAGCCACGACGATTAAATACCAGATAAACATATGAGAGCGGCTGATACTCCCATGAAAGTCGAATATTATAGTTGCTTAAATTATTTTCTGAATTTTTTTGATAAAAACCGATCAGCTGTAATCTTGGATTTAATGCAAGCCTG
>DATHDP010000060.1:0-45274 GCA_035318985.1 Chitinophagaceae bacterium
AATCAACTGGCGCAACTGCAAACGATGATTATGCAACTCGTTTGGCAAAGGTTGGAAGTTTAAATCCGAATTATATTGCCGATCCAAGGTGGTCAATGCCGGGACATCCGGGTTTACGGTATATAGATTGGCAAGATGAAATAGAAAGAAAAGGTCAAATTCAGAACTATGAGATCGCAGCTAGCGGAGGAACAGATGCAGTGAAGTATTTTATTTCAGGAAACTATGGTGTCAATGATGCTTTTATTATGAACGTGGGTTACAAAGTTTATTCTCTCCGGGCAAATGTAGACGCCAATGTTAGTAAGAAAATAAAACTTGGAGTGAGTATCCTGCCATCATATTCCATCACTGAAGATCCGGGTATAGATAGTAAAGATGCAATTTTTCACCAGGCACTTAGTTTGGCGCCAGTGCAGGAAGATTCAATGGGTGTACTTGTTAATACAGGTAAAAATGGACAATACATATGGAGCAGTACCACCAATTCTCCAGTTGGCAAATTGACTTACAATAAGGGCACTACTAAACGTTATCGTACTATAGGCAGCATGTACGGAGAATGGCAAATTATTAATGGATTGAGTTTTAGAAGTTCAGTCAATTTTGATAATACTGATAATGCTACGTCTGCGTATACGCCATATGTAACAGTTGGCACGCAGGCGGCCAGGACATTTACTGGCTCAAATAATCTGTTAGCTGCCACATCTGGCTCTTATAATAGTTATCGAAGACAAACTTTTGTAAATGAGAATACACTTTCATATAATAAAATGTTCGACAAATATCATAGTAGCTTAAATGTGTTGGCAGGTTTTGCATACAATTGGGATAAGTTTGACAGAACTACATTAAGTTCAAGTGGTGGATATACAAGCGCCGTGATACAAACATTAAATGCGGCGGCAGCTGTCACTGGAAATACAACATCAACTCAAAATGTGTTGACGTCATTTTTCGGCCGTTTGCAATATGGATACAAAGACAAATATTTCTTAGCGGCTAGTTTACGCAGTGATGGCTCATCAAGGTTTGGAGCGAATACAAAATATGGTACGTTCCCGTCCGTTTCTTTGAAATGGGTAGTGTCTGATGAGGACTTTATGAACGGAGTAAGTTTCATCAGCGATCTTAAGATACGTGCATCTTATGGAGAGAATGGTAATAATAACTTGCCTAATGATTATCCATGGGCTGCAACTATTGGATCTTTCGGATATCCTTTGGGTACACCGGCAGCAGCAATTGGACAAGCACCAAACGTTTTGTCTAATCCAGATCTGAAATGGGAAAAATCACAGACCTATGACTTAGGTTTTGATTTTGGATTATTTAAAAATCGTATCACAGGATCATTCGATTATTATAATAAATTCAATACTGACCTGTTATTAAATGTCCAGGCTTTGGGAGTAACCGCGTTTGGATCATATCTTACTAATATTGGTTCTGTAAGAAATATCGGGCAGGAAATTGAAATTAGTTCACGCAACCTGATCGGTAAAGTTCAATGGACAACTTCAGTTAATCTAACGCATAACACTAATAAGATCGAAGCATTGGGTCCTGGTCAAACCCAGATCATCATACCTAACGGTTTTACGGTATCAGACCAGATACTGCGTGTTGGTGCGCCATTGAATAGTATTTATGTTTTGAAAGTACTTGGGTTTTTAACAGCAAAAGACATTGTTGACAATGTACCTCGTTACGGTAATGAACAACCCGGTGATTTTAAATTCGATGATCTTAACAAAGATGGTTTAATAACTGAAGCGGATAAGCAAATAGTAGGACATCCTAATCCTGATTATACATGGGGTATGACTAATACTGTACGTTATAAAGGTTTTGATTTAAATGTTTTGATCCAGGGTCAATGGGGTGGTCATATTTATTCACAATTGGGCAGGGCCATTTCACGTCCGGGCCAGGGAAGATCTGATAATCATCCGGCATCTTATGTAGACAGATGGTATTCTGAAACAGACCAGGGTGAAGGTAGGTTCGGCAAAGCATATTCAACATATAACAACCCGATCACTGCTGCAACTGATTGGTTATATTCATCAGATTACTTCAGAGTAAGAAATATTTCATTGGGCTATAATTTGAAAAGCCTTTTTAAATCCCAGACGATACACGAGGCAAGGGTTTATTTTACTTTGGAAAACTTTTTTGGTCATGATAAATACGTCAATGGCTTAAATCCTGAAGCAGCGAATACAACGGTAAGCACCAATGGTTCATATCCTGAAGCCGGAGATTATGGAGGGATGCCGCTGCCAAAATCTTTGATATTCGGATTGTCATTTACTTTCTAATAACTCTAATCTAAATAGAATGAAAAAAATATCTTTTATTTTAATTATAGTGGTTGGCATCCTTTCATCATGTGAAAAGGACCTGAACCAGGTGCCGATCTCAACGGCAACAACTCAAACTTTTTATCAGCAGCCCAGCGATTTTATACAAGCCATTAATGCAACTTATAATTCTTTGAGAGGTTATCCGGACAGGGCACTGTTTCTTTCAGAAGTAAGGTCTGATAATATCTATCCAACCAATGATGTTGGTCGTGATCCTGATCCCATTAATAATTTTGCAGTTGGGATAGCTCCGAATGTTTATGTTGAAGAAGCATGGAGTGCAAATTTTAGTGGAATATTCAGAGCTAATACCGTGCTCGAACAAATTGATAAAAATGGCGCTTATGTTGGTTCAGTACCATTATCTAACAGGTTAACAGCAGAAGCAAGATTTCTGCGTGCCTTTTTCTATTTCGATCTTGTTAAGTATTTTGGTAAAGTACCTCTTATTGATCACCCTGTAACTGCTCTCGAAGCAACTACTATTCAACGTAGCGCTGTTGTTGATGTATATGCATTTATCATTGCCGATCTTCAATTTGCAATAGCGAATTTGCCAGCAAACTTTTCCGGTGTATTCCCTTCCTATACAGCAAGCGATGTTGGCCGTGCAAGCAAGTATGCTGCAGAAGCGTTGCTTGCAAAAGTTTATATGACCCGTTCAGGTCCAAATTATGGAATTGAAGGACCAGGCATGGGATTAAATGAATGGGCTAATGCATTAACATTATTACAGGATATCATTACTAATGGTGGTTTTGTTTTCAACGTTGGTAATTATGCTTTCCCCGTACCTGCTACTGGTATTTTTTCTTATAGTAATCAAAGCCCAACTGCCAATAAAGAGGCAATATTTGATATTATGTATTTAACAGGACAGAATCCTGTTCTTGGAGCTACTTTTCCATGGCAACTTGTTCCCCAGGCATATTTTAATGCATTACCAACAGGTAATCCTACATTAGGCGGAGCATTGGGCACACCATCTGTATCAAACAATTTGCTGGCAGCTTATGCATCAAATGATACACGCAAGACGCCATTTTTTCATACAACAGCTTACAATAATTTAGGTACTATTGATAATCATGCATTCTTCAGAAAATATTTAGATACAACTAAGATCCCAACAACAACACGTTTTGATTGGGGCATCAATTTTATTGCTATAAGATATACAGACATCTTAATGCTAAAAGCCGAATGTATTTTGCATGGAGCACCCGGCGCTCAGACGGATGTTGATGCTATTGTTAACCAGGTAAGAACAAGAGCCGGACAACCTGCTATTTCGAACGTTACACTTGCGCAATTGTTTGATGAACGAAGAAGAGAATTTGCAGGCGAGGGTTTACGATGGTTTGATCTGCAAAGAAGCGGCAACCTGATAACAATTATGAATGCATGGATAGCTGTTGAAGATGTAGCAGTGCATAAAATGAACCAGGTAACGGCTAATGCTATTATTTATCCAATTCCACAATCGCAGTTAGACGCTGCACCCGGTCTTTATTCTCAGAACCCAGGATATTAAACGACTTCATACAAGCAGTCAGTGAAGAAAATGGTGTGTCATTATTTTAAATGGCCACCATTTTTTGTGCACAGGATATTCTGCTTTTTCATAATTCCGGTAACGATTGCGTAGATTTCTTGTTTTTAGATTGATTTGCAGGATGCAGCATGATGGTTTTTGTCTGATAGTGACTATTTTTAAATTGAGGATTAAAATAAGATTGTTAAATTCCATTTTAATTCTTGATTTTTCAAAAATAAAACTGCTGCTATATGTCAAAACAAACTGCTATTTGCAGAAGTGTTTTCATGCTTACACTTCTGTTTTTGCTTTCACTTACTTCATTTTCTCAAACTTCTTTTAAAGTATCCGGTAAAGTATTTGATGAAAACGGCAAACCTGTAGAAGGCGCCACGGTACAGGTAAAGGGTACCACCATTGCTACCTCAACTATTGCTGATGGCTCTTATTCATTGATGGCCCCATCAGGAACTGCAACGCTGGTGATCACATCAGTTGGATTTACCCAAATGGAGGTTGCTATTGCTAACAAAGAGGAAGTGATCGTACACACTTCAAGCATTGCTTCAGCATTACAGGATGTTGTTGTTATCGGTTACACAACAGTTAAAAGAAAGGATGTAACCGGTGCCGTAGGGGGTATCAATCAGAAGGATATCAAGTCTCGCCCGGTTGACAATGCATTGCAGGCCATGCAGGGTAAAGTTGCAGGTGTTGATATAGGTTCAAATGAACGCCCGGGTACTATTCCCTCTATTAACATCCGCGGTGTACGTTCTTTGACTGCATCAAACACACCATTATTTGTAGTTGATGGAATTCCATTAATCACTGGCAGCATTGATAATATCAATCCCCAGGATATTGAATCAATTGATGTCCTGAAAGATGCTTCTGCCACTGCTATTTACGGCTCTCGTGGCGCCAATGGGGTTGTCATCATTACTACAAAACAAGCGAAGGCAGGAAAGATGACATTAAGCCTCAACAGTTCTTTTACTCTTGATCAATTAGTTGATAATGAAGAAAAGTTTAATGCAAGTGATTTTATTACTTTCCGTCGTTGGGCATATTATTATGCAGGGTTAAATACGACAACTGGTGTCAGCACCTATCCCCGGGGAGACCAACCGGATATAAACAGAGACAAAGTTTATTTTAGCCAAACTGCTGATAAATATGCATGGGCTAATATCGCCCAGGGATGGGCTTCTGGAACCTGGGATGGATCTAAAGTGGCGACGACAGATTGGAGAGGTATGGTTACACAACAATCTATGACTACTGATAATATACTTAGTGTAAGTGGTGGAACCGATAAAATTAAAGCGTATGGTTCTTTCGGTTATTTGAATAATAAAGGAACCATAAAAGGACAGTCATTTGAAAGATATACTGCAAGATCTAACATAGATATTGCTGCAACTAAATGGCTTTCTTTTGGAACTAATTTAAACTTTAGTTATGGTACACAACAATATGGGCAATCCGGCACGGGAGTATCTACTGTAGGCAATCCCCAGGGCGGCTTATATGAATCCGCAAGAGCAAATTTCCCTTTTGCAGTACCTTATGATTCTGCCGGTAACAGGATCTCATTTCCGGGAGGTGATAATGCTATTAAGACCATTGTTGATGAATGGAAATATAATATTGATGAGAGGGTAACACTGAGAGCTTTTGGGAGTTTATATGCCCAGGTAGATTTTGGTTCAATTGCCCCTATACTAAAAGGATTGAAGTATCGTCTGAACTTTGGTCCGGACCTGTCTTATTTTCGTGATGGAGTTTATATAGATAAGAACTCAGTGGCTAATGGTGGTAGCAGTAGCTATGCTTCACTCACCAAAACCAGTACTTATTCCTACACATTAGATAATTTGCTTTATTACGACAGAACCATTGGCCAACATACTTTTGGATTAACTTTATTACAAAGCGCAACAGGTTATACTCAGGAAACAAGTAATTCAACAGGTCTTGGTGTCCCTTTATCTTCTCAGTTGTGGAATGCATTAACTAGTGGTACTGTAACCGGTACACTAAGTACATCATCTAATATCATCGAACAGCAGCTCACTTCATACATGGCAAGACTTAACTACAGTTTTAAGGATAAATATTTATTAACTGTTTCAGCCCGCCAGGATGGTTCTTCTGTTCTTGCAGAAGGACATAAATATTCATGGTTCCCCTCAGCTGCATTAGCCTGGAGAATTAGCAAAGAAGGATTCATGAATGGCCTGGGTTGGATCAATGATTTAAAATTAAGAATTGGTGCTGGTGTTACGGGTAATTCAGCTATTGCCCCCTATGCAACACAAGGTCCGGCAACTTCACTTTTTTATCCTTTTTATACTTCCAGCACTGCAGGTTCAATACCAAATTCAACTTTGGCAAACCAGGAACTTGGTTGGGAAAAAACAACTCAATACAATATCGGAGTTGATTTCAGCTTATTCAAAAACAGAATTTCCGGTAGTGTGGATGTGTATACTTCAAACACTTCAGATCTATTACTGCAGAGAAATATTCCAACTGTTACAGGTTTCAACACCACTTTTGCTAATATCGGTGAAACAGCAAACACAGGAGTAGATATTACGCTAACAACAGTAAATGTTAGGCAGAAAGATCTAACATGGACTACTACAACGACTGCTGCATGGCAAAAAGAACATATCGTAACATTATCCAATGGAAAACAAAATGATATAAGCAATACCTGGTTCATTGATCAACCAATTGGTGTAATTTATGGTTATAAGGCGCTTGGATTATGGCAGCCGGGCGATAAAACAGAAATGCAGGCATTTAATGCCAATGGTAATGCGTTTTCTGCTGGCAATGTAAGGGTTGAAGACGTTAACGGGGATCATAAAATTGATGGAAATAATGATCGCCAGATAATTGGATGGACCAGGCCTCGTTGGATAGTTGGTATGACCAATACTGTTACTTATAAACAATTAGAATTTTCTATCTTTTTATACGGACGATTGAACTATATGTATAATTATGGAGGTGAAACAGAACCGGCACGCTATGTTACTAGGGAGGTTAACTATTATACTGAAAACAATCCAAATGCTGAATTTCAAAAGCCCATCTTCAATGCAGGTGGTGCACCACTTGATCCTTATTATGCCTCATTAGGTTATTTGCATGCTTCATTTATTAAGATCCGAAACATATCGTTGGGATATAATTTTAAACCAATTGCTAAAGCGGGAGTATCTAACTTAAGAATTTATTTCCAGGTGCAAAATCCTGGGATGCTATACTCCCAGATCAAATTCCGTGATATGGATGTCGTGAGCCCAACCTGGAACAGAGGCTATACACTTGGAATCAATGCATCATTTTAATAATAATCAAATTGAATTATATGAATAAGTATAATATTTTTAAAAAATTAATATTTTTTGCAGGAGTACTTCTTATTATTCCGTCTTGCAAAAAAGAATTTTTGGACGAAGAACTTACAACGGCACCAAATAATGAGTTTTATAAAACTGATGCCGGCATACAACAATTGGCGGTGGGTACGTATTTCCAGGTTTTTGAGGTTCCGACAAACGGGGAATGGTTTTATTGTGCTACAAATTATGGAACGGATGAATTTCATATCGGTGGAGATCCGTCCAATTCACCCTGGAACAATTATGATCCAACTTTTAATCCCGCACTTGCTACCAATGGTAATTTGATGGGTGTCAATAATCAATGGGATGCCCTGTATATAGGGATCGGAGATGCTAATTTGTTAATTCAAAATGCGACAAATAGTACTTCCACAGCCGATGCAATTAAGAAGACATCTTTAGGGGAAGGATATTTTATGCGGGCTTATTGCTATTTAAGATTAGTAAGTCAATTTGGTGCTGTACCGCTTAAGTTATTACCATCAACAACAGTTGAATTGGAATTTACAAGACAAGATCCAAAAGATATATACGCTCAGATAGTTAAGGATTTGCAACAGGCATCTACTCTGTTACCAACTGCAGGTGGCCCTTATCGTATTACAAAAGATGCCGCTGATCATTTTCTGGCAAAAACATATTTATACAGAGCAAGTGAAATAAACAGTTCATGGAACTCTTCTACTGTAGCTGCAGACTTAGCGGCTGCTGTTACTCTTTGTGATGGGGTAATCTCCAGGCACCCATTGGCTTCCGATTTTAAAAGTATATGGAATTTTACGGGTATCAATTCAGCAAACGAAACCTTACCGGAAGTTATCCTTTCTGCTCAGTTAACCAATGATGTAACTACCAATCTTAATACAGGGAATACGCAGCATTTGTATTTTGTTTCCAGGTATGATATCCAGGACCAAATGGCTCGTGATCTGACGGGTGACAGACCTTTTAGCAGGTTAGCGACCACTTACTACGACTATCGTTTATATGATATGGTTAATGATTCAAGATTTTGGAAATCTTTTAAAACTAAAAGTGCTGTAAATGGTACAGCTGCTTCTCCAAATATTAAAGGTGACCTGGGAATTATGTTCGTGATCAATCAACCAGGCGATACACGATTCCCTTTATCAAAAATTAGTAAAGGCACAATTGGCACGACAAATTCTCTTGTTAATGATGTCAATGGCACCGGGAGACCAATACCGACTACTTATGTAGCTTATCCTAATGGCAGAACAACAGACGGTGCATTGAATACTGATTTAACAACGGCTTATCAAGCTTTCCCATCTTTAAGTAAATATCTGGATGGTTCAAGAAATGCTTTAAATGATGTTCAGGGTCACAGAGATTTTATTTTAGCTCGTTCAGCCGAGACCTATTTAATTGCTGCCGAAGCAAAGATCAGGCTGGCTAAAGCTGGCACTGGTACTTATGCTGATGCATTGCCTTATATTAATGCAGTTCGTACAAGGGCTCAATTCGTTGGTGGAGAAAACAGAACTGCGTACAATGATGGAGGAAATACCTTACTGTCAGCAGCTCTTCAACCAGCAGGTGTTTCGAATTCATTTTATGCGGGAAATTCATATTACGAATCAAATAATATTCCGGTAACTACAGCTGCCGCGGCAAGTTTGGCTATAACTGATGTTAATACTTTGCCCGCACAAGATCAATTTGTTATTAATACTTTGGCACTGTCTAGTCAATATGATAAAATGCTATGCCTTGTGTTAGATGAACGTTCCCGTGAATTAATGGGAGAATTTCACCGCTGGGCAGATTTGTCGAGAACAAAAACATTAGTTGCAAGAGCCAAGGCATTTAATGTTGAAGCCGCAACTACTATTGCAGATAAACATCTTTTACGTCCGATTCCTCAAACATTCTTAGATGGCATACAAGCCGGTGGAGCTGCCCTGACTCCGGCACAAAAAACAGCGATGCAAAATCCGGGATACTAACATAGATATAAGCAGCAGTTTTCGATTAATGAAAAGGGCCCCGAAATGATCGGGGTCTTTTCATTTTTTAAGATCCTCCATTTTATTGTACAGGATAGCGCAGGACGAAAACGGATATGGTTTCAATAATTTTAAAAACTGCTATTGCCAGTTATATCTAATTTGCCTGCATTATGAAAAAAATTATTTGCCCTGTAGTTATTTCCGTTCTTTTTCTGTTTAAAGTAAACGGTCAGCAACCACCTTCAGCTAAAAATGATGTTACGACCCCACTTCATGCAATGAAGGTGGATTATCCTGTGCCTTATGAGGCGCCTTCGAAGGAAAATGTAAAAGCTGTGATCGATAGAATATTTAACTATCTCGATGCTACTACACCTGCACAAATGATGAATAAACAATCAGGAGAAATTTTAAATTATATAGATCAGCTGGATACAAATACAATTATCAGGCAAGGAGATTTTCGTTTGACAAGCTATGAATGGGGGGTTACTTATTCTGCCATGCAAAGAGCAACGGAAACAACGGGAGATAAAAAATATGCTGATTACGTAAAAACCAGGTTTGATTTTTTGGCGAAATGGATACTTGCAGTCAAATCAAAATTTCCTCTTGACTATATTCAAAAAAGAAGATTGTTCAATCAGCCTATAGATCCACATGCACTGGATGATGCCGGTGCTGTTTGTGCTTCGATGATAAAAGCGCAACGCAGTGGCTTAAGTAATGATCTGCGACCGCTGATAGATAACTATATCAAATATATTTTTACAAAAGAATACCGGCTGAAAGACGGCACTATTGGTCGAAATCGTCCACAGAAAAACACTTTATGGCTGGATGACTTATTTATGTATATACCGTCAGTGGCACAAATGGGTAAACTAACTGGTGATAAAAAATATTTTGACGATGCCGTGAAACAGGTATTGAATTACAGTAAAAGAATGTTTAATAAAGAAAAAGGATTGTACATGCATGGCTGGGTCGAAAGCATGGAAGTTCATCCGCAGTTTCACTGGGGTAGAGCCAATGGCTGGGCACTATTGGCGATGAGCGAACTTTTAGATGTGTTACCAGAAAATCACGCAGGTAGAAATGCGGTCCTTCAGCAATTTAAAGATCTTGTAAAGGGATTGGCATCTTATCAAAGTGGTTCAGGCTTCTGGCATCAATTATTAGATAGAAATGATAGCTATTTGGAAACATCCGCAACAGCTATTTATTCTTACTGCATTGCACATGCTTGTAATAAAGGTTGGATAGATGCAATGGCTTACGGACCGATGAGCATATTAGCATGGAATGCTGTATCAACGAAGATCAATGACAAAGGACAGGTAGAAGGAACCTGTGTGGGCACAGGAATGGCATTTGACCCTGCGTTTTATTATTACCGGCCAGTAAATGTTTTTGCAGCGCATGGATATGGTCCCGCTATTTTAGCCGGAGCAGAGATTTTTGGATTATTAAGTAACTTTTCTTTTGATATAAATGATAGTGCTTTACAATTAAAAGAAAAAAATAAATGAAAAAGCGAATAGTTTGTTTGTTGGGTTTGATCTTAAGTTTGAATTCTTTCTCTCAAAGAAAACTGACTGTGGTAGCTGATAAACCCACCGCTTCCATAGCACCGACGATGTGGGGTGTATTTTTCGAAGACATAAATTTTGGAGCGGATGGCGGTTTATATGCTGAGTTGGTAAAGAACCGTTCTTTTGAATTTCCAACAGCTATGATGGGCTGGCGGGAAAGCAGGGTGAATTATCAAAAAGGAAGAATTCTTATTGTCAATAAGTCTGACAACTCTTCTAATGCACGGTTTGCAAGAATAACAATAAATGATCCTGAAGGAAATTATTCATTGAGTAACGAAGGCTTCAGAGGACTCGGTGTTCATAAAGAAAAGCAATATGATCTTTCTATTATGGCCCGAACAGAAAAGCCAACCAATATTAAAATAAAAATTCAGTTGTTGAATTCTGCTGGCAAAGAAATTGGCAGTACTATGATAGAAAATTTTTCAAATGTCTGGAAAAAATACTCCTCGTCAATTACAACAACTGACACAGCGCAAAAAGGAAAATTGAATTTAATATTTGAAGGCTCTGGCGTGATCGACATTGATATGGTTTCTTTGTTCCCACATGATACATGGAAAAATCGGCCCGGTGGATTGCGGAATGATCTGGTACAAAAGATCGCGGATTTAAAACCCGGCTTCATTCGTTTTCCTGGGGGTTGTATTGTTGAAGGAAAAGACTTGACTAACCGTTATCAATGGAAAACAACTGTCGGTAATGTTGATGACAGGAAAGTGATCATGAATCGTTGGAATGTTGAATTTCCGCGAAGATCTGCACCGGATTATTATCAAAGTTTTGGTTTGGGTTTTTATGAATACTTTTTATTGGCAGCGGACCTGGAGGCCGAACCATTGCCAATACTAAACTGTGGTATGGCTTGCCAGTTCAATAGCGGTGAAGTAGTAGCAATGGATGAATTGCAACCTTATATTGATGATGCGATCGACTTAATTGAGTTTGCAAACAGCGATGTCACTACTAAATGGGGCAAGCTACGTAGTGATATGGGACATCCGCAACCTTTCAATCTTAAATTTCTTGGTGTGGGGAATGAACAGTGGGAGCCACAATACATCGAACGTTATAAGGTTTTTGAAAAGGCAATTCTTTCGAAATATCCTGCGATCAAAATTGTATCAGGCGCCGGTCCGTTTGCCGAAGGAGAATATTTTAATTATGCATGGAAAGAATTAAAACAATTGAAACCGACATTGATTGACGAACATTATTACAAGCCTCCAGCATGGTTTTTTAGTAATGCAAGCCGCTATGATACTTATGAAAGAACAGGTCCAAAGGTTTTTGCCGGTGAATATGCGGCCCACTCAAAAGAGAATCCTGATACTGAAGGCCGGAATAATTGGGAGGCTGCATTGGCTGAAGCGGCTTTTATGACTGGCCTCGAACGAAATGCGGATGTGGTACAAATGTGTTCTTATGCTCCTTTATTTGCACATGTAGATGCATGGCAATGGAGACCAGACCTGATCTGGTTTGATAATTTGAATTCGATGGCTACTCCTAGTTATTATGTTCAAAAATTATTTTCTACAAATAAAGGAACACATGTGATAGCTATAACGGAAGATGACAAACCAGTGGCGGGTAAGGATAGCCTTTACTGTAGTGTCGTTATTGATAAACAAAAAGGAGAATTGATCATCAAAATTGTGAATAGCGCATCAACACCCCAACAAATTGAATTGGATCTGAAAGGATGCAAGATTTCAAAAACGGAAAGCATTTTGCAAACGCTTGCGGCCAATGATATTTATAGTTATAATAAAGTTGCTGAGCTCGAAAAATTAAAGCCCGAGGAGAAAAAACTTTTAATAAATACAAATAAGTTCGATCATATTCTGCCGGCATTTTCTGTTTCTGTTTTAAGGATATCGGTGAGTGTTAACTAAAAATTTATTTCAGGACTGTACAGGATACAAAGAAACTCCGAATGTCCGTACTTTATAAGCTAAAGATTGCTTGATATGAAATCCCTGATTTGTATTGCCAAACAAGTATTGCCATCATTAATTCCCATTTGCATCGTTCTTCCGGTTTTTGCTCAGCCTTTAATGGAAACCGGGGGCCAGAAAATGCCTGCAGAGTGGATCGATAAAGACACTCATCATAAAATAGTAAAATTATCTTCAGGGCTCGAAGGCAACAGCCTGAGCTTTTATTTTCATAATAATCCTTTTATTGGTAATGAGATGATATTTTATAATAGCAGCAAACAGGACCCGGCTGAAGTTACCGATATGAAGAAGGAAGAAACGAAAAATGAAAACGTAAACAACAGGCAGGTCTATAGCATTGACCTGGCAACACGAAAGACAAAACAGCTTACTTTCAGAAATTCTCCAATGAATGGAGAAGTAGTGTGTGAAAAGACACAAACCGTTTTTTATCAAATCCAGGACAGTGTTTTTTCCCTAAATAAAAGAACAGGAAAAGAAAAACTGGTATTTGTTTTTCCGGAAGATTTTGAATCCTCAATTTCAGCAGTAAATGTAAATGGTACCTTACTTGCAGGTTCGAGAGCTACTGATGCTGAAAAAGAGATCTTAAAAAATAATCCAACCAAAAGTGATTTCTTCAATTTGATCTATGACGCTCATTTGCCAAAGACTTTATTTACCATTGATGTACAAACCGGGAAGCTGAATAAAATTTTTACTGATAGTGCATGGCTTAATCATGTGCAATTCTCTTCTGTCAATCCATCGTTATTGATGTTTTGTCATGAGGGTCCCTGGCATAAAGTGAACAGGGTATGGACGATCGATGTGAATACAAAGAAGGTCACACAGGTTCATCACCGAACCATTGAGAATGAAATTTGGGGACATGAATGGTTTGGTAAAAGTGGAAAAACGATCTGGTTTGATCTGCAACAACCCAAAGGGGAAACTTTTTTTGTTGGTGGTTATGATGTAGCAACTGGCAAAGAAAAAAAATACAGAGTGGAGCGAAATGACTGGAGTGTGCATTATAATTCAAATGCTGATGAAACCTTGTTTGCAGGTGACGGTGGAGATCCGGGAGCAGTAGCGAAAGCACCGAATGGCCAATGGATAAATTTGTTTACGCCCAACGGTAATAAATTTGATACGGAGAAATTAGTGAATATGAAACACCATCAATATAAACTTGAACCAAATGTTCATTTTAGCCCTGATGGAAAATGGATCATCTTTAGAGCGAATTTTGAAGGCGAAGCAAACGTGTATGCGGTTGAAATAAAAAAAACCTGACTGGCCAAATGAGAATAAAATTTGTTTTAGTGATCGCAGTAAGCTGCTTTCTTCAAAATTCATTTGCACAAATAAAATGGCCAGCGGTAACGCAGCAAACTAAACCATGGACCCGTTGGTGGTGGGAGGGTAGTGCGGTTGATAAACCGAATTTATCTGCGTCCATGCAATTGTATCAACAGGCTGGATTGGGTGGATTGGAAATAACACCGATCTACGGAGTAAAAGGTGCAGAAGATAAATTCATAGATTTTTTATCGCCGAAGTGGATGGAGATGTTTCAATATACTTTGTCAGAAGCAAAGCGATTGAATTTGGGAATTGATATGGCGACAGGAACTGGCTGGCCTTTTGGTGGTCCGTGGGTTGAAGATAAAGATGCAAGCAAATACATCGCATACAAAACATATAGTTTAAACGGAGGGGAGATATTGAAAGACACAATTCAATATCGCCAGGAAAGTTTTGTAAGAACAGCAAATGGAAAACCGTTGCGGGTTGATCAGGTGTTGAATCCTATTTCTGCAAATAAGAATTTACAGGAAATGGCATTGGACCAGGTAAGGTTTGATGTGATGCTGCCACTAGAATTATTAATGGCCTATGATGAAAATGGAAAATCAATTGATGCAACGACAAAAGTTGCCAATGGTAAATTAAATTGGAATACGCCTGCTGGTAAATGGAAATTAATAGCACTCTTTGAAGGATTGCATGGAAAAATGGTGGAAAGAGCTGCGCCGGGTGGCGAAGGCAGAGCGATCGATCATTTTAGTGACCAGGCATTGAAAAATTATTTATCAAAATTTGATAAAGCATTTGCGGGAAAAAATATTTCGGGTCTTCGAAGTTTTTTTAATGACAGTTATGAAGTAGATGATGCAAGGGGGCAAAGCAACTGGACACCAAATTTCTTTAATGAATTTAAAAAGAGAAGAGGCTATGATCTGAAGAATGAGTTACCTGCATTATTTGCTGCTGATAATTCTGACAGGCACACAAGAGTATTATATGATTATCGCGAAACGATCTCTGAGCTTTTGTTGGAGAAGTTTACACAGCCATGGCATCAGTGGGCAAAAGCAAAAGGAAAGCTGATCCGTAATCAAAGTCATGGTTCACCTGCAAACATTTTGGATCTGTATGCTACTATCGATATTCCAGAAACAGAAGGCACCAATCTTACACGTTTCAAGTTTGCTACTTCGTCAGCACATGTTATGGGCAAACCATTGGCATCGTCTGAATCCGCAACATGGCTCAATGAACATTTTCTTTCATCGCTTGGTGATGTAAAACTTATACTTGATAAATATTTTCTCGGCGGTGTGAATCATATATTTTATCACGGCACCAATTATTCGCCACAAAATGAACCATGGCCAGGCTGGTTATTTTATGCAGCCGTTCATTTTACTCCCGCCAATCCTTTCTGGAAAGACTTCAATGCATTGAATGCTTATGCAGCAAGATGCCAGAGTTTTTTACAGGCAGGAAAACCTGATAATGATGTGCTGTTATATTTCCCATTTGCAGATAGAAACAATCAGCCATCACGAGGTGGTATGCTACATCATTATGATGGTATGGAGGGGTTTGATGAAACTCCATTTAAAAAAGCAGCCGAGCAAATGCTTGAGTTGGGGTATGCCTGGGACCTGGTAAGTGATAAACAAATTCAACTCTTAAAATTTGTCAATGGGAAAATAAAAGCCCCTGGTGGTGAATATGAAACTATCGTTTTAAGCGGCGTAAAATATTTGCCACTAAATACATTGCAGAAATTAGTTTCTCTCGCTAACAAGGGAGCCACAATAATTTTTCAGGATGGTATCCCTTCAATGGTTCCCGGATTAAGTGATATTGAAAACAAACAAAAACAATTTGATGCATTGATAAGACAAATGCCATTTATAATAACAAATGCTGCTGGTATTAGTAATTCAACAAGTGGAAAAGGCATGATTTGGGAAGGCAAAGAGATAAAATATCTTTTAGCAAATGCAGGTGTAAGACATGAGATGTATCTCGCCGATAACAAGCTAAAATGCATCCGGAGAAAAATTAATGGCGGCGAATATTATTTTATTACAAATGATGGGAAAGAAACTTTTGACAATTGGGTTTTATTGAACACTAATATTCAAAATGCTATTTTGTTTGACCCGATGCAACAAAGAAGCGGCGTAGCTATGACAAAACAAGGTGATGCAAATACACTTGATATTTTTTTACAACTGGCTCCTGGTGAATCATGCGTTGTACAAACGGGGGCCGCAAAGTTTAGAGGGGCATTATTCCCTTATATTGAAGCAGCAGGGGATGCGATTACATTAAATGGTAAATGGGATTTAAAATTCATTTCTGGTGGTCCTTCATTACCTGCCTCAACAAGTTTGAATGAATTAAAATCGTGGACAATGCTTGACCTTGCCGGGGTAAAGGAATTTTCAGGAACGGCTGAATACAGTACAAGTTTTAATAAACCTTCCGGCAATGCTACTTCATGGTTGCTGAATTTAGGTGATGTGAAAGAGTCAGCGACAATAATATTAAATGGAAAGAAAATAGTAACACTGATCGGGCCTTCATATACAGTATCAATTTCACCAAACTTAATGAAACCAGTTAATGACCTGAAGGTGGTTATAACCAATGGAATGGCAAACCGTATAATTGACCTGGATAAAAGAGGAGTGCAATGGAAGAAATTTTATAATATAAATATGTCAGCGAGACTTGCCGAGAATCGCGGGACTGATGGATTATTTACTGCTGCCAAATGGGAACCAAAACCATCCGGCTTGCTGGGCCCTGTAACTATTACACCATTGAAGTACATTCGATGAAATGCTAAGACCAAGCTTACAATATCCCGCTATATTAATATCTACAATAACTCTATTGTGTTTTAATATCTCCTTCTCTCAGTTTATCAATCGGCAGACAGTAGTGCAAAGACATAATGTGCATGTGAATAAGATCGATTCGCTTTCATCTTTATCTGTTGGTAACGGAAATTTTGCCTTTACAGTTGATGCCACCGGCATGCAGTCTTTCCCTAATGCGTATGCGAACGGGGTCCCATTAGGTACACAATCTGTTTGGGGATGGCATAGCTTTCCTAATACTGAAAACTTGAAAATTGAAGAAGCACAAAAAGTTTATGAGTTGGAAGGAAGAAAGATATCTTATACAGTGCAGCCGAAAGAACCTGAAAGAGCAAAGGAGGCAGTTGAATATTTCCGTGTCAATCCGCATCGTTTGCAATTAGGAAATATCGGGCTTGAAATAAAAAAGAAAGATGGTTCATTGGCAACAGTTGAGGATATAAAAAATATTGATCAGCAATTGGATCTTTGGACAGGTATCATTACAAGTTCGTTTACTGTAGAAAATGTTCTAATTAAAGTAACCACAGTTTGTCACCAAACACAGGATGCGGTTTCATTTAGAATTGAATCGGATTTGCTAAAAGTCAATAAGATCCAGGTACGATTCAGGATACCTTTTCCCAATGGACAATGGAAAGATGTTGGTAATAACTGGAAAGATGAGTCGTCATTCACATCTCCTGCTCAATTTACTCCAAACAATGGCGTCATTACAAGCAGCATTGACACTACTGATTACATGCTTAATTTAAAATGGAGTAGTCCAGCAAAGCTGGAAAGATCAAGCCCCAATTATTATGTAGTTGTCCCGCAATCCACAACAACGAGTTTTGAAATTACATGCCTGTTTAATCAGCATAGATTAAATGAACCTGTTCCACTATTTCCGCAAACATTAAATAATAGTCGCACTGCGTATAAAAAATTCTGGCTTAGCGGTGGCGCTGTTGATTTTTCAGCAGTAAAAGATCCAAGAGCTTTTGAAATAGAAAGACGAGTTGTGTTATCGCAATATCTTACAAAAACTCAATGTTCATCTGCTTATCCGCCACAGGAAACAGGATTAACTTATAATAGTTGGTATGGTAAACCACATTTGGAAATGCATTGGTGGCATGCGGTTCATTATGCACAATGGGGAAGACCCGAATTAATGGAAAAAAGTTTGGACTGGTATTTTACAGTTGCAAAGAAAGCAAAGATCATAGCAAAGCGACAAGGCTTCGATGGTTTGCGCTGGCAAAAAATGACCGATAACGAAGGAGATGAATCACCATCATCAGTTGGAGCATTTCTTATCTGGCAACAACCACATTTTATTTATATGGCTGAAATGCTTTATCGCAGCAAGCCAACAAAAGAAGTTTTGAATAAGTACAAAGATCTCTTGTTTGCCACTGCTGATTTTATGGCTTCATTTCCATCTTATGATGCAAAAACAAAAAAATATGATCTCGGAAAAGGATTGATTCCGGCACAGGAATGTTTTGATGCGGTTACTACATTCAATCCAACCTATGAACTGGCGTATTGGAGCTGGGCTTTACAAAAAGCACAGGAATGGAAGCAGCGTTTGGGTTTACCACGAGATAAAAAATGGGATGAGATCATTAATAATTTTGCGCCATTACCACAATTAAATAATGTTTATCTCGCCACTGAAAGTACACCTGATTGTTACGAACCCAATTCAAGATATTTGACTGATCATCCCGCCGTTCTTGGGGCATACAGTACTTTACCAGCTGTTCATGGTTTGAATACCACGATAATGAAAAATACATTGGATACAGTTTTAAAAATTTGGAAATGGAATGATACATGGGGATGGGATTTCCCATTGACCGCAATGACTGCGGCTAGATTGCATCTTGGTGAAAAAGCAGTTGATGCTTTATTGATGCCCATCAAAACAAACACCTACTTGATCAACGGACATAATTACCAGGATGACCGGTTAACAATTTATTTGCCGGGAAACGGTGGCGTATTGAATGCGGTTGCGCTGATGTGTACAGGTGCTGATGCAGATAAAGAGATCAATATCGGATTCCCAAAAGATTGGAAAGTGAAATGGGAAGGGTTAAAAAAAATGTTTTAGACCTCAGCAATATTATCAATGAGAAAAATTCTTTTGATCATTTGTTTACTTATCGGGAAAAGTATTTTTTCTCAGCAGCTCTGGCATGATAAAGAAAGAACGGTTCGCTATCATCCAGAAGGAACTGATTTTGTAATTGAAAATGGAGATCAACGATTCACCCGTGCATTATATGGAACGAATACGGCATTCAGAGTGGAAGCAGGCGACCTGCCGGAATTTGCTATGTATATGCCGGGAATGGGAGGCAATCTTCGTTTTGGTTTGATCAACGCATCACAACATAAATGGCTGATCACCGCGCAAAAAATAAAAGCAATATACCGTGCCGGCAGCATGATCTATGAAATTGAAGATGAGCTGCTGGGGAGAGGGAAATTATTTATAACCGTTTTAGCATTAAGTAATGCGGAAGGAATGATTGTAAAGATCAAACCTGAAAATATTACGGAAGATGTTCAGTTGGTATGGGTCTATGGCGGAGCATCAGGGAAAAAATTTTCAAGAGACGGCGATGTGGGTGCCGATCCTGAATCCTCTTTTTATTTGAAAGCAGAGAACTGTACGGATAATCGTTACCAGTTATTGAAAGATAAGTTCATTTTAAGTTATGGAACAGGTAAAGTGCTGACAGAAGCAGAGCGATATGAAATTCAAACAAAACCTGAAAGCGAGTTAACCGGTGAAACTTCTAAAGAAGCAAAAATGATCACTGGTTATTTCCCATCTTCTTCAACTATTCAGCTAACGGATGCATCTGATCCCGATAAAGCATTCAATAATTCTATAACAGCTAAAAAAGATTTTTGCATTACTGGAAAGCTATTGTTGAAGAATAAGGAAGATTATTTTCTTTTTCATAATGCAATTACTCTGGTTACACAAAGTGCAGAACAGGAATTTAAAGATGCAGAATCTGCGAGACAGAAGATGGCCGATCGTATTAAGATCAAAATACCAGATGCCTGGTTGAATACATTAGGAGCAACATTATCTGTAGCAGCCGATGCAATTTGGGAAGATCCTACTTATATGCATGGCGCTATTGCATGGCGTATGCGTTTACCCGGCTGGCGTGGAGCTTATGTCGCTGATCCATTGGGCTGGCATGATAGGGCCAGGATACATTTTGATGCTTATGCAAAATCACAACTCACAACACCTGCGACAACAGGAGTTGTGATGGATACAGCATTAAATCTTGCAAGACATGTTGAGAAAGTCGGTACGCAATTATTCAGTGAGGGATATATAGCCCGTAACCCGAATGGTTATATTGGTGCTCATCATTATGATATGAATCTTGTTTTCATTGATCAGTTGTTGAATCACTTTAATTATACAGGTGAAACTAGCTATGTAAAAAAAATGTGGCCATTACTTAAGAGACATCTTGCATGGGAAAAGAAAAACTTTGATGCTGATGGCGATGGTTTATATGATGCTTATGCAGCTATCTGGGCAAGTGATGCTTTACAATACAGTGGAGGAGGCGTTACACATTCCAGTGCTTATAATTACAGGGCCAATAAAGAGGCAGCTCGACTGGCAAAACTCATTGGAGAAGATGGAACAGTATATGAAAAAGAAGCTGAAAAAATTTTAGCTGCGATCAATAAAAAATTATGGATGAGTGATAAGGGATGGTATGCTGAATACAAAGATCTGTTAGGAAATAAACTGTTGCATCCGTCAGCAGGCTTATGGACGATCTATCATGCATTAGATAGTAAAGTACCTGATGCCTTTCAAGCATACCAGGCTTTGCAATACATCGATAGATATATTCCGCATATACCTGTGATCGCAAAAGGATGGGACGAGAAAAATTTATACCTGCTTAGTGAAACGAACTGGCAACCTTATACATGGAGTTTGAATAATGTGGTGATAGCAGAAAATTTACATACCGCATTAGCTTACTGGCAGGGTAACAGGAGTGAAGAAGCATTTCAATTATGGCGGAGTGTTTTGCTCGAGACAATGTATCTCGGTTCTGGCCCGGGCAATTTTCACCAGCTAAGTTTTTATGATGCCATAAGAGGAGAACTGTATCGTGATTTTGCTGATGGCATTGGAATGGTGGCAAGATCATTAGTGGAAGGTTTGTTCGGCATACAACCTGATGCGTTAAATAAAAGAATAATAATTAAGCCAGGCTTCCCGGCAGCATGGAATAATGCATCCATTCAAACACCCGATATTAGTTTTGATTTTGAGAGAACCGGAGATAAAGAAGTTTATACGATCAAGCAAAATACTTATAAGCATCTTGGCCTGCAATTGATCATTCCTGCGTTAAAAGATAATATTGCCGGAGTACTTGTTAATGGTAAACCTGTTAAATGGAAAGCGGTTCCAAATACTGTAGGGACACCCGCAGTTGAAATTAGTTTGCTAGCAAATGAAAATTATACGATTACTATTACCTGGAAAGGAAATAAAATTAGTCAACTTTTTTTCCACAATCGGATATTCAATCACGAAACTTTTGCTGTTGATTCCAAAATTTTGTCCGGATTTGAGTTATATGATCCACAAAAATGTTTAACGAAGATATTTGTAGGTAAAAATTTTCTTTCAGCAAAATTTGTGAAGAAGCGTGGATACACAACCTTCTTCATAAAAACAACTCAAGGGGCATTTACATGGTGGCAGCCGATCGATGTTTCTATTATAAAGCCATATTCGGCTTATGGAAATAGGCCAATATATGAAAACTTAATTTTTGAAAAAATTGAATTAACTCCATCTTTCAATGATGTCGCGACAAATATTTTTAATAACAAATATCTTTCACCAAGACCAACATCACCAACCTTGCAATTGCCAACACAGGGCATCGGTAATTGGGCCTATCATTCTGTACAGGTAAATATTTCTGACAGTGGTTTACGGGCTGTAGCAGGAGCAAATAATCAAATAAAAACATCTACAGGTATTCCTTTTCAAACACCAGGCGATCCAAGTTCAAGGAATATTGTTTTTACATCTATGTGGGACAATTATCCTGATTCCATTAGAATTCCATTGAAAGGAAATTCATCTCATGCATATTTTCTAATGACCGGTACTACCAATCCTATGCAGAGTCGCATCGTAAATGGAGAGATCATTATTAATTATACGGATGGTACGTCGGATAAACTTGAATTAAAGAACCCTGAGAACTGGTGGCCGATCGAACAGGATTATTATGTAGATGGATTTGCATTTACAACAGATGTCGCACGACCAATTCGTATTGAATTAAAGACCGGTAAAGAGATCCCGACTGATTATAAATATTCTGCCATAAGAGGTTTTTCCAATTACGGTATTGATGGAGGTGCTGCAACCGTTTTGGATATGCCATTAAATAAAACAAAAAAACTGAAGGAATTAAAATTGATAACGATTGCTAATGATGTTGTGATAGGATTAATGAGTTTAACACTGGAAAGATAATATTCGTTTCTTTTAATAATATAAATACGGTAACGATAGTTATGAAGAAATTTGAAAAAATAATTCCGGCAATAGTTATTTTATTAAGCCTTGTTATTTACACCGAGGCGCAAACAACTACAACCCCAGTTAAAAAGTTTGTTTTTTCTGCTATCAAAGGTGCCAATAGCAAAACTGATTCCATCATGTTACCGGTGACAGCTAAATCAGTTAAACTAACCGAAGGGGACACTGCATTTTTTAAGATCGTTTCTTTTAAAAAAGGAAAACTACTGTTGATGTTTACGCCTCCATCAGATTTTACAGGTATAGCAAGATCAAAATTGAAGGTTAATAACTCGTTGGGTAAGCGTATATCAGAAATAGATCTTACAGGTCTTTGCACAAAAGGCCTCGAAGGTGAAAATGAGGCTCCGCTTTCAGATATTGTTGATGCATTGGGTTACAATGTAGATATTGGATGGAAAAGTTTAGCAAATCATTGCCGGCCTGAGTTGCAAGGTGATGAATTATCTTCTTCTCTTTTTCAGAAAGCAGGGAATGGTAAAGTCGAAATTATTCCTGTTGCCAGGTATTCACCTGATTTCAATCTTCCTTTCGGTTATTATGTTATTAAGGAATCGAAGCCCGATATTCACCAGGTAGGCTCATTGGCAAAAGCTGCTGCATTTCCTGAACACCAAACACTATTTCCTGCATTGGAAGCCGGAAGCGATTTTTTTGATCCGGGAAAAAATAGTTTTGGATTTTATGCTACCGGTCCTACACACAGCGCTTATTCTGAAGATGTCTGGAATATGCTATACTTTCCTGCTAATGCTGTGCATGCAACAAGAATTTATCCAATAAAAAGCAAAACAGGGAAGCCAATCATGAACACTTACCTTCTTTGTTTTGAAGAAGCAACAAATGGTGATTACAATGATTATGTTTTTATAGTTAGGAATATAGTTCCGGTAAAAGAGAACTCTTTTGTCAAATTATTTAATGGAAAAAATCTTGATGGATTGAATATGTTTCTTCGGGGGATCGGATCCAATACTGATCCTAATAAAAATTTTATGATCGATAATAATGAGTTACATGTTTTAGGAAAAGATCTTGGGTATGTTATTACTCAAAAAGGATATAAAAACTTTCATTTTAAAGTTGATTTTAAATGGGGAGAGAAAAGATGGCCACCCCGTGAAAATGAAAAACGTGATGCTGGAGTTTGTTATAATATCCCTGCTAATGAGCCTGATTCTATCTGGCCACAGTCAATCGAATGCCAGGTACAGGAAGGGGATGTGGGTGACTTCTGGTTATTGGGTTTTAGCACCATTAAAGTAAATGGAATTCAGAATGAGCCAGCGAATCATACGAGAATGATAAAGCAAAGAGATGCAGAAAAATCTTATGGTGAATGGAATACAGTTGAAATTATTTCTTACAATGGGAAATGTGTGCATATTGTAAATGGTGTGATCGTAAATGTGGGGGAAGAAGCAAGCGTTAAAGAAGGCAGGATATTATTGCAATCCGAATATGCAGAGATCTATTATCGAAATGTAAGGATCAGAGAATTGTAAGGGGAAAGTATTTTTTTAAAATTTAATGATTCAAAATGATAAAAGAATGTATTTCAGGATACAACAGGATGCCCTGCTACTGCTTTAGGGCTATTTTACGCAACTAAAATTGCTTGCCTTTGAAAAAGATCTGCATAACTGCTTTGTTATTCGTTTGTCTTTCTGCGACATCCCAGGTTGCTGCTCCGGCATGGGTAAAGAATGTTGGTGCTAAAACTTTTCCATCTTCTAAGAAGGTCTTTATTGTAAATGACTTCGGTGCAAAAAGCGATACAACATTTATTAGCACGAAAGCAATTCAGGCTGCTATTGATAAATGTGCTTCTTCAGGTGGCGGTGTTGTAAAATTCCTTTCAGGAGTTTATGTAACCGGAAGTCTTTTTATTAAATCGAATGTTGAATTAAGGATCGACGATAAAGTTTTGATCCTCGGTTCACAAAACTTTGATGATTATCCCGAGATACAAACACGTATTGCCGGAATAGAAACCACATGGCCAGCGGCTTTAATAAATCTTATCGGTGTGAAAAATGCTGCTTTGACCGGCAAAGGAATTGTGAACGCAAGAGGAAAATTTTGCTGGGATAAATATTGGAACATGCGAAAAGAGTATGATAAAAAAGGATTGCGTTGGGTGGTGGATTATGATGCAAAGAGGGTAAGGACGGTATTGGTTCAGAATTCAGAACAGGTAACTATAAAAGATCTCACTTTTAAAAATGCTGGTTTTTGGACGATACAATTATTATACTCATCATACTTAACAGTAAATGGTGTAGTGATAAAAAACAATGAAGATGGCAGCGGACCGAGTACAGATGGCATTGATGTAGATTCTTCCACATGGACACTGATCGAGAATTGCGACATAGATTGTAACGATGATAATTTTTGTTTAAAAGCAGGAAGAGATTGGGATGGACTTCGTGTAAATAAACCAACTGAATATGTGGTGATCCGTAAATGCATTGCACGTCGCGGGGCGGGGCTTGTTACGTTAGGCAGCGAGACCAGCGGAAGCATCCGTCATATTTATTGCGCTGACCTTTTTGCAAAACATACTGATAATGGATTGCGGATCAAATCTGCAACTACAAGAGGAGGAACGGTTGAAGACGTTTATTTTGTAAACTCAACTTTAGATTCAATTCGTACTGCCTACCAGTTCAATTTGAATTGGTATCCTGCTTACAGCTATAGTGAATTGCCAAAAGGATATAATATAGATTCGGTGCCACAGCACTGGCGGGCTTTAGTACAGAAAGTAACGCCACCTGAAAAAGGGATTCCATACGCAAAGAATTTTTATATCAATAATGTAAAGATCACGAATGCTCAAAAGGCATTTGAAGTAAATGGACTTGAAAACTCGCAGATCGAAAATTTCAATTTTACCAACTCATCGGTAACAGCAGCTGTTTTAGGTGAAATGGTATTTACTAAAAATTGGGTATATAAGAACTTTACAACTTCAGTTTCACAAAAACCCGAAGAAAAAAAGAAAACAGAAGGGATCGAGGCAACGGAACGTCTTAAACAATGACTTTTTTTATAAAACATTTTAATGAATAAGCTAATTCCAATTCTTTCAATTTTCATCATGAGTGTTTCTTTTTTGACCAATACAAAAGAAAAACCAGTCTTTTATATAATCGGTGACAGCACTGTAAAGAATGGTGATGGAACTGGTAAGAATAACCAGATGGGATGGGGGACAGTTATTACACCTTTTTTTGATACCACCAGGATCGATGTTCGCAATCATGCAATAGGTGGTCGCAGTAGCCGCACATTCATTACTGATGGAAGATGGGATAAGATTTTAGAAACACTAAAGAAAGGTGATTATGTCATCATGCAGTTTGGGCATAATGATGCAAGCCCGTTGGATGATACAGCAAGAGCAAGGGGTACCATGAAAGGAATAGGCGATGACAGCACAGAAATTTATAATCCAATTAGAAAGATAAAAGAAGTTGTTCATTCTTATGGATGGTATATGCGCAGGTATGTAAAAGAAACAAAAGCAAGAGGCGCCATTCCAATTATGTGTTCATTGATACCAAGAGATAACTGGAAAGATGGAAAAGTAGTTCGCTCTGCAGATTCCTATGCGTTGTGGGCAAAACAAATTGCCGATCAGGAAGGAGCATATTTTATAGACCTGAATGAGCTTATTGCTGCAAAATATGAGAAAATGGGAGAGCAGGAGGCACACAAATTTTTTCAGATCGATCATACGCATACAAACCTTGACGGTGCAAAGTTGAATGCAGCGATTGTAGCGAAGGCATTGAAAAAGATAAATCCCGGTAAGATCAAAAAGTATATGACCAAATAAATTTTATGAGAAATGTTTTAATTCTTTTTGTTTCATTTTTTATTTTATCAGTGGCAAATTCACAAAAGCTGCCTGCTAAAAAAAAGATACTCGCTACACTACAACTCACTAACAAATATTTTATGGAGAAATGGCCGGATGCCGGGAAAACCATTTTCACCAATATTGAAAGACCAAGTAATATCTGGACAAGAGCTGTTTATTATGAAGGTCTGATGGCTTTGTATAAAATTGACAGGCAGCGATCATATTATGATTATGCATTACAATGGGGAGAAAAACATCAATGGGGTTTGCGGGGAGGCGTGAAAACAAGAAATGCAGATAACCAGTGCTGTGCTCAGACTTATATTGATTTGTATTTGCTGGATAACAAACAACATCCTGAAAGAGTAAGAGATATTAAAACCTCTGTTGATTCAATGATGCTTACTTCAAAGATCGACGATTGGAACTGGGTCGATGCTTTACAAATGGCAATGCCGGTGTTTGTGAAGTTGGGTAATCTTTATAATGAGCCAAAGTATTTTGATCGTATGTACGAGATGTACGCATATACAAAAAACAAGCATGGCGATAATGGATTGTATAATCAGAAAGAACATTTGTGGTGGCGTGATAAAGATTTTGATCCTCCTTATAAAGAGCCAAACGGCGATGATTGTTATTGGGCTCGTGGAAATGGTTGGGTAGTGGCTGCTTTGTTAAGAGTAATGAGCGAATTACCCAAAAGTGATCCGCATTACCAGGAATACCTGCAAGATTATAAAGATATGTGTGCGGCTTTATTACCACTTCAACGTAAAGATGGTTACTGGAATGTAAGTTTAAATGATCCGAATAATTTTGGCGGTAAAGAAGTATCGGGCACTTCCTTATTCATTTATGGTTTTGCATGGGGTATAAATAATAATATACTCGATAAGAAAATTTATTTGCCAGCAATTACAAAAGCATGGAATGCGATGAGTAAAGAAGCTGTTCATCCTGATGGAAAATTAGGTTATGTACAGGGAACAGGAAAAGAACCTAAGGACGGTCAGCCGGTAAACTATGATAACACACCTGATTTTGAAGATTATGGATTGGGATGTTTTTTATTGGCTGGATCCGAGATCTATAAATTGAAATGATTGATATTAAAATTAAACCACGGAGACAGAGAGACACGGGGAAACACAGATTGCCTCCGTGTCTCTCTGTGAACCCAGTGCCTCCGTGGTTTAAAAAACAAATTAAAGCACTGCCGATATTTGATTTAAGATGAAATACTTTTTTGCGATCATATTTTTGCTGTCTATTATTTCCGTTAATGCGCAAAAGACTTTTAAACCAAATATCATTTTCATTTTTGCTGACGACCTGGGTTATGGAGATATTGGATGTTATGGTCAGCAAAAGATCGAGACTCCCAATATTGATAAGCTTGCACAAAAGGGAATGAAGTTTACTCAGTTCTATTCCGGCTCTACTGTTTGCGCACCATCAAGATCAAGTTTTCTTACAGGCTTGCATACAGGTAATACAGCTATACGGGGAAATGTATCTTATCCACCAGAAGGGCAAACACCAATACCAGATTCAGTAATAACATTCGCAAACCTGCTTCAGCAAAATGGTTATGCAACGGCTGCATTTGGTAAATGGGGTCTTGGATATGTTACTACAAGTGGTGATCCGAATAAGAAAGGGTTTGACCTTTTTTATGGTTACAATTGCCAAACCCTTGCTCATAATTATTATCCCGATCATTTATGGAACAATCATGACCGGATAGATTTTGCTGCGAAAGACAGTGTTTATTCAGCCGACATCATTCATCAGCAGGCATTACAATACATTAAAAACTCCGGAGAAAAACCTTTCTTTATTTATTTGCCGTATACCATTCCTCACGGCGAAGTAATAGCTCCTCACGACAGTGTCTATTATTATTACATTAAAAAATTTAATGAACAACCGGTTACTGCAAAGAGAATGTATGATGGTCGTCCGCTTGGTGAGTATCCGCATGCAAGTTTTGCAGCAATGGTGTCAAGACTTGATAAATATGTTGGCGAGATCGTAAAACTGGTAGAAGAAAAAGGAATTGCCAATAACACATTGATCATTTTTACAAGTGATAACGGGCCACATAAAGAAGGTGGCGGAGATCCGGATTTCTTTAACAGCAATGGGATCTACAAAGGAATAAAAAGAGACCTATACGAAGGAGGAATAAGAGTTCCTTTTATTGCTAATTGGCCCGGAAAAATAAGATTATCAGTGGTACACAAACCTGCAGCGCTTTGGGATATGTATCCTACATTTCTTGAAATGGCAGGAGTGCCTGTTAAGAAAAACATAGATGGCATTTCCTTAGTGCCTACTTTATTTCAAACAGGCAAACAAAAGCAGCATGAATATTTTTATTGGGAGTTTCATGAGAACGATGGCCGCCAGGCCATACGATGGGGAAAGTGGAAAGCAATAAAATTAGCCGTTACTAAAGTTCTCGATCCGGCTATTGAATTATATGATCTGGATAAGGATCCACAGGAGGTAAATAATATAGCTGCACAAAATCCAGATATCGTTAAGAAGATGGCAGAACTGTTTTCAAAAGAACATAAGTATAATCCTGATTGGCCTTTATTGTTTAGAGAGATAAGCAAATAAAACATTTAGGATAATGATTATATATGATTAAATGACTTTAGAAAGTTGCATATATTTATGTATTACTGCAACTCTAATTGTGTAGCACTAAACTCAAAAGTGACAAGAATACCTGCCTTTCTGATAATGTTCTTCGGTTTGCTCTTTCAATTGCTGAAAATAAACCATCGGGTCAAACTCGCCGAAATTGACTCCTTTAAACCGATCGATAAAATAGTCAAGTGTCGCAAGTAAGATGTCCCTATGTCGTTTTAGTTCTGATTGCCTTTCTTCGGGTAGGTTGACACGACTTAAACAGTGGCTTCGAGATTTGACCGAAGAACCAAGAGAGACAGGAGATTTGAGTTTTGGCAATTATGTAAAAGAAAAAACAGGTTACGAAATTGACATCTTCGGCGGTTTTACAAAACGCATTGACAAAATCATTGAACGTAAACGTATCAAAACTGAAAACGAATACCGTGACGTTTTATCAATTATTGATAATCTTTGTCAACAATCTCCCGTTGATCAAGATAAGATTGACGTTCTAAATAATTTATTGATAGACTTCGATGACAGAATAAGCGGGACAAAAACACCTAAGAGCAATCGCAAATCCTTAGCACCAAAAAAATACTTTACCAATCAGCTTTCGGAAAATCTTTCGCCAGACAACAGGCGAAAATTGACACTTACGGAACACGGCGACGAAAGTTATGCTTCGACACAGGTAATGATTCAATTTGAAGAATCTGGTTCAGGTGTATATGCTGCAAACGGGATAAACTTAGGAATCAAAACTTATTGGAAAGACAATAATACAATCGTTATTGAAACAAAGAAAAGCTATTTATCTCTGCAGAAATGGGAGCAGGTTCAAAGCTTTCAAGACATTGTAAAAGTAGAATACATAGAAACATGACTAATAACAAACAGAGGGCATGCAGGCAACAAACGCATTTATACTTTTTGAGTGTGTGGCAAAGTGGAGTTCAACTACTGTAACATTGCTCAAGGTATAACGATCATTTATGTCTTTGACCTAAAACATTTAAAACATCTTCCAACTTATAATTTTTTGCTTTTAATAAAACGAGATAATGGTAAAGAAGATCAGCAGCTTCACCCAAAAATTTTTCTTTATTATCGTCTTTACTTTCGATCACAAGTTCAACAGCCTCTTCACCCACTTTCTGTGCAATTTTATTTATTCCTTTTGCAAAAAGCGACGAAGTGTATGATGAATCGGAAGGATTATTTTTTCTATCAGCTATTATTTCTTGCAATTTCTCTAATGAAAATGACGAGTTGTTTTCATTAAAGCAAGTATCGGCGCCGGTATGGCAAACAGGGCCGGTGGGAGAGGCCTTGACCAGCAACGTATCATTATCACAATCAACAATAATTTCTTTCACCAATAAAAAATTATTACTTGTTTCACCTTTTGTCCAAAGCCGTTGTTTACTGCGACTAAAAAAAGTCACTTTGCCATCAGCCTTTGTTTTAGCAAGCGATTCTTCATTCATAAAACCAAGCATCAGCACTTTATTACTTATACTGTCTTGTATAATTACTGGCATTAAGCCATCTGAATATTTTGAAAAATCAGGATTAATACCCCCAACCCCTAAAGGGGCGTTTTGAGAATTCATAATTTAATTTTTTTCGTTATCTGGATCATCGCTCTTTTCGCTATCTGGTTTTTGCAACTGGTTCATCAATCTTTCAAATCTTTCTTCTCGTCGTTCATGCTCATTTTCTCTTCTTGTGGCTTCTTTTCTCGTCATATATGAGCTAAGAATAATAGCAGCAACTAATATTACCAGGACGATGTATATCATAAACGAACGGGTATATTTTGTCGATACAAAAATTGTTTAAGGTCGGG
Source organism: Chitinophagaceae bacterium (assembly GCA_035318985.1). GTDB lineage: Bacteria > Bacteroidota > Bacteroidia > Chitinophagales > Chitinophagaceae > VBAS01. Next base: position 31,031 of record DATHDP010000060.1, read on the forward strand.
AATAGCAATTTCTTTAAAATGAAAAATACTTGCAGCTAATGCTGCATCTGCAGAAGCTTTTTCAAACACTTCAACAAAATGCTCTATATTTCCTGCGCCACCACTTGCAATGATCGGAACCGGTAACGTTTCCGAAAGTAATTTTGTTACTTCAATTGCAAAACCATTTTTTGTTCCATCATGATTCATGGATGTAAGTAAGATTTCTCCAGCGCCTCTGTCAACCGCTTCATTGGCCCAGTCAAAACATTTTTTATCTGTCTTTGTTCGACCGCCATTCAGATAAACATACCACTCACCGTCCTCTTCCTTTTTTGTATCAATGGCAAGTACCACACACTGGCTGCCGAATTCTTTGGAAAGCTCATTTATCAATTGCGGGTTTTTAAATGCAGATGTATTTATTGATATTTTATCAGCCCCATTTTGTAATAATACATTTACATCTTCCACACTGCTGATACCACCGCCTACAGTAAAGGGAATATTTACATGATGGGCGATCTTATTTACAAGTTCACTTAATGTTTTTCTTTTTTCTATTGTTGCGGTAATGTCCAGGAAAACTAATTCATCGGCTCCTTCTTTTGCATATAATGCTCCCAACTCAACCGGATCACCCGCATCACGAAGATTGATGAAGTTGGTTCCCTTTACAGTTCTGCCATCTTTAATATCCAAACAAGGTATGATTCGTTTTGTCAACATAATTATTTACTTGATCGTATCATAAAAACAGTTTTAGATCTTTCAGCAATATTTTTTTCTCATAAATTGCTTTTCCAACAATTGCTCCACTGCATCCTGCCTCTCTGAGTTGTACCAGGTCGTCAATGGATGAGACGCCACCACTTGCAATTAAGTCAATAGATGGATGGCTGTTCAAGATTTTTTTATACAGATCGATCCCTGTCCCCTGCAATAACCCGTCTTTGCTGATGTCAGTACAAAAAAATTGTTTTACTCCTTTTGTCTTGTAATTTTCTATTAAATCAAACACAGAAAGATCAGTTGTTTCTGTCCAGCCTTTTATGGCAAGTTTTTCTTCTTTAACATCAGCGCCGATCATAAATTTATCTACACCAAACTCTAATAGCCATCCAGTGAGGGTTTCTTCATCTTTTACTGCAATGCTTCCCACTGCAGCAAAGCTGGCTCCTGAATCAAAACAAATACTTACATTTTTTTTTGTACTGATGCCACCGCTAAAATCAATTACCAATTCAGTTTTAGAAGCAATTTGTTCCAGCACTTTCCAATTTTTAACCTCGCCTGCCTTAGCTCCATCGAGATCTACAAGATGTAATCTTTGTAATCCTGCATCTTCGAATTCTTTGGCTACTTCCAAAGGATCTTCATTATAAATTTTCTTTTGTTCATAATCTCCTTTGGTAAGCCGAACGCATTTACCTTCTATAATATCTATTGCCGGTATTATAAACCCCCAACCCCCTGGAGGGGGCTTTGAAGTTTCGCTTGTTGATATATTTTTCTTCTCGTTCATAACTTTAAAAAATTTGAAAGAATTCTTTCCCCTGCTGTTGCTGATTTTTCAGGATGAAACTGTACTCCGTAGAAATTGTTTTTGCATAACCCGCTGCTATAAGGCTGAACATAGTTTGTTGTAGCAATTGTGTGTTCTCCTTTTGCCGCATAATAGCCATGAACAAAATAACAATAGCTGTCCTCTGTTACATTTTTAAATAGATCGGTCTTTAAATCATATATAGAGTTCCAACCAATCTGTGGGACTTTTAACTTTTCACTTTTCACTTTAAACTTTTTTACATCCTCATCAAAAATTCCCAGGCATTCTGTATCATTCTCTTCAGAATATTTACACATTAATTGCATGCCAAGACAAATTCCAAGTACAGGCTGTGTCAATGAGCAAATAAGTTTATCTAAATTTCTATCTTTTAAATAATTCATCGCTGTACTTGCTTCACCAACTCCCGGAAAAATTACTTTATCAGCATTTCTTATTTCATCAGCGTTATCGGTAACCATAGCACTATGACCAATTCTTTCCAGTGCATATAAGACTGACCGGATATTCCCTGCATTATATTTTATGATCGCAATTTTCAAAGCATTCCTTTTGTTGTTGGAAGAAACATGTTCTCTACATCTCTTTTTATAGCCATCTTAATTGATTTAGCAAGAGCTTTAAAAATAGATTCGATCTTGTGATGTTCGTTATCGCCTTCTACTTTGATATTCAAATTGCATTTTGCCGCATCGCTGAATGATTTAAAAAAATGGTAGAACATTTCTGTTGGCATATCGCCAATTTTCTCTCTTGAGAATTTTGCATCCCAAACTAACCAGCTTCTTCCACCAAAGTCAATGGCAACTTGTGCCAAGCTATCATCCATTGGTAATAAAAACCCATAACGATTAATGCCTGCTTTATTATCTAATGCTTTTGCAAATGCTTCACCTAATGCAATAGCAGTGTCTTCAATGGTATGATGCTCGTCAATATGCAGATCGCCTTTTACTGTGATCTTAAGATCGGCTCCACTATGTTTTCCTAGTTGATCAAGCATGTGATCAAAGAAACTCAAACCTGTTTTGATCTCTGTTTTGCCAATGCCATCAAGGTTTAATTCGATGTTGATCTTTGTTTCGTTTGTATTGCGTTCGTGGTTAACTATACGGTTTCCCAATTTCAGAAACTCATATATCTTTTTCCATTCGGTTGTTTCTAAAACAATTGTTGATTGTAATGTTTTTAGCGTATCATTGATCTCGGCGCCACCGAGATTTGGGTCATTATTTATCCAGATGGCTTTGCAACCAAGATTTTTTGCGAGTTGTACGTCAGTAATTCTATCACCGATCACAAACGAATTTGCCAGGTCATAATCAGGATTGTTCAAATATTTTGTAAACATACCAACCCCCGGTTTTCGTGTCGGTGCATTTTCTTTTTCAAAAGTTTTATCGATCAGCACTTTGCTGAAATTTATTCCTTCAGTTCTTAACTGTTTTAAAATAAAATTATGTACAGGTAAAAAAGATTCTTCAGGAAATGAAGATGTTCCTAATCCATCCTGGTTAGTCGGCATCACCAATTCGTAATCAAGTTCCCTGTCGATTCTTGAAAGCCATGTAAATACACCAGGATAAAATTCAAGCTTGTCAAATGAATCTATCTGGTAAGTGGGTGGGGCTTCTTTGATGATCGTGCCATCCCTGTCTATAAATAAAACTCTTTTGCCCCCTGTCCCCCTAAAGGGGGAACTTAGATTTGATGAATTCATCTAATTTGATTTTAGTTTTGATAACTCTTCTATCAATTGTTTGTTCTCTTCTGGTGTGCCAACCGTGATACGTAAACTGTCTTCACATAAAACAACTTTGCTTCTGTCCCGAACAATAATCCCTTTTTGACATAGCTGCTCATAAATATTTCTTGCAGCCTTCATTTTCACCAATAAAAAATTAGCATCCGATGGAAATACAGCTTCTGTATAGAAAAGATTTGATAATTCAGTTTTCAATTTTTCTCTTTCTATAACAGTCGTGCTTATATGCTCATTTACCCAATCAATATTGTCCAACGCTTCCAATGCCAACAATTGAGTGGCGGTATTTATATTATAAGGATACTTTACTTTGTTCATCAGATCAATGATCGGTTGTGAGGCAAATGCCATCCCTAATCTTAATCCTGCCAATCCCCATGCTTTACTCAGGGTTTGCATAACAATGAGATTGGGATATTCTGTTAACTCACCAGTAAAAGATCTTTGTTTAGAATAATTAATATAGGCCTCATCTATTACAACAATGCCATCAAAATTATTCAGGATAATTTCTACATCAGCACGGTTAATGCTATTGCCGGTTGGATTATTTGGTGAACAGATAAAAATTAACTTAGTGAGAGGGTCGATTGAATTTGCAATTCCATCAATGTCTAACTGATATTCTTTTGTAAGGGTAACCTTTTTTATTTTCACATCATTCATTTCTGCACACACTTCATACATGCCATAGGTAGGGGGCAGGATTATAGAATTGTCGCGACCCGGAGTACAAAAGATGCGGTACAAAAGATCAATCGCCTCATCACTTCCATTGCCAAGAAAAATATTTTGCGTGGGTACTCCTTTGACCTTACTTAGTTTTTCTTTTACCTGCATTTGCAATGGATCAGGATAGCGGTTAAAATTGTCAGGCAATGGCGATCCAAAAGAATTTTCATTTGCGTCAAGATAAATAGAAGCTTCTCCGGTGAACTCATGTCTTGCCGATGAGTAAGCGGTCATCTTTTTGATATTATCACGAACCAAACTATCTAAACTAAATTCCATAGACCCTCCTAACCTCCCCTAAGGGGAGGAATATAGTTTTATAATTGTTGTTTTTCTTTAAGTCTTATTGCTACTGCATTTTTATGTGCATCCAATCCTTCTGCTTCTGCCATTTGCATCACGGTATTCCCAATATTTGTTAATCCTTCTTTTGTTAGTTGTTGGAATGTTACCTTTTTTACAAAACTATCAACCGAAACGCCGCTATACATTGCCGCATAACCATTTGTTGGTAATGTATGATTAGTGCCGCTTGCATAATCACCGACTGATTCGGGTGAATAATTGCCAATAAAAACTGAGCCTGCGGAAATAATTTTTTCAATTAACTCTTCAGCTTTATTGCAGAAAAGAATTAAATGCTCAGGCGCATAGAGATTTGAGAGGTCAATTGCTTCATTGAGAGAATTTAACAGGATCATCTTACTATTTGCTAAAGTTTTTTCAGCAATTTCTTTTCTCGGCAATTCTTTCAATTGTTCTTTTATGAATTGCTGTACTTCTTCAATTATACTTTCACTTGTGGTCAATAAGATCACTTGCGAATCTGCTCCATGTTCAGCTTGCGATAAAAGATCTGCGGCAATAAATTCCGGTACTGCCATTTCATCAGCTACCACTAAAACTTCTGATGGACCAGCAGGCAAATCGATCGCTACACCTTCTTTTTGTATCAATTGCTTGGCAACAGTTACATATTGATTGCCTGGTCCGAATATCTTAAACACTTTTGGAATGCTGTCAGTTCCATAGGCCATTGCCGCAATTGCCTGCACACCTCCTGCTTTAAAAACTTTTGTTATACCACAAAGATTCGCTGCATATAAAATAGCAGGATTGATCGATCCATCTTTTGCTGGCGGCGTACAAAGAATGATCTCTTTACAACCAGCAATAACAGCAGGAATAGCCAACATTAAAACTGTGGAGAAGAGGGGAGCAGAGCCTCCGGGAATATAGATGCCAACTTTTTCAATGCCAACTGATCTTCTCCAGCAATTTATTCCGGGCATTGTTTCAATTACCCTTACTTCTTCAATTTGCGAACAATGAAATTTTTCAATATTTGATTTTGCTTGTTGAATTGCATCTTTCAATTTTTGTGACAGTGAATTTTCACTTGCTTTAAGTTCTTTTTCACTTGCTTTAAGTTTCTTCAACTTTACTCCATCAAATTCCTTTGTGTATTTGCGAACGGCTTTATCACCCTTAGTTTTTACTTTTTCTAAAATCTTTTTCACGACTTTCTCCAAAGAAGCATTTTCAAAAACAGGTCGCTTGATTATCTCCTGCCAATCTTTTTTATCCGGATGTTGTATCACTTTTATCATCATAATCCTTTTAAATCTTATTAATCTTGGTTCTCGTTCTAAATTATCATCTTTTCAATAGGCACTATTAAAATCCCTTGCGCACCATTTGCTTTCAGACTTTCTATCACTTCCCAAAAATCATTTTCACTAATAACTGAATGTACAGAACTCCATCCTGATTCTGCTAAGGGTAAAATGGTGGGACTTTTCATACCGGGTAAGATCTTGACAATGGCATCAAGCTTATCATTCGGTGCATTCAACAAAACATATTTATTGTTCTTTGCTTTTTTTACTGCTTTTATTCTAAATAATAATTTATCAAGTAAGCTTTGTTTTTCAGCAGATAGATTTTTATTACTTATTAATACCGCTTCGGATCTTAAAATTGTTTCCAGTTCTGTGAGTTCATTACTAAATAATGTACTTCCTGAACTAACCAGGTCACAAATGGCTTCAGCTAAACCAATTTTTGGAGCTATCTCTACAGAGCCGCTGATCTCCTGGATAGTGGCATTTATATTTTTTTCTTTAAGATATTTTGAAAGGACCAATGGATAACTGGTAGCAATTTTTTTTCCGTTCAGATCGGAAATAGTTTTTATAGTTCCGGTTTTTGGAATAGCGATCGATAACCTGCATTTACCAAAACCCAGTTTTTTAACTGAAGTAACTTCTTTATTTTTTTCAGCGATCACATTCTCTCCTACAAAACCGATATCGGCAACTGCGTCCTGCACATATTCAGGAATATCATCATCACGCAGAAAAAAAACTTCTAAAGGAAAATTAGCGGCTTGCACTCTTAGCTGGTTATTACCATTGCTTACATCAATACCGCATTCTTTAAGCAAAGCCATTGAGCCATCATAAAGTCTTCCTTTTTTCTGTACCGCAATTTTTAAATTCTCATTCATTATTTAAGGTTTATAAAAGAAAAAGGGCCTACTGATGTAAGCCCTTAAAAAGTTTATGTTGTACATAATACCATCATGGCCTACCGTCTGGTAAGATATGATGATGGTTATGTGAACGATTAATCATTGCGAAGCAAAAATAGGGGGAAATGATTATACCTTGATTGTTTTTGTTTGTACGGATACAGTTGGGCAGCCATATTTGCGGGATGTGGCACACGAACAAACGCTAATTGCCAGGATAAGAAGTGCAAAACCGGCGAGTAATTTATTTTTCATAACGGGATTTTTACAATAACGGTTCAACGTAATATTTATTTTACAAAGATAGGCCAGATTTTTTAAGTTAAGGCATTTAGAAGCCAACAATCTCCTAACTTTACCGCCCTGAAAAACCTGAACTAAAATAACATGCTTCAACTCACAAAACCCCTGGCTTTTATTGACTTAGAAACGACTGGCGTTAATCTTGCCACGGACAGAATTATTGAAATTGCAATTGTAAAAGTACTTCCTGACGGCAAGCGCAGTGTTAAACGCAAACTGATCAATCCCGGGATGCCAATTCCAAAACAATCAAGCGATGTACATGGCATTACCGATAAGATGGTAAAAGATGCGCCTGCATTTAAAGAGGTGGCTCATGAACTGAAGCAAATGCTGGATGGTTGCGATATTGGCGGGTATAATAGTAACAGGTTTGATATACCCCTGTTGGTCGAAGAGTTTTTGCGTGCCGATGTCGACTTTGATATGAAAGGAAGGAGATTGCTTGATGTACAAAACATTTTTCATAAGATGGAGCAACGTACATTAAGCGCTGCTTATAAATTCTATTGTAATAAAAATCTCGATGGAGCACATAGCGCTGAAGTTGATGCAAGTGCTACTCATGAAATATTGATCGCTCAGCTGGAACGTTATCCTGATCTTGGAACTTCAATTGATTCTGTTTTAAAACTGATCGGTGAAGAGGCTATCGTAGATTTTGCACGGCGCTTTATAATGGAAAATGGCGTTGAGATCTTCAATTTTGGTAAATACAAAGGTAAGGCTGTTGCCGATGTGCTGAGAAACGAACCCCAATATTATGACTGGATGATGAAAGGCGATTTTCCACAATACACAAAACAAAAACTCACCGAAATAAGGACCCGTAGCCTTCTGAAGAAGAATTAACATTCATACTTCATTTTTTTAGTTGAGGCAAATTCAAAAATTGTAAATTCGTTTTTCCTGAACCGACACTTTTGGAGAAACTTGTCATAATACCTACTTATAATGAACAGGAGAATATTGGAAATATTCTCGCTGCTGTTTTTGACTTGCAACAAAATTTTCATGTGTTGGTCATAGACGATGGTTCACCGGATGGCACTGCACAGATCGTAAAGGATCTTCAACCAAAATATAATGGTCAATTATTCCTGGAAGAAAGAACCGGCAAGCTTGGTTTGGGTACAGCCTACATTCATGGTTTCAAATGGGCATTGGCAAAAGGATATAATTTCATTTTTGAAATTGATGCTGATTTTTCTCACAATCCAAAAGATCTTTCCCGTTTGTACGATGCCTGTAAGAAAGATGGAGCTGATGTTGCAGTTGGTTCACGTTATGTAAGCGAAGGCGGCGTTGTTAATTGGCCATGGGACAGGATAGCATTATCAAAAGGCGCATCGCTTTATACAAGAATGATAACATGGATGCCTATAAAAGATCCAACTGCTGGTTTTGTTTGTTATAAAAGGGAAGTATTGGAAGCAATGAATCTTGATGCTATTGCTTTTGTGGGCTATGCATTCCAGATAGAAATGAAATTTGCAGCCTGGAAACTCGGTTTTAAAATTGTTGAAGTACCCATCATATTTCAGGATCGTACACATGGCACTTCAAAAATGAACAAGGGAATTGTAAAAGAAGGGATACTCGGGGTACTCAAACTCCGTTGGGATAGTTTTTTTAAAAGCTATCGAAAGAAACTCAGAAGTAATAATGAGTTTTCTACTATCTCGCAATAAAAGGCCTTATTTATCCCACCTCACAAAATTATTTTAAGCGGCATGCAACATTCCGCCAAAAGCGATTACTTTATATAAAACCGGTTGTCTGGCAATTGAAACTCTTATACCAACTGCTGACGTTTTAGTACGTCAATGCATAGACGGACAAACATCTGCCTATCGTGTATTATATGAACGTTATTCAAAAGCAATGTTCAATACAGCATTGAGGATAGTGAATAAAACGGCGGATGCGGAAGATGTATTACAGGATTCTTTTACCGATGCATTTATGCAGCTTAGTTCTTTTGAAAACAAGTCAACTTTCGGCGCCTGGCTAAAACAGATCGTGGTATTTAAAAGTGTAACGCTTTTGAAAAAACAACGAATGAGCTTTGTTGATATGGAAAAGGCCGAAGATCTGCCGGATGAAAATGAAATAGATGAAGCGGATATATGGTACACCGTGGATATGATCAAACAAACAGTGCAGCAATTGCCCGATGGCTACAGAACAGTTTTATCGCTGTATTTATTTGAAGGGTATGACCACGAAGAAATTTCTGAGATATTGGGAGTGGCACAATCAACCGTGAGAACACAATACATAAGGGCCAAACAAAAATTATTAAAACTTTTAAAAAAAGGAGAAGTATATGAACAGTGATCTTGAAAAATTCATCCGCAAAAATCGCGGTGATTTTGATGACGCAGATCCTTCAAACAAAGTTTGGAAGAATATTGAGCAAACTCTTCCTGTAAAAAAAGAAGCAAAGCGTTTTACAATAAGAGATATTTATAAATGGAGTGCTGCCGCCGCCATTTTCTTTATCACATTAACGTCAGTTTATTTTTTATTTATAAGAAAACTTCCCAATAGCGACGGGGATGAAATTCCAACTGTGAAAACTGAACAGCAGACCAATCCATCCCGTCTTGATAATTTCAACAGCATATCCATAGAGTATGCTACGCAATTTAAACAGGCGGAGCAGGCAGTTGAAGATCGCCAGAAGCAATTAAGAGCCGCTATCGCTAACGATCCTGCACTCTATCACAAGTTTCAGCAAGACCTGGTTACACTTGACAGTTCATATCGACTTTTAAGAGAACAAGCCGGTCAAAGTATAAATGGAGACGTAATAATTAAAGCTATGATCCAAAACCTGCAATTGCAATCGGAGTTGCTCGGCAGGCAACTGATGATCATCCATGAATATAAAACAACAAAAACTTCAACAAATGAAAAGAATATTTAAAAAGATCTTACCAATTGTACTATTGCTTGCAACGGCGCAGTTATTTGCACAGGATGGAGATACGGATAAAAAAGAAAAGAAGAGATATGAGTTTTTCAGGGAAAGAAATATTTCAAAAACGTATCCCGCTTCGGGCAACACATTGAATATTGATAACCAGTTTGGCGAAGTAAGAATAACCACATGGGATAAAAATGAAATAAAAGTTGACATTCATATTGAAACGAGTTCTACCCAAAAAGATCTGGCTGATAAAACTTTTGAACGCATCGATGTAACAGACAAACAAGACGGCAAGGATATAAATTTTAAAACAATAATGAATAAGGGTGGCAAAGATGAGAATACCGGTTGCAAAAATTGCAGTAACACGATGAGTATTGATTATGATATTCATATACCTTCAAACAATGCACTGAACATTGAGAACTCATTTGGCAGCATTGTGATCCCAGACTATACCGGGCCAGTGTCACTGAGTAATAAATACGGTTCTTTAAAAGCAGGCAAACTTTCCAAACCTGAAAAAGTGTGGGTGGAATTTGGAAGCGCTGATCTCAAAAGCATTGGTAATATTGATCTCACATTTAAATATTCATCTGTTACGATCGGAAGCCTGACGGGGAAGTCCAAACTAAAATTTGAATTCTGTGGTTACAGCAAGGTCAATTTAGATAATGGACTTACTGGTTTGACAGTGGATGATTCTTATAGTTCCGTTCATCTTGTACCTGCTGCCAACCTTTCTGCTACTTATAATATTTCAACGAGCTATGGTTCAGTTATCGATAAAACCAGTATAGGCCTCACCCGTACCGATTCCCCTGAGAAATATGGCCCCGACCTTAATAAACATTATGAAGGCAAATCCGGCACTGGCACTATTAAGATCGATATCAGATCAAGTTTCGGAAACATCATGATTGGTGAAGGCACAAAAGCTGATATGAAAGAAAAGAAAAAAGTAAAATCGTAGTTTTTCATGTTTATGTGTATAGTCATGAGCATCCTGTTGTCGAAAGGCAGCAGGATTTTTTTTATGATACCAACTTTAGTAACTCCGATTTGACTTTCGTTGCGACGCTCCATTCATCTTTCTGATTACTATTGAGCAATAGCGTCGCAGTTTATCCAGAGTGAAGCGAAGGATCGCAATCCGTTCATCGTTCTGTAATTCTATTGAACTTCTTTATACCTTATAAAGATCTTCCATATACTTATAACCACTTGCCGTATTCAGAAGAAGGATATTGTCTTTATCTTTTATAGTTCCCTTTTGTTTCAACGAGGCTAATGCTTTCCATGCTGCGCTGCCTTCCGGCGAAACAAATATGCCTTCTATCCTTGCAATTTCATTGATACCATCCTTAATTTCTTTTTCAGTTACTGTTATTACTTCTCCATTTGACTCAGCAAGTGCTTTCTTTATCAGGTTTATACCAAAAGGAAAAGGCACGGCCAATCCATGTGCAATAGTTGGTGCAGGTACGAAATGCTTTTCCCAATTATCAGGATCTTTCAATGCAGCCTTGATCGGCGCACAATTCTCAGGTTGAACTGCGATCATTTTAGGCAATTGTTTTTTGATCCATCCCAATTTCAACATTTCATCAAATGCTTTCCAAATGCCGATCAATCCTGTTCCGCCGCCTGCAGGATAAACAATTACATCTGGCAATTGCCAGTTCAATTGTTCCGCAATTTCATAACCCATTGTTTTTTTTCCTTCCAAACGATATGGTTCCTTTAGAGTAGAGATATTAAAGTATTCACCTTTTTCATTGATCTCATTTGCCTTTTTCGCACAATCGTTTATCAAACCTTTTATAGTTATCAGCTTTGCTCCATATATCTCACATTCATTTTTAAACACATCCGGTGTATGTGCCGGCATGATAACAACACACTCCATGCCTGCCTTGGCACAATAAGCAGCTAAAGCACCGCCTGCATTGCCGGCAGTAGGGATGACAAGTTTTTTGATTCCCAGTTCTTTTGCTTTTGATATTGCCACGCTGATCCCCCTTGCTTTAAATGAACCGGTAGGATTATGCGACTCATCTTTCATCAACAACGAAGAATAACCGTATTTTTCTGAAAGCTTTTTTAAAGGAAGGATAGGAGTAAACCCTTCGCCCAGAGATATAATATTGGCCGGATCTTTTACCGGCAGTATTTCAAAATAACGCCAGAGATCATTTTCTCTTGTGGCAAGCTCTTCTTTTGAAAATGTTTTTTGAAGATCGTATTCAACAAGCAAAGGTTGATTGCAACAGGGAGAAGCATTGATAACTTCTGAGACAGGATAAGATCTGTTACAATTGGAACATCTTAGAACAGTTACCAAAGAATATGGATCTTGTTGTTTTCCCATCAACTCACTTCATTAATACTTAATGAAGGTAAAAAAATAATTCTACGGGAAAATCAAATAAATACTCAAAAGGTTTTCATTTCATCAATTAATGAGCTTTTAGCTTTTGCTTTTTTATAATCTAGTTTTGGTTTATCCATAACCCATTTTAATGCTTCGAGTATATGAGCCAGGTAAGTAGCATTAGAATAATCTTCTTTGTTATGGCCTAATGCGGTGTACAAGATCCTTCCTCCATCAAATTCCTGGCACCATGCAGCGGGGTAGCGATTGCCGAATACATCAGGTATAATGTTCTTTGAACTATCTGCTTCTTTAACAGTTGATAAATCAGAAACCAGCAACACTTTAATTGAAGGGTTGATCTCTTTAAATAAATAGCATTCATCATTTGTTTCCCATTGCGATGACAGATTTTTTACAGCGGGATGTTTTTTATCTAAGATGTGAACAGTAAAAGGCTGAAAGGGTGGATGTCTTAGAAAAGTTGCGCCCAGCATTAACTTAAACCATTTCCAGTTTCTCTCAGTGCCGGATGCGGAATGAATGCCCATGAATCCGCCACCCGCTTGTATATAGCGCATAAAAGCAACTTTTTGTTCTTCGGTATCAAATACATCATTGTTAGTATTTGAAAAAATGATCGCATCATATTTCTTCAAATTATTCTCTGTAAATAATGCAGAATTAGTAGTGGTGTCTGTTGTAAAGCCATTTTCAATACCCAACTTTTGTAATGCTGCTATGGAAGCGGGGATGTTTTCATGTACATAACCTTTCCCGTTTTTTGTAAAGATCAATACATGTTTGTTTTTCAGTTGGGCGGTTATACTTAAACTGAAAATAACAAATAGTATAAAAAGGAGTAGTGATTTCATATTAAAACAAAATTTAAGTCAGCTTCTAAAAATCGAAAATAGAATTTTTCCTCCGACTTCCTTAGTTTGCAGCCCAAATGAAAAAAGCCTTCCTCTATTTACATATCTCTGTTTTTCTTGCCGGCTTTACAGGTCCGCTGGGAAAACTTATTGATCTGAATGAGGGCTTATTGGTTTGGTGGAGGATGTTTATAACATCTGTTACCATGTGGATCGTATTTTCATTAATGGGTAAGCTGCAACGTATTTCAGTAAAAGACATGGTGAAACTTACCGGCATTGGTTTTTTAGCTGCAATTCACTGGCTTACGTTCTACGGCTCTATTAAATATGCCAATGTATCGGTGGCGCTGGTTTGTTTTTCCGCAGTGGGTTTTTTTACTGCATTGATCGAACCGATATTGTTACGGGTAAGAATAAAATGGATCGAAGTATTTCTTGGCTTAATGGTGATCGCCGGTATTTACCTCATCTTTCATTTTAATCCAAAGTATAAAACCGGGATCATATTGGGCATCACCTGTGCAGTGCTTATGGCATTTGTAATGATATTTATTCGTGAATTTTTGCAGCGTATCAATCCTCAAACAGTACTTACGTATCAAATGAGTGGAGGCCTGATAACTTTATCAGTGCTGATGCCATTTTATATGCAGCAATTTCCTACAGACTATATTTTCCCGAATTTGAAAGACTGGATGTGGTTATTGGTGCTTGCCTGGCTTTGTTCTGTACTGGCGTTTCAATTTTCTACTTATGCATTAAAAAGATTAACTGCATTTACAGTAAATCTTTCATTTAACCTGGAACCCGTGTATGGAATTTTCCTTGCCATAATTTTATTTGGTGAGAGCCGCGATTTTGACTGGTCATTTTTTGCTGGCCTTACCCTGATCGCTGCATCATTGGTCATTCATATTGTAATGTTATTGAAAAAAGAACGAAAAATTGTCTTGGAGAATGCAGTTAACGAACTATCATAAAAATATTGTTGATTACTACGCCGAATCCGAAAACGCCTACAAAGATAGTTGGGATCTTAACAACAGCCTGGCCATTCATTATGGTTATTGGGATGACAAAGTGAAAAGCTTTCCGCAATCATTGTTACGAATGAATGAAGTAATGGCTGAAGTTACAAAGATCAAATCTTCAGATGTGGTACTTGATGCTGGATG
>DATHDP010000061.1:0-37554 GCA_035318985.1 Chitinophagaceae bacterium
ATTGATACTTGCTGCAACAAATGCGCCATGGAGTGTTGATGGAGCATTCAGAAGACCGGGCCGCTTTGACCGGATAATTTTTGTTGAACCACCTGATGAAGAAGCAAGAGAAGAAATTCTAAAGTCAATTTTAAAAGATAAACCTGCGACTGATATTGACACATCGAAAATAGCTGCCGCTTGTAAAGATTACTCTGGTGCTGATCTGAAAGCCGTCGTTGATATTGCGGTTGAAGATAAACTCCGTGAATCGATGAGTAAAGGCTCATTGCAACCAATAACAACTAAAGATCTTTTAAAAGCAGTGAAGCAACATCGCCCCACAACTCTTGAGTGGTTTTCATCAGCCCGCAATTATGCACTTTATTCTAATGAAGCCGGATTATATGATGATATTTTAAAATACCTGAAGATCAAAAAATAACTTATGGATGTAACTGGATTATTAGACAGAGCCAACCTGTTATTAGACCAGGGGAGAAATAAGGATGCTGAAAAGCAGGTCATGCAAGTATTGAACCAGGAGCCAAACAATGATCATGCATTATCGATACTTGCAAGATGTTATATGAATAATGATGAGGTCGATAAGGGAATAGAGATCATCAATAAAGCGATCGCTATTGACCCCAACGAATCATTTTATTTTTATTTGCTTGGCTTCGGATATTTTCAAAAAGAGATGTTCCTGCCGGCCAGGGACAATCTGTCAAAAGCAATTCAATTAGATCCCTACAATCCAGAATATTTCGGAATTCTTTCATTCGTTTTTTTGAATGAAAAAGACAATGAAACCGCATTACAAAAAGCCAATGAAGGTCTTGAATTGGATCCTGAAAATATAACCTGCCTGAATGCAAGAGCCAGAGCTTTGAATAAATTGAAAAGGACTGATGAAGCAGTAGATACTATTGGCGATAGTTTGTCAAAAGATCCCGATAATAAATTTACGCATGCTACAATGGGCTGGAATTATTTTGAAAGGGGAGATCAGAAAAAAGCTGCAAAGCATTTCAGGGAAGCATTGCGGACGGACCCCAATTATGAATCTGCCAGGCACGGATTAAAGGAATCGCTTAAATCAAACTTCACTCCTTACAAACTGGTAATACAGTTCGGAATGTGGATGTCAGAAAAAGGAAAACAATTTCAATGGATATTTTTTATCAGCATGTATGTTGTGTTCAGGATCTTAAGAAGTGTTGCATCAGCTAATTCAGGGCTAAGACCATTTTTGCTTCCATTGTTCGTTTTGTATTTTGGATTTATTTTCTTTACATGGATCGCCAACGCCATTGCAAACTTTTTTCTTTTATTCCATAAAGATGGAAAATACTCTTTAACTAAAAGTGAAAGAGTGATCGGTATTTCAACTGTTGCATGTTTGGTTGCTGGTTTATCACTGGGCTGCTATGCATTTTATGCTTTTAATGAATCGCCATTAGAATTACTTTTTCCTGCAATAATTCTTATCACAATGCCGATCCCGCTTGGAAAAATTGAACTACCTCTTGAACTCAGACCTTTCTCAATAAGAGTTTGGTACCCCGTTGGGCTAGTGGTTACCGGGATATTAGCAATAGCAGTAACTTTTTTGAATTCTGAAATCGGTACTTTTTTTACCGTAATTTATGGAGTTGGCTTGTTGATCTTTACATGGGTTGCTAATTCCTGGTAGGCGAAACTAAATATTTTTAAATTTTCAATAAATACTGAAAATTGTGTAAATTTGGGCTGTAAATGATAACCAGATGAAAATAATTATCGTAGGCGGTGGCTTTGGGGGATTAAAATTGGCAAGGAGACTTAGTAATAAAAAAGGAATAGAAATATTACTGATCGATAAATTCAACTATCACCAGTTTCAACCATTGTTTTACCAGGTAGCAACAGCTGGTTTAGATGCCGGCAATATTTCGTTTCCTTTAAGAAAAGCATTTCAACATAGTAAGAATATTCGCATCCGTGTAACCGAGCTAAAAGAGATCGTTGCAGCAGAAAATAAAATAAAAACAGGAACAGGAGAGGAGCGATATGATATTTTAGTTCTTGCTACAGGCGCCGACACAAATTTCTTTGGTAACCAGCAATTGGAACAACATGCATTTCCAATGAAATCAACCGTAGAAGCTTTACAACTTCGCTTTAAACTTGTTCAAAATTTTGAGGATGCATTGATCGCAAAAAATGAAGAAGATCTACAGCGTTTAATGAATGTGGTAGTAGTAGGTGGCGGCCCAACCGGTGTGGAAATTTCAGGTGCATTGGCAGAAATGAAAAAATATGTTTTGCCTAAAAATTACCCGGAACTTGATCTTTCCAAAATGAATATTTTTTTATTAGAAGGTACACAAAAGACGCTTGCACATATGAGTGAATTCTCTTCTGATCGTTCAAAAAAATATTTGGAGAAATTAGGAGTAAAGGTGATGACAGGGGCTCATGTTAAAGATTACGACGGAAAAAATATCTACTTACAAGATGGACAAACAATTCCTTCGGCAACTGTTTTATGGGCTGCCGGCATCAAAGGAAATATTCCAGGTGGCGTTGATAATTCTCTTATTGCCAGGGGAAACAGGATAAAAGTTGACAGGCAAAACCGGGTGATCGGCTCCCAAAATATATATGCGATCGGGGACCTTTCATATATGGAAACACCTAAATATCCTAACGGACATCCACAGGTTGCTACAACTGCGATCCAGCAAGCAAAACTGCTTGCAGAAAACCTGTTGAAGATAAAAGCTGGTAAAACTGAACTTGAAGAATATGAATATAGGGACAAAGGTACCATGGCAACCGTCGGTAAAAACCTTGCAGTAGTTGATATCCCAAAACCAAAATTGCATTTTGGCGGATGGTTCGCCTGGATAATATGGATGAGCCTGCACCTGATGCTGATACTCGGGGTAAAGAATAAATTTTTTGTGTTTCTCAGCTGGCTTTACAATTACTTTTCCAATGATCAAAGTCTTTTGGTCTTCAAAGAATTTAGGAACCAGAAAAAATAGAATTAAGAAAAATCTTTGAGTAATTTCTTTGCTCTTGATTTAAATGCCGGTGTTTCATAATCCCATCTTTCCTGAATAATTAGTTTGATCTCGTTAATGATCTCAGGATATAGTTTAGCGAGTTTCTGCAAAACAGTTATTGAAAATGCTTTTATTGCTATAGCCTCAGTAGGCGAGGAAAAATACCGAAAACAAATATCCATTACCTGTCCATGAAATCTTTTGGGGATATCGACATATTGCAAAAAACGAACACTGTTTCTTTTTACTGAATCGTTAGCACCGGGTTTTTCAAGTGCTCTTATAACCTTTGTAAAATGTTTTTTAATAAACTCCGGGTGATCTTCTACGCAATAGCTCATCGGCCAGGCAGCTCTTTGTACTACCCGATATTCATCATTCAAAAACAAATTGAACAATTCATTAAATCTTTTTTGATCATTGCCAACCCATTTTACAATCCGCATGCAAGTGGCTTTTGAACGATCTTTTAATAACGTTTCTCTTAATTTCATTAATTTGAGTATTCTTAAAAATAAGATAAATGCAAAAAGGAATTATCATATTACTATCTCTATTGTTTTCAAACTGCATTTTTAGCCAGGTAAAAACAATACAGGAGAGGCTGGGTTATCCTAAAGATGCAAAGCTTGTCATCATTCATGCTGATGATCTCGGAGTATCTCATTCAGAAAATGCCGCGTCAATAGCGGCAATGGAAAAAGGCAGTGTAAGTTCTGCAAGTATTATGGTGCCTTGTCCATGGTTCCCGGAAATAGCTGCTTATGCACAATCACATCCTGCTGCTGATCTTGGTCTCCATATAACATTAACAAGTGAATGGAAACATTATAGATGGGGACCAGTAACTGCTAAAGAAAAAGTACCAGGGCTTGTAAATAAGAATGGCTTTTTATATTCTTCGGTTGACAGCGTTTATCAATCTGCCAGCGCTGCAGAAGTTGAAGAAGAGATACGCAATCAGGTAATCAGGTCAAAACAATTTGGAGTGGATCCAACGCATTTGGATGCACATATGGGCACAGCACTACAACGGCTCGATTATTTTAAAGCTTATTTGAAAATAGGGCATGAGTTTAAGATCCCTGTTTTTATACCACGGCAATTAGAGATCCCTTTAAAAATAAAATTTGATTCCATCGTTTCTGATAAAGACGTTTTGGTGGACTATATTCTTTCTGCGTCGCCAGAGGATCTCAAAACTGGTTTTGCAAGTTTCTACACCAATGGTTTAAAAAATTTAAAGCCCGGCCTTACATACCTTATTATACATACCGCATACGATAACGACGAAATGCGTGCAGTAACCATCGATCACCCGGATTGGGGCGCTGCGTGGCGCCAGCAGGATTTTAATTTCTTTTCAAGCCCAGAATGCAAACAGGTTTTAAAGGAAAATAATATCTATGTAATAACCTGGAAAGAGATTCGTGATAAGATCGTGAGGAAATAAATTATGGCTTGGGCTTTGGCCTGGGTTTGGATTTTGGCTTGAGCGAAGGTATTTTGCCAAATTGGGCGTACAGTGATTCCATGATCCTTGGCTTCAGATCGGCGCAGGCTTTGATTATTTCATCTTCAACTAAAATTGCTTCTTCACCGTAAAGTCTTTCTGTAAGCACTTTATTCGTTGCTTGTTGCAGAGCGATAATTTCAACAAGCAATTCAAACATCATCTGTAGATTATATTTCGGATCAAATTGTACATGATCCAAACTATCAGGCGTCTTGTTCATTTGTATAAATATACAATTGAGATCAGGTTAAAATAAAATCAATATTTCAACAGCTATTCAACATAAGAGCATATATCAAGAAAATCAGAAGCCATTTTCTGGCCCAAGTATTTTTCTTATAATGTATGTTATGTTAAATAGGCACACAGCGCCTTAGCTATTACCCACCCTTCGTCCGGTTTATTAGCAAGAAATATAATAAACCGTCCCTCCCACAGGCTAACCTATTGTAACATAACATAGCGTTATCTGCGAAAGGCTATTCAAGGCATGTTTTAAAATCAACCGCATTTATTTGTTATTATAAAAAAGAAATTGCCTGCGCACTCGTGAGAACTTTGGATCACTCCGTTTTTGTATCGGTGACTATATACTTCTTAGACCATTATCATAAATATGTGAATTATATAAACCTTTTCAATAATTATGTAAATATCATTTGCGAATAAATCTCAATTTTAAGGATTGATTCTTTTAATTAAGGATTAATGGTTAATGTTAGTAGCCTTCCTGTTTCCACCGGAGGGCTTTTTTTTAGCTCCTATTGATGTATATTGAAGAACCAAAACAAACTAATGGAAAAGGATAAAGCCGTTCAGGTACTCAATAACCAAAAGGCTAAATTGAATTCAATAAGTACGGATAATTGTACTGTATGGCAAACCCAAACGAAATCATACATTAAATCATTTTTTGGAGAATCTTCGCCAGAGTATCACTATATAGATAACTTTCAATTCTTTTATCATGTAGGCGATAATTGGCGAGGCGAGATGAACCGAAATATACCAGTAGCGAGTTTGTTTATAGATAACTGCATTGAAACAATTGATAATAACGGACTATACAAACCGCCTAAACCAAATTGGTTAACTCACGTAGATAATAGATGGCTTGTGGGTATTGCTGCGGGCTTATTAGCGGGAATATTTTTCTTAGGTAGATTCGTAGGATCTACAGAATCCGACATTAAGAATATTGAACTTAGAAACGAGATTAAGGATTTAAAAAAATCAAACGTCAGCCCTACCCTTATTGTACCCGACAAGAAATCCAGCCAAGACACTAATAAATATAATCCCAATATAAATAAAGACACTAGCCATAAGTGATTTTTAATAGAGGTACGAACATTTCGTAGGTAACAACCAAAACCAACTAATCGCATGAGATCGGACAAAGACTACAACGAATACGTTGAAGAGACGAGACGAAGACGAGGAATGATAATAGAGCTGTCTGTCATTATTGAAAGGTTCATAGATATTTACATTGCTTCAGTATTTTGTAGCCGTAGAAAGAGATACGGGATTATGCAATATGTGCTATCTACCAGATTTATTAGTGCCGAAAGTAAGAGACAAATATTTATGGAATTACTAGAAAAACATGAACGGCGATATTTTACGAAACACAAAAACATGCTGAGTAAAATCTCAAGTGTTTACACACAAAGAAACTTATATGGTCACCAATTATTACTTTCTAATAAGGAGTCAGTAACCCGTTTTAAAGACAATGGAGAAATTACGTTTGGTGTAATATCCGATAAAAATTACATACAAAGACATCTTCCATTAAATGAATTCAGCAACCTTTGCATAAAGGCGAATAATTGCGCTACTGTAATAAGAGAATTGTTAGAGAAGAAGAAATACCTCCCCCTCTAAGGAATTAATCTTATAGCTAATTGGTTAAAACTAATAAGAATGAAGCTGCCTTTGAACGGTTTTCCCGTTTAAAAAATTAAACGAAAACAGAATGCCTTGCTGCATATTTCCCAATACATTTCTTTTCCAGTTCTCCACAGGAAAAGAAACCCTCCCGCTCGTGAGAACTTCGGAACACTCTGTTTTTGTATCGTAAAAATCCAGATTAGGTTAATCGAAAATAATCACTACCTTCTCTGCTTCGAATTTTCATAGGATAAGGTTTAATGGTTAATGTTTTTGATATAAACATTAAGATAGTCCTTCGGTTTCCACCGGAGGGCTTTTTTGTAGCTCCTATTGATGTAAATTCAGTAATCAAACCAACTAAGGATGGAATATCTAAAAATTATGACCGACCAAAAGAAATCAGTTTTGCAAGTAATAGAAGCATCCGAATTAAGCGAAACTGAATTTTGCTTAATTACACTCACCGATGAAAAAAATATTCATTATTTATCGACAGACAAAATTAATTCGATAATAATCAAAGATGTTCTAAAGGAGCAATCTATAGCGGCAATATATATAGATGAAAAAGACCTAATCAAGTTATTAAGCTTTAGTAAAGGAAGTAATTATTTGTTGGTAGGTAATCCTAAATTAATGCCATTCTCTTTCTAATATATCAGCTTGTATTAGAGTATAGCCACATATTTCACCAACTTTATCTGTAATAATTTATATAATAGTATTCTATAGCGTCATTACTATTTTATGCCCAACAAAAAACCACCTTTCGGTGGTTTAGTTATTTTAATTATTTGCTTCTGATTTCTTTCGATACTCATCGGCTTTTGCCTTATCTCCTTTTACTTCATAGGCTGTAGCAAGATAACCGGCAACCACTTTATAGTTTCCTTTTTCACCAGCTTTCAATGTTGCTTTAGCGCCATACAGATCATAAGCCGCCTGCGAATAGACGATCAATTGATCAGCAGCGTCGTTCATTTTTATCTTCATATCAGCTTTCTTTTTCTGATCTGCAGCCGTCGTCCCTTTTATAGCCTGCATGTCATCCTGGAAATCATAAAGAATATTGTAATAATGACGGGCCATCAGCACATTTGCTTCCGGGTAATCTTTTTTGATCGCAAGTGTTTTCTTTAAAACACCTTCAACTTTCTGTTGCTTCTCTTTATAGTCAGCGGGTTTTGTATCGCCTGCATATGTAAGATTGAATAATTCAACCGCATAGTTATAGTACAGAATATATTTGTCAGGGTATTTTGGCATCAGCTCTTCATATTTTGCAAAAAGAGCTTTCTTATCTTTTGCATCTACCTGCTCCAATTCCATCTGGTACCAACGATCATCAGCTGGATAAAGCTCCCGGCCTAACGCGAAATATTTTTCTGCATTTACGTGGTCACCTTTTTTCATATAATATTCAATGAGCAACTGGTAAATATCTACATTATCTTTTCCGGCTATTTTCTGATCAGCTATCTTTTTATAGTAGATAGCTGCCTCGTCATCCTTCTTTGCCCTATAAGCACTTAAAGCTATGTTCTGAATTAAAGTAGTATCGAAAACAGGGAATTTAAAGCCATTATATTCATAGCCTTTGCCGCCAATATATTCTTCAACCATTAATGCATTTTTGAAATTGATATATGCATCCTCAAACTTTGAGGCACCAAAACCGGCCACACCGAGATCAAAATATCCATTGTAAATATCAAATAGTCTTACATGCTGCTCAAGTGTAGCCCTGATCGCTTTTGGATCAAGTTCATAATACTTTTTAAAAGCATTAAAGGCTTCCAGACGTCCCTCGGGTGCCAGGGATTTGTATTTTTCACTTTTGGCGATCTCATTATAGACAACGCCTTTGTACCACCAACCATCGGGTTTAACTGCATTTTTTTCTTTAGTAAGAAAAGCGTCTACCGATGTTTTTGCCTTATCATACTCTCCTTTTGCAACCTGGGCTTCTATATCTTCAATTGACTGGGCAAACAAATTGCTGCTACCTAAAATAATAAGCAAGCTTAAAAGAAATCTTTGCATGACTTTGTTTTTGTTTTTTATTTAATCAGAACCTATTGCAGATGAAATTAATTACTCAGTGGTTGCATTTTCCGGCCCTTCAATTGCACCGTTGCCAGTTTCATTGCCATTTCCGTTATCGCCGTTTTCGCTGGTATTTCCATTCTCAGCAACAACCGCCTGGTCCTCGATCTTTGTTATGGCCGCTATCTCATCCCCTTCATCAAGTCTTATCAATTTTACACCCTGTGTTGCCCGGCCCTGCTCACTGATATCAGCAACTTTCATTCGTATTGTAACACCACTTTTACAAGTTATAACAAGATCTTCTTTCTCCGACACTTCCAACATGCCCACTAATTTACCGGTTTTTGGTGTAACGTTAATTGTCTTCACACCTTTTCCGCCACGGTTTGTAAAACGATATTCATCAACTGCAGTTCGTTTTCCATAACCTTTTTCACTTACAACCAACACCGTTTTAGATTCACCAGTGCCTGCATTTACACAAATCATACCAACAACTTCATCATCATTATCATCAACTTCAATACCTGCAACACCGATGGCTCCGCGACCGGTAGCTCTCGCTTTTGTTTCAGAAAAACGAATTGCTCTTCCGCTTTTTACAGCCATCATGATCTCAGAATTTCCATCGGTCATTTTTGCTTCAAGCAATTCATCACCAGCTAATATCGTAATAGCATTTACACCTGATTGTCTTGGACGACTGAAATCTTCCAATGCAGTTTTCTTAATAATTCCTTTTTTAGTACAGAGAACAATATTATGTGAATTAACAAACGCTTCGTCTTTCAGATCTTTTACATCAATGATGGCTCTTACTTTATCGTCTGGTGGTATTTGTATCAGGTTTTGAATAGCTCTTCCTTTACCTGTCTTTTCACCTTCCGGTATCTCATAAACATTCAACCAATAACATCTTCCCTGCTCAGTAAAGAAAAGCATGGTATGATGTGTTGATGCAACAAAAATATGTTCGATCCAGTCTTCTTCTCTTGTTTTTCCACCCATCACTCCCCTACCACCTCTGCGTTGTGAACGGTATTCAGTAGCGGATGTTCTTTTTATATATCCTAAATGAGAAATGCTGATAACAACATCTTCTTCTTTAATGAGATCTTTGATCTTAACTTCATCATCCAGGTAAGTGATCTCTGTTTTACGGGCATCACCAAACTTTTCTTTAACTTCTAAAAGTTCTTTTTTGATCAGGTCATATCTCATTCCTTCATTTGAAAGCAACTCTTTCAATTCACCGATCAGTATCATTAGCTCATCAAACTCCTGTTTTATCTTATCTCTTTCCATTCCTGTCAGGCGCTGCAATCTTAATTCAAGGATCGCTTTTGCCTGGATCTCATCCAACCCCCAGCCTGCATTGATCAAATTATCTTTTGCAATATCCGGAGTCGCAGAACTCCTGATCAAACGTATCACTTCATCAAGATGATCCAACGCAATAAGATAGCCTTGTAAAATATGCGCTTTCTTCTCTGCTTCGTTCAATTCATATTTAGCACGTCGCACAACTACTTCATGACGGAATTCAATAAACTCTGAAATAAGATCTTTCAGGTTTAATGTTCTTGGTCTTCCTTTAACCAATGCAACATTATTGATACCGTAAGAAGTTTGGAGCTCTGTATGCTTATAAAGTTGGTTGATGACAACGTTGGCAACGGCATCACGTTTCAGGTCAACTACTATACGTGTGCCTTCTTTTTCATTCGATTCATTATTAACGTGAGCAATACCTTCAATTATTTTCTCATTTACCAATTCACCAATTCTTTCTGTCAATCCATCGCGGCTTACCTGGTAGGGAGTTTCTGTAACAATGATCTGTTCTCTTCCGCTGGCTTTTGTATCAACATGCATTTTTCCACGCACCACTACTCTTCCTCTTCCCAAATGCATAGCAGCCTTCACTCCTTCCATTCCATAAATAATTCCGCCGGTTGGAAAATCAGGAGCTTTTACATGTTGCATTAATTCTTCAATGGTGATGTTGCGATTATCAATGTAAGCGATACAACCATCAATTGATTCACTCAAATTATGCGGGAGCATATTGGTAGCCATACCTACGGCAATACCACTTGATCCATTTATTAACAACTGCGGTACCCTTGTTGGAAGAACGGTAGGTTCTTTCTCAGTATCATCAAAATTCAATTGAAAGTTTACAGTGTCTTTATCAAGATCATTAAGCAAACTTTCAGCAAGACGTTCCAGGCGAACTTCGGTATAACGCATTGCTGCAGGACCATCGCCATCCTGTGTACCAAAATTTCCCTGTTTGTCAATTAGTGTATAACGCATATTCCAATCCTGCGCCATACGAACCATGGCATCGTATACCGAAGCATCTCCATGTGGATGGTACTTACCCAACACTTCCCCAACTAAACGTGCAGATTTTTTATACGGCCTGTTATAATGCAAACCAAGTTGGTTCATCGCATACAAAATGCGGCGATGTACCGGCTTCAATCCATCTCTTACATCCGGCAAGGCACGACCAACTATAACCGACATGGAATAGTCGATATAGGCGGTCTTCATCTGTTCTTCAATATTGACCGGTATGATGCGTTCGTTATCCTGTGTTTCCTGTGGCAGTGAGCTATCGTCCATTGTATTGTTCCTAAGGTTTTTTTTACCAGCTTTTGTAACTCTGATCGGGCTTCTCTTGCAAGTTTATCCTGAGCTTGCCGAAGGACTCCATTCAGGTTCCAAAGCCTTGATTTATCAATCATCAGACCTTGTTTTCAAGGCTTGCAAATGTACCGGAAACAGCCATCAATTCCTGACAAAAATCTTGTTTTTTGGGGCTATTTTTTCCACTTCGGTGGATGATTTTCCTTATTGTAAAATATTTTTTTTATAACAACACTTTTACATAGCCCGGCACAGATTTTTCGTTACCATATACAATAATTTGGACGGTTATGGATACTTACCTTCTCCTCCGCAGTAACAAGCAAAGCGGCCCTTATAGCCTGCAACAGTTAGTGACTCTTGGTCTCAAACCCTATGACTTGGTTTGGTTAGAAGGGAGAAGTGCTGCCTGGCGGTATCCAAGCGAAGTGGAAGGATTAAAAGCCTACGCCCCTGCGACCGAGGAACAACCTTACGACCGGTTTTACAAAAAGCCGGAAGAAAAGCCGCAGGAAAAAGTAATCAGTAAGCCAGTGCAGCCACAACAGGAAGTCTATGTTGCTCCAAAGGAAGAAACCTACATTCTTCCAAAAGAAGAAGTCTATGTTTTACCAGAGGAAAGTAAACCAGTATTACATGAGGTAGAAAGAACAGTAACAACTTCAAGAAAGGTATTTGTTGCAATGCCAGAAAATCATGTTCGTAAAAAACAACCGCAGCCGGTAATTGTAAAAACTCAACCGATCATCGAAGAAAAGCCCGTGGTTGTTGAAAAAAAACCAGTGGTCTTAGAAGAAAAAAAAGTTGAACTTACCCCGATCCAAACAGAACATTGGTCTCTTCCGAAAGAGCCGGTTTTACCGAAACAAGAACCGATCATTAAAGCATATCCTGTTACACTTAAAGAAGAACCAACCTTGAATGAAAAATATTCAGAATCGCTGGATGATATTAAAAGAAGATACACAGAGACATATTTAAGCCGTAAGAAAAAATCGAAGTGGACATCCACTCATACATCGGTGTTGCAGGTTTTTGGCGGCGCCATCGTCTTTTGTCTTATAGTTGTTGTTATTTATAAGAATTTTGGCGGTGAGGAAAAACCTCAGGCAAAAACCACCATGATTCAACCTGATAAAAGAGCTATTAATACAGCATCTACAACTTCAACCATAATTCCCCAGATCGTTCCTGAAACAGAAAAACCAACAAACAAAAAAGCACGATCCGTAAAAGAAGAAATAGATATACCTGCTGAGAGTTTAGTTACAAACTCAGCACAGCAGAAAAAAGAAGAAGTGATCAGAAATAATGAAGAAGTTCTAGCGTCTGAAAAGAAAGCGGTAATGCTTCCAAAAGAAACAGAGGAAACAAGATCGAATGAAACAAAACCCAAAACCAAGCCGATCAATATAAACAGGCTGGTTAATGTAAAAGCAAATAATTATAAGCAACGGGCATTTGGTGGTGTAATGAATCTTGAGCTGACTGTCAACAATGATTCAAAGTTTGAGCTGGATAAAGTGATCGTCGAGCTTGTGTATTTAAAACCAAGCGAACAACCAATAAAAACTGAAACAATAGTTTTTAGTTCCATTGAAGCCAATGGCTCAAAAACTTTAAAGATCCCGGATTACCTGCGGGGAATTAAAGTATCCTATAGAGTAATGGAGATCGAATCTTCTCAATATGAAAAATATACTACAGCGGGCTTATAGTTTCCTTCAATAGAAATAATTGGATTAATTTGCCGGTAAGATCTTCCTTCTCATGAAAAATATTTTATTGTTTGGTGCCGGCAAATCAGCAACAGTTCTGATCGACTATTTACTTTCTAATGCTGAAAAAGAAGAATGGCAGTTAACTGTAGTTGACGCTGATATAAATCTTGCACAATCCAAGATCGGCATTTCACCCTTTGGTAAAGCAATATCATTTGACATCAATGATGAAACTGATAGAAAAAGATTTATCAGCGATGCGAATATTGTTATTTCACTTCTCCCTCCCACTCTTCATACTACTGTTGCAAAAAGTTGTATTGAATTAAACAAGAGCTTACTGACAGCATCGTACATAGATGATGAGATCCGCAATCTGCAATCTGAGATCGAAAATAAAAAACTGTTATTCTTATGCGAGATGGGTCTTGATCCCGGAATCGATCACATGAGTGCAATGAAAATTTTTGACAAGATCCATGCTGATGGTGGAAAGGTCATTTCATTTAAATCACATTGCGGCGGTCTTGTTGCACCGGAAAGCGATAATAATCCCTGGCACTATAAAATAAGCTGGAATCCAAGAAATATATTACTTGCTGGTAAAAGCGGAGCCCACTATCGTGAAAATGGTGAAGAGAAAAAAATGAAACATGAAGAGCTTTTTACTGCGGAAAGAATTGTTGAAATCCCTGAGATCGGTTTTTTAAGCTGGTATCCAAATCGGGATTCACTAAGCTATGCCCCTCTCTATGGTTTGGAAGATGCACAGACATTGGTAAGAACAACTCTTCGCCATCCTGATTTTATGTATGGCTGGAAAAATGTTATTGACCTGAAACTTACCGATGAAACTCCTCAATATGAAACCAATGGCAAAGCTTTGATGGATTTTTTTAAAGAACACCTGGATAAACATGGTTTCAGTGATTGGTTGCAAAAAAAATTATCTGAACGTTTCGATCAAACAAAAGACCTGTTAGAAAAATTGATGGAATTAGTGGAAGCAGAAAAAGAAGCTGAAGCAAGTGGTGGTGATGTAGAAAAAGATTTTTTAGTGGTCGGCAAAAATGGCGACCTGCAGAATATGGATCTGGATAAAATTAAAAATGATGCTGCAGAAATAGTGGCCAATAAAATGCATGAAGCTAACCTCACTCTTAAACAACTTTTTTTCCTCGGAATGGATGATGACGAAACGATCATCAACAAAGGATTTTGCAGTGCGGCTGATGTAATGCAATTAGCATTGGAAAAGAAACTGGCTTTGAAAGCAGAGGACAAAGACATGATCGTGATGTTGCATGAAATAGAGTATGAGGTCAACGGTCAACGGTCAATAGTCAACAGTTCATTGGTTGTAAAGGGAGAAAACAATTTGAGAACAGCAATGGCTAAAACGGTTGGATTGCCGTTAGGCATAGCTGTAAAATTGATCTTGAACGGAACTATAGATCTTACAGGTTTGCATATTCCCACAAAAAAAGAGATCTACGAACCTGTATTGAAAGAATTAGAAGAACATGAAATAAAATTCAATGAAGAGATAAAAGAAGTTTGATGAATTATAAAGTAACTGCCGAGGATGCTTTGAAGCAATTGATGGAACAAACCGAGTTCCCATTTACCGTCATGATGAAACATGGCAGCATGACGATCGAATATTTTGCACCGAAAGCAGTAGATACACAAACCCAGCATAAGCAGGATGAGATCTATATTATCATCACAGGACATAGTACCTTCTATCGCAATGGAGAAAGAGTTCCTTGTAAGAAAAACGACGTCTTGTTTGTTCCTGCAGGCATGGATCATCACTTTGAAAACTTTTCTAATGATTTTGCTGTCTGGGTAGTTTTTTATGGTCCTGTTGGTGGAGAGGGAAAATAATTACAGCGGATTATTAATGAATTTATTTTTATACGCTACAATTTGTGTCCAATAAATGATCCAACAAACAAGCCAGCCAATAGTTGCAAACCACCCCAATACCGGTATAAAGCCACAAAGACCCAGAATGCAGTAAGCAAGTCCAATGCTGTATGTTGGAAGAGTAACCAGATCATTTGCAAACAAGGGATTTGCCTCGCCCAAAAAAGAATTTGAGTTCCGGTCATTGATCTCAGCCCGTATAGACTGAGATATTCTATTAACTACAATGAACTTCCATACCATTCCAAACAAAGGGATCAATTGTAACCACACTTCACCCGGTTGCATTTTTCGGTTATGGGTACTAACTGCACGCAATGTATTTTGCTGTGCAATTAGGAAAAATATCATGGGTATAAGAAATAAAATAACAACAAAAACTATAAGTAATATTTCAGATACACCAAGGTTCATAAGCTCATGTTAAGTGTAGGAAGATAAAACGACATTTTCAGAAATCAAATACGAATATTAGTCTTTGAGCATTTGCATCAAAAGACTCACTCCTTCAGTGGCCGGCTTTTCAATCGCAGTTAGATTTGTTATTTCTGAAGTATAAGGAACTCGTTTATCAATAATATATTTTGGAATATGCCTTGCAGCATAATCCACTAAACCCGCAGCTGGATAAACCACCAATGATGTACCCACTACAACAAAAATATCTGCACTTCTAACAAGAGGGATAGCTTCTTCAATTTTAGGAACAGGCTCTTCAAACCAAACAATATAAGGCCGAAGCTGCTCACCATCTTCAGCTTTATCTCCTATTTTGATATCATCTTTTATTTCATAAATAAGTTCATCATTTCTTTCACTTCGCATTTTAAAGATCTCTCCGTGCAAGTGCAACACATTTGTAGAACCTGCTCGTTCATGCAAGTCATCTATATTTTGAGTAATGATCGTTACGTCAAAATCCTTTTCCAATTCTGCTAAACCAAAATGAGCAGCATTAGGTTGCGCATCCAATACATTTTTTCTTCGGTAATTATAAAACTCCAAAACAAGCTTTGGATCTTTTCTCCATCCACGTGGTGTAGCCACATCTTCAATATTGTATCCTTCCCAAAGTCCATCGCTGTCACGAAATGTTTTTAATCCACTTTCTGCACTGACACCAGCACCGCTAAGAACAACAAGTTTCTTTTTGTTCATGGATCAAATGTACTAAACCGGGTTATCCATTCAAATAGATAACCCGGTTATTGCGTTGGTTAAAATTATTTTTTTACAAATGATGTAGCAGATTCAACAAGACGAACAAATTCTGACCTGTATCCATTGTCATCTTTACCTTTTGCACTCTTAGCCAACAACACCACTTGTGAAAATGATGATTGTTGCTTGTATTCTGAATCCCTTAATAACAATCCAAACTCAGCAACTGATGCTGAAAACCGGAAATTCTCAGACGTATTTTCTAATTTTAGTTGAGAATCGATCACAGGGTGATTTATCAATTTACTCACTTCACCTACAGGGTCTTTGTATCTAAGCTTTATCGTCATGATCTCCGGAGAATTTTCGTCAGCTATTCCTTTATCATTAACCTGGTATTTTAGAGGATCAACTGTTTTAATAAAACTATCTTTTATCCCTGCAGGAATTATTTCATAAAGCGCCGTTACAGTATGACCAGAGCCAAGTTCTCCTGCATCTTTTGTATCATCATTAAAATCTTCTGACGCAAGCATTCTATTTTCGTAGCCAATTAAACGATAGGCCTGCACTTTGGAAGGATTAAATTCAATTTGGATTTTCACATCTTTAGCAATTGTAAATAATGTACTTCCAAATTCATTTACTAAAACCTTTTTTGCCTCATTAATATTATCAATGTAAGAATGATTGCCATTTCCCTTATCGG
Organism: Chitinophagaceae bacterium; assembly: GCA_035318985.1. GTDB lineage: Bacteria > Bacteroidota > Bacteroidia > Chitinophagales > Chitinophagaceae > VBAS01. Next base: position 16,681 of record DATHDP010000061.1, read on the forward strand.
CCAATTGTTGCATTTTATTATCCTGATAATTTCCCATACCATAGCCAAGAACAGAAAGAAATACACCAGCCTTTCTTTCATTCTCTATCAAACGAACTAATTCATCATCACTTGACACTCCTACATTAAAATCGCCATCGGTGGCAAGAATAATACGATTATTACCTTCTTTTATAAAATTATCTTTTGCTACTTTATATGCCAGCAGGATACCTTCTCCTCCTGCAGTTGACCCCCCCGCTTCAAGATCATTAATGGCTTCTTTAATTTTTGCTTTATTACTTCCATTTGTTGTTGGCAAAACAAGACCTGCATTTCCTGCATAAACAACAATAGCAACCTTATCCTTTTCACTAAGCTGATCAACGAGCATACTTAATGAGGCTTGCACAAGTGGCAGCTTGTTTGGCTCATTCATTGAACCAGATACATCGATCAAAAAAACCATATTGGAAGGTGGTAATTTGTCAAGAGGGATCTCTTTTCCTTGTAAACCTATATGCACTAATCTATGTTGAGTATTCCATGGGCAATCAGAAATTTCTGTATTCACAGTAAAGGGTTCATCATTTTCGGGTTTAGGATAAACGTAATCAAAGTAATTTATCATTTCCTCGATACGAACTGCGCCTGCCGGTGGTAGTGACCCGTTTTCTAAATAGCGACGAACGTTGCTATAAGCAGCTTCATCTACATCGATGGAAAATGTTGAAAGAGGGTTTTTGGTAGCGGCTAGAAATTTATTTTCTACAATATTGTCATAATCTTCAGTGTTAAACGCTTGCTTTTCTTCCAGTTTATTAATTAGTGATTGATCTTTGATACCATCCTGATCAACCGTTTTTATCTCTCGGTCTTCTACAATTGTCGTTTGTTGATAATCAACAGAAGTTTCTTGCTTTGGAAGCGGAGGCTCTGATTGCTTAAGATCGGTTACTTTCAGCTCCCGGATTTGAGAGATAGAATGTGTTGCCTTATCCGAACTTTTTGTTTTCTCATTGCAGGCAATGACAGAGAATAGTAGCAGTAATACTGCCAACAGTTGGCGAATTATTTTCATGGCTATATTTTTTATGTGTTCAATAAAAGAGATGCAATAAATTTATTTTTGCATAAACAAATGCACAAGTTTAAATAGCGGTACAGCTAAACAGTAATCTTTAATTTAAAAATAATAGATGTGAAGATTGATTCCTCAGATAAGAAAAAGGTAACCTTATCTAAATAGAAAATAAATGTAAAAAGGAATTTTACTAATAGAAGTTAAAACAAAATATCAAGCTACTTGTCTCCTGCAAGTTCCATAACCACTTCCCACTCTTTATCACTTACCGGTTGAGTGGAAAGCCGACCAATTCGAACCAGCGCCATATTTGCAAGTCGTTTATCTTTTTTTATTGTTTCAAGTGTCACCGGCTTTTTTAATTTCCTCACCGGTTTCAAATCAACTGCGGACCAGCGGTCATCATCCGTAGTTGGGTCCTGGTAAGCTTCTTTTATTACTTTGGCAATGCCAACGATATCGGTGCCTTCGTTGCTATGATAAAAAAATACTTCGTCGCCTTTTTTCATACTGCGTAAATGAAGACGTGCTGCATAATTCCTGACCCCGCTCCAGCAAGTTTGTCCTTCTTTTACAAAATCATCCCATGAATAAGTATCAGGTTCTGATTTGACTAGCCAGTATGACATAAAGTAAAAATTTAAAAGTCAAAAATAAAAAATGTTTATTTGAGCGGGGATTTCTTTTGAGTTTTTAGTTTTGACTTTTTACATCACCACCCACTCGCCAATACATCCGCAATATGCATGGTTTGCAAACTGTAACCCTTGTTCTTGATGTATCCATCTAAATGCATAAGACAGGAAAGATCGGTTGAGATGAGATAATTAGCTTTTGTCAATAATGCATTTTCAACTTTCTGTTCACCCATTCCAATAGAGATAGGTTCAAATTTTACCGCAAATGTTCCACCAAAGCCACAACAAGTTTCTACATCATGCATTTCATGAAGCTCCAAACCTTTTACATGTGATAAAAGTTTCCTGGGCTCTTCCTTGATCCGGCATTCTCTTAATCCTGCACAGCTATCATGATAAGTTGCTTTTCCATTTAATACGGCTCCCACATGTTCTACCTGTAAAACTTTTACCATGAATTCCGAGAACTCAAACACTCTTCTATTCAATTCTTTTACCTGGTTATGTACTGAAGAATTATCAAGCAGTTTTGAATAATAATTTCTTACAAAGCCTGCACAGCTTGCACTTGGTGTTACTATGTAATCAGATCCACTAAAGTCTTTTACAAATTTTATACATACCGTTCTTGCCTCATCCCAAAAACCGGCATTGAAGGCCGGTTGTCCGCAGCAGGTTTGTTTTGTATTATAAGTAACAGTGCAGCCAGCTTTCTCCAGCACCTTGACCATGTTAAATCCTGTTTGGGGATAAAGCTGGTCAACAAAACATGGTATGAATAATTGTACGTTCATTAGCCCCCTGTCCCCCTAAAGGGGGAACTTAGATTTATAAAGTTTAATTATTTTCTGATAGCCTATTATTCGTAACTATATTTTTATTTCATGCTGCTGCAAAGAAATTGTCAAAAAAAGATCACTTCGACCTAAGTCCCCCTTTGGTGGACAGGGGTATCATTTTAATGGCGGTCACTGCCGCTTCCTCTCCCTTATGCCCATGCTTCCCTCCAATTCTTTCCTTTGCCTGTAATTCATTATCTACTGTTAACACACCAAAAATAGTAGGAACTGGCAACAAAAGATTTAGCTGAACTACGCCATCGGTCACTGCTTTGCACACATAATCAAAATGTGGCGTATCTCCACGGATAACACAACCCAATGCAACAAATGCATCAGGCTTTTTCTTTTTAGCTTTCTTTTCGAAATAATTTTTTATAGCGAACGGAATTTCAAAAGCGCCGGGAACTGTTATGGTAATTATTTTTTTCACTTTAAGTGCTTCTAATTTCTCCCTGCATCCTTTTTCCAGTTCATCAACAATAGCTGCATTCCATTCCGTCTTAACCAAAACAATAAAGGCATTCTTTTTAGGAATGCCCGTATCTGTATTTAAAAGTTTACTGTTGGTAACTTCAGCCATTAATTATTTAATTAAAAATATTATGCATAGCAAGATATTTTTCTGACTCATTATATGCCTGCGTATTTGGAAATCTTTCTTTGATCTCTTTGAATATATCAATTGCTTCGTTGGTCTTTCCGTTTTTATCTGCAAGTAATGCCGCAAAGAGAAGAGCTTCGCCAGCATTATGAATATCTTCCGGAAAATGATTAGCTGATTTTTTATAACTGGCAATCGCATCTTCATTTTTTCCAAGTTCAGAATATGCATCACCTAATAATTTATAAGCTCTTGCCTGCACTTGCTTTTCTGAAGTAGAGAACTCTTTCAGTTGTTTAACAGCATTATTGAAATCACCTGTTCTCAAATAACAATCGCCGGCATAAAAATGAGCAAGATTACCAGCATCTGTACCGCCATATTCTTTGATCACTCTTACAAATCCCCAATGGATACCATCGCCATTCAATGCTTTTTGTAAGCTATCCATCCGGTAATATTCTTCGGCTTTATACATTGCATCAACCGCTTTTTCTGTATTGGGTTTTACAATAAAATTTTTGTAAGCATACCAACCACCTACTGCCAACACAACAACAGCAAGAACAACCGTAATTTGTTTTTGATAGCGGGTCCAAAAATCCTGCGCCTTTGCAATTATTTCTTCATTTTCGTGTGCCATCACATTTTTCTCAGCCATTTTTTTATTTTAATAATTAAAGTTTTCTCGATTTATTTAGAATCTTCCAAAGTCCCTTTTAGGGGATTTAGGGGCTAGTCAACTATAAAAGGATAATTTTTATCCATGTAAACATCTTTCAGCACTTCGTCATCACCAGGAAATGGACTTTCTTCGGCAAACTTTACAGAACCCGCAACGATACCATCAATTCTATCATCGATCACTTTCAGATCTTCTTCTTTGGCAAATCCATTTGAAAGAATAGTTGCACGTACCTGCGTAAGAGGATCCTGTTCTTTGTACTCATCCACTTCTTCCTTACTGCGATATTTCTGCGGATCACTTATTGAATGACCTTTGTAACGATAAGTTTTCATCTCAAGTAAAGTGGGTCCGCCTTTTTCTCTTGCCCTCTTTACCGCACGACCAACTGCTTCATGCACAGCTTCCGCACTCATTCCATTTACCGCATCGGCTGGCATTTCGTAGCCATCAGCCAGTTTATAAATATCAATTACATTACTTGTACGTTCAACTGAAGTACCCATAGCGTAATTGTTATTCTCGCAAATAAAAATTACAGGCAACTTCCATAACATGGCCAGGTTGAATGTTTCGTGCAAAATTCCCTGGCGTGCGGCTCCATCTCCAAAAAAGCAAAGAATCACATTATCAGTGCCACGATACTGTTCAGCAAAAGCAAGACCGGCGCCAGTTCCAATTTGAGCACCTACTATTCCATGACCACCCCAAAAACCAACTTCCTTTCCAAAAAAGTGCATGCTTCCACCCTTGCCCTTCGCACAACCTGTTGCCTTGCCATATAATTCAGCCATACAACTATTCACATCGACACCTTTTGCAATAGCCAAACCGTGATCACGGTAAGCCGTAATAAATCCGTCTTCAGGACGGGTGGCGGTCATACATCCTGCAGCAATTGCTTCCTGCCCGATATAAGCATGGAAGAATCCGCGGATCTTACCTTCCATTTTGTACTTCTCTTCTGCCATCAGTTCAAACTGACGGATAAGCTGCATCAGCTCATACCAATAGAGATATGTTTCTTTAGAAAATTTCGTAGCCACAGGCTTCAAAGTTGGGGTTGATTCTGCCATAAATTAAGCGGGGGCAAAAATAAGGCAAACTTGTCAGATTTCAGATTGCAGATTTAGATTTAAGATGGGTATTTTTTATATGGTTACCAGCTTTCTAGCCTTGATTTGGCGTCCCTTGCGTCGCACTCTTGTATTGAATCAATTCTACTCCATAATTTCTCGCAGCGATCACAACGATTAGGCGGCGCAAACGTTGCGAGCTTTGCTCCTTTGCGTTCTTTGTGTGAAACTTATTTTTCAAATTGAAAGAAAGGCAACAACTCAAAACTTACAATTAATATTGCAACAAGTTGCTACAACTACATTCCATATCAATCACCCAGTTTAAAAACTACAGTAACCGTTCATTTCGATTTACAGAACGCATAGTTGGCATTTGCGGTAATAATGGCGTTGGCAAAACCAATCTTTTGGATGCGATACATTATCTCTGTTTTACCAAAAGTTATTTTACCAGAGATGTTCTAAATATTCAAAACGGGCAAACTGGTTTTAGAGTAGATGGCGACCTGGAACTAAATGAGAAAAAAGAAAAGGCCGTCTGCATACTTCGTGAAACTGGGAAGAAAGAGTTTTCAATAAATGATTCGGGCTATGAAAAATTCTCAGAACACATCGGCCATTATCCCTGCGTTATCATTGCCCCCGACGATATACAGATCATTACGGATGGCAGCGAAGAAAGAAGAAGATTTTTAGATGCGTTGCTTTCACAGATAGATAAAGACTATTTGCAAAGCCTGATCACCTATAATAAAATTCTTCTACAGCGCAATTCCCTGTTAAAAGGTTTTTATGAAACAGGAAACAAGAATCTTTCGCTACTTGATGTATTCGATCAACAATTATTAAAGCCCGGAGAATACATTTTTAAAACCCGTAAACAATTTCTCATTTCATTTTTACCGCAAGTAAAAAAACTTTATTCGGAAATAGCGAGACAGGAAGAAGAAATAGAACTGCATTTTCAAAGCGAATTAAATCAATGCACATTTGCTGAATTATTGCATTTGAACAGGCAAAGAGATATGGCCGCACAAAGAACAACCGGCGGCATTCATCGTGATGACCTGGTCTTTAATCTCAGTGGCCAATTATTCAAAAATATCGCTTCACAAGGCCAGCGAAAAAGTTTGCTCTTTTCACTAAAGCTTGCAGAAATGGATGTGTTAAAAGAAAATAAAGGTTTCCCCCCTCTCCTTTTGTTGGACGATGTTTTTGAAAAATTAGATGAAGACCGCATAGCAAATCTTCTTCGCCGTGTTTGTATTGAAAACAATGGACAGGTTTTTATTACGGACACAAACCAGGAAAGGCTTTCAGAACATTTGAATGTACTTGATACAAATTACCAACTTATAATACTATGAGATGATAGCGGATAGATGATAGATGACAACTCATTACCATGGAAACATTCTCACACTATCATTTATCATCTGTCATTTATCATCTAAGCAACTATCTTTGTGCCATGGGTGAATATTCAATCGGTGACGCTCTTGATAAGTTTTTGGAACAAAGCCGCCTCAGGGGTTCTATCCAAGCTTTGCAGATCGGGGATGTATGGGAAGATATCATGGGTAAAACCATCGCAAGATATACGGAAGAGATCAGGATCATCAACGATACTCTTTTCATTACTACTCATGTAGGCCCACTAAAACAAGAACTTATTTTCCAAAAGGAAAAAATAAAGCTTCGTGTAAACGAAGCTTTAGGGAAAAAGATAATTAAAGAGATAGTGGTTAAGTAAGTACTCCAAAACTGAAATCCTTACCTACAACCACATCAAAAATTTCCATCCTGTTATTCACAGCCTCTTCCAATATATCCTCAGAAGAAACAATACCCCGGAATGAATGGATCTCAAAAACGGGAAGATGACGAACGTGATGTTGACGCATCAATTGCATGCATCTTTCTACTGTGTCATCTGTTGTAGCTGCGGGCAATCCTTTGTTCATTATATCACTAACTTTTGTTTTGGAAAGTTGCTTGTTAGTGACCATTACCTTACTTGTAATGTCATGTTCCGTCAACAATCCAACATACTTATTATCGTCCATTACAATAAGATACTCTACATTTTCATGACACATACGACTAAGCGCTGTATCAGCAGAAGAACCGGGAGAAACTGTGTGGAAATGAAGTTCTTTTTTGGCGAGAATCGAAGTTATTTTTTCCATACTCACAGGTTTTAATAGGTTTAGTAATCGTTGTGACTACGAGTTTTGGTCCTTTCAAATTACGAATAAAATTTCGGGAAAAAGTCTGATAACCGTCATTGTGCAAAAAATATTCCAAACTATTTTTTGCCATGGACTTTCCGTTAAAGCAAATGTCCATCTCCAAAATGAAAATAGAATGAAAAAGCTGTAATAAAATTGTAAATTCCATTTTGGCAATGCTATTGCACTCTTACTCTTGGATCTACCACTCCATACAGAATGTCTGCAAGCATATTGATGATAATAAAGAATGTGGCTGAGATCAGAACGGAACCCATTACCACGGGGAAATCTAATTTTTCAAGTGCGTCAACCGTCACTTTACCGATTCCCTTCCATCCAAAAATATATTCCACAAAAAATGCCCCAGCAAGTAATTCGGCAAACCAACCAGTTACCGCTGTTATAACAGGATTCAAAGCATTTCGCAGGGCATGTTTCCAGATCACTTGCATTTTACCTAGTCCCTTTGCGTAGGCAGTCCGGATATAATCCTGGTTCAGAACATCAAGCATAGCGCTACGGGTAAGTTGTGTGATGATGGCCAATGGACGAATGCCCAAAGTAAAAGCTGGTAAAATAAGATTATGCAGTGTCCATTTTCTTTCGCCGGTTATCTCGTCCACATCAAACCAATTTCCGTTGATATGCAATCCTGTCCAATCTGATAATAAAAATCCAAAAATATAGGCAATGATGATCCCCATAAAAAAAGAAGGTGCCGATATGCCGACAATACTTGCAAAAACAGATGATGTATCCACCCATGAACCTTTTTTGACTGCCGCAAGCACTCCTAATGGTATCCCAATTACAACGGCGATTAACATGGCGGCAAATGCAAGGATTAGGGTCCCGGGCAGCGCTTCCGTCAATACACTTCCTACTTCTTTTTTAGTTTGATATGATTTGCGGAGATATGGGATCTTTAAGCCGACTTTGTTTTCACCTCCAATAAAAAATCCTTTTAATTTCTTTTCTTTAATATCTTTTGAAGAATGAATTGAGATCGGAGAAACATCATTTACATAATAAAAAAATTGTTTCCATTTAGGTTGATCAAGGTATAGTTCTTTGCGAATATTAGCTTGAGTTGCGGCATCTCCAGTCTGTCCCATTATGAGACGTGATGGATCGCCAAATCCCTGGAAGAGAAAAAAAACAAGTATAACAACACCCACTAATACAAGCAGGCCATAGAGAAGTTTTTTGGTGATAAAGCTTAACAAGATTTCTAATTTCTGATTTCTAAATTCTTATCTAAGCTATTACTTTCTTAATGTTTCTAATGCTTCATCAAAATTAGCATAGCTCCATTTGCCAGCTACAGTGCCTTGCTTTGTATAATATAAAGTTGGGTTAGACCTTGCTGCTGTACGAATAGCCGTGAAATCGCAATTAAGTACAGTGATGTTTTGAAAACCCATTTGTGAATAGATCTTATTTGCAAGGTCACGATTCGATGTTACAAAATAAAAAGGTATTCCCTTTTTGTTTGCCTCTGCATAAACTGCAAGCAGCTCATCTTTCCATGCAGGGTTTGTCCCAGGTAAATCTGTATTGAATAATAACAAAGCATGGGGCTCTGCTAAAATGACTTCAGTTGAATCATTAATTGTAGTATTGCCCGATGAATCGACGCTGTTCGCACTGGTTAAAGAAAATCCTTTGATGGGTGGCTCATTATTCTTTCCTTTCCTGGCAACTTTATCGAAACGGTTAATGAATTTATAAAGTGAATCATTAAAGTCAGCCGGGAATCTGTCTGCAGTGAATTCAACTTTCTGCCCCTGTTTTTCATAAACAAAAGTCATGACGATGCTATCGGGAACCGCATTAGCAGGCAACTTCATTTTCTCAGGTATACTGTTTCCTGTTTTGAATGGAAGACAATCAACAGGCGGTAAATATCTTAATGCATACCATTGCAACCCAAAACTGAAGATCGTAACTAAAAGCATTAAACCAGTATTTAATCCTGATGAGAATAATGGCTTGATATGTCTTCTTGCAAAAAGTATAACAAGAATCAACACAGAGAGTAAAATGTCCTTATAAAATGAATATTCAGGAGTTATTTTTATACAATCACCAAAGCAGCCACAATTGGTAGGTCTTCCTGTTTTATAAGTATAGCCAGTCAGTATTGTAAAAAATATCATCAATAACAACAATAGCCAGCTGAATAATTTCATTCGCCAGCCTAAAAGCAAAGCTGCGCCGGCAATTATTTCAAAAGCATTCATTGTTATAGATAAAAACAATGTATGCCCGTTAAGGAAATGAAATAAATTCATCAGTGTGTCCTTCAGAAAAAAACTGCTAGTAGTAAGATCTGCAGTCCATACTTCGAAATACTCCTCCATTTTGTAAGCAGTTCCAAGCGGATCATTTGCTTTTATTAATCCGGAAAAAATAAAAAGCAACGCAACAAAAACCCTGATAATGTTAATAGCTATTTTCATTTACTGTTTTGAGTTTTTACTTTTAATTTTTTACTTTCTCTTCACTCATCAATATCAAAGCAAACACAGCATAGTTCACAATATCGAGATAGTTGGCATCAATGCCCTCGCTGATAATTGTTTTCCCTTCATTGATCAAAATTTGTCGAATGCGCTGAAGCTTCATCAAAATAAGATCAACAAAACTTTCCTGGCTCATGCTACGCCATGCTTCACCATAATCGTGATTTTTATCCTGCATTAATCGTTTAGCAATACCAACTTTTTCATCAAACATTGGTGAGATTCTTTCTACCGGCATTTCTTCAGGATCACTTTCAGTCAGGTCCAATTGAAAAAGACCAATGACGGCATAATTAATGATCCCCTTGAGTTCTGCGGAAATATCATCAGCCACTTTTTGCTTCCCCGTTTCCTGGATCGTACGAATTCTTTGTGCTTTGATAAATATCTGGTCAACGATGGAGATCGTTCTCAGCACTCTCCATGCAGTTCCATAATCCATTGCTTTTCGTAAGAAAATTTCTTTACAGGAACGGATCACTTCATCGTATTGCTTGTCGGTTGTGGTCATATTCGTGAATTGTCAATGGTGAATGGGGAATTGAGTTTCGAAAGACAATGGCATACTTTTAATAAAGTATAACTTCTTATGGGCCATTGACCACTCACCATTCACCTTCTCCCTATCTTTATCGCCAAAAATAGCGAACAAAAATCGAATGTTTACACTGAATTGCAAAGGAAGAATATTGGTAATCGACAAACCACTTGTGATGGGTATTATTAATGCCACACCCGATTCATTTTTTGGTGGTAGTCGGTTCAATGGCGTTAATGAAATTGTTGCAGAAGCAGAAAAAATGCTGAATGATGGCGCCCATATTTTAGATATTGGCGGACAAAGTACAAGACCCGGAAGCGAATTGATATCTGCAGATGAAGAAATAGAAAGGGTTATACCAGCAATAAAAGCAATTGCTAAAAAAAATCCCGAATCGTTTATTTCGATCGACACCTTTTACTCAAAGGTCGCAGCAGCAGCTGTTGATGCCGGCGCCTCGATCGTTAATGATATAAGTGCCGGGAGCATGGATAGTGAAATGATAGCAAAAGTAGCTGAATTGAAAGTGCCTTATATCCTTATGCACATGAAAGGCACACCACAGACCATGCAGCAAAACGCCACGTACGAAAATGTAACTCGTGAAGTGCTTGATTTTTTTATTTCAAAAAAAAATGAACTAAAAAACGCAGGCATTATTGATATCATCATCGATCCCGGTTTTGGATTTGCAAAAACGATCGATCAAAATTTTGAGCTGCTGAAAAACCTTTCTGTCTTCAAAATGCTTGGCAAAGCAATCATGCTTGGCATTTCAAGAAAATCCACCGTTTATAAAACACTTAGTGTAAATGCTGATGAAGCGCTTAATGGAACAACTGTTCTGAATACAATTGGTTTAATGAATGGCGCTTCCATTCTTAGAGTTCACGATGTAAATGAAGCCAGTGAAACAGTTAAATTATTCTCCGCTACTTATAAATAAAAAACCTCTTTCCAATAATTGAAAAGAGGTTTTATTAAAATATCCTGCTATTAATTTGTTTTTGGGAGATTTTTTGCGGCAAGAGAATCCATAACTCTTTTATCAGCATCCGCTTTTTCCTTTGTATCGCTTACGTTTAATATTTCTACATCAAAGACAAGCGTTGCAAATGGTCCAGCAGGTCCATCCTGTCCATAAGCAAGAGATCCGGGAACAAATAAAATGCCTTTGCCACCTTTATTAAATAATGGAATACCATCATGCCATCCTTGTATAGCATTTCCTGGTCCTATTTGAAAAACATATACTCCTGCATCAAACTGCTGATTATTTATCAACCCTTTGCCAGCATATTTTACTGTTACAAATTTGCCTAAAGCTGCAGGCTGACCAGTACCTTTTTCTTTTATAAGAACATATGTACCCTGCGGAGCTCTTACAGGTGTTAATTTATTTGCAGAAAAATAAGCTTGCATTTCCTTCTCTTCTTTACCTTTTTGTTTGGCTTGTGCTTCTTGTACTTCTTTATCCTGGCGAGGCTTATCTTTTGCCATTTCTGCTTCATAATCCTTCCTGGCTACGCTATCAGTTCTGAATACCTCAAGTATTTTAATATATGTTTTGATCTGGTCGCCTTTTTTTGCAAATGGAATTTGTTGTTGCATTCCTTTTTTAAACAACGTATCAACACTTTGAGTGGTTACTACACTATCACCTTTTCTTAGCAATGTAAATAATTCAAATGGGCTATAAGATCCGGAGTCTTGCGGTGAAACACCAAAAAACTGGGGCATCTTTCCATGACTATCATACAAAACCGAATCATTGATCTTGTAGAGAACATTAAATTTTATCACATTATTAAATTTAGCAGTAGAATCATTACTGCCACCGGGAAAGATCTTGTAAACTAACCCGCTTCTTGTTTTTTGGTAATCAGCACTACTGCATGACAGCATGACTATTGCCAGCACCGCAGAAACGATCAACGTAATTTTTGCTTTCATTGTTTTTTTGTTATTGAAGTAAATGTATATTCTCTTTCATAGCTATATGAAAATTTTTCACTGTCTCATCAAGTGATAAAGAGCTTCTTCCTCCTGATGCATTATAATGTCCGCCGCCTTCAAAATATTTACGTGCAAAAGTATTGCAATCAAAATCTCCTTTGCTCCGGAAACTCCATTTTCGTTCTTCATCCCTGTCGATCACAATAGCAACAAGTTTAATTCCTCTTATACTTTGCGGATAATTTACGAGGCCTTCCGTGTCGCCGGTTTTCACCTGGAATCTTAACAGGTCAGATTTTGGAATAACCAGTAACACGGTGTTGTATTCATAAAAAACCTCCATCCTGTTTATCAATACATGACCAATGAACCGCATCCTGTTTTCTAAAAAATTATCAAAAAGATCATTGTGCACATGCATGTGTTCAAGACCACGTTGTTTCAGATCTGCAACAAGTTGATGCACCGCAGCAGTTGTTGATGAAAAACGAAATGATCCCGTATCTGCCACCACACCTGCATATATGCAATCGATCATTTCTTTCGTGAACTTATCACTGTGACCAGAAGCATAAATAAAATCATAGATCATTTCACAGGTGCTTGATTTGCTTGTATCGCTTATCCCCCATTCAAATTCTTTTTCATCAGGTTGCTGATGATGATCGATCAAAATTTTTGGACAAGTAACCTGTTCTAATTTTGCTGCCAGGTTCTTTGTACGATGGAACGCATTAAAGTCAAGACAAAAAACCCACTCAGCCTGGTCGAGGGCCTTTTCTGCTTTTTCTTTGAACAAGTCATAATCTATTACCTCTTTACTTCCCGGCATCCAGTTAAGCCAGCCGGCCCAATTGGTTGGTGAAATAATAGATATGCTATGACCAAACTGTTTTAGAAAATGTGAAAGAGCAAGTGATGCACCCATTGCATCAGCATCGGGTTTCTGATGGGGAACAATTGCAATTCTTTTAGCCTGGGTTAATAATGGAAAAATATCCTCTATGGGTTTCATAAACGGCTGCGAAGATAAGAGTTTGTGGTTTATGGTTTTTAGTTTGTAGTTAGACTTGTTTTTCGATAAGGAAATCTTAACTATAACCATAAACGACAAACTTCAAACTCACAACTTTCCCTTACTTTTGCGGCGCAAAAAACAAAGAATATTATGAGTAATAGAACATTGACAATGATCAAACCTGACGCGATGAAAAGAGGTTATGCCGGTGGCATACTTGATATGATGATCAACGGCGGGTTTCGTGTTGTGGCATTAAAGCAATTGAGACTTACCCCTGAAAAAGCCGGTGAATTTTATGCAGTGCATAAAGAAAGACCTTTCTATGGCGAGCTGGTTGAGTTTATGAGCAGCGGCCCCATTATCGCTGCTATTTTAGAAAAAGAAAATGCAGTGGCTGATTTCCGTAAACTGATCGGCGCTACCAATCCGGCTAATGCAGAAGAAGGAACCATTAGAAAAAAATATGCAACATCGGTTGGTGAAAATGCAGTGCATGGAAGCGATAGTGATGAAAATGCAAAAATTGAAGGTGATTTTTTCTTTTCGGCGCTTGAAAGATTTTGATGGAGGTTAATATTTTAGAAAGCCGTCTTGTTTTGAACAAGACGGCTTTTGATTTTTGAAATGAAGGATTATATTAGAGTACCCACAAAACTAAGTTTATGCCACTCGCCAGAATTACCACTACTTTACTTTCTTTTCTTATTTCGTCAGCTTCTTTTTCACAAATGGGATTTCCGGAATTTGGAAAATTCACCGCTGAGGAAATTTCTTTAAAGCAATGCGCTTTTGACCCGGAAGCTGAAGCTGTGATATTGCTCGATAAAGCGGTAGTTAATCATGATGATGAATACCAGATGATAACTGAAAGACGGATAAGAATTAAAATTTTAAATGAAAAAGGGTTGGACAGGGCAAATATCGTTATACCTTTTTATCATAAAGATCAATTTGAATATATAAAAGATGTAGTTGCCTATACTTACAATTTTGATGAGTCTGGCAGACAGTCAACTCTAGCGGTAGAGAAAAATTCAATTTACACTGAAAAGAAAAATAATTATTATTCACTTATAAAATTTGCTTTGCCTGCTGTAAAGCCAGGAAGTATCATCGAATATCATTATGTAAGCACCATGAAGCATTATGGAGGATTAGACGAGTGGAAATTTCAATCTGATCTGCCAACCATACAAAGCAGTTTTTTGCTAGAGGTCCTTCCACGAGCAGAGTTTGCCTATAACGTACAGAAAAAACCTTCTTTCAGAATTCAAGTTAAAACCATGACGGACCAAGGAAGAGTATACTTTGAAATGAACGACATACCTGCTTTACGAATCGAACCTTATATGGATGCCCCACGTGATTACATTCAAAAAGTGATCTTTCAGCTATCAGGTTATCTCAGCACTTATGGAAGTAAATTAAATGTGAATACCACCTGGAAATCGCTGGCGTACGAACTGATGGGTGACAAACAATTCGGGGCTCAATTGGATAAAGATCTAAAAATTGAAGAGATAAAAAGACTTATCCTGCCCGAAAGTTCACAGCAAGACAAACTGAGGATCATTTATGAATTTATAAAGAAAAATATTACATGGAACGGTTATGAAAGCAAATTTGCTCCTGATGGATTAAAAGCTGTATGGGAAAGAAAAAAAGGCAGCGCAGGTGAAATTAATTTATTGCTGACAAATCTTTTGAGTGCTGCACATATTGAAGCATATCCTGTATTGGCTGCAGAAAGAGATTTTGGAAAAATTGATACTACTTACCCTTACATTGAAAGGTTTAATAAAACCGTTGCATTTGCTATAGCAGATGGCAAACAATACATACTTGATGCTACCCAGGAAAATTGCCCTGTAGGGCTTACCCCATTTTCTTTGCTTGGCACTAAAGCATTTCTTGTTGATAAAAAGATATTTAACATTATAAAAATTTCTCCGGGTGGGTCGTATTATAAAAATGTGATCACTATCAAGGGTAAAATGGATACCAAAGGTTTAATAACTGCTGAAGCAAATGTGAAAAGCTACGAATATGCAAGACAAATTCGTTTAGACGAAGTGAAAAGAGATAGAAGAAGATTTATTAATGAAAATTTTGAAAAACCTTATGAAGGATTAGGTGTCGATAGTTTTTTAGTACTACTCCCGGGAAGCGATTCAATACCATTAGAACAAATTGTTCAGTATAAACAGCAATTAAATGAAAGTGGAGGTTTTATTTTTTTCAACGCAAATCTTTTTACAGGGTTAGAAAAAAGTCCTTTCTCTTCTTCTGTTCGTTTTACAAATGTAAATTTCGGCTTTCCCTATAATGTTTTAGTAGAGGAAAAAATCAAGTTGCCCGATGGAGTTAAAATTGATGTGCCGGAAGATAAAATACTTGTATCTAATGATAATACAATACAGGCAGTTCGCCAGGTAAGTTTTGAAGGCGGGGAATTAAAAATAGTAATTCGGTTTGTGCAAACAACAACGCTGGTCACTACTAATGGTTATACTGCGATGAAAGAATTTTATAAACAGATGACGGATATGCTTAATGAGCCAATAGTACTGAAACTTCCAAACTGATATCACTTGTTGATCTAAAAATCAAAATATTTCAGGTATTGTATCATGCTTCTTCTGCATCGGAGTTGTTTTATTTTATGTAATTAAGAGTAATAAGCGATATTATAATAAGAATGCCGACCAATGATATGATGAATAAATAGTCTGCAACTGTTTCCAATCGTTTTTCAATTGAATGATTTGAAGTGCGAATTGAAAAAAAAGAAAACAAACAAGAAACAATCAGCAAAATTGCAATTACAGAAGTAAGTTCATCAATAATACTGCCTTCTGCTTTATCAGTAACGTGCAGCGAGGTAATAACAAAAAGACAAAATCCTAAAAGATTTGCAGAAGTGTTTAAGATATGTTGTGACGTATTGTTTGGCATATTGAAATTTTCACTTGTAATTTAGCAGGAATTGTTTAGCCATAATGTTAAACAGTCCTGGTTCAATACACCATTCACTTTAAACTTTCTCAGAAACTCAGCCAGATCAACTCAAATCACTCTTTCCATTTTCATCTTATACTTAACAGGTCTGACCTTAAACCCTTCTTTGCGTAATAATTTTATTACTCCTTTTTCTCCGGCAAGATGTCCAGCTCCTACGGCAATCGTTAAACTTTTCTCAGGCATCAACTTCTTTAATTTTTCCACCCAATTGCGGTTGCGGTTATAAATTAAAATGTCTTCGTAATTACCAAGACCACCATCATCTGTTTGTACAAATTCACCCAGTTTTTCAATATCCTGTGCTTTGTAAGCTTCTATCATTTCTTCGAATTGTTTATCAGCTTCTGATTTTGATCCGCTATCATTAACGTATTTTAATAATTGCGCTGCCTGTAGTTTATAAGGTATGCTGTCAAATATGGATGCCTGGTAACTCATGGTTTCAAGTCCATCCACCCTCTTTTTATTTCTCTTTGCTTCTTCCAATATCAGTTGTTCCATTGCCACCGGTTCATCACAGCCTACACCTGATTCCATTAATAATGATGAAGCAAGCATTGGTTTATAAGTTTCCAATTGTGAAAAAGGCAACAGGCCACCTTTGCTTTCCATAAACTCCTTTACTTTTTCATAATCTTCTTTGCTAAGCAGATCGGCAAGCGTAGTATCATTACGCATTTTAAAATCCTTGATAGCTGATAACATCTCCATCAGGTTGTCCATATCCACTTCAAAATATACCCGGTCAGATCTTTGAATAGCTGCGACCAAACTATCGCCAAGAGAAGCATCATCTTTACATATCATATGAATAGTGCCATATATATAGGAAGGTTTGGTTAAGCCATTACCACTAACTTCCCAAAGCAATGATTTCTCTAACGGCTTTTTATTAACCTGTGCATCTGCATTCGCCGTAATTATACTTAAAGCAAAAAGCGGAAGCAGGTATTTAGTAAATGTTTTCATGAGCTATTTAAACTTTTATTGATTGAGTTGATTCAGACACTATTGCTTCTTCCCCATACATCTGGTCTTTAAATTTTAAAGACGGTGAAGAGATAAAATTACCGATACCAAGATCATTCCATTTTGCATCCACTGCCATTATGGTAGCATCGTCTGCCACAATAATGTTTGGCCAATCACGATTAAAATCATCAAACTCCTTCGTTTTACGGGTACCGTCGAAGCCGATGCAAGCCGTATACAAGCTATGAGGTTCGAGCTGTGAGCTGCGAGTCTGTTGCTTATTTATATGATAATCTCTTTTGGGATCGAGATTATTGCAGAAACGCCATAGAGCTGTTGGCAGATCATTTGCATCTACAGTATGTTCTACATAAAGGATCATCTTCACTGCCGCTATTTCTGATAACGAACAAATCTTTTCATGCAATTCTTTTATATGTTCTTTCCTGTTCTTTTTTACTGAAATTATTAAGCAAGGAATCTGTTTTGCGAGTAATGATGAATTGACCGCCTCTATTTCATCAAACTTCTTCTCCAACAAAGAATTAATTTTTAATTGTTCATTATTAATTATTAATTCGTAACCTCCATCCACTTCCTCATCATGTTTGTGAGTTCCATCAATACACATTTTTCCTCCAAATCCCAACTTACTGCAGCTATGATCAAGCACATCCATCGGTCCTTGTGAAAAATAAATATCAGTTGCGGGATTCATGTTCTTAAAAACATATTTAGCCAACTCTTCATAATTCTGAATTTTCATTTCACCATCCACCAATACCAATATCTTATTAAACATCATTTGCCCGGCACCCCACATAGCATTCATTACTTTTTGCCCTTGTCCTGCATAATCTTTTTTAATTTTTGCTATCACCAGGTTATGAAACACTCCTTCCACCGGCATATCCATATCAACTATTTCGGGGATCAGTGTCATTTTTATAGGCGCTAAAAAGATCCTTTCGGTTGCTTTTCCGAGCCATGCATCTTCCTGCGGCGGAATACCAACAATAGTTGCGGGGTAAACCGCATTTTTTTTATGAGTGATCGCAGTGATATGAAATCGCGGATACCAATCAGGCAATGAGTAATAACCGGTATGATCACCAAATGGTCCTTCCCATATCATTTCATCATTTGGATCAACATAGCCTTCAATAATAAAATCTGCATCAGCGGGCACTTCAACTTCTGGCTGAGTAATGCATTTCACTAGTTCCACTTTTTTCTTTCTTAAAAACCCGGCCAGCATGTATTCATCCACATTCTCAGGTAATGGCGCAGTTGCAGAATATGCATATACAGGATCGCCACCCAATGCAACCGCAACCGGCATTCTTTTATTTAATTTTTTATACTCGTTAAAATGTTTGGCTGAAACTTTATGCTTATGCCAATGCATACCGGTAAGTGTTGGTTCAAATACCTGCATTCTATACATTCCAACATTTCTTATACCTGTATTAGGATCTTTTGTATGGATAACGGGTAAGGTAACAAACGGGCCCCCATCTTTTGGCCAGCAGGTAATTACCGGAAGTTTTGTAATGTCTGACTCACGCATCACTATTTCCTGGCATTCACCTCTCCCACTTTTTACAGTCGGCATCCATGACGCAAATTGGCTCAGCTTCGGAAGCATTTTTAATTTATCAAGTATCCCTTCTTTAGGTGCTGATAATAACTTAAATAAATTTTCTATTTCTTTAGCCACATCATCCAAACGCTGAACGCCAAGGGCCAGGCACATTCTTCGTTCACTTCCATACGCATTCATCAATACTGGAAAATCATACCCGGTATTTTCAAACAACAAAGCTTTACCACCGGCGGGTTGTTTACTCATACGGTCTGTAATCTCCGCCATTTCTAATTTGGGGTCTACAAAAGTTTTTATGCGAAGTAACTCACCTTCTTTTTCTAATGTATCTATAAATTGTTGCTGATTACGATATGCCATTGCTTATAAATAAACCTCAAAGTTAGTATTAGTTGTCTATGAGTAACAATTAACAAATGAGGAATGGCAATATGTTTATGAGTTATAACGGAACAGTTGGGCAACCATATTTTCCCTTTTTGCCAAATCCACGACTACGGCTGCTTCCACCACCACCGCCAAACGATGGGCGGAACATTATATTAAGCCCTGTGAAGTAATACATATCTTTTTGCGTGGCACCCCCACGTTGTGTTTGCTTAGTCGGAAAAGCCGCGTCTCCACCGGGAACTTCATCGCTTCGATAAGAAAAATCAACAGCAGTTTGTCCTCTTGCAGCAAGCAGGTCATTTTGATCCGGATAACTTGTACTTACGTCATCCAAATAATCGGTAAACAATTTTCTTAACCCGATCTCAAATCCAATCCGAAGATTTTCTGAAATTGCAAATTTTACACCTCCACCAAAAGGTATGTTTACCTGCCATAATGAATAAGGTTTTTTATCGGGATAAATTCCCTGCCCCTCAGTACTTAGTGGCTGTAAAAAAACTTTGTTTTCGGCCGAATCATATGCATAGGGATTAAAATGAAAAAGTCCCAGGCCTACAAAACCATAAGGTGAGAATCTCCTTTCGTAGAGATTAAATAAATAATATTCTCCAACAATGGAGAATTCTGATATGGCTGATTCAAAATGCAAATTTCTCATCCGGAGATATTCTTTCTCACTATAAATATCACTTCCATTAACTCGTGCAAAGTTGTAAGAACCGCGAATAAGGATCTGGTCTTGCAATTCATAGTGAACAGTAAGACCAATAAAGCCATTCGTTAATTTCTTATGGTAAAGTTTGTCAAGTAAGTCGCCATTATAGTTGGCTAATCCTCCTGCCACACCAATAAATACACGTTGTGCGGGGACAAATAAAACACTCAATAAAAAAAGAATAAACAGATAACCTGTTTTCATGCGCCTGATTTGCATTGGTTGTGCAAAAATAAGGCCTGAATCATTGAATTAGCTATAATTGATTATTCTCTCCAAAGGAGTTCTTCGGGCAATTAGCATGTGGCTATTGTTGCACACTCCGGGGGCAACGGGTAAAATGAAGTGCAGAGGAATTTTCCGGTTTGAATACTTTGAATAATTGAGCAAATGCAGAAAACTTAATTTCAAAATTCACTCCGAAGAAATAATACCAATCCATTTCAGAGGGTGTGCCCCTTTTATCACCATGATTGGGATAAGGCAAACCTCCGGTGATCTCATCTCCGCGATAAGCCATTTCAACTGCTTTGGCGCCTTTTGCCTGTAGCAAAACATTCTTGTCAACATATATGCTGCTTACATCATCAAGATAATCAGTGAATGTTTTTCGCTGGATCATTTCAACACCAATATTTATGTTTTCGTTAATTGCATATCGTGCCCCAAAGCCAAAACCAAGTGCTATTTGAGTAAGCTTATATGGTTTTTGTTCTGGAAATTGAGAAAGCCCCTGTCCTTCTGTACTTAGTGGGTTTAAAAAAACTTTATTGCCACTCACATCATATGCCCATGGGTTGAAATGATAAAATACAGCATCGCCGAATACATAAGGGGTAAAATGTGATGTTGACAGATCAAGCAAGGAAGCTTCCAAACCAATTGAAACTTCTTTTATTGTTGACTTAAAACTGAGGTTACGTGTTTTTAGATAATCGCGATTATAATGATCAGCTGCATCAATCTGGCCAATTGCGAAACC
>DATHDP010000062.1:0-93070 GCA_035318985.1 Chitinophagaceae bacterium
GTCGTCAGGCGAATAAATTTTTGTAATGCCATACTTATGCAGTTCATCGATCTCTTCAGGTAAAATAGTTCCGCCGCCACCACCAAATATCTTTATATGCCCGCAACCATTTTCATTAAGCAGGTCTTTCATGTATTTAAAAAATTCCACATGTCCACCCTGGTAACTGGTGATGGCGATGCCCTGTACATCTTCTTCAATTGCCGCCTCCACAATTTCTTTCACCGAACGATTATGACCAAGATGAATGATCTCTGCTCCTTTTGATTGCATGATGCGGCGCATAATATTAATAGCAACATCATGCCCGTCAAATAACGAAGCCGCTGTAACGATCCTGACTTTGTTTTTTAGACTAAATGCCATTGACTACAAAAATAGATGAAAAAGCTAATGCCTGTTAGTGATGCAAGCTATTGATTTCAAACTCCTCCAAATGCGATCCTTTCAAAGGTTTGAATGGGGTTTATTACATTTGCTGCATGCAGCAGATCATCGAATCTACACTTGAACTATATAAAAAATGGCGTGGCAAAGAAGCTGCTTCAATTGATGTATTACCCCGATCTGGCAGCGAGAGAAGATATTTTCGTATTCACGAACAGGATGGTTCCACCATTATCGGTACGTATGGTGCCAATATAAAAGAGAACGAAACTTTCTTTTATTTTTCTGAAACCTTTTTTGGTAAACAATTACCTGTAGCAAATATCCTTGCCATAAGTGATGACAGAATGTTTTATCTGCAGGAAGATTTTGGTGACATATCGTTGATCGATCGGTTAGAATCGGAAGGATATACCGAAGAAATATATGGGCTGTTTCAAAAAAGTTTACAAACACTTGCAAAGCTTCATGTAAAAGGTGATGAAAGACTTGATTATGATCGTTGTCTTACTAATACAGAGTTTGGAAGGCAAGCGATAATGGCTGATCTTCTTTATTTCAAATATTATTTTTTAGACGCATTAAGAAAGCCATACGACAAGCAAAAACTAATTGATGACTTTGAAGCGTTGAGTAATTATTTAACTCACACTGAATACAAATATTTTATGTTTCGTGATTTTCAAAGCCGAAACATAATGGTGAAAAAAGATAACTCAATCCATTTCATCGATTACCAGGGAGGAATGAAAGGTGCTCCACAATACGATGTGGCAAGTATGCTTTGGCAGGCAAGAGCAAATCTTTCAGATGAATGGAAAGAAAAGTTATTGAATGATTATATCAGCGCATTAGAAAAAATAGTTGATTCAAAGATCAACAAAGGAACTTTCAAAAGCCAGTACAATGGTTATGTGATGATCCGTTTGTTGCAGGTTCTCGGCGCTTACGGTTTTCGTGGATTGTTTGAGCGTAAAGCACATTTTTTAACAAGCATTCCTTTGGCATTAACTAACTTAAAATGGTTTATCAATAATCAAAGCATTGGCATTTCATTACCTGAATTTAGAAAGGTGCTTGACATTTGCGTAGATGATGAGATCATTCAGCAGTTCACTCCTTTGCAGGCAACTGAAAAAACTCCACTTACAGTTAAGATCAGTAGTTTTTCTTATAAAAAAGGATTACCTGAAGACAGCAGCGGTAATGGTGGTGGATTCGTTTTCGATTGTCGTGGTATTTTAAACCCGGGCAGGATCGAAGAATTTAAATCGCAAACGGGTCGTGATAAATCGGTTAAAGACTTTTTGGAACAACAAACTAAAATGACTGACTTCCTTAACAGTGTGTTTGATATTGTTGATATAACTGTTGAAGATTATTTGAAAAGAGATTTTGAAAGTTTGATGATCAGTTTCGGCTGCACAGGCGGGCAACATCGCAGTGTATATGCAGCCGATGCACTGGCAAGACATTTAAAAAATAAATTCAAAGTAAAGATTGAATTGAAGCATCTTATCCAGGATGAAAAGAATTGGATCAATACACCTAAATAGTAATTACTATCATCATGAAGGCAATGATCTTTTCGGCAGGCTTAGGAACAAGATTCAAACCATGGACAGATGCTCATCCAAAGGCTCTTGCCGTTGTGAATGGTAAATCATTACTACAAAGAAATATTGAATACTTGCAACAATTTGGAATCACTGATGTTGTTGTCAATGTTCACCATTTCGCCGATCAGCTAATTGAAACCATTATAAAAAGCAAAGGATGGGGAAGCAAGATCACATTAAGTGATGAAAGAGAGGAGTTGCTTGAAACCGGCGGCGGGTTATTAAAAGCAAAAGAGTTTTTTACTCCCGGCGAAAAATTTATAACCTGCAACGCAGATATTCTTACCGAACTAGATATTTCTAAACTTATCGCATTTCATACAGAAAAAAAAGCATTGATAAGTTTTGGCGTTACAGAAAGAAAAACATCCCGCTATCTTTTATTTGATGAAAACGACCGGCTTTGTGGCTGGCGAAACTCAACAACTAACCAGGATAAAATATCCATCCCAAAAACTCAATACAAGGAAAAAGCATACAGTTGCGTGGTCGTCTTTGAATATAATGTTTTCAAACTAATGGAAGAAAAAGGATTCTTAGGAAAATTTTCACTTATTGATGTATACCTCGCACTGGCCGCTGAGCATCCTATTGTTGGATTTGACCATACCGGCGACAGGTTTGTGGACGTTGGGAAACCTGAAAGCATTGTCATGGCTGAATCAGTTTTTACATAACGATCGTTAAGGTTTTTTGAACGGTATATTCAGTCTTATCTATTTAAATTATATTACAGGCCGATTTAAAAATTATTTAAATGAAGAAACTATTTATTGGATCTATTTTATCGTTAATTGTTATTACGCAATATGCTCAGGTAACAAAATTTGATAGTAAGGAATCATTCTATCCGCAGTTTTATCCTTATCCAGGAAATGATTATCGCAGTGCCAGCGGAGAACCCGGCCCTAAGTATTGGCAGAACCGTGCCGATTACAAGATCAATGCAACGCTTGATACCGGGTCACACAAAGTAAGTGGAGATGTAGAAATAACATACACAAACAACAGTCCTGATAACCTGAAATTTTTATGGTTACAAGTTGATCAGAATATATACCGGGAAGATTCCCGCGGTTCTGCAACAACAACACAAGCCGGCGGTCGCTGGGCAAATACAAAATTTACCGAAGGTGATGTGATAAAATCAATAAGCGTTGATGCCGCTAAATCATACACCCCAAAATATACTGTTAGTGATACCCGTATGCAACTTTGGTTGAATGATGCATTGAAGGGGTCAGGCAATAAAATAAAAATTAAGATCTCATTTGAATTTGCTGTTCCTGAATACGGAACCGACCGCATGGGAAGATTGAAAACAAAAAATGGATGGGTTTATGAAGTGGCACAATGGTTTCCCCGCTTATGTGTTTATGATGATATACAAGGTTGGAATACGTTACCATATGTGGGACAAGGTGAGTTTTATCTTGAATACGGCGATCTTGAATACACGATCACAGCTCCTTCAGATCTTATCGTCGTTGGTTCGGGAGAATTGCTTAATCCACAGGATTGCTATACTGCAGATCAGCAGAAAAAATGGAACGAAGCAAAGAACAGTGATAAAACAGTGGTTATTCGTGGTGAAAAAGAAATAAAAGAGACTTCTTCAAGACCAAATAAACCAAACTGCACATGGAAATTCAAAATTGCAAATGCAAGAGATGTGGCCTGGGGAGCATCCAAAGCTTTTGTCGTAGATGCTGCAAAAATTAATTTACCAAGCGGTAAAAAATCAATAGCTATCAGCGCTTATCCTGTCGAAAGCATAAAGAAAAACGGATGGCAACGGAGTACTGAAATGGTGAAGGGTGCTATTGAACATTATTCAAATAAATGGTTTGAATTCCCTTATCCCGCAGCTACAAATGTTGCAGGTATAGTTGGCGGTATGGAATATCCGGGTATCGTTTTCTGTGGTTATTCTTCTGCAGGCGAAGGATTATGGAGTGTGACCGATCACGAATTTGGTCATACCTGGTTCCCAATGATCGTTGGCAGCAATGAAAGAAAATATGCGTGGATGGATGAAGGCTTTAATACATTTATTAATGGTCTCTCTACCCAAGAATTTAATAAAGGTGAATTTGCCTCCGCTTCATTTTTTCCCGGCGATATGACGAGTTATGTTTTTAAAGATGATATGGATGGTTTATTCAATGCACCTGATGTGATCGGTCAAAATGATCTTGGTATTGCTGCTTATGAAAAGCCATCGATCATGCTGAATGCATTGCGTGATGTGGTACTTGGTCCCGAAAGATTTGATGCAGCTTTCCGCGAATATGTAAATCGCTGGGCATTTAAACATCCGACTCCCTGGGATTTCTTTCATTCTATGGAAAATGTTTCCGGTGAAGACCTTGGTTGGTTTTGGAGAGCATGGGTATTGAATACATGGAAACTTGACCAGGCGGTGAAAGATGTAAAATACATTCGCAATGATCCGGCAAACGGAGTGAACATCACCGTTGATAATTTGGAAAAAATGGCCATGCCTGTTCTTATACAAATAAAAGAAGAGAATGGGAAAGTTCATGATCTTAAGCTTCCTGTAGAAATTTGGCAGCGTGGTTCTTCATGGACATTTCATGTAGCCACCACAAGTAATGTAACAGATGTTGTTCTTGATCCTGATAAAAAATTACCGGATTTTAATCGCAGTAATAATAAAATGAAAGAAAAACCTTTTTAAAATTTAACCCCGCCGATGGCGGGGTTTTTTTATAATTTGCGATTCAATTCTCAAACCGCTATTTAACCATCAACTCCTAAAACCTATTTTATGACAGCGGAACAAATAATGAAAGAACTTGAAAAGAAAGGTTCTGAATCAATAAGGAAGATCTTCCTGAATCATAGAGTCAAGGAACCATTGTTTGGTGTAAAAGTTGCCGATCTGAAAGTGATTCAAAAAAAAGTAAAGAGGGACCATGCACTTGCTATGGATCTTTTTGCAACAGGCAATTATGATGCAAGATATCTCGCTGGACTTATTGCTGACGAATCAAAAATGAGTAAGAAAGATATCCAGCAATGGGCTGAAGGGTCCAACTGCGGCGCTATAAGTGAATATACAGTTGCATGGGTGGCGGCTGAAAGCAATTATGGATGGGAGTTAGGAATGAAGTGGATCGACTCGCCTAAGGAATTAATTGCTTCTGCTGGTTGGAATACTTTATCAGGTGTAATTGCTATGAAACCGGATAATGTGCTTGACATCGCATTGATCAAAAAACTATTGCAGAGAATTGCAAAAGAGATCCATTCTGCTCCTAACCGTGTTCGCTATACGATGAATGGTTTTGTAATTGGAGTGGGCGCCTATATAAAAGAACTTACAAAAGAGGCCATTGATCTATCAAAAAAAATTGGGGATGTTTATGTTGACATGGAAGGAACTGCCTGTAAGGTTCCTTCAGTAGTGGATCATATTAAAAAAATAGAAGCCAGAGGATCTATTGGCAAGAAAAAGAAAACAGTGAAATGCTGATCTTATCATTATAATACTTCTTGCAATTTATTCAAAGTGGTTTCCTCAAGCACTACTCTTTGTTTATGTATGTTCCATTTCACCAATGCGATCTTTTCATAAGTGATCTCAATACCAGTGATATCACCATCACGAAAACAACAACAGCCAGAATTAAAATAGGATGGTTTTAGTGTAAGATATTGTGTTGGGGTTGTCTTATAATTCCGGCCTCTGCCTTTTATTTCCTCTTCAATTTTTTTTACTTCATCAGCGTTGTTTGCTTTTATAGCATCGCCTAATTGTCTATACAATCTTTCCGGATGTGTGAGTGACTCAAAAACCGGCTGATGCGTATGGCCTGTTATCAGCACAAGGTTTTTATATTTTGCTGACCATTCATACATAATAAGATTATGAGCCGTTTTCAGATCCTCGTCATAAGCAGGTGTATTGAAATTTATTCTTAGGTAAGATTGCAGCGGCGCCCAGATATTTGCTACAAAAAATTTGCTGAACCAATTACCATCACTGCTTGCATCGCCCTGGTGACCATGAGTGAGAAAGATGGTCAAGGGGCAATCAGCAATCGGCAAAGCTTCATTATCAGCATCTGGCTTAATTTTAAAAATTGAAAAAAGGTCATTGGTTTTTTTCTCTGGAATATGCACTTCTTTATTGTCCTTCTCCAGAATAATTCCTTCAAACACACGCAGTTTCTTTCCATAGATCGCCTTTAATTGTTGAGATGCGATCGGGCTGTTATCCCAATAAAGATCATGATTGCCGAAGACTTTGAAGAACTTGTCCTTCAGTATAAATCTTTTCTCAGCTTCAAAAGTTAGTGTGTTATTCTTCTTTACCTGGCTTAAGGTATTTTCCCAAAGCTCCTCGCTATCACCAAGGCTGATGTATTGAAATTTGTTTTCAAAATAATAGTCGAGTGCAGCCAGATATGCTGTCTCTGCTTTCATAAAATCATCGGCGCCATTTTTTGCACCGCGATGATGATCAGAAAAAATAATAATGCGACTATTCTCTTTAAGTGAAAGAACAACACCCTTCTTTCCCGGCTCTTCTTTAATATTTCTGAACAAATCGGCCAGGGCTTTAAAGATCCTGGATCGTTCAGGTCGTGATGTAAATTTTCTTGAGAACCACAAGATCGGTTTCAATAAAATTATTTGTACTAACCGACGCATGAGTTACAATAATTGATGATTAGCGATAAGAACCTCGAAGAGTGCGACGCAACAAAAGTCTAATAGATGTATTGACGCTTGGAACAAAAAAATAATTTACGTCAATAATTTTATTCATTCTCTGTTAGGCTTTTCATCCTAAGTCTCCCCTTTAGGGGGACAGGGGTTTATTTTACAGCGATCATACTGATCTCCACATTCACAAATTTTGGCAGTGCCGAGACTTGTACAGTTTCTCTTGCAGGAAAACTGGCATTGCTGTCGAAATATTTTCCATACACCTCATTGATCTCTGAAAAGCGATTCATATCAGTAATAAAAATTGTGGTCTTCACTACGTTGTGAAAGGTCATATCTGCCGCAGTTAATATTGAACGCAGATTATGCATCACCTGGTGGGTTTCCTGTTGAATATCCTGGTTTTTCAATGCGCCAGTGGGTGGATCAATGCAAATTTGACCGGAAATAAAAAGCATATCGCCGGCAAGGATGGCCTGATTATAAGGCCCAATAGGAGCAGGCGCTGATGTTGTATTGATAATTTGTTTTTCCATTCATTTTATTTAAGGATAACGAATTTAGGTTTATGCCCTTTCTTTGCAAAAAATAATGTATGCGGCTGGTGGTATTGACAAATGAACAATTGAAAGAAGAGCTTTTATCGAACGGAGTAAGTGATTATTGTAAAATTGATTGGATCAATTCTCCAAAAGTGCTTTTATCGCATACGGATGCAGATGCGGTGATCGACCTGCTGTTTGAATATAATGGTTATGATGTTTCTCATTTAAATAATTATTTAACGAAGCCGGTTTTTGTGAATTCAATGAATAAAACGATCGTTGAAATTGGATTGCCCTTTATTCGTATAAATGCATGGCCGGGTTTTTTAAAAAGAAATATTGCCGAAGTATCTATTGCTGATGAGGTAAATAAAAATAAAGCAGAAAAAATTTTGAGTTTATTGAACAGGAAAGCAGAATGGGTTCCTGATGTAAAAGGATTTATTTCTCCAAGAGTTGTAAGCATGATAATTAATGAAGCCTATTTTACTTTAGAAGAAAATGTAAGTACAAAAGGAGAGATCGATGTTGCAATGAAGCTTGGAACAAATTATCCCTATGGACCTTTTGAATGGAGTGAAAAAATTGTTTTGAAAAATATTGCAGCATTGCTGACTGAGTTATCTATAACTGAAAAAAGGTATCAACCAGCAAGTTTATTATTAAAAGAAGCGAAAGAACAATAATGGCATTGATATTAAATATTGATACGGCAGTTGATGTTGCATCCTTATGTCTTGCAAAAGATGGAAAGGTTTTATCTATTGCTAAAAATGAAAGTCTAAAAGATCATGCTTCGTGGCTTCATATTGCTATTAAAGAGGTTTTTGAAAAGAATAGTTTAGAATTGAGGTCAGTTGACGCTATTGCTGTAACCGGGGGACCCGGTTCATATACAGGTTTAAGAATTGGAATGGCAACTGCAAAAGGAATTTGTTATCCATTGAATAAACCGTTGATCAGCCTGAATACTTTATTGGTAATGGCGAATGCTGCTAAAGATGAAAGTGCGGATCTACTGTGCCCAATGATCGATGCAAGAAGAATGGAAGTATTTGCTGCGATCTATACAAAAGAACTGGAGATTGTAAAAGACCCGGTCGCAATTACATTGAGTGAAAATAGTTTTGCTGAATATCTTTCAAATAACAGTATTTGTTTTTTTGGAAACGGTAGTAAGAAATTCCAGGCAATTGAAAAAAGCTCACAGGCATTCTTCGTTGAAATAAAAACGGACGCTTTATCAATGATCTCATTATCTGAAAAAAGCTTTTCTGAAAAAAAATTTGCTGACCTTGCCTACGCTGAACCATTATACCTGAAAGAATTTTATACCCCATCAAAATGACATTTTACCAAATGAAAGCTACTTTTGTCCAAAGGACTCCTCAGGAGCTTACTCTTAACGCCTAACCAACTAACATGAACAGCTATTCACATACTATTATTCCGGCTACGGAATCGGAACCGGAATTAAAAATTGATACACTTGATATTAAGAAGGCCGCTATTATTCTTCGGGCTGTTAATCATAAACTGAGACAAATAATTCTAAAATATATTGGAGAAAAAGGCCAGGTAACGGTAACGGAAATTTTCGAACACTTGCTGCTTGAACAAGCAGTAGCATCACAACAACTTGCTATATTAAGAAGAACGGGCTTTGTAAAAACCAAAAGAGAAGGAAAATTTATTTATTATTCAGTAAGCAGGCAAAGATTGCTGGATCTCAATGGGTTTGTGAGCAATCTATTAGAGCAATAGTATTGATTCTTGTTAATATTTTCGGTTACTTTCATAGCGTCTTTTATCTCAGTTATCTTTGCATTTAAACTAATGAACATGTTTATCGAACAATTATATACTGGCTGCCTGAGTGAAGCGGCTTACTATATTGAAAGTGAAGGCGAGGCTGCAATTATTGATCCACTACGTGATATAGACGAATATCTTCATCTTACCAATGAACGCAAAACAAAGATCAAATATATATTTGAAACACATTTTCATGCTGACTTTGTCAGTGGCCATCTCGATCTTGGTAAAGTAACAGGTGCGCCGATAGTTTATGGACCGAATACTGAAACAAAATTTCCTGTACATGTTGCAAAGGATGGCGAAAAATTTTCGATCGGGAAAATAACGATCGAGGTTTTACATACTCCCGGGCACACACTTGAATCTTCCTGTTATTTATTAAAAGATGAGAACGGTAAAGACTATTGTGTGTTTACAGGTGATACTTTATTTGTCGGTGATGTTGGCCGTCCAGATCTTGCCCAAAAAGGCGCTGACCTGACAATGGAGGATCTTGCAGGCATGATGTATGATAGCATTCATAATAAATTATTTCCTTTAGCTGATGATGTGATCGTTTATCCTGCTCATGGTGCAGGTAGTGCTTGTGGTAGAAGTTTGGGTAAAGAAACGTTTAGCACCATTGGCGAACAAAAGAAACATAACTACGCATTAGACGCTAAAACAAAAGAAGAATTTATTAAAGTTGTTACGGATGGCATTGCTGCGCCGCCACAATATTTCCCGATCAATGCACAAATAAATAAAGAAGGATATGAAAGCCTGGATGAAGTGGTTGAGCAAGGAATGAAAGGATTTCCCGTTAAGGAGTTTAAGAACTTAATAAATGATGATATAATTGTACTTGATACAAGAGCAGAAACAGAATTTGTAAAAGGATTTGTTCCCGGTTCCATTAATATTGGTTTAAATGGACGTTTTGCTGAATGGGCCGGTAGTCTTTTGCCATTTGATAAGTCTATACTCCTTGTAACGGATCCCGGAAAAGAAAAAGAAACGATCATTCGACTAGCAAGAGTTGGTTTTGAAAAAATTGATGGTCACCTTGAAGGCGGATTTGAAGCATGGAAGAAGGCCGGAGAAAAAGCAGATATGATCGTTGAAGTGGAAGCTGATGAACTTTTGATCGATCAACAGTTTGATGAAAGTCTTATTGTGCTTGATGTAAGAAAAGAAAATGAATTTGCTGAAGGTCATTTACAAGGCGCCATGAATTTACCACTTAATGAAATGATCGATCCGGGAACGATGGCAAATATCGAAGACGGGCATAATCTTTATGTACATTGTGCTGGTGGCTATCGTAGTGTTATTGCCTGTTCATTATTAAAACGTCAGGGCATACATAATCTTCGCAACATAGCTGGCGGATGGAATGCTATTAAACAACAAGAGAAGGTTGAGATTGTAAAGGAAAAGAGTGTTTTGAATTAATTTATCCTCTATACTTTTTTTAAAGAGCTGACTCACCATCAGCTCTTTTTTATTTGCCAATAAAAAGTTAACGTCCCTGATTTTTAACCACTCGTCAAGTAGTAAATGCCATTCAACTAATTCATTAGTATTTCTCTTCCGGATGCCTTTATTTTTATCCTACGAAAATTTTAGTAACCATAACATTTAAGCTGTAACAAATCTCAATTTCAGTTCGTTGTAAGGGATAATAGTATAACCATGAACCACAAAACCAACTTGCTCCTTACGGGCATGCTATTGCTTACTTTGTTTGTAAATGCACAAACATTACCCCGAAAAGAATTAACGGCTAAAAGAACTACGCAAGCTGTAAAGATCGATGGCTTGATCACCGATGCAGCGTGGAAAGATGCTGCATTGATGACCGATCTTGTTGAGTTCCGTCCAAAGATGGGAGCTGTCGAAGCTCATGATGTTAGAACGGAAACCTACCTGATGTATAATGATGAAGGGATCTTTTTTGGCGGCTATTGTTATGAAAGAACAAAAGATAGCATTGCAAGAGAATTATCAGGCCGTGATGGTTTTGGCGCCAATGATTATATAGGTATTATTTTCGATACATATTTTGATAAGCTGAATGGCTTTGAATATTTCGTTACTCCATTAAATGAACAATGGGATGCAAAAATGTCGCCGGGTGGTGATAATGGTGGTGAAGATTTTACTTGGAATGCAGTTTGGAAAAGCGGCGCTGTAATACATAATGATGGTTGGAGTTTTGAAATGTTCATTCCATATTCTGCCATACGTTTTGGAAAAAAAGATATTCAAAACTGGGGATTGAACATCACCCGTCGTCGCAGAAAAACTGAACAACAATCTACCTGGAACCCAATTGATATAAACGTAAACGGTTTTCTTACACAAGAAGGTTTGTGGACCGGCATTACAAATATCAAACCGCCATTGCGGTTACAATTCTCTCCTTACTTTTCTACGTATATAAATCATTACCCTTACAATAAACCTGGTATTGAAAACACCACAACCAGTTTCAATGGAGGAATGGATGTTAAATATGGCATCAACCAGGCATTTACACTTGATGTTACATTGATCCCTGATTTTGGTCAAGTGCAAAGTGATAACCATGTACTGAACCTTACACCATTTGAAGTAAAATACAACGAGAACAGACCGTTCTTTACTGAGGGAACAGAGTTATTCAATAAAGGAAACTTATTTTACTCCAGAAGAATTGGGGGTCAACCAACGCATCTGTATGATGTGTATAATAATATAAGCTCCGATGAAACAGTAGTTAGAAATCCGACAGAATCAAAACTCATTAATGCATCAAAAATTTCCGGACGAACACAAAAAGGATTAGGCATTGGTTTTTTGAATGCAATTACAAGCCCACAACATGCGACAATTGAAAATGTAAATACCAAAGAACAATGGGAGTATGAAACTAACCCGCTTACCAACTACAATATTTTTGTTTTGAATCAAAGCTTAAAGCACAATTCCAGTGTATCTCTTGTTAATACCAACACATGGAGAAGCGGACCTGACTATGATGCAAACGTAACTGCAGGACTTTTTGACTTCAATGACAAGAAAAATATGTGGAATGTAGGTGGTAAAGCAGCTGTAAGCACCTTGGTGGGTTATGAACCAAATGGCGATTCAAAAACAGGGTATAGTCAACAACTATATTTAGGAAAGATCAGCGGCAGATTCAACTTTAATGTATCTCAGGAACTGACTGATACAAAATTCACCAGTAATGATCTTGGTTACTTTACGAATAATAATTTCCTGGATCATAATGCATGGGTTGGTTACAGGTGGACGAAGCCAAAAGGCTTTTACAACAGGATCGGTATAAATTTCAATTTCAGTTTAAGTCATTTATTTACTCCTATTGGCACTATTGAGGAAAAATATCAACGATTAAATTTTAATTTCAATGGTAATGTTCAAACCAAAAAATTACTTTGGTTTGGATCTTTCTGGAATTATACTCCATATCAAAATGATTTTTATGAACCGCGTACTTATGGCTGGTTTTTCCGCAGAGGTTCAAGTTTGTCAGGCGGAGCATGGTTCGAGACAAACTATTCAAAAAAATATTCTGCCAGTTTTGAAGGATCTGCCCGGCAGTACTTCAATTTTTATGATCAGTCTGCATTGGATCTATTCTACAATCAGAATTATCGTTTCAGCAATAAATTCTCATTATCATTCCGCACCAATTATCAGCCTCGCTTTAATAATGTCGGTTATGCATGGTCAGATCCAACTCAAATAGTTTTTGGAAGAAGAAAAGTAAACACCATCGAAAACATTCTCGGCGCCAAATATAATTTCAATAACATGATGGGTATTACTTTACGAGTCAGGCATTATTACAGCAGCGTTGAATACAAAGAATTTTTTACGCTGCAACAAGAGGGATTACTGAAACCAAATTCCTCTTTCAATCAAAATGTGGATCAAAATGCAAATTTCTTTAATGTGGATATGGTGTACACCTGGCAATTTGCTCCCGGTAGTTTTATAAATGTGGTTTGGAAAAATGCTGTGTTTCATTATACTGATGTAGTGGAAGAAAGTTATATCAAAAACTTAGGCAATACAATTGAAGCAGATCAGAATAATAATATTTCACTCAAAGTCATCTATTTCCTGGATTATCTCCAGCTGAAAAAGAAAAAGACTAAAAGCTAGTAGTTTTGTGTAGTGATGAAAAACAGCCCCTGCTTTCTAGCGGGGGCTCTTTAATTTATGATCTCACCATATTCTGGTTTCCATTCCCATTTCCAGCGACGATGACTCCATAGCCACATTTCAGGATATTCCTTTATAAAATCTCCCAGGAATTCAGCATACTTTTTTGTGAGCTCTCCCTGTTGAGTGGTCGCCGGTTGCTCTTCTCCCATTTCAAAAAAGATCTTATAATAACCCCGCTTTAGCTTTATGATCTTGCAAAAAACAACCGGGATGTTTCCTCTTCTTGCTCCACTCTCAGGACCTTTAACAAAGGGAGTTGGTTTTCCGAAAAAATTCAACCAGTATGCGCTTTTTGGATAACCGGGATTTTGGTCAGCAACTAAAGCCAACCCGTAAAGTTTATTTCGATAAGGAATAATTGCATTTCTCATATCCGTAGCAGGCAGCAATTCAGCTCCGGTTTTTGTACGGACCTTCATAAAAATTTTATCAAAGGCCTTGGTGCCAATGGGCATGTATACTACGAGAAAAAGTTGTTTAATATTTTGTGCTACAGCCAGGCAGCCAAGCTCCCAGTTGAAATTATGAGCCAATAAAAAGTGGCATTTTTTACCTTCCTCAAATAGTTTATCAGGAAGCGTATAATCGCCGGTAAAATGTTTATCAATAAAAGCAGGCGATGCAGACACAAGCTTTATTACCTCAATAAAATTATCAGTGAAATTGAGATAGAATTGTTTTGCAATTTTTTTTCTTTCCTGGTCTGTCTTTTCGGGAAATGCCTGCAGCAAGTTGTCCATCACCACTTTTTTCCGATAACCAAAGACATAATAAAGAAGAAAACATACAAAATCAGAAAGGAAGTAAAGAACTCGTAAAGGCAATAATGAAACGGCATAAAATAAGCCGTAAACGATATAATACATAGGTGAGCAAAGATAAGAACCCTTCGCTTTGCTCATCGCGGACAACTTCAAATAATGATGAATAGAATTGTTGCAGTACAAGTGTGCCCTTCGCTTCGCTCTGGGTAAACTGTGCAACGGAAGTTGAATAGAATTACTTAAGCACGGCTCATTATAAAACTACAAGACAATATTCTGCACCATTTCACTCTTACCCGGATAATCAGTATTAAAATGAAGTCCACGGCTTTCTTTACGGAAGCTTGCCCCTTTCACGATCAGATAACCAACGGTGATCATATTTCTAAGTTCAAGCAACTGCGGAGATAAGGTGCTTGTTTGATAAAGTTGTTCGGTCTCTTCCCAAAGAAGATCAAGGCGCCGTGAAGCTCTTTGCAAACGAATATCATTACGAACGATACCGACATAATCACTCATCACCAACTGAAGTTCTTTCAAACTTTGTGTGATAAGGATCATCTCACCCGGTTGCGATGTGCCTTCAGCATCCCAATCCGGAATATTATTTTGAAAAGAAATTGTATTTACTTTTTCAGCTGCTTCGACAGAACAACGATGCGCAAAAACCAATCCTTCAAGCAGCGAATTACTTGCCAACCGATTGGCGCCATGCAATCCGGTAGATGCACATTCGCCGCAAGCATACAAATTATTTATACTGCTTCTCCCCCATTCATCGGTTTTTATTCCGCCGCAGCTATAATGCGCCGCCGGCGCCACCGGTATCATCTGTTGTGTAATATCAATACCGATCGACAAACATTTTTTATAAATATTAGGGAAATGTTCAACAAATTTTTCTTTACTGAAATGACGGCAATCAAGATACACATGCTCAGTACCGGTCTTTTTCATTTCACTATCGATTGCTCTTGCAACAATATCTCTTGGCGCCAGGTCTTTTCTTTCATCATACTTCGCCATGAACGCTTCGCCTTTACTATTTCGAAGTATGCCGCCATCCCCCCGAACTGCTTCGGTAATTAAGAATGCATGTCCGCGAACTCCCGGTTCATACAAAGCAGTCGGATGAAACTGGATGAACTCCATGTTTTCAATTCTTCCTTTTGCACGATATACCATCGATACACCATCACCCGTAGCAATCGTTGGGTTGGTAGTAGTTCTG
Source organism: Chitinophagaceae bacterium (assembly GCA_035318985.1). Taxonomy (GTDB): domain Bacteria; phylum Bacteroidota; class Bacteroidia; order Chitinophagales; family Chitinophagaceae; genus VBAS01. Next base: position 15,281 of record DATHDP010000062.1, read on the forward strand.
TATACTTGTCCATTACCACCGGTCGCCATCAATGTGATCTTGGAAAGAATTTTTTCTATTTGATTGGTCACGTGATTCAATACATACACACCATAACATTCCACATCAGGAGTGGCTTTTGTAACCAGGAACCCAAGATGGTGTTGCGTGATAATATCAATGACAAAACAATGCTTGATGAGCTCAATATTTTTTTGCTTGCTAACTGCATCCAACAAAGCTCTTTCCATTTCCCAACCGGTAATATCTTTATGATGCAGTATTCGGAATTCCGAATGTCCACCTTCACGGCCACGTTTGTAATCGCCATCTTTCTCTTTATCAAACCTCGCACCCCACTCAATAATATCATTCACTCTTTCCGGCCCTTCTTTCACCACGATCTCTACCACTTTCTCATTACATAATCCATCGCCGGCGATCAATGTATCATCAATATGTTTTTCGTAACTGTCATTTTCAAGATCATTCACAACAGCAATACCGCCTTGTGCATACTTTGTATTGGTTTCATCCGCCGCCGCCTTTGTCATCACCAATACTTTTTTTTCAGGAAACCGCTCTGCAACTTTTAGCGCATAGCTTAACCCCGCAATACCCGATCCTATAACGAGAAAGTCTGTTTGTTGCATGTTTTAAATATTATGTACCCAGCTTTATCAATTCTATTATACTTCCGTTGCACAGTTTACCCAGAGCGAAGCGAAGGGCACTCTTGTTCCTCCGGTAATTCTATTCGGCAAATTTATTGTTTTGAGGTGGAAGTAATGTATCTAACAGCTCCAAGTGTAATTAATAATTGCGCTATTCCATAAGTAAGCATTATAGCGATCCCTGCATTTTCAAATGGCTGAGAAAATTTGTTGATAGCAAGAATTGAATCGGAAGTGATAAATAAAACGGCGCCTGCGATCATTAATGTTGCTGCACCAAGGTCTTTTATCCTGCCTGTTTGCAATGCCTGTATCAGCATATAACTAATTACAATTCCATAAATACGAACGGATAATTTCATATCTCCAAGATTTGGTGACAGGATATAAATCAAAGCGATATAATAAATACTAACAGGAAGAAACCACCAATAGTTTTTCCTTAACCCTTCTTTCCGAATAACATTTTCATAAAACAGGATATAAAAAATATGTGCAATAAGGAAAGTCACCAACCCAAAAATGAAAAAATTGCCATTCGTTGATTCAAACATTAACAATACATCACCTGCCCATGAAAATACAAGAGCAAGCACGACCCATTTTTTTAATGACGAAGCAAAATTTTTTGATTGGAGGATAAAAAGGACGATCAGCAAGGGCATCAACAGTGGCTTGGTTATATAGCGGAGTGTTTCATTGCCATTATAAACCGCGAATAAATCTGCACCAAGAACTACAAAGTAAAGTATGATCCAAACCCTTTTATTCATGAAATCTAAAATCTGCAATCTTAAATCTAAAATCCTACGATGGTTCTATCCATGCCTCACTTTCTTTCAAAAGACCGATCAACTCATCCACCGCCACTTCACTATTTACATTTCTCTTTACAATTTCTTTTCCACGATAAAGAGTGATCTTACCCGGTCCGCTACCGACATAACCAAAATCTGCATCGGCCATTTCCCCGGGACCATTTACAATACAACCCATGATGGCAATCTTCACTCCTTTCAAATGATTGGTTCTTGAGCGGATCTTTGCAGTTGTCTCCTGCAGATCGAAAAGCGTCCGGCCACAACTCGGGCAACTGATATATTCTGTTTTTGAGATCCTTGTTCTTGTCGCTTGCAGAATTCCGAATGAAGTGTTATTGACAAACTGTTCAATGGTTAAATTGTTGGTGTAGTTTCTTCCACTTGCATTCATTTGCTGATAGCTCGCAACTAATTGATCATAGCTTTTTTTCGCCATTCCTAAACAGATCCCATCTCCCATTCCTTCTAAAAATAATGCCCCGGTTTCGGTTGCAAAATGAATTAAATGTTCATCAGCCGTTTGCCAGCTACTGTCAGTAATATTAATTACCGGGTTTTTTATTCCCCTGTTCATTAACTCAACATACATTCTCCTTACAGACTGCATTGCATTTTTTTTGGTACTGCTTAAGCAAATAACAACTGTGGGATCATTTCCTAATTGATCGAGATAAGAAAACGAATCAGCGTCGTCATTAAAGCAATCGATCATCACAAAATTCAGTTGATCGCTTTTTATTTCCGATTCTATATAACCACTGTCCTGGAAAATTGGAAAATATTTCGTTTTATCTTCCGCTCTTGCCCATGTTTCCGGGTAAACAATTACTTTCAAAGTTCCCGGCAAAGCAAAACCGAGCAATTGATTTGCTGTAAAAATATAGTCAGCTGCTGCATCGCCAATATTCCACTTATCAGTTGCTTTATCATAAGTGTACCCAACACCTTGCAATTGATCATGTGAAATTTTTTCGATCTTACTCAAGTCAGCTATTACCACAGGAACATGCTTCGACCCAATATTTCCAATTTCAAAACTTTCTCTTCGCTGGTAATTAAATGGATCATAAGAAAGTTTATCAATAACAGGAACATTTTGTGGACTGTCGACTGTGGACTGTCGACCACTATATCTTTTCACTAAGTCTTTGCAAACCGGAATTTCCAACTCCGGATCTTCCGTCAATGAAACACGAATAGTATCTCCTAATCCATCTTCTAATAAAGTGCCGATACCAACGGCACTTTTTATTCTTCCGTCTTCACCATCGCCGGCTTCTGTAACACCAAGGTGCAATGGATAGCATTCAGCAAATTCATCAAACATTGTTTTTACCAATAAGCGATAGGCTTGTACCATCACTTGCGGATTACTGCTCTTCATGCTCAATACAATGTTGTGATAGCTTTCATTTCTTGCTATACGCAAAAATTCCATGGCACTTTCTACCATTCCCATCGGCGTATCACCATAACGGCTCATAATACGATCGCTTAATGAACCATGATTCGTTCCGATTCTCATGGCAGTTCCGTATTCTTTGCAAATTTTTATTAACGGCGTAAATCTTTCACGGATCCGATCGATCTCTTCAGCATAATCAGCATCACTGTATTCGATTAGTTCAAATTTTTTCTTGTCAACATAATTACCGGGATTCACTCTCACTTTCTCAACAATTCTCGCAGCGATCTCCGCAGCATTTGGAGTAAAATGTATATCTGCAACCAGCGGAGTATGATATCCTCTTTTTCTTAATTCATTTTTTATCTGCAATAAATTCTCTGCATCGTTCTTTGAAGGAGCAGTGATGCGAACCAATTCAGCGCCGGCTTCAATACAACGAATGGATTGTTCAACAGTTGCCAATGTGTCCATTGTATCCGTTGTCGTCATTGTCTGCACACGAATAGGATGGCAACGCTTGCTATCAGGGTTGCCGAGCAATAGATCGCCGATCTTTACCTCTCTTGTTTTTAACCGTTTGTACCCCGTCAATGAATCACAATAGAATTGCATAAGAATTTCTGTGTATCAATTATTGCAAAACTAACAAAGAAAGAGTGCTAAGGTTTGCTAAATTTTAAACCTGACTGTTACATTTTGCCCTTGAAAAAATTGAGTTTTGTCAATATTCCTTTTAATATTTTCATTCTTATTGAAGGTATATCTGCATTTGCATCCGGAGATTCAAAATTCAAGACAAAGAAATAAGGATGGTTATTCTCTTCTACCCAACCAACTGCCCATGCGAGGTGGTCGCCATTTTCTTTTCTTCCCCAACCGGTTTTATAAGCAAGCCGATACATTGTTGTGTTCTCAAAAAGCATTGCTTTTTTTACTTTCTCCTGGTAATTTTTAAAAAAAGGAAGCTGATCGAAGTATAGCATTTTTACAAGACCGAGCTCTTCATCGGGAGTTATCTTTAGCGTGTTGTCAAGCCAGAAAGAATCAATGGCTGTCCGGATCCTGAAAGCTGTGTCCTTGGGGCCAGCGCCATAGTTAACTGTATCCATCCAGTATTCCATCCTGTCTTTACCAATTCTCCTGGCTACTTCCTGGTAATAAGGAACAGCTGAAACACGGAATGCTTCATACATTGACAGGTCTCTATTCCATTCTTCCACATTTCTTTTTACGCCATCCCATTTTATGATCATACTATCACTGCTGATAACTCCTGTTTGCAAACCGATCAGGGAATTAACGATCTTAAATGTTGATGCAGGCAGATAGCTGCTGTCTGTAAATCTTTTTTTATTATAAAAAGTAAACTCATTGGTGGCATTATTGTAAAGCCCGAAACAGCCGACTACTTTATTTTCTGTAAAATATTTTCCCAGGCTTTTATCTTCTTCTACATTATTAGGGGAGCAGGAATATAAAATGGAAGCAACTACACAAACTGATATTAACTTAACCTTCATCACTTGTAAAATTTGGGGGCAAAGTTAAGTGCAGGCAATCAAACTGATTGAAAACAAAAAAACCCGGTCTGCCGGGTTTATAAAATGAACAATGAAATAGTTTAAAGGTAGATGCCGTTTTTCAATCTTGTGTGCTTTACACCGCTACAATCTCTTTTAGTCGCTGAACACGAGCTTAAGGTCATCGCCATTACTGATCCTGCAAGCAGGAGGAACAACAGTTTTTTCATACTTGTTTTTTAATAAGTTTAAAAAGGGTGATTAAAACTGGTATTCAAAGGAGGTTTGGAAAACGGCCATTCAGAGGAGATAACGAAAATACTGTGCCATAGTTGCATTTCATAGTCTTTATTAAAAATTATTAAGCTTCCATTAAAAAATCTACTGAAATCAAGAAAGGATATAGTAAATCTCCTAACTTTCCTTTATAATTTTATTAATCCAAAACAACAGTTTATGAAAAGTGCAATTACTTTCCTCCTGGTTATTAGTACTATAATTATAGCCTGCAAAAGTAAAGATAAGATCACGGTTACAGATGATGATGGCGGCAAGGCCACTGTTGATCTTTCAGAAATTGCAAAGAACGCAGATAAAATGAAAGATCGAAGTGAAGAGCTGCAAAAACTTACACCACTTTCATTAGATGAGTTGAAAGCCGCTCTGCCAGAAGAAGTAATGGGCGCAAAAAGAGATAATATGGAAGCTACTAAGATGGCAGGGCTTGCCAATTTTTCAAAAGCGGAATATAAAATGAATGATTCAACAGAAGTTGAGCTAACCATTTTTGATTGTGCAGGAACTGAAGGCGCAGGTTATTATAATATGGCATTCCTTGGTATGATGTCTTTTGAAAAAGATAATGAGGATGAATATTCGAAAACAACAGATTTTAAAGGCGATAGAGCTGTCGAAACCTGTCAGAAAAAACGCAGCCATTGTGAACTCACTTTTTTTGGCAAAGAGAGGTATATGGTTACACTCAAAGGAGATAATGTTGGAATGGATCAATTAAAAAAGATCGGAAGTGATCTGAATTTAAAATAGACAATAAACTTTATAGTAAAGAGCCGTACTGCTTTGGTATGGCTCTTTTATTTTTCTTTTATGCCAAAAAATGAATAATCAATTTCGGAATAATAAAGGCTATTGCTATTCCATAAATCAAATCGAGCCAAAAGAAGCTTCCCAACGATCCTACATAGATCAAACCGACGATAGGGTACCCAACTATTTTGACCCAAAATGGGGTATCTTTTTCATTTATCGCTGACCAAATGCTGCCAGCATCTCCGGTGCTTGGAAAGGCATGCATTGCAATGCTCACTCCAAGATAAATAAGAAAATAGTCAAGCAAAGTGGCTGTATCAAATGTAAATACTAGTAAAGCAGCAGGCAACGCAATTAGAGCTCCTACAATTGTATTGAGGAAAAATGGCCCGATACTTATCATTATAGTCTGCATTTTGCTTTTAGGCACTTCATGTAGTACATAGCCTGCGGGGTTTCCAAACTGAAAATAAACAACTTTAAAAACCGGCACCTTAAACCAGCGGCAAAAAAGCTGGTGGGCCAGTTCATGCACTATCACTCCTGGAAATGTTACTGCTGTGATTATAAAGCCGGGTATAAAAAACATATGTGTTGTTTTATCTGAATTTTACTTTATTGCTAATGACATCATTTGCAAATTCAAAATACGTTTGAGACAAAGAATCTTTCATTGCATTAGCAAGAATCTCATCCCGCTGTTTGATCATATTATTAAAATGATAAACCATAGCAAGGGTAGCAAGATTGTATAGATCATCCTCACTGATTTCTCTTGCTTCTAATGCCAATTTTAAAGCTTCTTTGTCTTTTTGCATCTTTAGATAAGTTCTGGACTTTGAACTCATACCATAAATGGATTCTCTATTTATCGATAAAAGCTTATCGCAGTACGCAATCGATTCGTCAAATTGGTTGAGCTCTCTTTTTAATGTTGCCATCAACGCAAGCGCAGTTAAATGAGTAGGCATCTTGTTTAACACATTTGAAAGTATTGTGTCAGCAATTAAATATTCCTTTTTATCAAAAAGAGATGAGGACAAGGCAATTGAGGCGTATATATCGTCTGGATTGGCAGAAACAAATTTTTGTATTTCATTGACTGGGATATTGCCCGAAGAATCAGCATAATTTTTTTGCATTGCCAAAAAAGAATCACTTGGAAAATAGCTTGATAACTGACTTGTAGCATTTAAAAGATCTGCATATAAATTCTGATCCTCGATCTTCTTTCCTTCTAATTCATTAAGGTTGTTGAGCATTGATGAGTAATCCTGAACATAAAACGATGACAATGCACTATTGATCTTAGCATCCAGATATTCAGGGCTTTCCTTTAAAACTTTTTTAAACTCTCTTTGTGCAGTCAAAAATTGTTTATTCTTCAGTGCTTTTTCACCACGGGCTTCATGGACACCGAGTGAGATATTATTTGGTAGACGAATCATTGCGATAAATACTATTGCAATGATCACCAATGAAAATATTTTGATCACTGAGGGTATTGGAAATTTAATAAAGCTTTGTCTGCATTCTGAACAAAGAGGTGTTGGATGTCCCTGCTCGATCCAGGAACTTCCGCAGTTAATGCATTTATTACTTTCCGATTTTTCAGTTACTTCATCGTGGCTTGTAATATTTTCCATTAAAAAAAATTTAGAATTATTTCAAAACTCCCAATTCTTTTCCAATTTTAGTAAATGCAGCAATGGCTTTATCTAAATGACCTTGTTCATGTGCAGCACTTATTTGCACTCTTATTCTCGCCTGTCCTTTTGCAACAACCGGGAAAAAGAAGCCAATAACATAAATACCTTCTTCCAAAAGTTTAGCCGCCATCGTTTGTGCAAGCACGGCATCATATAACATAATAGGTACGATAGGATGATCTCCGGGTTTAATATCAAACCCAGCTTCCGTCATTTTTTTACGGAAATACTTTGTATTGTTTTCAAGTTTATCTCTTAATTCTGTCTTTTCAGTAAGCATATCTAATACTGCAATGGAACCACCAACAATTGATGGCGCCAATGTATTACTGAATAAATATGGTCTTGATTTCTGACGCAGCATATCAATGATCTCTTTTCTGCCGCTGGTAAAACCACCGCTGGCGCCGCCTAAGGCTTTACCAAGTGTGCCGGTAATAATATCGATCCGGCCCATGACACCACGATACTCATGTGTTCCTCTCCCGGTTTTTCCTAAAAAGCCAGATGAATGACATTCATCGATCATTACGATCGCATCATATTTATCAGCTAGGTCACAAATTTTATCCAACTGTGCAATAGTTCCATCCATACTAAAGCTACCATCGGTTACAATGATCCTGCTCCTGAGCTTTGCTGATTCCTGCAATTTCATTTCAAGATCAGCCATATTATTATGCTCATACCTGTACCGTTGAGCTTTACACAAACGAACGCCGTCAATAATACTTGCATGATTCAGTGCATCGGAAATAATTGCATCTTCTTCGTTAAATAAAGGTTCAAATACACCACCATTTGCATCAAATGCTGCGGCATATAATATTGTATCATCCGTTCCTAAAAATTCAGAAAGCTTTTTTTCCAATTCTTTATGAATATCCTGCGTACCACAAATAAATCTTACACTGCTCATTCCATAGCCATGCGAGTCGACAGCCTTATGAGCCGCCTCGATCACTTTTGGATGCGAAGACAACCCGAGATAATTATTAGCGCAAAAATTCAAAACAATCTTATTGTTTACACTGATCTCAGCACCCTGCGGACTGGAGATTATTCTTTCTGTTTTATAAAGCCCCGAGGTTTTGATCTCTTCAACTTCTTTTGCAATTCGTTTTACAAGATTTTCGTTCATAAAACCCTATTTATGCGGACAAATATAATGAGAAGGCTTGTGGGTTCTGGTTGCTGTTTCTTATTTTATTGTTCGATAAATTAAAAGCCTCGATCCTCAATTTCGGGTTTCCTATCTGACTTTACAAAGCTATTCACCGTGCTTTTTCTACATTTTACCGGTCAAATGGCGCATTTCATCAGAACGCTCTTGCCCAAGGCTTAATGATAAATTAAATTTGCTGTAACATTTTCGGAAATACCTTCGTCAAATCAATAAACTGACTCCCATGCAAAAGAAATATTTATTAAGAGCCGCATTAATACTTCTGCTGATAACAGGGAGTTACCTGGTACTTTGGTCTACAACAAAGACTCCTTCTCAAAAAGATGCCTGTTCAGAAAGCATGGAAGAATGCTACAAAAACAAGGATGAGAATGACAAATCGGGTGAAATGATCTGGGAAACCTTCTCCCGCCAGTTTATTTCCACTTCTGTTATTGAATAACTGATCCCTAGGCTTTAATGCCAAAAAAATCCACTTTAGAACTGTAACTTTTCTATTCACTGGCCGTATTACTTAAAGCAGGGACGTTAAACTACCTTTGCCTGCTACCCCAGCTGTTTATGACCGAAAGAGAGTATAACGAGTGTGTCACTACCTACGCAGACAATGTGTATCGATTTATCCTGAAAAATCTCAGGAATGAAGAAGATGCCCGAGATGTGGTGCAAACAGCTTTCGAAAAAATGTGGATACACCGGGATGAAGTTGACACCTCAAAAAGCAAATCTTATCTCTTTACGGTTGCTTACAGGCAAATGATAGATCATATTAGAAAAGTGAAAAGGATACAGTTAAAAGAAGAATTCAACGAAAATGCAAAAGTGCAAAACAAGCCTGCAAATAATTTGAAAAAAATATTAGATGAAGCATTAGCAAGACTTAGCGAAACACAAAGAACACTGGTTCTTTTAAAAGATTATGAAGGATATAGCTATGAAGAAATTGGCCAGATAACTAACCTGAGTGAAAGCCAGGTAAAAGTTTATTTACACCGGGCCAGGGTTCAGTTAAAAGAGTATTTGGTAAAAGTGGAAAATGTCATTTGAGTAAAAAAGAAAACATGATCATTAACCGTCATAATTACGAAGAGTGCTTTATCCTTTACTGGGATAATGAACTTTCTGCGCCACAAAAACAGGCGGTTGAAAATTTTGTAAAAGAAAACCAGGACCTCCAGGAAGAATTCAATATCCTTGGCCAAACACATTTTATTCCTGATGACAATATTCAACTTGAGAAGAAAGAATTTTTGCTCAATAATTCATTTATAAACATTACTAATTACGAAGAACAGCTTCTTAATTATATTGATGATGAGGTAACCGCTGATCAACGTAAAGAAATTGAAAGATTCGCTGGTCAATATTCCGCTGTTAAACAGGAGTTGACTTTACTGCAAAAAACAAAACTTCAACCAGAAGCAGAAGTTGTTTTTCCTGACAAATCAATTTTATACAGAAGAGAAGAGAAAGTTCGTGTGATAAGTATGACTTGGTTTAGAGTAGCCGTTGCTGCTGCAATCATACTCATTGCCGGGTTTGCAACTTTCAGATTGATCAATACTAATGGAGGTACTCCGCCAGTTGCTGTTATTGATAAATCAAAGAAACAATCATCTGACAAAACAACGAATCAACCAATAAGCAATCCTGCTGATCAAATTCCGCAAGACACAAAAGGCGATCTTGCAAAGACAGCTAAAAAATCAACAGAACAATCTAAAGATAAAAAAGGCGATGAAAGAAAGGTTGACGAAACAGTTGTTCCAAATTCTTTGATAGCTAAGCGGGAGAATAAAAATAATTTACCCGAAGAAAGCAAGAATGTTAATCAGCAACCAGACAACATGAATACAACAAGTGACGGTATTATTGCTGAAGCCACTGTGGTTATAAAAAAGGATGATCGTACCGCACAAACAAATCAGTCTGAAGCAATCAACACTGATTTTCACAATCAAGATGTAACACTTAAAGAAACTCCTACGTTATACATACCAGAACAGGAAGAAAGAGAAAAAGGCGGCATCAAAGAATTCTTAAGAAAAACTACCCGGGTATTTGAGCGTCGCACCAGAATTCAAACCACAACCGATGACAACAAACTGCTGCTTGGCGCTTTTGCAGTATCATTAAAATAAATTTTAAACAGGAAAAACATTTTTGCATGAAAAGTATTTTACTCGTATGCGTAGCAGCTTGTCTATTCAGCACAGCTTTTGCCCAAAACGATACAACCGGAAAAAAAGTAACAGACACCACTATTAAGAAAGAAACAAATGACACGATTCGCATCGGTGGCATGATCATTATCAAAAAACCAGGAACCGAAGATCGTGAGATCAAAACCGAAGATCATTATACCGTGCATATTCCCAAGAGAAGAAAGCCTGAGAATTTAACAACCAATTGGTGGATCATAGATGTTGGTTTTTCAGGCTTTAATGATAAAACAGTATATGGAATTGGAACACCTGCGGATGAATTTGCTCCCAAAAGCACCGAAGACTGGTTTGATATTAAGAGCGGCAAATCAAGGAATATAAATATTTGGTTCTTTATGCAACGACTGAACATGATCAAACATGTTGTGAACCTTAAATATGGTCTTGGCCTTGAATTGAATAATTATTTCTTTGATGACGAAACCATACGCTTTCATAAAAACCCAACAGTGGTAGTAAAGGATGATGCACTCAAAGGAGCAAAAAAGAATAAACTGGCCGCTGATTACCTGACAGTGCCGCTGATGGTGAATTTTAATTTTACCCCGGAAAGGAGAAATGGTTTTGGTTTCAGTTTCGGTATGAGTGCCGGGTATTTATATAGTGCAAGACAAAAAGTAAAATTTTCGGACGATAAAGTAAAAGTTCATAACGATTTTGACCTGCAAGACTGGAAATTGTCTTATGTAGGTGAGATAAACCTGGGACTTGTAAAGCTATATGGCAGTTATGCATTTCAAAGCATGTGGGAAAGAGGTCTTGATCAGATACCTTTTAATGCAGGTATAAGACTCAGCAACTGGTAAGAGTTCTTTAATTTCTCATGATATAACCACCCCGATTTTATCGGGGTGGTTTTTTATTCACAGAAAAAATAATAAGTAAGTTCTCCCGTTTACTCACAGTCGTTTACCATATTTTTCCAAAAAAAATTCATGGTAATTTCCAGTTTGAAGCTCGCAGGAAATTCTGTTCTTTTGTAAACGTATCGTTAAAAGATATCCACCCACCGTAATAAAAGACTACGGCACGTCGTTTGAAAAACATTCCCGGACTATTGGAGGACAACGTATATGAAAACTTTTTGGGTGCTCGCTTCATTCATCGCAGGTAGCAGCGTTATTGCTACGCATAATTATACTGACAATAATCCCGACAAGAACCGCAGCAAAAGTTCTGCACCAGTGGGTATGGTGTACATCATCATCGACAAATCAGATTATGAGTTGAGTCTGTATGATGAGCAGGGTTGGTATGCCACTTACCCGGTAGTGTTTGGCAATAGTTCTCTGTCCGATAAAAAAATGGAAGGAGATAAAAATACTCCGGAAGGAACATTTCATATAGCCTCAAAACGTGTTCACGATAAATGGCACCGTTTTATGGCGTTGGATTATCCAACAAAAGAGAGTTGGGAAAAATTTAACCAACGAAAAACAAGAGGAGAAATTCCTGCATCAGCAAAAATCGGCGGAAGCATCGGCATTCACGGTACCTGGCCTCATGAAGATTTCCAGATCGATCGTTATAAAAACTGGACGATGGGCTGTATCTCAATGAAAAATGAAGACGTGGAAGACTTGTATAAATATGTACCCATCGGAACTAAAATTATTATTCGTCGCTAATTACCATCTAAAAAACCCGTCACCGCTTTATCCCATTGCAATTGATTGAAGGCTTTTAAGGGACCATGTCCAGCCCCATCATATATTTCCAGTTTCTTTTTTGGAGAACTGATCGAGGTAAAGATCCTTTCAGTTTCTTCTTTCATAACATAATCATCATTAGTTCCCCATTGAAGCAAGACAGGACAGGTTATACTTTTCACATAGTGGGATGTTTTATGACCATAACCCCAATAACCTTGTTCGAGGCCTGTCCAAAAAGTAACAAAAAAACCAAATGGCTCACCCGGAAATCCACTGATCCTTGCTCTTGCCCTTAAATGATCCTGCAACCTGTCAAATGGCATTTCAAGAATTATTTTTTGCGGTTTTAAATCATATTGCCAGATCGCTTTAGTAATAATAACAGCACCTAAAGACATTCCCCACAATACAATATTCTTTTCACCTTTTTTTGAAACATCATCATAAGCCAACTTTACTTCTTCCGATTCATTGTATCCAATACTATTAGTGATGCCTTCGCTATTTCCATGAGCCCTAATATCTACAAGCATTGTATTGTAGCCAAAGGAATTAAATTCAAGAGCCTCTCCCAACACATTTCCTTTATTTGAACCTAGTCCATGAAATAAAATAACTGTACCCTTTGCTGAATCAGCCTTCATATACCAGGCTTCCAGCTTTTTTCCATTGGCCATAGTTAATAGAACTGTGTCATACGGAGAGATTGGATAATATTGAATAAGCGATTTTGCTAATTTTTTTCCTGTCATCAATCGCCATGTACGCAGAAGTGGTTTGCCTTGAGAAGGCTGTTGATCTCTTGTTTTATCATCATCATAATAATGCGTGAACTTGTATGCGTGAAATGCTGCACTAATGTTGATTAGTATCAACTGAGCAAGCAACACATTGCCGATCCATTTGAGTATACTTACACTCTTTCTACTAACTTTTTTGTCTTTCATAGATTGGAAGCTGAATCAAGAATCAATTCAAAAATAGATTTTCATTTTAGAAAACCTTAATTAACTGTGGATATTTTCTTGATAGCTTTTCAAATATAAAACGCGAATGAATATGTTTGAGGATTAAATTCGCTGACAGTATTACTTACTACCCTTCAACATATTTCGAAAAACCTTTTAAAGCAGCTGACCCGGCTGCTTTATTTCTTATAACCTGTTATTTTTTATTTCATCAACAACGGCAGGATCAAGTAAAGTTGTAATATCCCCAAGATTAGAAACATCTCCTTCTGCTATCTTTCTTAAAATACGTCGCATGATCTTTCCGCTTCTTGTTTTTGGTAACCCGGCAACAAATTGAATTTTATCGGGCTTTGCAATGGGACCAATTACTCTTGTCACAGTTTGTAAAATATCCTGACGTCTCATATTTTCATCACCATGTTTGCCATTATAAATTACGTAAGCATAAATCCCCTGCCCTTTTATGTCATGAGGATAACCAACTACTGCACTTTCCACAACGCCGGCATGTGTATCGATCGCATTTTCAACTTCTGCAGTTCCAATACGATGACCACTTACATTTAATACATCATCCACTCTACCTATTATCCGGTAAAAACCATTTTCATCTTTCAATGCACCGTCACCAGTGAAATATAAATTTTCATAGGTGGCAAAATAATTTTTCCGGCATCTTTCATGGTCTCCATAAGTAGTTCTTATGATACCGGGCCAGGGTGCTTTAATGCAAAGATTTCCTTTTAGGAAACCATGCTCATCTTTTTCAGTTGCCTCTTTTCCATTTTCATCAACCAATACAGGTTGAACACCTGGCATCGGCAAAGTTGCCCATGATGGTTTTGCTGGCGTCACTCCAGCCAGGTTTGAAATAAGGCAAGCTCCTGTTTCTGTTTGCCACCAGGTATCTACTATCGGGCATCTGTGCTTACCGATATGCTCATCATACCAATGCCATGCTTCTTCATTAATAGGTTCACCAACAGTTCCTAAAATTTTTAATGATGAAAGATCTTTCCCTTTTAATGGTTCCAAACCAAATCCCATTAAACTTCTTAATGCCGTTGGTGCTGTATAAATAATATTGACTTTGTGTTTATCAACTATATCCCAGAAACGTCCTGCATCAGGGTAAGTTGGAATTCCTTCAAACATCACTGATGTAGCACCAGCGGCTAGTGGTCCATAAATAATATAGCTGTGCCCCGTTACCCATCCGATATCAGCCGTACAAAAATGAATAATGCCGGGTTGGTATTGAAATACATTTACAAAAGTGTAAGTGGTCCAGATCATATAGCCGGCGCAAGTATGCACCACACCTTTTGGTTTGCCTGTACTTCCGGATGTATATAAAATAAATAATGGATCTTCTGCATCCATTTCTTCTGCAGGGAAAGAAACAACTCCGTCTTTCTCCACTTGCGTTTCCGCGTGGTCCATTTCATCTTCCCACCACAAATCTCTTCCCTTGATCATCGAAACAGGAGTTCTTGTTCTTGTATAAACAATTACCTTTTTTATTTTTTTATTTCCGATCAATGCATCATCGATCACACTTTTTAGAGGAATATCTTTTCCGCCACGATATGCTCCGTCACATGTAATGATATATTCGGCTTGTGCATCTTCTAACCTGTCTGCAATGCTTTGTGCGCTAAATCCGCCAAAGATCACACTATGTATTGCGCCAATCCTTGCACATCCTAATACAGCATATACAAGCTCTGGCACCATGCCCATATAAATACAAACACGATCTCCCTTTTTCACTCCATTATTCTTCAGCATCTGCGCAACCTGGCAAACTCTTTTATGCAAACGATTATAGGTGACCACTCTCACTCTATCATTTGGATCATTCGGTTCCCAGATAAAGGCCGACTTTTCTCCCATCGTTTTTAAATGCCTATCGATACAATTTTCTGTGATATTAAGCTTACCGCCCTGGAACCATTTTACATTTGGTTCTTTAAAATTCCATTCTAAAACCTTGTCCCACTTTTTTCGCCATTGAAAATTTTCTGCCACAGATGCCCAGAACTCCTCAGGCCGTTCTACACTGTCACGATAAGCTTTTTCATATTGCTCCTGGGACTTTATTTGAAATGGATATGACATAGCAATTCTTTTGGGCATTAAATGTACGAAACATGATCCTTTCTAAATATTATGCTCGTTTATTAAAAGTACTTTCTTTATAAAATCTTTATACGAGGCTCGTGTATTTTAATGTATCCCTTATACTTTAAACTCTAATTTTGGTTTTGAATTAATCATGTATGTCCGCTTTTCCTTTAAATAAATTATCCCGGTCAAAGCAAATAGCATTCAGTCTTATTTTGGTCATTGTCGTTTCAGGTATTTGCTATGCCTTCAACTATATTATTGATTATAAAATAGTGGCCTTTATACTGCTGCTTACCGTTTCATTTCTTGCAGTCGTATTTGATCTTTTACCGGTATTGCTGGCTGCCATTGTAAGTGCCCTGATCTGGAATTATTTTTTCATCGAACCTAGGCACACTTTTATGATCCATTCGGTGGAGGATACAGTTTTATTAAGCATGTATTTTTTAGTGGCTACGATCAATGGAATACTGACCTATCGTATGAGGCGTATTGAAAAGCAAGCCATGGAAAAAGAAGAGAAAGCAAAAACAATTAAACTTTACAATACTTTATTCAACACTCTTTCTCATGAATTAAAAACTCCGATCGCAACTATTATTGCCGCAACTGACAACCTGAAAGAGAATACAAAAAACTTAACAGTAGAAAATAAGGAAGAATTAATAAGTGAAATATCTGTTGCTTCTCTACGATTGAATCAGCAAGTAGGCAACCTGCTGAATATGTCAAGACTTGAATCAGGAAACATGACATTGAAGAAGGATTGGTGCGATATTAATGAACTGATCTATTCAGTTGTAAACAGGCTGGAAGAAAATCTCCGGCATCACCACGTTCATATTTCTATTGAAAAAAATATACCGTTTTACAAATTAGATTACGTATTAATTGAACAAGTAATTTATAATCTGCTTTACAATGCCTCTATTTATACTCCCGAGCATTCTGATATTTTTATTTCTGCAAAAAATAACAGTGATAAAACATTTGTATTAGCTCCTTCAAAAAAAGAAAAAAGCGAACTGGCATCAGAGATAAATTCACTTGTGATACAAGTAGAAGACCGGGGTGCTGGTTTTCCTGAAGATGAACTTGAAAAAGTTTTTGACAGGTTTTATCGCTTACAAAACACAAAAACCGGTGGTACTGGTCTTGGTTTATCGATCGTAAAAGGATTTGTCGAAGCACATGATGGTAAGGTATTTCTTGAAAATGTTCCGCATGGCGCCAGGTTTACCATTGAAATCCCTGCAGAGGTTTCTTTTATAAACAATTTAAAAAATGAGTAGCGAGAATACCATACTGATAATAGATGATGAATTGCAAATGCGGCGTTTGCTCGAGATCACACTCGAAAGCAATGGCTACAATATTATCGAAGCTGTTAATGGAAAAGAGGGGATCAATCTTGCTGCAAGTCATCAACCTTCATTGATCATTCTTGATCTTGGGTTGCCCGACGGATCAGGTCATTTAGTTTTAAAACAATTAAGAGAATGGTTTACAAATCCAATAATAATTCTTTCTGTACAAAGCAGTGAAGAAGATATTGTAACAGCTCTTGATAATGGCGCTAATGATTTTTTGATAAAGCCATTTCGTACCGGGGAATTACTGGCAAGAATTCGTTCTGCGCTACGAAGTATTGATAATTCTGAAGAAAATGATTCGGTTTTCAATGCCGGCGAATTGCAAATTGATTTTGTAGCAAGAACAGTAAAAAAGAAAGATGAATTAATAAAGTTAACCGTCACCGAATACAAGCTGATAAGCCTTTTTGTACAACAGGCAGGAAAAGTATTGACACATCAATATCTGCTTCGTGAAATATGGGGGCCTGGATATATTAATCAATCACAATACTTACGGGTATTTGTAGCACAACTAAGAAAAAAAATTGAAGACGATCCGAACAGGCCGGTTTTAATTATAACTGAACCGGGTGTCGGTTATCGCTTCACGGCACAGGACTAATCATTGACTATAAAATTTTTAAAAATGATCTCGAATTCAATTCATTCGAAGAAGATAACTATTGCCTCATTGTTAGTGGCGCTGGGAATTATTTATGGTGATATTGGCACCAGCCCACTTTATGTATTAAAAGCAATTGTAGGTACCAGGGTAATTGATGAAACATTAGTACTTGGTGGTGTCTCCTGCATTTTCTGGACTTTGGTTTTTCAAACATCTATTAAATATATATGGCTAACATTAAAAGCAGATAACGATGGCGAAGGAGGCATCTTTTCTCTTTATGCATTGGTTAGACGTTACAGGAAAAACTTGGCGATCGTTGCAATATTAGGTGCCACCACTTTATTAGCTGATGGCATTATCACACCACCCATTTCTGTTGCTTCAGCAATTGAAGGTTTAGATATTGTTATTCCCGGCATACCAACCGTTCCGATCGTCATTGTAATTATATCATTATTATTTTTCTTTCAGCGATTCGGAACACAAAAAGTTGGGATCACTTTCGGGCCGGCAATGATCATTTGGTTCGCGATGCTATTCATACTTGGAATAACGCAGATCACTCATTATCCTGCGATCATTAAAGCGCTGAGTCCCGTCTACGCTTATGACTTACTCGCCAAATATCCACACGGTTTTTGGTTATTAGGCGCCGTCTTTCTTTGTACCACCGGAGCTGAAGCTTTATATTCTGATCTTGGACATTGTGGTAGAAAAAATATTCGCATAACGTGGGTATTTGTAAAAATATGCCTGATGATAAATTATATGGGACAAGCAGCATGGTTAATGCACCAGGGTTCGTCATTGCTCGATGGCCGTAATCCATTTTTTGAGATCATGCCTCATTGGTTTTTAATTCCGGGAATTATTATTGCGACTGCTGCTACCATCATTGCGTCACAGGCATTGATCAGCGGATCATATACATTGATAAGTGAAGCAATGAATCTTAACTTTTGGCCAAGAGTTACAGTAAAACAACCTTCCGATCTGAAAGGACAGATCTATATCCCAAGTGTGAATACAATTTTATGGTTCGGCTGTATACTCATGGTTTTATACTTTCAAAACTCAGCACACATGGAAGCTGCTTACGGTTTTTCCATCACTATTGCCATGATGATGACTACAATTCTGCTCAGTTATTTCCTTTTATATAAACTAAAATGGAACAGATGGCTTGTGCTTGGGTTTCTTTGCATTTTCATTATTACGGAATCATCTTTCTTTATTGCCAATGTTGCAAAGATCAAACAGCGATGGATGTTCCTGTTCTTTGAATTATTTATTTTCCTTACCATGTATATATGGTATTATGCAAGAAAGATCAATAATCGTTTTGTAAAATTTACGGACATTGGTAAATATATTCCGAAGCTGAAAGAGCTAAGCGAAGATGATGCTATCCCAAAATTCTCTACGCATCTTATTTATCTTACTAAAGCCAACACCCGCTATCAAATAGAAGAAAAGATCATTCGTTCTATCTTTTCAAAAAAACCGAAACGAGCCGATGTTTATTGGTTCCTCCACATCAACCGGACTGAAGATCCTTATACATTAAGCTATGATGTATCAGAACTTTCAGATGATAAAGTGATAAAAGTGAATATTAATGTTGGTTTCAGAATACAACCTAAAACCGAGATCTATTTTAAAAGAATTGTTCAGCACCTCGTTGCTAATAAAGAATTAAAACTGCATATACGACCCGACGGTTCAACCCCCTATAACTCTGAACCGGATTTTAAATTTGTTGTTATAGAAAAATTCATTTCAATTGAAAATGAGTTTACTTTAAAGGAGGGTATTTTGCTGAATACTTATTTCTTTCTGAAAAATTTAGGACAGCGGGATGAAAAAGCATTTGGTTTAGAAAAAAGCGATGTGGTTGTGGAAGAATACCCTTTGGTTTATCAACCAATGCACGAATTTGATCTAACAAGAACGAATGCTTAGCAAATGACAGTCTTCCATTATATTATTCATCTCTGACCAACGACGGCAATAATTGCAATAAAAATTTCTGTTTGTTTCATAATTAATTATCTTGAACTCATGAAACCAACGAGCATACGCAGTGTGATCCTTGCTTCTTCTGTCGGTACACTCATTGAATGGTATGACTTTTATATTTTCGGAAGTCTTGCCACTGTTATTGCCAACCAGTTTTTTCCAAAGACAAATCCAACGGCTGCGTTGCTTTCAACATTAGCAACTTTTGCAGCCGGCTTTATTGTTCGTCCTTTTGGTGCCCTGGTGTTTGGAAGATTGGGAGATCTTATTGGTCGCAAGTATACTTTTTTACTTACACTCATTATCATGGGTGGTTCAACTTTTGCGATCGGCCTTATTCCCTCTTATGAAACCATCGGTGTGTTTGCTCCAATTATTGTTCTTCTCTTAAGATTATTACAAGGATTAGCACTGGGCGGTGAATATGGCGGCGCTGCAACTTATGTTGCTGAACATGCACCGGCAGATCGCAGAGGTTATTTCACTTCATGGATCCAAACAACAGCAACTCTTGGTTTATTCTTATCTCTTGGTATTATTTTAATAACCAGGCATAGTCTTGATAGTGACAGGGCTATATCGATATCTAAATTCAATGATTGGGGCTGGCGTATTCCTTTTCTTGTTTCAATAATTCTCGTGGCTATTTCCATTTATATAAGACTAAAGATGAAAGAGTCCCCTTTGTTTTCAAAATTGAAAACCGAAGGAAAGACCTCTGTAAATCCATTAAAGGAAAGTTTTGCGCATAAAGGCAATTTGAAAATGGTGCTGCTTGCTTTATTCGGAGCAACGATGGGACAAGGTGTTGTTTGGTACACCGGTCAGTTTTATGCTCAATCATTTATTGAAAATGTTTGTAAAATAGATTTTGAACAATCCCGGACTATTTTAATATGGGCCATACTTTTTGCAACGCCATTTTTTGTTGTATTCGGAAAATGGAGCGATAAGGTGGGACGAAAATGGATCATGCTAACAGGGATGTTTCTTGCCATTGTAACTTATCGACCGCTTTTTAATCAACTGTTTTCTATTTCAGATACAACGAATAAAAAAGAACTAGTTACAAGAAATGAAATAAAAACAAAGCTGGTCCCAATCGGCAATACAGGAAATTCATTAAGAACGGTAACCAGCACTCGTCATTATAAAGAAGGAATACGATTAATTGAAGCCAAAACCGATACACTTTATGCAGATGCAGGCAGGCTCACTTTAAAGCCTGATATCAAAACTTCAAAATTACTGGATGATGAAAACTATCGAATGATGGTCATTATAATTTTTGTTATGGTCTTGTATGTAACAATGGTGTATGGCCCTATCGCTGCATTTCTTGTAGAATTGTTTCCGACAAAGATCCGGTACACTTCTATGAGCCTGCCTTATCATATTGGCAATGGAGTATTTGGCGGATTAACTCCCTTTATCGCAACACTATTAACTACAATATATACTGGCGATAAACTGGTAGGACTTTATTATCCTATAATCATAGCCGTGGTTTGCCTGGTGATTGGCGCATTTTATATTTCAAATAAAATTGACAAAAGGGTCAATGATTAAACCTGCCTGCCGGTAGGCAGGATTTATTTTATGAATACAATAAAAAGATTTGCAGGCATTGTTTGGATACTGATGGGGCCATTTGCCATTTTTTATCTTATTAAGACCGCAGCAGAAGAAATTGCAAAAAAACCTGTGATCGATACAAAGATCCAATGGATCGTTTTTGTGGTCATTTTTATTCCCATCGCTATTGGTCTAATGATTTTCGGCTGGTATGCCCTAAAAGGTGAATATGACCGTCTTCCAAAAAATTCAAACGAGTTATAAGTAACATTTGTTTGTCATTAATCATTTTTTAATCCCCGAACGGCTCTCTTTTTCGCTATCATACACTATTTTTGTCGCCTGGATGAAAAGTAGACCCTTATATAAACTCAAGCATATAGTAGCCGCAACGGTTATGTTTTTCGCTTTGGCATGGCTTACAGTGAGTCTGCCATATGTGTATTCATTCCAGAAAGAATTGGCAAAACAGGAATCAAAGGCTGCTCCTGTCGATTCACCAGTAGACAATGAAGAATCAAATCCATTGGCAAACACAACGGAAGAAAAAGCTCCTTCTTCCACCGTATCAGAAGAATGGCTTCATCACACTGACGAGCACAATTTTATTCTCAGCTACAAATTAAATCATGATCATCGTCACTCTTACGATGTGTATGTAGCTTATCATGGGGAAGTACAATGCCCTCCTCCCAATTTTCTTTCATAAATATTCCCGGTTTTTAACATGTAAAACTTAGCAGGCATTGATATGCTTAAGCTGATCATTCGCTAATAGTATACCCGTGTGATAATGTATTGCGGCATTCGTTCGCATGCATATGCAAATTTATTTTTTCAATAAAAAATTTATGAAATGAAAACGCATACCAAAGAATTCCTGGAAACGCTTACGCCACAACTGGCATTTGAAGTATTGAAAGATGGTAATAAAAGATTTATCAATAACCTGAAGATGAACCGTAACCTGCTTCAACAATTAGATGAGATACAGGACGGGCAACATCCATTTGCAGTAGTGCTTAGCTGTATGGACAGCCGCACATCCACTGAATTAATTTTTGACCAAGGACTCGGTGATATTTTCAGTATCCGCATCGCCGGGAATATTGTGAATGATGATATAGTGGGCAGTATGGAATATGCCTGCAAAGTGAGCGGGTCAAAACTTATAGTTGTGCTTGGACACAGCCGATGCGGTGCCATTGACGGCGCAGTTGATCATGTAGAGATGGGAAATCTTACCGGTCTCTTAGAAAAGATAATGCCCGCCATTGAAAAAGCAGATGCAAATAATGATCATTCTGATCATGCGATCATTAATGAAAAAGTGGCCTATGCCAATGTACTAAACAGCATGGAAGAAATATTGGAAAGAAGCTCGATAATCAGAACACTTTATAAAGAAGGAAAGATCGGGATCGTCGGCGGCATGTATAGCGTGGAAAACGGGAAGGTTCATTTTACAAAAAAAATGTTCAGTGATGCGGAGCCTCAACAAAACATGGCTACTGATAAAAACATTGCTGCTTAATTTCTAAAAAAATAATTTATGGAAACAAAACAAACGATACTACAACGGTTAAAATTCTTTTTGAATCCCAATGATGGTCGTTATGAAGACCTCAGTAAAGGAAATCTTACAAAAAATATTTTTCAAGATCTCACTGCCGGTTTAATAGTGGCTGCGGTTGCTATTCCATTGGCGATGGGATTCGCAATGGCGTCAGGTCTTAGACCCGAGCAAGGAATAGTTGGCGGCGCAATTGCCGGATTATTTGGTGCATTGTTCGGCGGGTCTAAATACCAGGTATATGGACCAACTGCTGCATTCATTCCTGTTATTGCAGGATTGATGGCAACCTATAACCATGGATTCTTAGTTCTTGTTTCGATCATTGCCGGTATCATGCTTATGTTTTCCGGTTTATTTAAACTGGGTAAGTTAGTTGAAAAAGTTCCTCATTCGATCGTAGTGGGTTTTACCATCGGCATTGCAATAGTAATTGCTATGTCGCAGATCGGTGAAATATTGGGAAGTAAACAGAAAGTGGGTTACGGCATTATAACTCAACTACAATTTTTGGTAAATGAAATTGGTGCCGCAAATATTTTTGCTGTACTACTGGCATTGATAACATTCATTATTTGCAAAGCTTCATTAAAAATTTCAACCTTTGTTCCAGGACCATTGATCGCATTGGCATTTGGCTATATCGCAGTCAATACATTTTGGTCAGGTGCAGGTTTAATAAAGATCAGCGACAAGTTTGGAAGCATACCAACTGATTTTTCAAAAATTACAACGCCTTTACTTCCTGAAACATTTACAGCTAAAGTTGTTTTTGATATTTTCTATTATGCATTTGCCATTTACATCGTTGCGGCCATTGAAAGTTTATTATGCTCAAGAATGGCCGACCGAATGGCAAATAATAAAGGACTTCCATTTAATCCAAACAAAGAATTATGGGGACAAGGCATGGTAAATATTTTTACTCCTTTGTTCAATGGATTTCCGCATACAGGTGCATTAGCAAGAACAGCCGTCAACATTCGTCTTGGTGCTGTATCTCCACTCGCAGGTATTGCAAAATTTGTTTTTAAACTTTCATTAGCTGCCTTTCTTGCCATTTATCTTGAACAGGTTCCAATGGCTTGCATAGGAGGTATCCTTTTATACGTAGCCACCGGAATGGTAAAGGTGAAAGAGATAAAGGAAGTGCTTGGCATGAACAAGTATCATGTTGCACTGATGGTATACACGGCGGTAATGGTTCCTGCAATGGGATTTATGACGGCTGTGGTTTCAGCTATTCTTATTTACGCAGTTGGATATCGTTTCATAAACAAAAAACCCGCTGTTCATGTTGCAATGGAAGACAGTCGGGAAGAAAAAGTGGCTTAGCAGTTGTTTTGTAATCCGTGATGTGAACCCGGCCGGTGTCCACCGGCTGGATTTTTTTATTCATTTTAAAAACGAAGAAATATGAATCCGGCTAAGTAATTTCGGAACATGAAATCATACGAAAGGCTTTTACAGGAAAACAAGGAATGGGCCACCAGCAAGGTTGCCGTCGATCCTGAATACTTCGACAGGTTGTCACATATTCAAACACCAGAATTTTTATGGATCGGTTGCAGCGACAGCCGTGTCCCTGCCAACGAGATAACAGGTACACAACCGGGTGAAATCTTCGTTCATCGCAATATTGCGAATATGGTTGTGAATACCGATTCAAATGTCCTGAGTGTTTTGGAATATGCGGTAAACCATTTGAAAGTGAAACATATTATCGTATGCGGACATTATGGTTGCGGTGGAATAAAAGCAGCTATGTCAAACCATGATTACAAACAAGTGCTTAATATGTGGCTGCGTAATATAAAAGATGTGTATCGGTTGCATCGTGAAGAACTCGACGCAATTCCTGATGAAGATCTGCGGGCTGATAGGCTTTGTGAATTAAATGTAAAAGAACAGGTGATGGATCTTGCCAAAACATCAATTGTGCAACGTGCATGGAAGTATGAACAAAGACCCGATCTGCATGGATGGGTGTATGGTTTAAAAGATGGATTGATCAATCCTATATTTGAAATGAAAGCCGGAACACATATTGATGGACTATACGAATATGATAATCTATAAGTTCAGTAAATAATGCTGTAATAAAAAAACTCCTGCCCCTGCGAGATAACCAAGTATTGCAAGCCATGCAATTTTTTTCAGGTACCAGCCAAACTCGATCCTTTCCATTCCCATTGCTGCAACACCCGCTGCCGAACCGATAATTAAAATACTTCCACCAGTACCAGAACAGTAAGCAAGAAATTCCCAAAAGAAATGATCAGTTGGATATTGATCTAAACTATACATGCCCTGTGCCGCTGCAACTAATGGTACATTATCAACAATTGCTGAAAGAAATCCAATTATGATTGTAATGACGCTGATGTTTCCAATCGATTTATCAAGATAAGCAGCAAGTGAAGTCAGGATGCCGGTTGATTGCAATGCGGACACAGCTAATAAAATTCCGAGAAAAAATAAAATGCTTGGTGTATCAATTTTTCGTAAAGCATGATTTACTGATAGCAATCCTTTTTCTGCTTCATCTTTTCCGCTATGCACCATTTCAGTAAGCACCCACATCAGGCCCAATCCAAATATAATACCCATATATGGTGGTAAGCGGGTAATTGTTTGAAAGGCTGGAATAAATAATAGACTACAAAGTCCTATAATAAAAACAGCTTTTCTTTCATTGTTAGTAGAAAAAAGTTTTTCTTTTACTGTCTCACTTCGCTCTACGACACCTTTCATTTGTTTACTAATTATGAAAGCCGGAACAACAAAACAAATCATAGCGGGTATAAAGGTTTTAATAATGATGTTTACCGGGGTAATCTGCTGACCGATCCACAACATAGTGGTGGTTACATCACCTATTGGGCTCCAGGCGCCTCCGGCATTGGCGGCAATTACAATAAGTCCTGCAAGCATCAGCCTGTCTTTATGTGAAGGAACAAGTTTTCTAACCAATGAGATCATTACGATGGCAGTAGTGAGATTATTAAGTACTGATGAAAGAAAAAAAGTAATGAAGCCAATGATCCACACCAGTTTCTTTTTACTGGTACTTTGAATTCTTTCCGTAATGATCTCAAATCCATCGTGAGCATCAATGAGCTCAACTATCACCATGGAACCAAGTAAAAAGAAAAGTATCCCTGCGATTTCAGATAGATGATGCGATAAATTCTCAGAAACCAGCCCTTCTCCTGACAAAGAGTAAACAGCCCAGCAAATAACACCTGTGAGCAATGCTGAAGCTGCTTTATTAATTTTTATCGATTGTTCAAAAGCAATAGCTAAGTATCCCGCAACAAATATGATGGCAATAATGATTGTCATTAGAATCTAAAAATAAGAATTAGCTTTAAGACCGTTTTAAAAAAAGAGTATTAATAAATTCGGTATGAAAGTTATTTTACAATTGATCACTTTGACAATTTTAGCTGGTTGCAAGCCATCTGCAGATAAGAGCAATGATTATAACTGGGCATTGTTGCCTTTTGAAAAAGCAGATGAAGTAAATCCAGTATTACTTCCCGATACTAATTCAACTTTTCTTTGTCCTGTAAGAAATACAATTGTACAATGGGAAGAGAAGGATGTATTCAATCCAGCTGCTGTAGTGAGGAATGATACAGTCTTTCTTTTATTCAGGGCTGAAGACAGTATTGGAAAATATGCCGGAACATCAAGGATTGGTATTGCATGGAGCACCGATGGTTTACATTTTACAAAACATCCCGTACCGGTTTTATATCCTGATAATGATTCTTCAAGAATTTATGAATGGGAAGGAGGGTGTGAAGATCCAAGAATTGTAGAAGATGAAAATGGAACTTATTACATGACCTATACTGCTTATGATGGTGATAAGGCGAGGCTACTAATCGCTTCTTCAAAAGATCTTTATCATTGGACAAAACACGGACATGTTTTTAAAAACGATACTGCTGAAGTAAATAAATGGAGTAAATCCGGTTCCATTGTTTGCAAGTATGAAAATGGAAAAGCGATCGCCGTAAAGATCAACGGTAAGTATTGTATGTATTGGGGTGATACGGATATTTTCCTTGCGGTATCCGAAGATCTTATAAATTGGTTTCCGGTTGTTGATGACAAGGGAAAGATCAAAACAATATTTGGTCCACGTTTAAAAAAATTTGATAGTGATCTTGTAGAACCCGGCCCGCCAGCAATGTTTACCGAAAAAGGGATTGTTCTTATTTATAACAGCCGGAATGTGCCGTCAAAAGGAGATACAAGTTTAGCCGAAGGCACTTATGCTGCGTCGCAAATATTATTTGACAAAAACGATCCAACAAAAGTTATTAACAGGATGGATACCTATTTCATGAAACCTGATAAGCCATATGAAATAACCGGCCAGGTGAATCATGTTTGTTTTGTAGAAGGATTAGTTAACTATAAGGGCAAATGGTTCTTGTATTATGGAACGGCGGATTCAAAGATCGCTGTTGCGGTGAAATGATGTAACAATTAGCCGATGTGCCAATAAAAGATTAAAAAGTCTAATTAATAAATTGGCATATTGTCTCATTAGCATATTGTCGAATCAGCTCATTAACTTCGCATCATGTCAATAGAAGTGAAAAACCTCCTCAAAGTTTATGGAGAGCAAAAAGCCGTAAACGATATTTCTTTCAAAGTTGGTAAAGGTGAAATAGTAGGTTTTCTTGGACCAAATGGTGCAGGAAAATCTACCACCATGAAAATCATTACCGGCTATCTTGAAAAAACAAGTGGTGAGGCTTTTGTATGCGGAATGAATGTGGCTGATCAACCTTTAGAAACAAAAAAGAAGATTGGTTACTTACCCGAATTAAATGCTTTGTACTATGATATGTATGTGAGGGAGTATTTGGCATTTGTTGCTGAGATTCATAAAATAGAAAATCAAAAATCGAAGATCGAAAGTGTAATAGAGCTTACAGGATTAACCGTTGAAAGCAAAAAAAAGATCGGGCAATTATCAAAAGGATATAAACAAAGAGTTGGATTAGCAGCGGCTCTTATTCATGATCCGGAAGTATTGATCTTAGATGAACCAACCTCTGGTCTTGACCCCAACCAGATTATTGAAATACGTGAGGTGATAAAGAAACAGGGAAAGGATAAAACAGTTTTATTTTCTTCCCATATTCTTCAGGAAGTTGAAGCGATCTGCGACAGGGTGATAATAATTAATAAAGGAGAACTGGTAGCAGATGATAAACTCAGTAACCTTCGTCAGCATTCGACTTCATCAAACACGGTGAAAGTGAGTTTCAAAGAGTCAATAGATAAAAGTTGGTTAGAACAGCTTGCGGCTGCAAAATCAGTGAATAATATTGATGCAAACAACTGGCAGTTAGCGACCGACAACCCTGAACAGCTCCGTAAACAAATCTTCGAACTCTCATTGCAGCATAATCTCAACATCGTTTCTTTGCAAAGCGATAGCCAAAGCCTGGAAGATGTGTTCAGGTCACTTACGCAAAAAGCTGAATAGCGAACAGAACGTACAAGTGAGTGACACAACGGAAGACGAAAAGAATTCCAAATGCTTGTAACCAAATTAATAACTAACAATTAAAAATTAACAATAGCTCATGAGTTACATTTCCGAAATTTTTGCGAGACAGATATTAGATTCAAGAGGTAATCCTACAGTTGAAGTAGATGTATTGACTGATGAAGGTGCACTAGGCCGTGCTGCTGTACCAAGTGGTGCAAGTACCGGCATACATGAAGCAGTGGAGCTGCGTGATGATGATAAAAAAACGTACGGTGGCAAGGGCGTTTTGAAAGCAGTAAAAAATGTAAATGATAAGATCGCCCCTGCGTTAATTGGAAATGATGTGGCCGACCAAACTGGCATTGATGAAATGATGATACAACTCGATGGCAGTGATAATAAAGGAAAGCTGGGAGCAAATGCGATGCTTGCGGTAAGTATGGCTGTTGCAAAAGCAGCAGCAGAAGAAGCGTCACTTCCATTGTATCGCTACATTGGCGGCACCAACGCCAAGACGTTGCCGATACCGATGATGAATATCCTGAATGGCGGTGCACATGCTGATAACAAGATCGATTTCCAGGAGTTCATGGTAATGCCTGTGGGTGCTACAAGTTTTAGTGAGGGTTTGCGCTGGGGTGTAGAAATTTTTCATGCGTTAAAAACTGTGTTGAAGAAAAAAGGCTTCAGTACCAATGTTGGTGATGAAGGTGGATTTGCACCAAACATTCAATCAAATGAAGAAGCAATTGAAACTGTATTAACAGCGATAAGTGCTGCCGGATATAAAACAGGTTCGCAAATAGTAATTGCGATGGATGCTGCAAATAGTGAGCTATGGGATAGCAAAAAGAAAAAATATGTTTTTCATAAAAGCAGCGGCAAGGAAATGACGAGCGAGCAGTTGGTGAAGTACTGGGACAAATGGGTGAAGCAATATCCAATTGCTTCTATTGAAGACGGCATGGCTGAAGACGATTGGGATGGCTGGAAATTCCTGACTAAAACCGTTGGTGATAAATGCCAGTTGGTAGGTGATGACTTGTTTGTAACAAACGTAACAAGATTGCGACAGGGAATTGATAAAGGGATCGCCAATGCATTGCTGGTAAAAGTGAACCAGATCGGTACAGTGACTGAAACAATCAATGCTGTTACACTAGCTCAACATAACGGCTATAATACGATCATGAGTCATCGCAGCGGTGAAACAGAAGATACAACAATCGCTGACCTGGCGGTTGCATTGAATTGCGGACAAATAAAAACGGGTAGTGCATCAAGAACAGATCGCATGGCAAAATATAACCAGCTGATAAGAATTGAAGAATTGCTAGGTATGTCTGCGATTTATCCGAATGGAAAGATTAAATTTGGAAGCCCATCCTAAATCCTTCCCGAAGGGAAGGACTTTAAAAATCCTGATTATGGAAAACACTTCTAACAATAAAGCAACTAAGCCCTTCCTTCGGAAGGGTTTGGGTAGGCCACTAAACCTGATTCCAGCCTGGTTAAAAAACAAATATTTTCTTTCAGTTTCTGCCTTTATAGTATGGATACTATTCTTTGATCCAAGAGATATTTTTACTCAAATGGAGCATCGGCGTGAGCTAAAAGAATTACAGGTGAGTAAGGCTTGGTATCAGAAAGAAATTGCAAAAGAATCGGTTGAGGCAGAGCAACTTAAGACAAACCCGGCAACGATAGAAAAATATGCCCGTGAGAAATATTTGATGAAAAGGGATAATGAGGACATTTTTATAGTATCGGAAAATCCCGATTTGAAGAATAAATAAGCAGATCCGGCACAATATGGCAAACCTATGAGCCGTTTATATAGCGGACGTTTCGAATTCACTCTTTTTAAGGACACAAAATTTTAGGACATTAATTGGATTGCCAATGACAAACTTTACCCCTGAGGATCTTTTATTGTATTTGTACAAGGAGACAACTCCCGAGCAAACTGACGCAATTGAAGAAGCATTAAAGAAAAGCTGGGCACTACGTGAAAAGCTTTCTGTACTGAAAACTTCAATGCAGCGGTTAGACAAGATCAAAGAATCACCACGTACTGAAGTAGTGTTGAATGTTTTGAATTACGCTAAGGAGAAAACTGAGCAAACAGTTTAAGGATCTAAACAATTTATTAGCATCATAACTTAATTGTTGTGATGCTTTTTTATTTGCCCCAAACCTCTAAGGGGCTTCCATCGCACAAGGCCACATAACCCGAACTTTTTTAATATTATTGTAATAAGAAAACAAACTAAGTCTCTCATTTAGTGGGACAGGGGGTTTAGCATGACTAAAAAAGAACGTTACGAATTCGTGATTGATTATTTTCAAAAGCATTTACCTGAAGCGGAAACTGAATTAGATTATGAAGATCCGTATGAATTGATCGTAGCAGTAATTCTTTCTGCGCAATGCACCGATAAAAGAGTGAACATGACAACGCCGGAAATTTTTAAAAGATTTCCCACTGTTGCATCATTAAGCAAAACAAATTTCGATGAGTTGTTCCCTTTTATTAAAAGCATTTCTTATCCAAATAATAAAACAAAACATTTGATCGGCATGGCCAACATGGTGATGGAAAAATTTGATGGAAAAATTCCAATGACCATTGATGAACTGATCCAATTACCTGGTGTAGGAAGAAAAACAGCAAACGTTGTCACATCGGTGGTTGACAAACAACCTAACATGGCAGTAGACACACATGTATTTCGGGTAAGCAAGAGGATCGGCCTTGTTCCCAATACCACGAAAACTCCATTTGCAGTAGAAAAAGAATTGGTGAAAAATTTTCCAAAGGAACTAATTCATAAAGCTCATCATTGGCTAATCCTTCATGGACGTTATATATGCGTGGCAAGAAATCCAAAGTGTGAACAATGTGGTGTAAGACCCGCATGTCGTTATTTTAAGACAGTTATCTCGCCGGCATTAAGATAATAGTTGCTTATTAATAAATCACCAGAACTAAGCTGCATTTACTAAATTTACGTAAGTAATCCAGCCCTTATAACCTGCTTATTTTCCGGAATAACCATTTAGACATTTATAACTAAAGGATGCAAACCAAAACAAATTATATACCCATACACTATCAAAGCAAGGTATCTTTTCAACCGCTGCTTGCCGTGCTTAAAAGAGCCTTGCACCATGGTTCATCTGATGGAGTAAAAAAACTCTATTCCGGTATTTTAGAATACGCAAACAACCATCCTGAATTACAAAATCCAATCGAAGATCTGGCAATATTAGAAACGCATCGGGAATGGATGGAAATGTTGTTGAGTATCATCTTCCCTCCTACTGCCAGCGAACATGAAATGCTCTTTTCTGTTGGCCTTCCGTTTTCTTATACGACTATCTATACCTCTCGTCTTTTTAACTTGTTGTTTATTGAGCCGGGAACAAAAAATATAAAGATCCCTGATAATGAAACCGGAAAAGACATTGAGCATGACCGGTTAATTGGTGCCTATAATCTCATTCTAAAAAAGTATTGTAATTATCATACCCCGGAATTTGTTTCTTCTGTACATCCTTATCATGATCCGCATTCGGGTTTGATAAAATACATGGAACTGCAATTAGATACAAGGTATATCGATGTAAAATATACAGGAAGTCATTTGCCGATACCTGAAGACTTTATCAATAAAAAAGATCATGGTCTTTTATCGTTAGAACAACTACAACATAATATTCCTATAGAACAATTTGCATTCGAAGGAATTGTTATTGGCCGGGTGATCGATGTGACAGAAAAAGAAGTGATCTCACAAATGAAATCTGAATTGCTGAATCTTAATGCATTTTCCGAAGGTGTAGTTTATCATAAGTTGCAGGACCTGGTTCAGTCGCTTATCGGTTTAAAAGATATACGAATTGGCATCACTCCCTTTTTTAAAGTGAATGGTCACTACGTTTTTTCAGAATTACATAACAGTAATAGTCTTTTATTCAAACATTACAAGGCGGTAATGGAGAGAGACACAGTAAATGATTGCTGTCGCGAATTGTTTATGGGAACCGATAAGCCTATTATCTACGAAAAGATCGATGAAGAAAGAGTAAATGAAATAGATTATCTCGGTTTTTATTTTGACCAGGGGTACCGAAGTTTGATATTAGCCCCACTGAAACATAACGGAGACTTGTGGGGAATACTTGAGATCGGTTCAGATCATGAAGGAAAACTTAACTATAAACATATTGGAAGGCTTGATGTTGCGATCCCTTTGTTTACCCGTGCTATTGAAAAAAGCGCCGAGTCCTTGGACAATCAGATCGATAAAGTAATTAAAGAACAGTTTACTGCAGTGCAACCATCGGTGGAATGGAAATTCACTGAAGCAGCTTATAATTATATCATACAAAAACAACAAGGCAAAGATCCGAAACCGGAAAGAATAGCATTTGAAACTGTCTATCCTTTATATGGTGCTATAGATATCCGTAATTCATCTGTAGAAAGATCACAATCGATCCAGCTTGATTTTATTGAACAATTGCAAATGGCGGCAGCGGTGATAAAAAAAGCCCAGTCGAATATGTCTTTCCCTTTATTACAGGAAGTACAATTTAAAATAGATAAACATATCTCTGCTGCAAGTGACGTATTGTTAAGTGACGAGGAAACAACCATTCATGATTTTTTACAAAACCAAGTAGCTTCCATTTTCAAACATCTGAAAGGAACAGCGCCATCCATACAAAAAGATATTGATGCGTATTTTGCTGCGCTCGATAAAAATATCGGAATGATCTATCATCACCGTAAAGAGTTTGAAGAAAGCATTGCAAAAATAAATGAACAGGTAAGCCGGTTTGTCGACAGGGAGCAAGTTTCAGTTCAGCAAATTTTCCCTCATTATTTTGAACGTTATGTAACAGATGGGGTGGAGTTCAATATTTATATTGGTCAAACACTTTCACCAAGAAAAAAATTTGATGAGCTATACCTGCGCAATATGAGGATGTGGCAACTGACCACATTAGCAAAAGCTTCACGACTTACAAATGAATTGTGTAAGCAGCTAAGTCATCCTATGAAAACAACACAATTGATCCTTGCACATAGCACACCGATATCAATAAGTTTCCGGGCCGATGAAAGAAAATTTGATGTAGATGGCGCCGGCAATATCCGGTACGAGATAATTAAAAAAAGAATTGACAAAGTTCATATAAAAGATACTAATGAACGATTCACTCAGCCGGGGAAGATCTCCATTGTATATATGCAACCGAAAGATGCTGAAGAATATGCAGAGTACATTGAGTTTTTACAAAATCAAAAACTATTAAAGCCCGGCATCGAGCATCACGATCTTGAGGAACTCCAGGGTGTGGTTGGTTTAAAAGGAATAAGAGTAGATGTTCAATATGAAGATGATAATATTACTACTCAAAACCCGCAGCTTTCATCCATGACTGATGAGCAGTTGCTAAAAGGAAAATAAAGCCTGGTAAATATTATTTTATTTCCTGAACCATCTTGTATAAAAAATATATTTCGACTTCTAATAACGGACCCTGCCTAAATTATTAGCCATTTCCTTCCTGGCAAATGAAATAATTATGAGTGCAATACCTCCCAGCAACATCTGTACTCCGATAAAAAGGCTGGCACCAGCACCAGTGCCAAGATTAAAGATCAACACAACAGCCGCGAATATGCAAATAAGCCCGGCAATAACGGTGGTCCATCGGAAAGGTTGATGCTTTTTAAATATTAATCCTGATTCAATAAAATGCAAACCCAGGAACACCATCCATAAGCCGAAAAGAATTGTGATCATTCTCGTGGTTGCGAATAGATGCATCAGCATTAATATTCCAAGAACAAATGTGATCAGGCTCCATATAAGACCCCCGACTTCCCTTGCATCACGATCTGCAAAAAGCCAGGAAACTATTCCTACAATACCGGTAAAGAATATTAATACGCCGATCCAAACAGAGATTCCCTTTAAAGCATTAAGAGGGTTATTTAAAACATAGATGCTCATGATGATCAATGCAATTCCCTGTATCATCGCAACCCACCATGGACGTATTATTG
Source organism: Chitinophagaceae bacterium (assembly GCA_035318985.1). Classification (GTDB taxonomy): domain Bacteria; phylum Bacteroidota; class Bacteroidia; order Chitinophagales; family Chitinophagaceae; genus VBAS01. The sequence goes on from DATHDP010000062.1 coordinate 49,359, forward strand.
GTTTTGGCATAATTTAATTTTTAGCAATTAAAAAATAGATTGCTGAATAAAAGAGGAGTGCAAAGCATTATACTAATCAGGGGTATTAACAAGTTAAGAAAACTATGTGGAATTAGTACAAATAATTATTCTCTAAACCTGATCTTAAAAAATTTGCATTTTATTTTTTCAACAATTTTGCCTTGCTTAATTGTTTCATCAATGTGGATACATAAGTCCTGCTGAAACTGGGTAAAGAAGATGGGTTAAATATTTCTGACTGGACCGCAAACATCTTTTCTTGCGAAGCCTTATCAAATAAATTACTCTGCATAATATATGTCTTGTCAGTTGAATAATATCCGGTAGTAGTCAAAGTGGAGTAATAATGTGTGTAATAGCCAAAAAAAGTTCCGGCCCATGAATAATCAGACCGCATCGTATATTGAGTACCGCCGGCAGTATACCCTACATCTTCATTCTTATCTAACAAAGAGGCCAGGAAAACAGCATCGCAATCACTGGCTTTTATTTTTTCAATAAGAGCTTCAACAGCAGGTGGTTTAGGATCTTTTAGATCTGCAGGTAATACTTCATAACTTTTTATTGCTTTATGACCTCTTGAAGTGATCGTAGCTGCTATCTCATTTTCCAGTCTTACCCTTGCTTCAATATCAGCAGTCATAACTATAACAAAAAAATTGCTATATGATTTTCCTTGTATTTTTTCTTTGTTTACCCATACGCCTGCAGTTTCTTTAGACGAGGCACAAGCTGCAAGAATAATTACAAGCAGGGCTAATGATAAAAAATGATTTCTTTTCATTCCTATTTTTTTGAATTTTGTTTTTAAATTCAGTAAACGCAAAGATTACGATAAAAGAGCAATAAGTAAGCGTATATCTTATCAGCCTTTGTTAAATACAAAATGGACTGTTTTATTTTCGTTATTTCTATCTTCTCAGAAGAAAAGATGACTTAACACATTGCCTGCAATGCCGCTGCCCGAAGGTTTTAACCCCAGGAATTTTGTAAATGCAGATGCTCCTATTATTCCTTTCAGTTTTCCAAAAAGTCCTTGCTGAAGCGGATTGAATTTTGACAAATAATTTGTGGGGTTAGAATCTGCAAGACCAGTAATATCTTTTTTCTGTTTCAAAAAACCACTAATCACGTCTATAAGATTGGGTTTTTGTGCAGCAGGTAATGATAGCTTGCTCGTAAGTTCATCAACTACACTGCTTGTTGTTTTATCAATGTCGCCAATTGCTGGTGGTTTGATAAAATCTTTTGCTGAAGGAGTTGTTTTAGGAACTGTAACCTGTGCACGGCAAATTCCAAAAGAGGAAATAAGTAAAAATGCCAAAACGATCTTTTTCATAATTTTTGGTTTAATGGTTATTGAACGATAAAGTTTTTATTCAAACTAAGTTAGAACACTTCATTTAATCCAAAAAAGAAGCCGCTTGATTTATGACTTCCTCTTGCATAGTCTATACATATGGTCGATCTGCTCTCTTTGTTAAAAAGAATTCTTAAGCCTGCTCCTCCTGCTGTTGCCCAATATTGAAATAATTTTTTTGAAAGATCATCAGAAGCAGATTGCATATTCATAAAGGCAACCCCGCTTAATAATTTATTTTTTGTGATCGGAAAGCGCCACTCTGCTTCAAAATCCACATATTCGGGGCCTTTGAACCGGCCCATTGTGTATGCCCTGCCACTTCTTCCATATGTATCATAGCCAGTTGCCGGCAATTCAAGATAAGGCACTGTACCATTAAGTGTATAAGAAGCCCAATGCCATAACGCCAATACATGTTCAGGATTTTTTTTACTCAGGCTAAAATATTTTCTGAGATCATACTGCAACTGTACTGAATTCTTAGTACTGCCCATCCACTCCTGGTTAAAGCGTAAGTTGAAATCTGCATAAATACCACCATAAGAACGGATCGGATGTTCTCTTGTGTTATACTGAAAGGACAGAAAAAAACCATTTGCAGAATATCTACTGGAATCGAAACCATTTCTCTGACTATAACGCAAATGCGCTGAGCTCGGATAAGATTCAAGTTGTTGATCATGTATATTATTACGAACGTCAAAGCTAATTCCTCCGCCTGCAAACCAATTCGAGCTGATCTTTCGATAAACTTTTTCGGAAAGCCGGATAAATCGAAATCTTATTAGATCTGCGCTGTCACCGTCGGTTATATAATCTTTATTTCCTGTACCAATACCATAATCGTTTATTAAGAATTTTGAAAGTTGCCAGTTCCCCTGGAAATTCCACTTGTTACCATTTGTAAAAACATTGTGACGAGCCTGGGCCGTGATCACCCCCCGTGAAGTATAGATCGCTTCAAGTCCGAAAGCCGAGAGATCTGTATTTTCTTTTTCTCCATATTGTTTGACAGCTGAGATCTTGGCACCTAATACAACTCCAAAACTTGGGTTATATCCTATTGATGGCAATATGGAAATGGTCGATGGTTTTTTAACTTTTGTACTATCGCTTTCTTTATTAAATATCTTTCTTATTACATCACCAACATCTTGCATAGGGACTAAACTACTTTGCACACTTGTTTGTTGGGAATGGACAGGAGCAGAAAAAAAACACTGAAAAAAAATAATTGCAAAACAAAAAATAAAATGTCTTTTATCTAACATCGTAATTTTTTGTTTTTTCTGCATGAGGAAATTCAATTTTTAAAATTAATTCAAATAAAAAAGCTGCAACATCCTGTCACAGCTTTTATTTAAATAAACTCATTTGTGTAAATAAATTTATTGAGGTACGGTTGTTGGTGGTGGTGTTGTTTTATGTCCACCAAGTGCAAAGGTCAAACCGCCACCTAGGCCAAACTGATACATAGAAGAATAAGTGCTGACACCAACTCCTCCTCCTCCTGTACCAAAATACAATCCACCACCGGCTCCCTGCACGGCTGACAATACATCCGCCTTTAACTTAATTGCCACTCTTTCTGATGCCCAAATATTTGCTCCGAGCCTGAAGCCCCATGCAAATTTTGTGGCACTGTTACTATTTCCGTTATCTGGGTTATCAACATTAATGAATGCTGCACCGACCATAAAACCGCCGAATCCCTCCACCTTACTTCCAGGTTTTCTCATGTAACGATTGCCGGCAAGCATTAACCAATTAAAGCCGACATCAAAATTTGTTGTTTTTACCCCTGATAAACCAGGATATGCATATGTAGTTAAAGCAGTGGTTTTTTGATTCAAATAAATAAGTTCTATTCCGCTCGACTGATGTGGTAAATATTCAAGACCAGCACCCCATTGCAGGCCACCTTTGAATTTTCCCTGATAATAATTACTGTTATCATAATAAGAATCGAACTTATCATCAAATACATACATGGCATAGCCATTTAATCGTGTAGTTTGTGAAGAAGCGTTAATAAAAAAGAATAGTAATAAAATTGAAAGAATCGGTTTCATGTTTTTGTTTTTTAATGGTTAATTTATTTTTGTTTTTTTCTTTCTTTATCAAATTGTGCGAATAACATCTCTGTATATTCTTTACTAGATTTCTCAATACCCGATGGATTGTCTGCTTTTGACTGAACAGACCAGATTATTTGCTGCGTCTCTGCATCATAGGCATTCGCTTCAATAAAATAAGTTTTGTCTGTTTGCCAATAACCCGGGCTATATATAGTAGGCTGCCAGTAATTATAATATCCGTAGAACCCAGTACCGTAGGCTCCATAAGAACCATAAGGTCCATAGCCGCCGTACGGGTGATAACCATAACCCATACTTACTGACACCGCACCAGGTTGATAATAGGTTTCACTTTTTTGATCGATTACTGCAATAGATAAGATCACATCGCAACCCTTGTCACGAATTAATTTCAGCGCAAGTTCTCTATCACGCATATTCTCCTTATTAAAATTCGGAGGAAAAATTTCATAACCCTTCACTACATTAAATCCTCTTGCCTTTGCAGCCGCTCCCAGGTCAGCTTCAAGAGCATACTTTACAGCATTATTTTGTATTAAGGCCGCCACAAAAACAGTAGTATATTTTTTTGCTGGCCTGTCGGGATTCACCCATGAGGTCGAGATCTTTTGAGATGGGCCGCATGCAAAAAATACTACCATCAAAACAATTAAAGTGGGAACGGTATATTTATTCATAAAAATATTTGTTGATCATTTACTATTTTTCGTCTTTACTAAAAAAGGCACCTTCACTCTTTCCGTATTTCCTTATAATTCTTATCATTTTATTTACCGGCATATCCAGCTTTTTCAATTTTGATTCATGCACCAGTTTCATCTCACCTTGTTTAGCATCCGGTGGCTCGGGAAAAAAGATCATACAAAGACCATCAGGCTGTCGGTCCACAAGCATACCCATCTTCCAATCACCATCTTCTCCTATCAAAACTGGTTGCCAATGAGCTACTGCTTCACTTACTATTTCGCTTGTCTGAGCTTTTATCATGGAATACCCCGGAATAAACACCAATATCTTGTCCTCTAATTTTGTGATCAACCTTTTCACTTTTTTTCTTTCAATGAGCATTCCTGCCAGGTAACAAATGAATAAAATAAGAACCAGGCTAATTAATGTGAGCAGCCCCACTCCAAAAACACGTTCTGCCGGTAAATACTTCTTTATTGGAAGGATCAGTTTTTGAACAATGGTGATAGCTTTCCCTAAAATAAAGAGCAATAAAAAAACTGGTAATAAGAATAAAATGATACCATTAAGTACACGTTTGATCAAAGATTGATACCATTTCATACTGCAAATGAATTTCCATGCGGAAGGTAAAATTATTTGCCAGCTTAAAAGCTGACTTATCACAATACCACGTTTTTTTCCGTAGAAGAAAAATGAGGAGAAATTCTCCTCATTTCCCCAATCATACTTACTATTTTTTCAAGAAACCGTCCTTCTTCATTTTTTCAGTAACCACATCTGCAATATCATTCACTGTTTTTTCAACTTTGGAAGGGTTCACTGTTTTTGTAGTTCCTGTCCAAATTAATTTATCTGGGTTAATAGAATAAACTGTTGTTTCAACAAAATAGTTTTTATCAGTAGTATAATAACCGGGAGTAGAATACATACCAGCTCCATAACCATAATATCTTCCGTATCCACCATAAAAAGATGTTGTAGTACCTGGTACATAAGAAGTTTCTTTTTCCACATCAGCCAGGCGCATTAGTAATACATGTGTAAACTTTCCGTCAGTTATTATTTTCTTTAATGCTTCATCACTCGCCTCTTTCAGCATATCTGTTGAAATGAGAGTGTAAGAAGATACCGAAGGGGAGCCAATGCGTTTTACGAGTTGGTCCTCGATCACACGACGGGAAGTTTCATCTTTTACCATTGCAATAACAAGTGTTTTATTGGGCGCACTTGTGGTAACTGAAGCACCCGGTTCCATCCATGATTTTTCCATTTTAGTTGAAGGTCCACAGGAAACAAGTGTTGAAATAACGATCAGCGATAGAATCAAATTTCTCATAATTAAAATTTTTTAGTTATAATTATAATGCAGTTTATGCAAAATTACTTTTTCTTGAATTTAAGTTACATAATATAAATCATTGCTCATTAATGAAACCAATGATTTCATGAAATATTAGGGATTTTGTCCCGGTGCTTTTGATTTATCCAACTCGCCGATAAAAGGTATCTCTTCCTGTATCATCAGCCGGATACAATTCTCAATATAATCTTCCAGCTGTATAAATTTTGAAGCTTGCAAGCCTCCGATTATGGCAGAAAATTTTGTAAGATATTTTTGCTGAAACGCGGTATACTTAGTCACCCAGGCCAGTTTCTTTGTTGTCAGGTCGGTAGCTGTTTTGCTGTCAAGTTTTTCGTACTTGGTCGCATAATCCTCAATTAACTTTACTCTTTCATGTCCAAGTTTTTTGCGTTCAGTTTCATACGCATCATACAATGACCAGAATTTTGCAGACTGTGCATCGGACAGGGTCATGTATTGTTTCACCACTTCTTTCTTTTCTTTTCCGAATATTGATTGGATCAGGTCGATATCTTCTTTGTTAGATTGACCGAACAGGCTTGCTGACAGAAGGAATGCTACCGCGATAAGATTTAATTTTTTCATGGTCTTTTTTTTAAGATGATTTATTATTTTATTTTGAAGAGCAATTTACAATTTTGTGAGATGGAACTCGTCATAATTAATAAAGTGCTGCACAATATTAATTTAGTTATATACCCAAGATAAGTGTTAAACGGTTAATTAACGGTTAACTCAAAACAGGTGGGCATCTTAGCTGATAGTGCCCTCTTAATCAACTCCGTACAACAGGGCCTTTGAAAATATGTCGGGTGATTTTTTTCCAGTGTCCGTCAATTATTCAAAAGCTATTGTTCGTTTAGAAAGATCAAAGCAACAACCACACGATATAAAGTATCCAAAGAGCATTTTTTATCATCATAATTTATAAAACAATTTATTACTGGAATGGTTTTCCGGGTTATTTTTATCCCCCTATCCTATTTATTCTATGTTGTGATTTCTTATTATTTTTAATTAAACCGATCTCTTCAAAATCTTAAACCACGCTGATTTTTTTGAACCATGCACAACTCTGTTCTAAAAATATTCGGATTGATCATTCTACTAATATTGTCCGAAATAGGGTTGGCGCAGAAGACAGACAAGGTTACTTTAAGAAACGGAAACATGTTAACTGGTGAAATAAAAAGCATGAAATTCGCCAAGCTTCTTATTGACGTAGACGGTCCGGGCAAAATCGATATAAAATGGGAATATATTGTAAAGATAGAATCGAATAAAACATTACAAATAACCATGCGGAACGGAGACGTATATGTTACCACTATGGACTCACTTTTTTCTGTAGTACCCTATGCCATGCTGGACGATGTTGTAGAGATCGTACGTATTAAAGACAAATTTATAAAAAGACTTGATGGTAGTGTTAATCTTGGATTTAATTACGCAAAATCAAGTGATAATGCTCAGTTTACCTTCAATAGTACTACAACTTACCGTAAGCCAAAAAGAGAAACTACTTTAAAATTAATCTCTGTACTGACGCACACTTCCTCAGATACATCGGTGTCAAGAAAACAGGATGTAGCCATTGACCATTACATTAAGTTAAAGAATAGTTGGTACCTCAACTCACTTTTTGGATGGCAACAAAACTCACAATTGGGATTAAAAAGTCGTTTTATACTAAATGGAAGCGGTGGTAAAATACTTATTAATAGCAATAATGAGCGTCTCTTAACAGGCGGTGGTCTTTCTTTTAACCTGGAGGACAGGGGTGATAGCACAGGCTATATAAGTAACCTGGAGGGATTACTCATGATCCAGTACAAAAAATTCCGTTATATATTTCCAAAGATCTCGATCGATGCGCAGTATATTCTTTATCCCGGGCTTACTGATTGGGGCCGAGTAAGGATGGATCTGCAGGTAAATATGAGTTATGAGTTCTTTAAAGATTTTAATGTCGGTCTCAGTTTTTATGATAGTTATGATAACCGTCCATCTGCAAAAGCCGCCTCTACAAATGACTTTGGTATAAACTTTACTATTGGTTATATATTCGGCAAATAATTTTTGTATTAGCTAAATCTCCTTTTCTTCTTGCAAATCCCTTTTAGTTTATCTGGTAGTTATTTATAATACATATCCAAATTTTTGAAAAGGAAAAAGTTTAAGGAAACATAAAAGATATTAGTTTTAAGGCCGGCGTAAGGTTTTACATTGGCATTGGTTGTATAATCCTGGTTATGAAATTCACTCAGATAATATTTAAATTTCACATTAACTCCACGAGGAAACTGGACACCTGCAAGAAAACCATGTTGAAATAATTCATTCCTGTCACTGAACCATCCAGAGATCTTATCTATTTTATCACCACCTTCATAAGTTTTCTCTTTGTAAGAAAATGCTAACTCGATCTCATAACCCCCGTAAAAAAAGGTTTTATTAAGATCGCCAACTTTAAAACCTAAAGGAAGAGCCAGGTTATAAGTCCGGAATTTTTTCTTAAAGACAAGGTTATTAACCGGGTCTTTATAATCATTTGTTATGTATCCTACATTTCTTACCGATAAACCGGTAAAGACGCCAAAATTTTTATTCAAGTCCTGGTTGACCATTACCTGCAAATTGAAGACAGGAGAAAAACGCATGGTAGAGCTTTCACTATTTCCATTTTGTTCAACATTTGCAAAAGAAAAAATAAGTTCTCCGCCAGTAGTCACATAGGCTTTTGATTTGTTTTCTTTCGACTGACTAAAAACCTGAACAGCAAAAGTCAGGCAGGCTACAGCAAGGCAAATAAGTGTTTTCATGACTATGCTATTTGAATTTTCATTTATTGATCGCGACTCTCTTGCTCAAAGATAAATATCCCAAACTTTAGCTTATATCATCAATTTTCTCTTTAATATTATTTATTGCCATTCTTTTACAAATGTAAGTTGGAGAGAATGGTAGTGTTTATATCATGAGCCCAACAGCAGGAAACCTGATACCAATTCCCAATCCTATGATCAGGATTGATGCTTTCTTTTTCCATTTTTAGATTCCAAGGTTTTTGAATAATTGTTGATAACTAGGATTGCCCGGATCAAGTTGTTTTAATTTTATAGCTGCTTCCTTCGCTTTTATCGTATTATTGGATTGAATGTAAACAAAGCAAAGAGCATAATACATTTCTGCAGATGTTGGATCAATGGATATTCCTTTTTGTAAAACAGTTTCTGCTTCTTTGAATTTTTTAATTTCATTCAACAACAATCCATAATTATAATACACTCTTGGATTGCTGGTTTTTAACGCCACCGCTTTTGCAAATGATCTTTCTGCACCTTTTTTATCATTCATTTCATTATAAAGCAATGCCATATTATAATAAATGCGATCATTACCGGAATCGATCTTTGCGGCAGTCTCCAGGACATCTAAAGCTTTGTCATTTTTTGTCTGTGCATTATACGCTGTTGACAAATTGAGCCGGGCATAATTCATCAAGCTATCTTTTTTCAGGGCTCTTACATAAAATCTTTCGGCATTACTAAAGTCATTTAACCGCAAGTAATGATCGGCGATCATCACATTACCAACTGAAAAATCTGCCTGGTAGATCAAATAGTTTTGAAGTTCATTACGGGCATCAGAAAATGCCTGTGAGTATTGGCTGGGTATCTCTTTTTCAGGGATCGTAATAAAGAGATCGGCAGCAGCGATCCTTACTGCTCTTACTTTATCTGAAAGCAATGGACCAACATTCTCCCGCCAGTTAGCAACGGGGAAATTGGAAAGACTTCTTAAAGCTCTGTATCTTATTTGTGCATCACTATTCGAAAGAAGTTGTAACAAACCAGATAAACTGTTTTGTGTTGGAATGTTTCCAAGGTAACTAGCAGCAGTTGCTTTTACAATGTTTGGTACAGATGTATCTCCCAAAAGTTTTACAAGATGCGACTCACTGGTCTGATCAATTTTACTTCCGGGAATAAGATCATCTGCAAAATGGTATTTACGAACAGGGCCATACCACTTTACTATTGCATCAGTGGCCCATTGTGATGTTTTATTATTATGGCAATTGTTGCAAGCATTGGGTGTACCATATTTTACCGAAAGATCGGGACGCGGAACACGGAAACTATGATCATGTCTCAGATCAACTCCCATATATATTTTTCCCGGCATGTGGCAACTCTTACACTCTGAAGCAGCAATACCAACAGGGTGAAATGTATGAGAAGAATCATCATATTTTTTTGCATGACATTGCAGGCACAATTGGTTAGCAGCAAAAAGAATTTTTCCTGAATGAGGATTATGACAGTTGCTGCATTTTACTCCTCGGTGAAACATTTTGCTTTGCAAAAAAGAAGTATAGATATAATCTTCATCATTTACTTGCCCATCAGCATGAAAATGTTCATTGCTGGGTATTTCAGGAATATAATCATCCATGATCTCTCCGCTCTTAGTTAGTGTGGCGCTGATATCAGTTTTACGTGCATGACAAGGCATGCAAGAATTTATTTGTGCCAGTTGCTCTGAGTTTTTATCAAGATAAAAGCCTGTGATTTTTTTCCCTTTTTTATATTCATTACTATTTACAAAATCTACGTGTAGTTTACCGGCACCATGACAACTTTCACAGCTTACATTAATTACACTGTAAGTAGTATGATAACTATCTGAGTCAACATTATAATTCTTCTGAAGGTTGGTAGAATGACAGGAGGCACACATCGTGTTCCAATTTTGTGAATTGGCCGTCCAGTGAAACCAGTCGTGAGAATTTATTTTTTGTCCTGCATACTGGTGAAACCATTTTTTTTGCTTTGTATCCCAGCTAACTCTCGGCACCTGCATTTTCCCTCCCGGGAATTCGACAAGGTATTGCTGCAGTGGTGTGAACCCAAATGTATATTTCACTTCATAATCATAATTGCGGCCATCCTCGCCCTGCGTATTGATAAAGAATTTTCCATCTTTTTTAAAAAACCTGCTGGTTACTCCATCACCTGTATAACTTACATTATCAAAATTTCCTTTTACTGTTGAATCATTTGGTGGCTGCATAGCCATAAAATGATCTGATCTCAGCCAATCATCATATTGTTTTACATGACAACTTTTGCAAGCCTGGTCACCAATAAATTCATTGTTCCCTGTTCTTAATGAAGATATTTCCTTATCCTTTGGCTTGCATCGTTGCAAAATCATTGTCCCTGAAAAAACAAAGAATATGATAGTTACCATTACCAACAACACTGGTCTTTTATTCATAGTCTCCTTTGTTTAATTAGGTATTTCAAGATACCAAGGACACTGGAAAGGTATAATGAATATCCTTTTTACTATTCCCGGATAAATAATTTTTAGAAGAGATTCTACAGATCCAATGGAACACTACACAAACCAATTTTATTCAGTTTCGTCAGCCACTTTGATCTTTCCATTTTTTGCTGCTGAGGCAAGTGTATTAAAATCTTTTTCAGTCTGATCTGCATAAGCAAAAGCAAATTTCACCATTGCCTCATCTAACTCCTCGCTGTTCCCGGCATAACCGGCGATCATGGCAGCATCACCTGATTTTGCATGAGCCAGTGCTAATGCCCATGCACACAATGAGGAGTACTGTGGCAAGTTTTCAAGTTTTACTGTTTTAGGATCGAATTCAACTCCACCTTTCATATCACGCAACTGACGAACATAAAAATGGATTCCATCCAATTCACCCCATCCTAAAAAAATATCCGGAGCTCCTTGTATTAATCGTTGGCCCTCGACTACTCTGCGACCCTGATCATTAAAAGGTGACCCTTCAAGAAATTTTTCCATTACAGATGGCTGTGCTTCCTTTACCTGTAGAAATAAAGGATCGTCGGAATTATTTCCAGTAAGAAAAATTATCCAGCACCGTGTGCCTACACTACCTACCCCAACTATTTTTCTTGCTACATCCACAATTCTATAATGCTTGAGCAAATTCTTACGATCATGAGCCAGTGACTTGAAATAAGATTCAAGCAACAGACCCAATGCTTCTTCAATGGGTCTGCCTGCCTGTGTGTGTGTTTCCCTTACAATAAATGGCGCATTAACTTTCAGGCGATATTTATCATCAACGAGATCGGTCATTTTTCCTAACACTTGCATATGTGTACGCTGACGGGCTTTGGTCATCATCCTGTCTGCAGCTTTGCGTGCCGATGGATTAAGAGCTTTAAGAACATCTTTTGCATTGATGGTTGAATACCACAACTCCAAATTTCCCTTATATGCATACTCTTTCAGTTTTTTTCGATAAGTGCTGACGGCTTCCATCACTGACTCCCTGCACAGATCTTTATCTGCCCCAAGAAATCTGCCTGCCGCCACAATACTTGCAACAAGCCGTTTCAAATCCCATTCCCATGGACCCGGTAATGTTTCATCAAAATCATTTATACCAAAAATAAGATTGCGTTCTGCTGAAGCAAATACTCCAAAATTGGCTACATGCATATCACCGCATGCTTGTACTGTAATTCCGGACGTTTCTCCATTTGCACTCAGGTCTGCTGCCATAATTGCTGCCGCACCACGCAAAAAAGCAAATGGTGAAGTGAGCATCCTCGCATAACGAATAGGAACAAGATCCGGTAAACGTGTTTTGGCTTGCTCTTCTAAAATAGAAACAGGATCTGCACGATCAGGGGCAGCCTTGTATTCACCTTGGGCAATACGTGGAAATTTTTTTCGCAGTTCTTTTCCAAGTTGAAATCGTTCTTCTATGGTAGTTGGGTTCGATTTGAAATGGTTTAATAGTTGCATAAAGGAGGCTTTAGGTAATGGTCTTTAATTTTTAAACATATCAGCAATTGCAGGCATTCCTTTATCAGGAGGCCTGATCATTTTCATTGTCGTCATGATCGTTCTTGTGATTTTTTTTCTCTGGGTCTGCTACATAGCGTTTGAAAATAACAAGGCAAACTGTAAGCATTAGAATAGAGACAGGCATAACCAGTATCGTCCATTTGAATTCTGCCTCCTCGATCATTGCTATTGTGGTCGTGAAATAAATTATAAATGCAGTGATGATAGTTTCCCAAAGCAATACGGCGAGTTCCGACAAGCTGTCCACCTTCATCCACTTTGGTAATTTGGGATCAGGTTTCCCATAATAAAGAAAGATCCGGGAGAGACCAAGACCAAAGATCAGGAACACAAGACCAAACAGAAAAACATCTATCGATCTCAGGATATTTAGAAGCGGCCGGGTTTCCGGGTTACTATCAAAGATCTGCCGGTAACTCTCAATAGATTTATATACTCCCCAGGCAATTGCACCAATAGCGTCTATCAAAAGAAATACAGTTACGATTACAGCAAGATAGCGGAGCTTTAGTAGTTGACGCAGCATACAAATATTTGAAGTTTTAATTTTTTTAATCTAAACAGCATTTCTAATTTTTATTTCTAAGTTGCATTTCCCATGTGATTCTTATCATCCTAAAGATAATGTTTAAAAAACTTCATCCTTATGACTTTCATCGTTGCAATACTTTGCCACTTTTCATAACCCGATCCTTTTTGAATACTATATTGAAACGTATCTATTGATTAATGTTTATTATTTTAATTATTCTTATTTATTTTTTCTTAAAATTCATTTCCCTGAGAAAAAAATAACGACCACCTATATCTATGCTCCATTGATATCGTCCTGCGAAATCGCCGAATATTCCTGCACTTGGTGTTATCCAAATATTCATACGAGGTGTAGGTGCACCGGTAAAACGGGTTCTAAGGATCATGGAGGCGCCGTCATTGATATAATCATAATACCACTCAGGCGCCAGCACCATCCAGAATCGTTTTGATAAATATTTTATGGCAACAACCTGTAGTTTTGAAAAACTGATATCTGATCTTGTATCATCACCACCGATAGAATTTGCTTGCTGAAAAACTGCTGAAATAAGTATCTTTTTCTTTGGTATTAATTTCGAGTAGGAGACCACCGGGATCAAAATGTTCTTACCCGTTCCAAGAATAGGTGACTCTGCTGTATTCAGACTGATCTCCATCGAAGCAGTAAAGGCAGATAGCTTTTTTTCCCAAAATTTATACCCAAGCAAGCGAAATGAAATGTCTCCTATACCTGATTGTTTGTAGTTGGCAGGTGCATTAATGGAATTATAAACATAGGGAAGGTCTATCCGGGTAGTAAAACGTTTTCCTACTCTAAGAATAGTTCTTAGTGTTGTCTGGTTAAGGTAGAAATCATTTCCATTTTTATCATGGTGTTGTAGCTCATTAAAGAACTCAACCCTGGTCAAAAAATTTGCCGGGTCATCGGCGCTTTTTTTGATCTGTTCCTGCTTTACCGAGTCAGCTGAATTTTGTGCCAGTAAACCGCAGTCATGATAAAACAAAAAAAACAAGAACAATAGTTTTTTCATTTCGTAAGATTTAAATTTTGAAACAGGCAAAACGAAAATCAAACCTTAATAACGATTGGAATATGTATTCGCCTACTCTACCGCAATAACTACTTTTTTAATCTTTCCCGTGAACGAGTTGTCTCCCTGTGGGTAGTTGTGACTGACGGCACTGTAAAGGTCCATGCCAACGTCGGCCGTTTCGACACCGAAGATGAAGGGAATGGTTTTCTCAATTCGACTTGAGCCTACCTTTTCACCATTTATCGAAATGGTTCCTATGCCGCCTTTTCCAAAGCCGCCTCCGTCATACGCAAAATCATAAGTTAATGTGATGGGGCCGGCTGGCAATGCTTTACTGGAAGTAATAGTCGTAACATTACCGAGGTAGTTATAAGCAAACGAAGGTTTGCCGTTTTTGACGAAAAGACTCCAGCCGGAGTGAGAGCCGCCTTGCGCAACGATGACCCCCGAAGTGCCGCCCGCCTCGAGCTCGGCGACGATCGACGAGTTGTGGTTCTTTATATCGATAAAGGCATTCTCCTTCATACCAATCATTCCCGGATAGAGTGTCAGTGACGTCCGTCCTCCCATGTAATCAGGACGTCCGGCGAGTGTAGCGTTGAATCGTTCCTGGGCACGATCGTCCAGCGGCAGCACATTATACTTGACTGCCTCTGCCATAAATGCCGCCTGCATCTCCTTAAGCTTTTCAGGATACTTCGCGGATAGATCAGTGGAACAGCTAAAATCTTCCATAGTGTTGTATAGTTCCCACTTGTCATTTGCATAAGTACTGCGAGGCTTGGGCTCCCAGGAAATCTTATGTAACGTAGCGGCATACCAGCCGTCCTTGTATATGCCACGGTTCCCGTAGATCTCGTAATACTGTATCGTGTGTGCGGATTTTGCCTGAGGGTTATTGAACTCGCCAAGCATGCTAAAGCCTTCGATTGGTTTTTGGACCACGCCATTGACCGACTTAGGCTGCGGCAGCCCGGCCGCCTCCAACACTGTCGGGGCAATATCGATCACCGAATGATACTGGTTGCGAATCTCTCCTTTTGCTTTGATCATCTTCGGCCAGGAAATGATCGCACCATTGGTAATGCCTCCGTATTCCGTATGGAGCTGCGAATAGGCGAACGGCGTGTTGTCGCCAAATGACCAGCCCGCCGGCGGCGTCATTGCGGAGTGCGAATCACCAACTTTGTCGAGAGTCTCGAGCTGATATTGCAGCGTCTCAGGCGACTGGTTGAAAGTACTCATAGTATTGAAAACCCCGAGCCGACCGCCGTTTGGACTCGCCCCGTTGTCTCCTGTTACATAGATGATTAAGGTGTTATCCAAGGCGCCAATGTCGTCGATTGCTTGCACGACGCGGCCAACCTCGTAGTCGGTCAACTCAGCAAACGCCGCAAAGAGTTCCTGATATCTGGTAACGATCTTCTTCTCATCAGCAGTCAGCTTGTCCCAGTCAGGGGCAATATCCGCTTTCGCCGTGAGCTTGGTGTTTTGCGGGACGATGCCGAGCTTTTTCTGACGTGCAAGGATCTCTTCACGATACTTATCCCAACCCATATCGAACTTACCCTTGTACTTGTCCCGCCACGATTTAGGCAGTTGAACCGGGTCGTGCATTCCCTGAGTGGGATAATACATGAAGAATGGCTTATCGGGATTGAGAGATTTTTGCGCCTTGATCCATTGGATTGCACGATCCGCCAAATCAGTCTGGTAGTAGTAATTCGGGTCTTTTGATGGTGGGGCGAGGGTTGTATTGTCGTGGGCCACCGGATGGAATTGGTCCGATTCGCCGATCACGTTTCCGTAAAACTTCTCGAATCCGAGACCCGTGGGCCACTGGTCGAATGGCCCGGTGAGACCGCTTTCCCATGGCACGTATTCATGCGACTTACCGAACATCGCCGTGCTATAACCATTAAATCGTAATATCTTGGCTAACGACGCCACGGTATTCGGCAATATTGAGGTTTGGCCAGGAAAGCCCGTCGCCATTTCCGAGATGGTCCCCATATTTGCACTATGCGGGTTGTGTCCCGTGAGCAACGCTACACGAGTTGCCGAACAAATCGGCGCAGTATGAAAATTGTTATAGATCAATCCATTTTTAGCAAGTCGTTCAATTGTCGGCAAATTCATGATACCGCCAAAGGTCTTGGAGCCAGCATATCCGAAATTATCGAGAAGGATCACCACTACATTGGGTGCTCCCTTGGGTGCCTTCACTTCAAATATTGGTGGCGCCTTTACATTGCGGGCATCAAGTTCTGTGATCGCCGCATACTTTGGTTCTGCAATCGGCAATGAAGTACGATCGAGTCCATCAGTTGTTTGCCCTGTTGATTCATTGGAGGTTTTAGTTTCTTTATCTGCCATATTACAAGCAGCAAAGAACACTGCTAATAAAACCAGTAAAGAAGTTAATTGGTTTGGAATTGATCTCATATATTTTTTTAGATGATAAACTCTATTTAACTAAAATTTGATATCTATACCTTTTTCAAAAAACTCGTCATCGAACAATAATTGATGAGAGCTTGTCATCTCATCAGTTATTGTTTTACTCTATAGTGAATATAAAACTACTGCTTAGTTTGAATTGTTACCTTTTCAGCTGACTTCTTCATACTTTCTGTATAAATCAATAATTTTATCGCTGTGATCAGGATTTTTCACCAACAGATATTCATACGCTTTTCCTTATCATACATAAAACAATCACCAATATTAATTTGTTTATTTACTCCAGATAAGTGTTATACGGTTAAATACGGGTTAAGTAAAGCACTTTAAACAAGTGCTGTTCGTACGGCATCATTAAAGCTAAATCTTATGGGAGGAAGAGAGGATTTTAGCAAACCTCGAATTGCAGAACAGTTTTTCGACTTCTGCCTCTATTGCGCCGCTTTATCAACTTTTTTCTTTTTTGAATTTTTTCCAATTGGAATACCTGCCGTTAAATATAGAACCCTGTTAAATTGATCAGGTGATGAATCATCAACCCTGATATCAACAAGTCCAAAATAATATTGCAACCCAATGTTCATTCCATTTCCTTTAATTAACCGGTAACCCGCACCAATTGCAAGACCCGCATCAAGTGCATGATACTGATCTTTTATATCTACTTTATACTTGAGGTCATCATCATCATTTATTGAATTTGTAAACTGATCAAAAGCCTTATAGCGTAACCCAAGCTGTACGCCACCTTTTAAATAAATACGATTTTTAAAAGTATACTTCATCAGTATGGGTACATTGAAGTAATTTATTTTCCTTGCAATTTCTCCCCCGCTAAATGAATTGTCAAGGTCAGGATTCCCGAGTGAATAAACCGGCAACCCATCCGCACCCATGCTGGATTTTACAATAACTCCTGTATTCAGCATCCATGATGAATCTTTAAGTTTGAAATCAAAATAAAAACCAAGATTGAACCCTGAGAGGTTTTTTGCACCATCCAAATTTTTAATAGTGGACCAGTTGCCTCCACCCTCTAATCCAAATTCTATTTTTCCGCTATTCAGTTTATCACCCAATAAAATGGAAATTAAAACCTGGGTTCTCGCTGCATTAGCAAAAAGAAGCAAGCCAATGATCAAAAAATTATTTCTCATTTAATTTTCTAGGTTATAAACCGAACCGGTATTGCATGCCGATTATAAACTGCTGTCTTGATCCTAAGAACCCATATTCACCTCTTAACATAAAATGTTTGTTGAGCTGGTATTGGGATCCGACGATGAAGTTCCAGGGGTCCTTTGGTCTTTTATCCATTGAATATTGAACAGTAGACGTACCAAAATTATTACTAGCATTATCAGCGGCTGCAAGTATCTCGCCAGCTCTTGACAATGCTCTATTGGCAGCATTGTACCTGGCTTCATTAACAGGATTCTGTTGTTGTGGTGGTGTAAGACTGGCCCACCATGCGTCCACTTGTTTCTGGGCATCGGCAACTTTTGCAATTCCCTGGTCCACTTTACTTCCAAACTCACCAGGTGGTAATACCTCTGAAAGATTTATTGATCCGTTCGTTTCCGAACTGATCTGCACCCTGAATGCGCCAGCCCAAAACGCAATCCCTGATTCAGGTTTTTTTAATTTGAAATTTTTTCCCAACCGGGGACCAAATATAAATGAACGTGCTGGCTTACTTAGTTGAGGCACATCTGTCCAGGCCACATTCATATCAAGTGCAAGGAACCCTCCGCCTACACCGATAGTAGGTGTAAAACCTAATCCGTATGTACTGGTATTGAATTCAATTAAAGTACTTGTAGATACGATCTCATGAGATGTATTAGTAGAATCGGGCACCCATATTCCAAATCCAACTTCTGTAGAAGCCTTGGCCCTTCCCAAAATTGCATAGATGTTCAAAAAAGGGAATAGCCATATATCCGGTCGTATTGTTGTGGCACTGGCTGTTGCACGGGCTTTGTTGAACCTCACTATTTCATCAAGGTTATACATCGGCCCATTATTAAAACCTACACTCAGGTTATCAATGATCAGGTCTGATTGCTGCCAAAAATATTGAGCACTTACTCCTGCCGAGTAAGGTAAATTGTATCCGGCCTTAGTAGCCTTTTTACCCAAAATAGGAAGGGAATATGGATACTCCGACTTCTTGAGGCTGTCAATAAAGACGGCATTTTTCTGTCCAACTTCCTTATTGGTAAACACCTGTGCAAAAACAATGGATGAAAAGATCGCTAAAAAAAACATTAGACTTGACTTACGAAAAAATTGTTTTGTTTTACTGTTATCCAACATAACTTGTTGTTTTAAAAATGGGTTATTATATAGTTACCTGTCGATTTTGATTCCGTTCACAATTCAAAGTTACTTACACAAATTATTATTTTGCATAAAACGAAAACTTGTTGTGATTTTTATTCCGGGTCTTGTTCGGTTAGATAGGTTCTTTTGCTGTTGTCTTCGTACTAGCTGATCCGATATTTTTTTATCCCTGATCTCATCATGTCAGTCGAACACTCTCATGTAATTGCTGTTGCAATTTGAGCATAGGTTGTTGATTAAGCCTGGTCAATCCTAATTCAGGGCGATCAAGAGCTAAGATCAAAAAAATGATGATAGCAAAAATGACCCCAAGCAAAATGCTAAGCTTCAAACTTGCTCTTCCGGAAAGTCCGATCTGGTATCCGAGAGTAAACATGGACAAAAATGTGATAATACATAAAGTATATAGAACAGATTCAGGAATCCGGTATTCCAAAGAAATAGTTACCCGTTGATTATATTTTTCAACAAGATCATTTACTGAAGAAATATACAGTGAATAAGCTTCTGAACTTCGATCCTGTTCAGCTATTCTTTCTGAATAATTCCATAATGTGTCGAGGATCTGCTCGGTACGGCCCATCGTTTTATCAAGCTTTGAAATATCTTTTGCCAGTGTAACCCGCAGATCAGTATATTCAATAAGATACTTTCTTGTCTCAGAACGGAAAGGTTCGGGTACTAACCCGGACCGCAGGTATGCTGTTCTTATGGTAGTAACTTCATTGATCAGCATTTCTTTTCGGTCAGTGTACCGGTTAACAGCAATTTGAAATGTGAAGGCAAGCAAAAAAGCAAGAAGACCCAAAGCAGCACTAACAATGGTGCCAACAGAACTTGTTTCCTTTTCAGGAGTTTTTTTAGAACGATAAACACCATAACGTTGTCCAATAAAGATCGGTATTAATACCGCAAAAAGCGGGATAACGAACATCGCCGCTATAGAAAAAAATATATTACTTGTCATGACTTGAAGTTATGCTGAAAAAAAATTAAAATCTAAATCCTAACTGAACCATATACCTGTAACCTATCGTGGTTCTATCAGTTGATCCTGTTCTTTTAAATTCTTCTTCATTAACAATAATTCCATAACCCGGAAATTTTTCAGCAAGGGCTCCATCTAAAGCCTCTAATATTTTTTGTTTGGCCGCATCAGATAAATTATTATTAAACGCTGCTTTGAAATTGTAAGTACCCACTCCCGGTCCCAGTAACACCATATCTAACGAAATACGGTCGCGGAAAACGAACTGGTAGCCGAATTCGAAGCCGATAGTATGCACATTCAATTTGACCTCTGACTCAACAAGTGCAGTAGATCCATTTGAATTTTTAATTTCCCATGAATTATGATTTCCAAAATAATTGTAAGAGTAATAAGGACCAATATAAACTCCCCTTGGAGCCGGATGCTTGTTTTCCTTAAGGAGATAAAAGCGGTAGTCTGCTGAAACATTAAACCCTTTTTGGTCTTTTAGCTTATTTAAATGTTTTAAAGAATCATTTTCAATGAGACCAAAATCAGGAAAACTTGTTAATCCTATATTAATTGTAAAGGAGTGCTTCTTATCTTTTAAAAGCCTTTCATACCCTAGCACAATAGACCCACTGCCAAAAATGAGGGGGTTGGTGATATTTATATGAACTGTATTCATCCTTTGTTTCTCTTCTTTTTTTGTTTCCTGTGCTGATGCTGTTTGTAATAAACCTGAAAGGATCATTACAAACAAAATAATTTTTTTCATAATAATAAGGAGGTTGTTTAATGATATAATCCTGGGAAAATTAAAAGCGCAGAGGTGTTCGCTAAAAACTTTCAAGGATTTGTATGTAATGTACCAAAGTTAAAAATTAAAACCTATGGCAACGATGAACTTCAGTTTTTTTCTGCATAGCTGATGACTTCTTTCACCAGACTTCGGCAAGTTTTTTAAAGGCAATGTCATAGCTTCTGCTTATTGAAATTTTATTAAGGGTTACGTACAGCCACTAAATTTTCCATTCTTAAAAAATGAATTAATTTCATTTTATGAATTCCACATTTTTCCAGCTTCCTCCTTCTTTTATGATCTTAATTATTATTGCCCTGATTATATTATTTATTTGGCTCGGTTACTCTTTCAATAAAATACGGACAACGAAATATCCTGAAGTACTAAAGCAAACCCCGGGTGCTATTGAAGGGTCTGTTGTTGGAATAATGTCCCTCTTACTTGGATTTACATTTTCATTTGTCGTTTCAAGATATGAAGTAAGAAGACAATTGATCGTTGACGAAATGGTTAGTATCAATACAGCCATTTTTCGTTGCGATATGTTTCCTGATAGTACCCGGAAACTACTCCGTGCAGATTTTAAGGAATACCTGGAAGCAAGAAGAGATTACTTTGATAAGGGTGGGGATGAGACCAGGGTAATAGAGGAGTTAGAAAAGTCAAAAAAAATTGGAGGCAGGATATGGGAAAGAGTAATGATTGATTCATATAATCCCGGGGACAAACTAAGATTTCAACAGATGATCCCGGCTTTAAGCAATATGCTTAATAATATTATTGTAAGGGATGAAAGCCGAAAGACAGGAGTACCTCCGCTCATTTTATGGACGCTCCTGGTACTTGTTTTAATTACTGCATTTTTTTTAGGGGGCAATTTATTTGGTAAAAAGAAATTTAAAGTGTTGGTGTTTGGATATGCGCTTATCCTGGCCCTTACCCTGAACCTGATCATTGAGCTTAACACCCCGAGAACCGGGCTTATTACCCTTCATTCTACGCAACAAAAAATGGATGACCTGATCGAGCTTGTAAAATAATTATTTTTAGAAACAGGTATCTCCCTTAATAATCAATGTGTGTATTTTATAATTACATTCGGTCTAAAAAAATAATCACTATATATGACCATCGTACACATACCCATTTATTTACTTTCTGCCATCATATTTTTCCTGATACTATTATTTAATTGGTTTGGGTTCAAATTTAAAAAATGGCATCTTGAAAAATACCCGGGCAGGGTGCCCGAAGACCTTGGAGCAGTAGAAGGCTCTATGCTGGGGGTAATGGCACTCTTACTTGGTTTTACTTTTTCTATAGCCATATCAAAGTTTGAAACAAGAAGACAGATCACTGTCGATGAAGCCAATGAAATTGGTACGGCCATCTTACGTTGCGATATGTATCCGGATAGTGTTCGTAATCCTCTTCGTGCAGATTTTAAAGAATATATAGAAACCAGGATCGCTTATTATGCTGTAGGTGATGATGAAGAAAAGATCAAACAGGAGATTAAAAATGCAGCCGAAATTTCGAACAGGATCTGGAAAAGAGTGGCTCTCCAGGCACAAAACCGCGACAATGTTGCTATAACAGCACAAATGATCCCGGCTGTAAATGATATGATCGATATTGTTACCACAAGAGATGCAGGCAGGCTCAGCAGGGTGCCCAGGCTCGTTTTAATGGTATTGCTCGGACTAGTTCTAATATCTGCCTTTGTTTTAGGTAGTGATTATAATGGCAAAAAAAGAAATAGAATATTGATACTAGGTTATGCTATGGCAATGACTCTTACCTTAACACTGATCGTAGAACTGGACCGACCAAGAGAAGGGTTGATCAATCTTCATGCTGTTGAGCAAAAAATGATAGACTTGAGAGAACTTGTAAAATGATAAATTTTAAAAAAACCAATTGTTTACAATATAATTGCTTCATAAAAGAAATTGCTATGGGCATTGATAAAATGTGAAGCTGCAATTTTTGACGATCAAACTTTATATGTACCTTTTTAGTTACCTTTCAACTGAATTTATTTTGTAAAACCATCATACCGATCATGAAAAAAAACCTATCCTTATTAGTAGTAGCAACTAGTTTGCTGTGTTCGCCTTTTTTTGCTCACGCACAAGAGGATTCAACTGCCTTATTAGGGCTACCCGGAGACAACCTGGATCTTTATGCCGTGCTGACCCTGTTTCAAAAGTCAAAAACGATCGAAGCCTTTGAAAAAACGTTAAATGATGAACAAACAAAGATCAATAACCTTGATCTGGATCTGAATAAAAAAGTTGATTTCATCAAAGTAACAACCACTAAAAAGGACTCCTCTTTTACATTTATACTACAGGTTGATGTAACCAAAACCGAAACACAGGATGTTGCGGTCATTTTGGTGAATAAAGAAAAAGGAAATGTTACTATACAGGCGGTTGGTGATCCGGAATTGTACGGTAAAGATTATGTTATTGAGCCCAAAGGGCAGTCTTCAATTACTGCTAATCCAGCTTATACTGGAGAAAACCCTGTTGTTGTAAATGTTCCGGCAACAACAACGGTAGTGGTTCAATCAGCCCCGATCGTACAATATGTGTATTCGCCTGCGTATGTACCCTATTATCCACCTTATTATTACGGTTACTATCCACCTTATTTTGCAATGGGCATGTGTATAGCAGTTGGCATATATCGCGCCAATAATTATTATTACCATGGTGGTTATCATGGCGGTCACTATGGTGGTGGTGGCAATACAGTGATCATTAATAATGGAAATAGAAATCAAATTAATCATTATAATAATAGCAGGAATACATCTAATACTGTAGCAAATAATAGAGCTAACGGGGGGTATGGTAATAATAGAGGATCGACTGGTGTTAATAACAATATGCGAGGATCGAATACTAACAGGGGATCAACCGGTGTTAATAATAACATGAGCAATAACAAAGGAACGGGTAACAGAGGGTCAACTGGTGTTAATAATAATATGAGTAGCAACAGGGGATCGACCACCAGACCCTCAACATCAAATACTTCAAGATCTTCAAACATGAATAGTGGTCGCACCATGAGTGGCGGCGGTGGCGGTCGTTCCATGGGTGGCGGAGGAGGAGGCAGAAGAAGATAATTTACTGCGCTTCGATCTAAAAAAATTATACAATAAAAAAAGCTGAGCGAAAAGGATCTTCACTCAGCCTTGTATAAAAAGTATTTTTTATTCAGAGGGCGGCATATCAGAAGAACTCATATCTCTTACACAAACATATTTACCATCTCTCTTTTCAAATAGACTCATATAATTCCCGCTATTAACAGGGGCGTTCGTCGAGTCAACTACTTTAAAATAACCGATCTCTACAACCTGGTTTCCGTCATTTGATATAAAAATATCTTTAGATGTAAATGAAATTCTATTGGTTGTAGAAGTTATTGCGGATTTGTAAAATTCAACTATTGCTTCTTTGCCTACCAGGGGAGGTCTATTTTGAAAAAAAGTTGTTGCATCATCTGCATAGTAGCCGATATTTTTCAGTTCACCGGTATTGTAAAGTTCAGCAAACGCATCTTCCTTGGCCTGTATCTCTTTTTTGATCTGTTCTTTGTCAACTGCAGTTGCTGTTGCGGATGTTTCTTGCTTTGAATTACAGGAGATCATTAACATCAATGTGCCTGATAATAATCCCATCTTTAGAATATCTTTTTTCATAATAAGGTTGTTCTATTTTATAATTTAATGATTAAACTTAAAATTAATGTAAAAAACAGAATATGAAATGATTTTTTTCTTCCCGACAATCCAATGAAAAATTAATAAGCACTACTAAGAATAACAGGTTAGTGACCATTGCATATTTTTATGCAATAGATATTAAAAGGTGCTTGAAGTTGTTTAATTTTTTTATCGAGATTGTATAGTTATAATTTTAAATTACCGGTAAATTATTTAATAGATAATAAGAGGCCGCTTCAATAAAGAAGCGGCCTCTTATATTTTGAATTAGTTTATCAGAATTTCCAGCCCAACCCTATTATTGGTAATTTATCTTCTTTAGATACTGTATAGCTTATATTCAACACGATCCTGCTGAGTGGCGCTATCCATATTCCACCACCATAGCCACTAAGCCAACCATGACTGGTATCAGAACCATCTTCCCAAAGTTTTCCTGTATCATAAAATGCAAAGAGACCAAAGTATGCAGGGAAAAGATAGGTTCTGAAAGTTGCTACTCGCCACCTGAGTTCGGCGTTATTAAAAACTTTGGAACGACCGGCAAACCTGTATTTACGATACCCTCTTAAGTTATCCTCGCCGCCGAGATATTGCGCCTGGTAAAATTCAGATTTGCCAAAATTATGACCGCCGCCTACTCTATCTACAAGTATCAGTGTTCTTTCAATAATAGATAAATGGAAAGTGAAATCACCATTGAGTTGAGTAAAATCATGGCTCTTATCATTTAGTCCCCGTAAAGAACGTCCGGTCAGTCTGAAGTATACTCCTTTGTACGGAATAGCTTTATTATTTCTTGTATCTACAATGAAAGAATAGCGGCCACCCAAATAAGATTGATTTGCATAAAGTGTGGTCGGGTCAAGATCAGGGTTTGTAAGAATATCCCGACCAACGTTTTCAGTTGAATCCAATGAATAATACTGGAAAGCAGGACCAAAAGTGAACATTACTTTATCTGAAAATCTTTTGCGCAATAAAATTGCAAGGTCACCCGTATTGTACCTTGCCCTGTAATGTTTGAATTTTTCTGGTTCGTTCTTATTATAAATTGATTCATCTCCATAACCAAAAAAGTTAGTGATATTAGGCGCCTTAATATCTAAATAAGTTATCAAATCGGTTTTTCTTCCAAATACGCCATAATATTCTGCAGCATATCTAAAATTAAACGCTTTGGTAGCAAGTGCGTGAGCAAAACCAATCTCATGCATATTTTTATAAGGCGTTTTGCGAAAACCCTGCTTAATAAATTTTACAGACGCACCAAGAATTACTCCATCATCAGAATTATAGCTACCAATTATCATTGGGATCGTTTGGTTATACTTATAATCTAAACGGTTATAAGAATTCACGATCGTATCATTGGCCATTTTATTTTTCAAATCCCCTGTCAATGTATTATCTCCGTTCTTCATATCATAAACAATATTGCCGCCGCCTGAACCAGTATTTTCAAAAACGTCCTTTCCATCACCACCGATCATCCGGATCTTTATTTTATCATTATTCCCTTTTATTAAAAATTTATCTTCCCCATCAAAAGAGTAAAATCTTAATTCTTTTGTAACAGCAGGATCAAACGTCCTGTCATACATCTTGATTGATTGTACCCCTTCTTTCGTTATCTTATACACTTGTGCCGAAACAGATCCATCATCATTCCTTGTTATCTCAAACAATTCTTTTTTATCGCTACTTGAAACGCTTACAAACTCTGAAAGAAAACGGTAATACTCCATTACCTCTGCTGCAAGATATTTACGACGTTCTTTTAATACACTTATTATCTTATCACCGGAAATTGATCTTATTTCCTTCGGTTGCTCATTTATAGCTCTTTCGATCACTTCATCTGTCATCTTAGGAATAAATTCATCAACTTCTTTTCTCCAATCCTGCTCACTAAGCTCCGTTAAGAAAAAGCGATCAAAATTGCGGGCTGCAAAGTTGAACCGGTTAATGTTTTTTGCTTTAGGTCTGAAGCCTTGTAGTTGGGGAACAAGCCAGGGCGATTTTACTATACCGGGTAACACACCGCCGTTAATAAAAAAAGCCTGGTCCCTGTCACGTGGAATTGGAAAATATGTTTTGCCTTTGTCTTTATCAATAGAACCCCATTGCCATTGATCTTCATGGCGGTCAAAATCCATAATAAACAGATCTAATATCCTTGCCCTAAGGACAGCTCGTTGATCCACATTATCATCATTATCTTCTTTTAATTTCAGTGCTACATCATAGCTATCCTCTCCTTTTTTTACTGATTCAGGTAATCGTTCTTCAAAATATGCAAGCTTGTTTTTAAAATCTTTACTATACTCGCCAAGTAAAGGATCGTCGGGTATGTATACCAACTTTACTTTATTATATGGAACTCCGGCCGCCTCAGATAATATCGGTACAGATAAAGCAGCATACGGGTAGGAGGCAGATACTCCGTCAGCAACCAGGTCTTCTGCTGCCTGGCTTTGAAGATCAGCCGGCAAGGTTTTAGATGTGATAAATTTTTCGATCAACCGAAGAGTATATTGTCTGCCGGTTGGATCTTCCACCCGCAAGGATTTTGATTGTTTACCGCCCCCAAGCTTTACAGGTTTCAATCCTCCTTTTTCAGTTGAAAGGTTTATGACCGGCGCCTTTACCGGTGTCAACCATTCATTACGATAATTGGAGCCCATCCAGAATTTCCTGGAACCATTGTTTTTAAATTTGGTGGAAGCGGCCGCTGTTGCGGAATCTGTTTGCGCAAAGCCGGATAATACCGAGCCGGATACAAAGAATAGAATAAACGCAATGCTCAGCAGATTGTTTCGGTTCATAAACAGTATTTAGGCAGGTGAAAACAGTATACAAAAAAAATAAATATAAATATTTTTATTGAATTAATTGAAGGACGAACAAACACATAAGGGTGATCGGATCTTTATTGAAATCAATTTGTTAATCGGATCTATACTTGTAAATGTAGATGAACTTTTACTTAACTTTCCTGTTTTAATAATGCTGTGAAATACTTGCTGATAAAACACCCGCTTTTGCGGGTTTGGTTGATGAACGGCACGGTTTTTAAAGTAAGATTTTAATTGATTGCAACAAGGCCAGTATTTATGCAATCCCTTAATTCAGGCTCAATACTCATAAATGGCAATGAAAAAAATTACCGGGCTTTATATTTTCCTGCTGATTGGCTTTCATTTCTCATTGACTGCACAAACAGATACCATCAGCCAGCGGATCATACTTATTGGTGATGCGGGTGAACTAACTAACGGAAGACATCCCGTAGTAGAGGCTATCAAACAATTTATAAAGCTTGATAAAAAGACAACGGTAATTTTTCTTGGTGATAATTTATATGACAGTGGTCTTCCCGATGATCAGTCGGCACTATACCAACAGTCCAAAGCGGTTTTAGATTCTCAATTATCAGTTGTAGAAGGTACACAGGCCCGTGTGATCATGATCCCCGGAAATCATGACTGGAACAATGGAGCAAGAGATGGATATGAAACCATCATTCGTGAGCAATTGTATGTTGATTTATTAAATAAACCCAATGTTCAGTTCTATCCCAAAGATGGTTGTCCCGGACCTGTAGAAGTCAAGCTTAGCGATGATGTGACACTTGTAATTTTTGATAGCCAATGGTGGATACACCCTTATGATAAACCGGGTATTGAATCCGATTGTGATTCCAAAACGGAAGAAGAATTATTGTCCCAGATCGAGGAGATTGTTACCCGCAATGCAAAAAAATTAGTGCTGCTTGCTTCTCATCATCCATTCAAAAGTTACAGTGTTCATGGTGGCAATTTTCAACTGACGCAACATATTTTTCCATTAACAGATATAAAGAAGAGTTTGTACATACCGCTTCCGGTTATCGGATCCATTTACCCTCTAGTAAGAAGTGTATTTGGCACACCGCAGGATCTTAGCCATCCGAATTATCAAAACATGATAAACAAGATAACAGAAGCGGTAAAATCGCATAAGCATCTTGTATTTGTAGCGGGGCATGATCATGGATTGCAAATGATACAGGATAGTAATTATAATTATATAGTGAGTGGTGGTGGTAGTAAAATAAACAGGGTATCAAAAGGAAAAAACAGTCTTTATGCAGAATCTTTAAGAGGATTTGCCGTAATGGAAGTATCGACCAACAAAAATGTTACTGTTTCTTTTTATACTGTTGAAGATTCTGTAAAAAATTCTTTCGGCACCACTTTATTTAATTTTTCCTCTCTCCCCGAGCCAACCGGGGATTCTGCAAAACGTGAGGTTAACATTCCTAATATAAAATACAAGGATACTATCAACATTTCTGCAAGTGACAGGTATAAGCCTGTCAGTGGGTTCAAAAAGATGATGCTTGGCCAGAATTATCGTCATGAATGGACAACACCCGTGAACATGAAAGTTTTTAATATCAAAAAAGAAAGAGGTGGGTTTGATGTAATTGGCATGGGTGGTGGCAAACAAACTCTATCATTACATCT
Source organism: Chitinophagaceae bacterium (assembly GCA_035318985.1). GTDB lineage: Bacteria > Bacteroidota > Bacteroidia > Chitinophagales > Chitinophagaceae > VBAS01. The sequence goes on from DATHDP010000062.1 coordinate 78,179, forward strand.
AAAAGAAAAAAAGACCGGCAAAGAATGGGTTTTACGTGCAGTTGATAAACTGTCGCAAGGAACTTTGCCACAAGAATTCAGAGGCACACTGGCCCCGGACCTTATCAGGGAATTTAATTCTGCATCACATCCCTATGCACCGCTAGTAATTCCTGACCTGGCCAAGGCATTAAACATCGCAGTTCCTCACCCGGAATTATTTTTTGTACCTGATGACCCGGCTCTTGGATATTACCAGCCATTATTTAGAAATTCTGTTTGTATTATGGAAGAAAGAGAACCTTCATTGGATGGTTCCAACTCAAGAAGTACTGCAAAAATTTTCAATGAAATAATCCAAGAAAGTGATCATAGAATTGACCAGTTCGCTGTTTTAAGAGCAAGATTGCTGGATAATATCATTGGGGACTTCGATCGTAATATGGATCAATGGAAGTGGGCCACCACTGATACCGGTAAAGGAAAATTATATTACCCGATCCCCCGCGACAGGGACCAGGCCTTTTTTTATTCTGATGGTCTCTTATTAAAAAGAAGCAGTAAAAAACTTTTGCCATTCCTGGTTGGTTTCAGAAATGACATTCCGCAGGTAAATTGGTTTAATTATACGGCAAGGGATTTTGACCGGTTATTTCTTACAGGCCTTGATGAAAAAGAATGGAAAGAAACAATTCAAGAAGTACAACAAAAAATTACTGATAGTGTAATTGCAACGGCCGTAAAAAAATTACCGCCTGAAATTTATCCCATGGATAGCAAAGTTATTTCTGATAAGCTTATAAACCGAAGAAATGCACTGACAACAGCGGGAATGACTTATTACCGGTTTATTTCAAGAGAAGTGAATGTTGTTGGTACTATTCAAAAAGAATATTTTAAAGTAAGTAATCATGGCGAAGGCTTGCAGGTAAGAGTATATGGAAGAGAAAACGGAAATGACACCAGTTTCCTGATGTACGACAGAATCTTTGAACCGGCCAATACTCGTGAAATAAGATTGTATGGCCTGGGTGATGATGATGTTTTTGATATTGATGAAAATGCAAAATCGAGAATAAAATTGCGGATCATCGGTGGAAAAGGAAACGATACATTTAATATACGCGGCAGTGTAGAAAACCTGATCTACGATATGAATGTAGAAGGTAATTACATTCAACATACAAGCCGCAGCACCAAAAAACGTTTTTCAAAGGATCCCCCGGTAAATTCTTATAGTATCATTGGCTATAAATATAATACAAGTGAATTTCCAAGAATTCTGCTCGGCGTCAATTCCGATGACGGTTTTATAGCGGGTGCCGGCTTTGCAAAACGAACTTATGGGTTCCGAAATGAGCCCTATGCTACGGATCAGAAATTTGGCATCTTTCATTCTTTCAATACAGGAAGTTACCGGTTCATATACGATGGTGTGTTCAATCATATCACACATAATATCGACCTCCTCTTAAAAGGCAGGGTTGGAGTACCTGAAGTAAATAATTTTTTCGGCTTAGGTAATAATACAGAGATCAGTGACGAAAAAAATTATGATTTTTACAAAACCCAATTCAAATTAACGGAACTGCAGGTATTATTTCGTCAACGTATGTTTGAAAATTTACAGCTGATAGCAGGACCGTATTTTTTACATTACTCCAATGAATATTCTAAAAATGCAGATAAGATATTAGGAGATCCTCCATCGATACATCTTGACTCTAACCAGGTGTATACCAATAAAAATTATTTGGGTGCCAAGTTGGCGATGTATTATGATAATACGAATAATGAAGTATTTCCAACCCGCGGTGTGCATTGGGAAAATGAATTTTTGGCAACGGCGGGTATTACCGAAACAAGTAAGACATTTACAAAGATCAGTTCCGACATGACGATCTATGCAAGTTTGAGTGGTCCGGCAAGATTAACTGGAGTTGTTTCATTTGGTGGAAGCAGGATCTTCAACAAAACATTTGAATTTTTCCAGGCAGCGGCTATCGGTAATAATAATTTACACGGCTTTAGAGCTAACCGGTATCTTGGCAAATCGACTTTATATGCAAGTACGGAATTAAGATATAGACTATTCAATTTAAAATCAAACATCATCCCCGGCCCTGTTGGCCTTACTGGTTTTTATGATATAGGTCGTGTGTGGTTGGATGGCGAAGGTTCCAAAAGATGGCATTCTGCTTATGGTGGAGGATTTTACTATATTCTTTATAACAAGTTCATGATCTCTGGTTCAGTTGGATTCTCCGGCACGGAAAATATGTTCAGATTTGTTTTGGGAACTAAAATAAATCTGAGTTACTAATATTGAACAATGACAATTTTTTTAAAATAAGCCAAACCAACTTGATGGCCGAATAGTTGCTATCTATCATCCATGAGTATTTCAAGACTAATAGTGCCAAGCGGATCTGTTGTAAACAAACGAAGATTACCCATCATCATAATTATCGCACTAAGCTGGACACTCGCTGATTTCATTCTTTTCCTTATACAAATGAGCACTGACTCATTTTCATTTAAATACGAGGAACAAGGTTCCAATACTTTAAAGGCGATCTTGCTGCGTGAACTGAATGTACTATTGGTAAGTTTTGTAATAGGCTTCCTGCTTATTTCTGTATTAAGAAGATTTTTCCGGGGTTATTCGCCCTGGCTCCATTTTGTTCTTAAAACCATTATTCTTATAGCGGCTGGCCTAATAATGAGCTTTTTGATCTATATATCTTTTGAGTTAATAATAAGGCATCGCTCATTAGATGTAGCATTAAATAGATTTCTGCAAAACACTTTCAGAATACAATGGATAATACCCAAAATGGCTGAATGGACCGTCTTATATATATGGACACAACTGGCAATAGAGGTAAATGAAAAATATTCACCAGGTGTTTTTTTAGCAATTTTCATGGGAAAATATTTGCGACCACGGGAAGAATCAAGAATAATTGTTTTTATAGATCTGCGTAATTCCACACCTATCGCAGAAAAATTAGGGAACAACTATTTTGAATTCATTCGGGATTTTATTTTTTGTATTTCAGCCGGTATCATGGAACATGATGGACGGGTTTATCAGTATGTGGGAGACGAGGTCGTTGCATGGTGGCCCAGCTCAAAAGCAAATGCAAAAAAAGCGATCAATGCATTGATAGAATCAAGAAAGATCCTGAATATTAACAATAATGTTTTTACCAGTAACTACGATATTGTTCCGGAATATAAGGCAGGCATGCATATGGGTCCTGTCACCGTCGGTCAGGTAGGTATTTCAAAAAAAGAACTGGTAATGAGTGGCAATACAATTAACACCGCATCAAGAATACGGAGTGCCTGTACAGATCTGAATCAAAAATTTTTGGTATCAAAAGATATTATTGATATACTTGAAATGAAAGATTGGCAAAGCGAAAGCATGGGTGAAGCAGATCTGAAAGGTAAAAACGAGAACATTGAATTATTTGCTTTAAAAATCTGATTGCCGCTTAACACATGGATACGGAAGTAAAAAAAAAGCAAACATGGCTCTCTATATTCACAATCGAGTTTTTGATTGTACTTCTCCTGCTTTTAGCATTGGTCATTTTCATTTTAGCTGCCCGTGAGATCTTTGTTTTAAAAAATTTTGTTTTTGATGAAGATGTTTTCGCTGCTTTGCGTCCTTACATTACTCCTGCCCGTACCCGCTTCATGAACTCTATTACTTTCTTTGGGAAACATGATGCATTGATCCCTTTGAATATTTTATTGATCGGGTATTTTATTTATAAGAAAAAACGATGGTTTGCGATTCGTATTACAGCCTTAGCGTTGAGCAGCCTGTTATTAAAATTTATTTTGAAATTTTATTTTCAGCGGGCAAGGCCTGATATTCCAGTAATTGAAAAAGTCGATGGGTATAGTTTTCCCAGCGGGCATGCATTGATCGGCGTCGTATTTTATGGCCTTGTCATCTTCGTTATCTGGCATGAGGTAAAACAAAAATGGCTGAAAATAATATTGACCATCTTCTTTGTGTTATTCATTCTTCTTATCAGTTTCAGCAGAATATATTTAAGAGTTCATTATGCAAGCGATGTGATAGCAGGGATCTCTGTTGGATTTATCTGGCTGGTATTATCCCTCAATATCATTCAGCGTATTGAGAAAAGATATATCACAAGAAGAACCTTGAAAGCAGAAGGATTAGAGAAATAGAATTTCCATTTGCTATTGTATAAAAGGAAATTTCAATAACTCTGCTTTGGAACTCACCGCTTCATTTGAAATATACATATCACCATTAGTCTTAAAAGTCAGGCCCTCTGCCTGGGGAAATAATTTTTTTGCCAGCATATAAACATTTTCAACATTCCCATTAAGATCCGTTACTACTAACTGATTGCTTGCAGATGAAAGAATGAAAAGTTTTTTAAGTACCGGGTGTATTCTTGCAGCAGATGGTTGAAACCTTGACGTAGGTCTTGGAGACATTGAATCTACCATTTTAGTATCTATCGTAAAGAGTGCCTTATTGTCAAACCCGATAGAATCCGGGTAATATGCATAAGCACTTACGACTTTTTTATCATTGGTGCTGCAATTTTTACAAAGGATCACCAATGCTTTTCTTTCTGCATCATAGTATAATGTTTCAAAATCATTTTTTCCTGACGATTGCAATTGGCCAGCATCAAATGTGTTTTGTTTGCCCGTACTGTCAGTTACTATTCTGAATAATTTACCATCACTTCGTAAAACATAAATATCTTTATTTGCCATAGCAATATCTTCATAATCTCCTTTTGTTTCGCTAAAAACAAATTCCCTTTTTATTCCCTTGGTATCCCTGTCCAGGTAAAAAATGATCCCCTTTTCATCATTGTGGGCAATAAATTCATCATTTTGATTATCCCATACAATCCCTGATATCTCTTTTATCTTCAGATCAAGTTTATCTCTTAATACTTTTGAAAAATCATAATGAGCAGGAGATTTGTAGATAAATCTTTTGGGTTTACAACTGATCAAAAAAATGAAAAGAACACAGACTATATAAAATGGCCAACCTAAAAATTTAAATCTTTCCATCGCTTATCTTTATTAAATTTATAAAAATATATCTTTATTCTTATGACCGAAGAACAATTCAGGATATTATCTGCAGCGCAGGACTTTGTCTCAGATCTGTTTATCAATAAAGTTAATAAAACTATCCATTTCCACACATTGCAACATACACAGGAAGTGGTAGCTGGCAGCGAAACTATGGCCGATTATTATCACCTGGAGGATGAAGATCGTTTTGCATTATTGTTGGCTGCATGGTTTCATGATACAGGGTATAGTGGCGGGCATGCAGCAGGTCATGAGAATCTAAGTATTGAATTGGCCGTAAAATTTTTAAATGAGCATAAAGTACATCAAAACATCATTGATAAAGTTATTGGATGTATAAATGCCACACGATTACCACAAAATCCAAATTCACTTATTGAACAGATCATTTGCGATGCAGACTTGTTTCACCTTGGCACTGGTGATTTCAGAGAAAAAAACAAGCTCCTTCGTGAAGAGCTAAATGATTTTGGCAATTTGGATCTATCGAAAAAAGACTGGAGGAAAAAAAATATAGAATTTCTTTCAAAGCATAATTATTTTACTTCCTATGCAAAAGAAAATCTTGACCCGCTTAAACAAGTTTACCTGGAGGAATTGAATAAAAAAGCAGGTAATGAAGAAAAGCCAGATAAAAAAAATAATAAAGACACAAAAGCGACAGCAAGCCCGCAAAAAAAAGAAAAAAAGAATGAAAAGGGACTTACTGAAGACGAACAAAAAAAGTTAGATGAGGCAAAAAAGAAAAAAGAAAAAGAATCTCAATCTGAAAGAGCTGTGTCTACTGTTTTCAGGATCGTAGCACAAAGTCAAAATACCCTCAGCGGAATGGCCGATTCCAAATCCAACATCCTGATCTCTGTAAATGCCATTATATTATCAATAATGATCAGTAGTGTTTTTGATAAACTCAAAACCGATACTTATCTCCAGATCCCTTTTACGATCCTTGTAACGATTTGTGTGGTGTCAATGGTCTTCAGTATACTTGCCACCCGGCCAACTATTACTTCCGGAAAATTTACAAAAGAAGATATAGCTGATAAAAAAACCAATCTTTTGTTTTTCGGAAACTTTCATAAAATGGGCTACGCGGATTATGATTGGGGAATGACGGAATTGCTGGCAGATAAAAATTATTTGTATAGCAGCATGATCAAGGATACCTATTTCCTTGGCGTAGTGCTGGCAAAAAAATATAGATATCTTAGAATAGCTTACAACATTTTTATGTTTGGGTTGATCGCAGCCATGATCGCATTTACTGTTGCATTTTTATGGCCCGGAGCAACAGAAGTGTATCAGTAAAATTTTAAATGCCTGCATTTATATTAAAAAAACCATCCTGACTTATCGGGATGGTTTTTTTAAATTCAAAGAAATATTTTTTACACGTATTTTTTCAACTCTTCCACCAATTCAGTTTTGGTGATCGGTATGCCCATGATCTTATTGTATCCTTTTGCATCTACAAAATAAACATCACGGATAATTTTTATAAGCTGACCATTATTGATCTCCGGAATTATTACTGTCTCATAATTTCTCAGGATCTCACCAAGATTTTTTGGGAATGGACGCATATAACGAAGATGTGCATGTGCAACAGATCTTCCATCCGCTAACAATTCAGCAACAGCGCTTTTTATAGCGCCAAAAGTCGAACCCCATCCCAACACAAGCACTTTCCCTTTTTTAGGACCGTTATCAATTGTTTGCAAAGGAATATGATCCGCGATCTTATCAACTTTTGCCTGTCTTGTTTTTACCATGTGCTGATGGTTATCCGGATCATAACTAACATTACCAGTACCATCTTCTTTTTCTAACCCGCCGATCCTGTGTTCAAGACCCGGTGTGCCGGGTATCGCCCAGGGACGAACTAGTTTTTCATCTCTTTTATAAGGCATCAATTGTTCTTCGCCTTCATCCAAAGAAGTTTTAAACTTCACTACTATTGCAGGCAGATCTGCGCTTTTTGGAAAACGCCATGGCTCAGCACCATTAGCAATATAACCATCACTTAAAAATATTACCGGCGTCATATGCTGTATTGAAATTCTTGCTGCTTCATAGATCGCACTGAAACAATCGCCGGGTGTACTGGCCGAAACAATTGGCATTGGGCATTCGCCATTCCTTCCATAATATGCCTGCAAAAGATCTGATTGTTCTGTTTTCGTTGGCAAACCAGTAGAAGGACCTCCACGCTGAATATTTATAACGATCAGTGGTATCTCAAGCATTACAGCCAATCCCATTGCTTCTGCCTTTAAAGCAATACCGGGTCCGCTGGAAGTGGTTATACCAAGACTTCCACCGTATGCTGCACCAATAGCGGAAGTTATCGCAGCGATCTCATCTTCGGCCTGGAAAGTTTTTATACCAAAATTTTTATACTTAGCAAGATCATGAAGAATATCAGAAGCCGGCGTAATAGGATATGAACCGAGGAATAACTGCAAACCGCTTTTTTGAGAAGCGGCAATCAACCCTAATGTCACTGCCTGGTTACCCATGATAGAGCGATACTCTCCGACTTCCATTTTTGCTTTTTCCACTTTATAAGTTGTGGTAAAAGTTTCGGTAGTATCTCCATAATTATAACCAGCCTGTAATGATTTAATATTACTATTGAGTATCTCGTCTTTTTTGCCAAATTTTTCTTTCAAAAAACCAATGGTGCCCTCCATGCTCCTGTTATACATCCAATAAAGAAAGCCAAGCACAAACATATTTTTTGCCCTGTCCTTCTCTTTCATCCCCATTGTTATATCTTTCAATGCCTCACGGGTCATCTTGGTCACATCCATTTTTATCACTTCGTAATTACCAAGACTTCCATCTTCCAAAGGATTCACTCCTTCTTTATAATTTGCCAACCGAAGATTCTTTGCATCGAACCCATCTGTGTTTGCAATTATTTTTCCACCCTTTTTCAATTGCTTAAGATTCGTTTTTAATGCAGCAGCATTCATCGCTACCAGCACATCACAAAGATCACCGGGAGTAAAAACCGGATTGCTGGAAAAACGAAGCTGGAATCCACTAACACCGGGCAATGTTCCCTGCGGTGCACGGATCTCAGCGGGAAAATCCGGAAAAGTGGCAAGATCGATGCCCAGCATCGCTGTATTATTAGTAAACTGAGAACCGGTAAGCTGCATACCATCACCGCTATCACCTGCAAATTTTATAACTACATCGGAAAGAGTTTCCTGTTTACGGGTCATTGAAGTAAAAATTAGGTCTGCGAAGTTAAGGTAAGTTGAAATAGTTCAAGCTGACTTAGCAAGAATTAACCCTTTCGTATACCCGGTTCTCCTATTCTGTGTAAATTGATAAACGGCTGCCGATTGCCAACCGGATTTCTTTATCTTTCCGCTCCTCTAAAAATTCTTTTATGAAAACAAGACTATTTATAGCTGTTTCGCTGTTTCTCTTTTTCAGCGGAATGATAGCTGCCCAGACAAAACTTGTAGAAAAAATAACCAAAAAAGGAGACGAGCTGGTTATTCCTTACGAAAAATATATTCTCTCCAACGGCCTGACACTGATCATTCATGAAGACCACAGCGACCCTGTTGCACATATTGATGTTACCTATCATGTCGGTTCAGCAAGAGAAGAGATTGGTAAATCAGGTTTTGCGCATTTCTTTGAACACATGATGTTCCAGGGAAGTGATCATGTTGGTGATGAGCAACATTTTAAAATTGTAACAGAAAGCGGCGGCACTTTGAACGGAAGCACTAACCGTGATCGCACTAATTATTATGAAACGGTTCCCAGCAACCAGGTTGAAAAAATGATCTGGCTCGAAGCAGACAGGATGGGCTTTTTGCTTGATGCAGTAACACAACAAAAATTTGAAGTACAAAGAGCGACTGTAAAAAATGAAAGAGGTCAGAATTATGATAACCGTCCTTATGGTTTAGCACAGGAAAACATTGCAAAAAATATGTACCCTTACGGTCATCCTTATAGCTGGCTGACCATCGGTTATGTTGAAGACCTTAATAGTGTTGAGGTAAATGATCTGAAAAACTTTTTCCTTCGTTGGTATGGACCGAATAATGCAACAATGACAATTGGTGGTGATGTAAATCCAAAAACAGTTGTGAAATTGGTTGAAAAATATTTTGGTGCTATTCCCCGCGGCCCTAAAGTGGAAAACATGGCTCCAATGGTTCCGGGAATAAGCAGTCAACGTTTTGTTTCTTATATCGATAATTATGCACGGGTGCCGCGTCTTTATAAATCTTATCCGACTGTTCCGCTTTATGATAAAGACATGGGTGCACTGGCTTGTCTTGCACAGGTATTAGGCCAGGGAAACAATTCTATATTATACCAGGAGCTGGTAAAAAAACAAATTGCTTTACAGGCAAACGCATTCAGCCAGTTGTCAGAATTATCAGGTGAATTTACTTTCCTGGTTGCACCATACCCCGGCAAATCACTTGCTTCTATGTATGAGGCTTTGACAAATGCTTTAGAAGCTTTTGAAAAGAGAGGCGTTCTTGATGAAGACATAGAAAAATTCAAAGGTGGAATAGAAGCACAGCTTATTAATAGTTTGCAAAGCGTATCTGGTAAAGTATCGCAGTTAGCCCAGTTTCAAACAATGACTGGCAATCCTAATATGATCGGCAAGCTGATAAAAATGTATCAATCGGTAACTAAAGAAGATGTATTAAGAGTGTATGATCAATATATAAAATTGAAGCACCCGGTTGTGCTGAGTGTATTACCAAAAGGTCAGGATACACTGATAACCGCTGAAAATAATTTTGTTATAAATAAACAAGGTTATGTAGCGCCAAATTATGGTTATGAAGGTTTGAAATATGTAAAAGCAAAAGATAAGTTTGACCGCAGTAAAGCTCCGGCAAGCGGTACGAACCCGGTTGTAAAAGTTCCTGCATTCTGGAAATCAGATATTGGAAATGGTATAAGAGCTATCGGCACAGAAAATACAGAATTGCCAATAGTAACATTAAGTATAAAAATTCCGGGCGGGCATTTGTTGCAAACAAATCATTTGGATAAAGCTGGCATTGCCTCATTCTTTGCTGACATGATGAATGAGGATACAAAGAATTATAGTGCCGAACAGATGAGTCGTGAATTACAAAAGTTAGGTAGCTCTATCAATGTATCAAGCAGTCTGGATGGAATTACCTTTTCTGTCCAATCATTGAAGAAGAATGTTGACGCTACATTGAAATTATTGGAAGAAAGAATTTTTAACCCAAAGTTCACTGAAGATGCATTTGCAAGAATTAAAAAACAAACTGTAGAAGGATTTAAAATTGCAAAGACCCAACCGGCTACTGTAGCCAGCGCTGTTTTTGCAAAAGTAAATTATGGCGATAAGCACATTCTTGGCGTAGCAGAAGATGGCGATGAAGAAACCGTAAAGAATTTTACATTGAAGGATGTGCAATCTTATTACGATAATTATATGACCAGCCAGGGTGTGAACGTTGTAGTGGTTGGTGATATAAAAGAAGGCGAGATCATTCCAAAACTTTCTTTCCTGAAAAACTTACCAAACAAAAAGATCGAATTACCATCTATCCCAGATGCAAAGCCAGTTGATATGACAAAAGTGTATATGGTAGATTTTCCAAAAGCTGCACAAACTGAATTCCGTGTTGGCTATAATACAGGATTGAAATGGGATGCTACCGGTGAATCTTATAGAACAAGACTGATGAACTTTGCACTCGGTGGTGGTTTCAATGGCCGTGTCAATATTAATCTTCGTGAAGACAAAGGTTGGACCTATGGTGCCCGCACTGCATTCAATGCAGATAAATACAGCGGCGATTTTGAATTCAGTTCAGGTATTAAAGCAGAAGCAACTGACAGCGCATTAGGTGAAGTAATGAAAGAATTGAAAAATTATGCAGCAACCGGAATTACAGAAGAGGAAGTCACTTTTATGAAAAATTCATTGGGACAAAGGGATGCATTAAGCTATGAAACCGGTTTCCAAAAAGCAGGATTTATTGGAAGAATGCTTGAATATAATTTGCCTGCAGATTATGTTGATCAGCAAAATAAAATTTTAGCAAACATGACAAAAGCAGAAATTGATGCATTGGCTAAAAAATGGATCAACACTACAAAAATGAATATTCTGCTTGTCGGTGATAAAGCAAAAACAGCTGAAGGCGTAAAAAAACTTGGTTATGAAATTGTAGAACTTGATACAGATGGAAAAATAAAAGGAATGAAAGCGTTCTAATTTCTTTCATGCTCTAATAAAAAACGTCCCGAAAATTTTCGGGACGTTTTTTATTTTAAATTTTATACACCATCGCCGTCCAATAAATTCCCTAATCCCCCTAGAAGGCTTCCTTCTTCTTTTCGTTTATATGTTCCATAAGCAAGTATCCTGCTTGCAAGACGGCTGATCGGCAGAGATTGTATCCAAACTTTGCCCGGGCCACGCAGAGTTGCAAAGAATAATCCTTCGCCGCCAAACAACGTATTTTTTATTCCGCCCACAAATTGAATATCGTAGTGACAGCTCGGAGTAAATGCAACGATACATCCCGTATCAATTTTTAATAGTTCGCCGGGTTGCAACTCTCTTTCCATTACATGTCCACCAGCATGTACAAATGCAAGCCCATCACCTTCCAGTTTTTGCATAATGAACCCTTCGCCGCCGAACAAACCTGTACCAAGTTTTTTCTGAAATTCAATACCAACAGCCACACCTTTTGCAGCACATAGAAAAGCATCTTTCTGGCAGATCATTTTTCCCCCAAGTTGCTGAAGATCTATTGGAATAATTTTTCCAGGATAGGGTGAAGCAAACAATACTTTTTTCTTTCCCTGGCCAATATTGGTAAAGGCAGTCATAAAAAGACTTTCACCAGTCAGTACTCTTTTACCCGCACTCATAAGCTTTCCCAAAAACCCCTTCTCCTGCCCTCTTCCATCTCCGAAGATTGTTTCCATTTGTATGCCTTCGTCCATCATCATAAAAGCACCGGCTTCGGCAACGGCTGTTTCGTTTGGATCAAGTTCTATTTCGACGCATTGCATTTCTTCGCCACGGATCAGGTAATCTATTTCATGGTTGGTTCTTGTAGCTGTACTCATTTTCTAAAAAATTTTATCAAAGTTAAGCGTAAGGAAATACTAGATTCCTAATAAAATTATAAATGGAATGCGGTTGAGTTTTTACACTAAAACAAATAAAACAGGATACCGATTAGTAGAATAATTCTAACTTAGCTATCTGCTTGCTATGGACAAATCGGAAGACTTTTCGCTCTTGGGTGAAAGAATCGCCAATGATGATCAGCTCGCTTACCGCCAGCTTTTCATACAGTTTTACAATAAACTTTCCCGTTTTGTAATGGGCTTTACTAAAAGCAAAGAATTAACCGAAGAGATCGTTTCGGATGTATTTATAAATGTATGGCGCCGCAGAAAAAACATCCAGGAAATAATGAATCTGAAATTGTACCTATATGTTTCGGCAAAAAATATCACTTTCAACTATCTTAAAAAACTTCACCGTGAAAACCTGGCGGATTTGGAGTCTGTTGAAATAGAACCAGAAGATCCTTTTGCCGACCCCGAAGCTGCCATGATAACACATGAAATGAACCTGAAATTAAAAGCAGCCATTAAGGAGCTGCCTCCACGATGCAAGCTGATCTTTACTTTAATAAAAGAAGATGGCCTGACCTACAAGCAAACCGCAACATTGCTTGGCATTTCTGAAAGCACTGTGGAAAATCAACTTTCTATTGCTCTTAAAAAGATCGGCAGCTCCATTCGTTACACCTTCAGGCACAATTAAAAAATATTTTAGACTCTTTTAGGGGAACATCTGTAAAAAGTTGTCCTTAGATTGTAATGCTTAACCAAAACAGCTCATCTCAAGGCCAATTCTGGATCCTGCTTTCCAAAAAACTTTCTAATGAAGCCAGCGTCGAAGAGCTTCATGAGCTTCAATCCATTTTACTCAGTAACCCCGACCTGCATCATAAGGCAGAAATGCTTACAGAAATGTGGGAACAGGGATCAATAAATAATAGTAGCGGAAGCGAAGACGCATATGTACGACACATAATGAAACACAAGGATGAGTTTTTTGTAGAAGAAAATCCCGTAGCAACTTTTATTAATGACCCGGTTTTTGAAAAAGAACGCGGTTTTCTCCAATCTCTTTTTTCAAAAAGGAAATTGACAATTTTCTCATTTCTTGCATTACTGGTCCTTACCACCGGAGTCATCTACATATTTTTTCAAAAAAAAGATGTTAACCAGCCAGCTGAGCAGGCCATAAGTTCAATTGTTACAAAAAATGGTAACCGTACAAAGATCGTATTGCCTGATGGCTCACAGGTTTGGCTTAATGCTGGCTCAAATCTTGATTACAATAACTCTGTATTTAACAAAGATTTACGGGAGGTTACATTGAATGGTGAAGCCTATTTTGATGTGACAAAAAATTCAGAGAAGCCATTTATCATTCATACAAAAAAAATGGATGTAAAAGTAATTGGTACAGCCTTCAATGTTCGTTCATATAACTATGAGAAAACTGCTGAAGCTTCCCTGATCAGGGGAACGATAGAAGTAACGCTGAAAGACCGGAAAGATCAAAAGATCATTTTAAAGCCCAATGAAAAAATAAGTATTGCTACGGATGAACCCGATCAACGAGTTTCAAAACCTGGTAAAACAACGGCCGTTAAGAATGATGTAAAACCAATTCCGCAAATCATTGTTAAAGAACTAAAACAGAACTCTACCAATAATATTATTGCTGAAATAGCCTGGACGCAAAACAAGCTTTATTTCGAAGATGAAAGTCTTGAAAATATAGCGCCGATGCTGGAAAGATGGTTTGGAAAAAAAGTGGAGATCACAAATGCGTCATTAAAAAATCTGCGCTACTATGGCAACTTTGAAAAAGAAACAATGGAAGAAGTGTTATCATATTTGAAATTATCAAAACGTTTTAATTTCAAAATTGAAACTGATTCTGTCGTGATCTATTAATAAAATGGGATTCCGCCCCCGCGGAACCCCGTTAGAAAAATAGAGTCAAGAAAACTCTTTGCTGTTCGAGTTTGTTATTGCTTAACCCTAAAACCGAATTTATGCCAAAACGGGAAATTCCGAGCTGCTATTTGAAAAAGCCTTTAGCAAAGGAAAAAATTCTGCGGATCATGAGAGTAACCACTTTATTTCTCCTCGTTGTTAGCACTCACTTATCAGTGTTTGCAAATGGACAGGACAAGATCACCGTCATTCTAAGGAACACGGAATGGTCAAAAGCATTGGTAGCTGTAGAAAAAGCTTCGAGTTATCGCTTTGTTTACAGCACCGATATTGCCCCGGTAAATAAAAAAATTGATTTAGTTGTCAGGGATGCTGATCTGCCTGAAGTAATGGAGAAATTATTATTGAGTACAACTTTGTCTTATAAGGTGATGCCTGATAAGGTAGTTGTTCTTTTTTCAAAAGTTGAAATTGCTCCGGAGATCCGGGTCAGCGGTCGCATCACAGATGAAAACGGAAATCCATTGGCTGGTGCAAGTGTTAGAGTAAAGGGAGGCAGCCAGGGCGTTTCAGCAAATGCAAATGGTGAGTTTGCAATAACAGTGCCTGACGATGCCGTTCTTATTTTTTCTTATGTAGGATATGATGAAAGACAAATCTCTGTGAGTGGGCAAGACACAATTAATGTGGCGCTACAGCCATCAGTCAAAGGACAAGACCAGGTACTAGTAGTTGGTTATGGTTCACAAAGAAAGA
>DATHDP010000063.1:0-58317 GCA_035318985.1 Chitinophagaceae bacterium
GCCAAATGCAATCGCACATAGCATTACAATTACCAACAAAGCAATTAATACGGGAAAGAAAAATTTATTTTGCCTGAACACTCTGATGTAAAAGTTTCATTAGTTTAAGAATATTCTCACCGCTACGTGGACCGAAATAAACAAGATCATGTTCTTCAAAGCGAACGATACGTTTATTTTTTCCTGCATTGGTTAATGACACACCGGGTACGCCTTCAATAAATTTATCCATGCTTCCCATTTGATCAAAACCAAAATCAGTGGCAATAATAATATCTGGGTTTGCAGTGGCAACTGCTTCAGCGCTTATTTGCCGGGCGCCTTTTGCATCATAGATCGCCGTTTTACCACCAGCCATTTTGATCATTTTATCACCAACCCCATTTCTTCCACTCATTACAAAGTAAACATTGTTCGCTCTTCCAAAGTGAATGATCATTACTTTGGGTGTATCTACAAGATTCAATGCTTTTAACGAATCAGCGGCGATCGCAATGTCATTATCCATTTTTTTAATAATAGAATCTGCTTTTGCATCTTCTCCAAAAAAATTACCAAGATCTTTTAATAACAATTTTGCGCTGTCAATTGTATTGGCACCGCCGAACACTTTTATATTTAAACCTGCATTAGTTATTTGAGGTAATACATTGTCTGGTCCTATATCATTACTGTGAATTACTAATTCCGGGTTCATGGCAATAATACTTTCAGGGCTTAATGCACGATGATAGCCTACAGTCTTTAATAATTTAGCACTATCAGGGTAAGTACTGCTAAGATCAACTGCTACCAGGTCATGTCCTTTGCCCAAAGCAAAAACCATTTCAGTTAAATGTTTTGAAAGAGAGACTATACGCTGATCTTTTTTACCATCTGCTTCTTTATTCCTGAACCTGTCGCATGAAAACAATGTAACCGATAAAAGAAATAATAAAATAATTTTTTTCATAACAATAATTTTAAAAATAAGGGGCAGTCCAAAACTGCCCCGTTTTGATCCATAGGTACAAGGCTATAGGTTATATTTTAAATTAATTCCGCCAAATACATTTGCATTTTTAGGAGCCGGTATATAAGCATCTGGTAACTGGTTCACAAAAACCATGATGTAATATTTCGCACCAGTAATATTTGTAGCGCCGAAATACAGATCAAGGTCAAAATGATTTCCAAGACTTTTCTGCCAACCAACTTTGGCATTTAATAAATTATAATTTTTAGCATAGAGATCATTCAAAGATGTAATAGGCACCCTGTCTTTATAGTTCCAATTCACATTACCATATAAACCATGCGCCATCATCAGGTCTACACCAAGATTCGTCATGATCTTTGCAACACCACCAACTTTTTTACCACTGTAATCTTCAGTTAATGTCACTGATTTTTGAATTTTGAAATCGTCGCCATATTCAAAATCAGAATACGTGAGATTAGCAAACGGACGGATCATTTTGAAAAACCCATTGTCAGATTGATAAGCTGTGAATTTCAACAATGCTTCAACCCCATTATGGATCTGTGTACCACCATTTACCACATAAGAATATAATGTGGTAGTAGGCGATGCAGGGGATTGAACTGAAACTGCAGTCATCTTATTAGAGAACTCTGCATGGAAGTATGCAAGCTCATAAACAAATCTGCTGTTCATTAATTGTCCTTTTGTACCAACTTCAAACTGGTTTCCGATTTCTGGTTTCAGATCCTCATTCACTCTTCCTGTTGCTGGTGTAGCTGGTGTTGTAACTGCCGGAGTAGTGATAAAGAAATAAGAACTTACCGGTGCTTTGTATCCTTTGCTATACGATGCGTACACCGATACATGTTTGTTAAACACCTTATTGACCGCAAAGTGCGGAGCGATCATGTTGTTATATTTCTTATTATAATCTGCTGGTCTTGTCGCAATCGCAGGGTTGAAGCGATCATGTAATGTGATCTTCATATTGCTGGCGCCTACACCTCCTGTAAATGACAGGTCATTCTTTAATGACAAAGTCCATTCTGTAAACAAAGAACCTGTTGTGCTGACAAAAGCAGTGTTTGATGTGTTCGCATTGATGACCCAATAAGGGCTTACTCCATACACCCATGTATTTGGATTAGGGTCATTGGGATCAGCTTTCATATTAAAGCCAACAACGTTTGCATCCTGGCGCTGTGTTTCAATACCCGTTATTCCACTTAGGGTAGCCCCGTTATTCATAGAAATTTTTGTATTGAATACAGAACGAAGGCCATAATTGATCGTATTCTTATCGGTCCAACCGCCTGCACTGCTTGCATTGCTTGTAAATCCTGTTCCAAACACCGTGGTCGTATTTGAAATGCCTTTTGAAATATCATAGGTATGTCCGATACCAGCTCTTATTGTAATTACATTGCTGTGCGCATTTCTTTTTATATACTCAGGATTGCCAGAGTAATCATCATTATCCCATTGCGTAGTTGTCAACTCGCCAAGTCGTTCATCATAGCTGTTGCTGTAACCAACATAGGTATTGATGCTTTGTTTTTCATTTGGCCGGAAATTACCGGAGAAGTTGACAAAATCTTTTTTTGATTTATTGTGAATTGAAAAACCATCAGACTTTTGATGTCCATAGTTCAGCACAATGGAAGAACGTTCATTATCCATTTCAAACTGAGTAGTAAAACGTTGCAATCCATAATTACCAATCATCACTTCCTGGCCAATAGATGTTTTTCCTCTCTCGGGTTTGATCGTACTTAAGTTAATAGCTCCAGAAATTGCTAACCCATATAAAGTGCCAGCCGGACCTTTGGTTACTTCCACATTTCCGACAGAACCGTAATCAAGATCATCAAATGTAGAAATGCCTTCAGCATCTGTTAATGGAATGCCGTTCACATAAACTTTATATCCTTGTCCGTCAAAATTGCTGCTGATACCTCTTGTTCCTCTTGATCCGTTTCCATAGCCTCTTATATTAAATTGTTGTCCACCAGAAACAGATCTCCTGTTCATTGTCACGCCGGGAACATTGGTTTGGATCGCATCATCTAAAAATAAACCTGTTCCTCTTTTTAATTCCAATGGTGACAATTTAGTGATAGAAGCAGGTTGATATAAAAGTGCTTTATTAATATTGGAAGTAGCGCTTATTTCTACATTCTCCAGCGTCCGCCCTGCAGGCTCCAAAGAAATTTTTAATTCAGCATCGCAATTTTTTATACTCAGAGAATATGTTTCATAACCAACGAAACTGATCGTTATTTTTTTGGTTTTATTGCAGTCAATTGAAAAATTGCCGTCCTGGTCTGTTGTAATACCTCCGCTACCGGCAAATGTTATTGAAGCCCCGGCCAGCGGCTTACTGGTTTCTTTATCTGTTACCTTTCCACGAAGTGTTTGTTGCGCAAAAGCAGTTAATGATATGGTCAATAGTAATATAGCAGATAGAATTATGTTTTTCATTATGTAAGTTGATATAAATTAAGAGTATGAATAGTAATATGGAAACACTACATCACCCTGCAAAAACAGGATCATATTTGTTTCAGGAAAAAAATAAAATTGAGAAAACTCATGCCTTTGGAGGAGGAATATTAATTTCTTCAAAGGAAGAAACAAGGATCACATTAAAACGTGAATATGCTGAAGGGACAGAAAAAAATGTTGATTGCTCTTCATCGTTCATACAAACAAGATCAACCAACAAAGATTTTATATTATTTTTTTCTTGTTTATTGCCATGATTTGCATTTACTGCTTTTGAAAGACCATCAAGCAATTGCTTTTCCTTTTTATCATTGATACAGTACAAAAAAGTTTTTCCATCAGCTTTTTTGATGCGGGCAACATCATATAAAGTGCCTTCAATAGAAAATTCTTTGTTTTCCTCTTCCCAAACGATCTTATCACCAAATTCTTCCGCTACAAATACCTCCAATGAAGATTCAGGAATAAGAGTAAGCATCTCTCTTTCCATTTCTTCTTTAATGATGTATTGATGAACCGTGTAAATAAAGTAATAACCAACCTGGCTGGTAAACAGTATTGCGAGAAGTGAAGCAGTTAATGCCTTTTTCAATTGGTTTTTTATTGAGCGGCTAAGGTAGATATTTTTCTTTATAGGCCACGTTCGCCGATGTGTATCATTAAAATAAAAGTAACTTCCAATATTTATTAATGTCCCTTTAAAAAGTTTTTATATGAAAATTAAAAATCAACCGGAAAATCTATTGGAATGGGTTGCGTTGAAAGCAAACCTTGCTCCTATTCCACTTATAGATACACAGGTTGCATTTAATGCGGCCCGTGCTATTATGGCTGCAGCAGAGCTTGGAATTTATGAAGCGATAGGAAAAAATTCAAAAACCGCAGGCGACATATCATCAGCATGTAACACGCATCCTGAAGCAACAAGACATTTGCTTGATGCTCTTGTAGGCATTGGTTATTTGCAATGGAGCAATGGAAATTATTCACTGAAACAAAAATTTCATAAGTGGTTGCTGAAAGAAAGTGAATCAAACCTGATCGGTAAGCTGCGTTTTCAAATACTTGAATGGGAATGGATGGCTAAGCTTGAAGATTATGTTCGTACCGGCAAAACATTGGAAATGCATAGCGCTATGGCGCCAAGAGAATGGCAACTATACCAGGAAGGAATGAGAGATCTTTCGGTGAACGTTGCAAAAGAAGTTGCTCCTAAAATTCCTGTACCAAATGGAGCAATCTCAATGCTTGATATTGGCGGTTCTCATGGATTATTTTCTATTGAACTGTGTAAAAGACATCCGTCATTATCAAGTACGATAATGGAATTGCCCGGCTCGATAGAAGCTGCAAGTGCAATTGCTAAAAGATATGATACAACGAATCGTGTAAACTATGTTGCAGGAAATGCATTGACTGATGATCTTGGAAAAGAAAAATATGATCTTATAATGATCAACAACGTCGTTCATCATTTTACTAGCGAACAAAATTTAGCATTGGCAAAAAAAATTGCTGCTGCATTGAAACCCGGTGGGGTTTATGCGATTGGTGAATTCATTCGTCAATCAAAACCGGGTGAAGGTGGTGTAGCTGCTTCTACGACCGGTCTTTATTTTTCACTCACCAGTTCATCTGGTACATGGTCAATAGATGAAATGGAAGGCTGGCAAAAAAGTGCAGGATTAAAAATTGAAAAGCCTGTATCGCCAATGTCATTACCCGGGTGGAAAATTCTGATTGCGAGAAAATAAATTTTTGCGTACAGATCAAAATCAAATTGAACGATCTTTGATCGAAGAAAGCATTTGGTTAAATTTAGACATGCAACAATAAGAATGAAAAATAGCTTTTTAAAAAAAATGCTCTTTATCGTATTTTGGATTGCTATTCTATTTATATCATTCTATTTTTATTTTAATAGTGTCTCCCCATACTTTAAAGGGTCTCTTAGCCCGAGAAAAGAAAGTGAAAAATGGTGGCTTATTGTCCATTTTTCTGGTGCCGCCTGCACTTTAATTTTAGGGCCTCTTCAATTTTGGCCATATTTCAGAAATCGTTTCAGGCGTTGGCATCGATTAGCAGGAAAATTCTACATAGGAGGTTCAATCGTCTCGGCTCTGATGGTTTTTTATTTACTCTCAAATTATCCATTACCTGGTTCAGTACCCTCTCTTGGCTTACTCGCCGTTATTTGGCTTTTTACTACTATTACAGCATTCTGGTTTGCAGTTAAGAAAAACTTTAAGCTACACAAACAATTCATGATACGTTCTTATGTTTGTGGATTTGCGTTTGTTTTTATTAGATTGCTCCCTTTAATAAATCAATATACAGGTCTATTCAATTTTATTAAAGATGAAGAAGTACAATTCACAGTTTATGAATGGATATGCTGGGTTTATCCCCTTATGATGACAGAATTTATTTTAATATGGTGGCCATCAGTGTCAAAGCTTAAAGTATCAAAAAGATAAAGTCTGTTGCCAACATAAGGTTTTCTGCTATACTGCTGAAGAACACATATTGATCATCCGGCAATAGAATAAATCTTTTCAGCTTTTACGCCGATTTCTATGACAAAGCCAAACTGTTTGTCAAAAAACATAATTACTTCAGGATCTGCAGATACATTTGCGGCTCAACAAACAAAGCAATGTGAAAAAAGGGATTTTGTTCGGTTTAATGTTGTGTATATTTTCCGCTACCCAATCGCAAACAAAAGAAAAGACCGATGCTAAGGCTAAGATATCAGGAACTGTAATTGATTCCTCATCGAACACGCCGATCGAATATGCGACTGTTACTTTATTTAAGCAGGGAGAAACAAAACCATTCAATGGCGCTACTACTGATAAAGTTGGAAATTTTACAGTAACGAACGTGTCTCCGGGTGCTTTCACTGTCGTTGTGGAGTCTATCGGTTATTCCCCATTTTCAATTAAGAATGTTACCATCAATGAGAAACATGACATTGTCAATCTGAAAAATATCTTGCTTTCAAAAAATGAGCAAACATTGCAAAATGTTACCGTAGTTGCACAAAAAAAACTAATAGAGAATAAAATTGATAAACTTGTTTTCAACGCGGAGAGAGATATCACTTCACAGACAGGCATTGCAACAGATGTGTTAAAAAAAGTGCCCCAGGTATCTGTTGATGTGGATGGAAACGTAGAACTGGCAGGCAGTTCGAGTATACGATTCCTGATCAACGGAAAACCTTCCACTGCATTTGGCAGTAGTATTACTGATGTTTTACAATCAATTCCCGCAAGCCAGATAAAAAGTATTGAGGTAATAACAAACCCGGGTGCCAAATACGATGCGCAGGGATTGGGAGGGATCATCAATATTATATTAAAGAAGAGTACTGCCCAGGGTATAAATGGAAATGTTTCTTTAACAGCGGGAACGATCATGCAAAACGGGTCGTTCAATTTCAATGCCCGCAAAGGGAAATTCGGTGTAAATGCTTTTTTAAGCGGCAATGCAAGACTTACTACAACTACACCGGCAAGTTCTAAACGCATTTCAACTGATACTGCTACGAAATTAAATGCATTGTTACAACAGGATGGCAGCGGTGATTTCAACAGGCATGGGTATCAATCAGGTCTTGGTTTTGACTGGACATACAAAGAAAAAAATAATTTTTCAGGCTCTTTGAGTTATAACAATTTTGGTAATAAAGGAACCGGTTTTATTGACCAATCAGAAATTATTCGGAACGATGCTGCGGTGATCCTATCCGAAATTAATTCTACAAATCATACAGGCAATAAGTTCGGCGAACATAGCATTGACGCAGGGTTGAATTACAAACGAAGTTTTTCAAAAGAAGACCAGGAATTGGAGATCGATGTTAATTCAAGCACTGCCCATAATATCAGGGCATCAGCCAACGATCAATTCTTTCAGCCCCAGGATTCTTTGATCTACGGAACAAGTGGTAACAACCCGGCAAAGGAGAATGAAACTGAAGTTGCAATAAATTATGTACAGCCACTTCGTAAAGATGTGAATCTTGGTGTTGGAGGAAAACTGAGTTCTTATGACATTTCCAGTACATCCGATGTCCTTCTTTGGCAAGATCCACAGAAAAATTATTTGTATGATTCAACCTTATCGAATTCGCTGGACTATCATCAGAAGGTTTACGCATTCTATTCTGAAATGAATTTTCATGTGGGTAACATCTTTGATGCTAAGCTTGGAGGACGATATGAACGTACAGAGGTCAGCTCATTTTATTCGACTACGCCGGAAAAAGTCAATAACGGGTACAACACTTTTGTTCCCTCCTTTTTTATTTTAAGAAGGTTAGGTGAAAAAAAAACATTGAAATTTAATTACTCAAAACGAATTGAACGGCCTGATTACGGTGATCTGAATCCTTACATCAATACAAGTGATCCCAAAAATGTTTCTACAGGTAATCCCGATCTAAAACCAGAGATCGGTAACCGCTATGAATTAACCTACAACCACGAACTGGGCAAATCCGGATCATTTATGGTGACACTATTTTACAGGGAAAATAAAAATGATATACAGCCCTTCATCGTTTACTATCCTTCGATACAGGTGGGTGATACTGTTTATACAAACGTTGCGGTTACTACCCGTGAGAACATAGGTACTGAGAAAAATATCGGCACAAATATTTTTTGTGATCTTCATATTGATTCCAAACTGAACATTCGAAGTAATCTTTTCTTTTTTTACAGGCATACGATCAACCAGGTGGATACAGGTTATAATTCAAACAGCACTAATTATCGTTTTAACCTGAATGCCACGTACCAGTTTAATAAAGATCTCGCGGCAGAGTTCTTTGGAAATTTCAATTCAAAACGTCATGAAGCGCAGGGTCTTTATCCCTCCTTCACGTCGTACAGCCTGGCTATAAGAAAACTGCTATGGAATAAAAAAGGAAGTATTGCTCTTACAGCAAACAACTTCTTTAGTAAATACGTCAACCAACAAACCGATCTTTTTGGTCCTGGTTTTGTAACCAGTAATCTTCGTAAGGTTCCTTTCAGATCTATCGGTATCAACTTCACCTGGAAGTTTGGGAGATTAGAATTCAAAAAAGAAAAGGAAACCAATAATGAGAATCTAAATCCTCCTCCTGAATAACAAGTGCTTTTATTCCAGACAATCATTTCAACTTGTGGAATTCTATAGTACTTTAGTGACTGGAGGGTATGAAAAAATTTATTCCTTACTTCGTCGATGCATGAAGGGTAGCTGTAATTAATAAAAGCATTGAATTAACTATAGGCATGCAAACAAATGAGATCAGCAACAGGTATAGAAATTTTGTTCTGATGATGTTGACACTTGTCTATGTCTTCAACTTTGTGGACCGGCAACTCATTGTCATTCTCCAGGAGTCAATAAAAAAAGACCTGAACCTTTCTGATACCCAACTTGGCCTGCTCTCCGGATTTACATTTGCTATATTTTATGTTACCCTTGGTATTCCTATTGCCCGCCTTGCAGACAGAACGAACCGAAAAAATACTGTCGCCATATCCCTCAGTTTATGGAGTGCAATGACAGCCTTCTCGGGACTTGCACGAAATTTTATTCAATTGCTTTTGGCACGTATTGGTGTGGGGGTTGGTGAAGCAGGAGGAAGCCCCCCGGCCCATGCAATGATCTCTGATTACTTTCCACCTCAAAAACGATCCACTGCACTTTCAATATATTCAACAGGTATTTATTTCGGTATCCTGATCGGTTTTTTAATGGGTGGTTATTTGAATCAGCATCTTGGGTGGCGAACTGCATTTTTTGTTGTTGGTATACCGGGTATAATTTTTTCAATACTTTTTTACGTGTCTGTTAAGGAACCCCGCAGGGGTGCAACTGATGTTACAGCAACATCAACGATCGGGAACCAATCATTGGGCAAAGTACTTAAGCAGCTATATTCAACCAACACATTTGTTTACCTGGCGCTGGCTACAGGTCTGCATGTGTTCTGCCTTTATGGTCTTCTTAATTGGACACCGTCTTTCCTCTCAAGGCTTCATGGTATGAAGAATTCCGAAATAGGTAGCTTGTTAGGTCCGATCTTCGGCATTAGTGGTGCAATTGGTTCGTTTGCCGGCGGATTCCTAACTGATCATTTTGGAAAAAAAGATAAAAGGCAGTACTTGATAATTCCTGCTTATGCCGTCATTCTCTCTATTTTCTTTGCAGCCGGCGTTTTGTTTATACAGAATACAACTTTATCACTGATCTGTTTGGGTTGTTGTGCCTCTTTACAAAGTGTATACCTGGGGCCATCAATTGCAGTGGCGCATAGCCTGGTTCCCGCATCGATGCGATCACTTACTTCAGCTATTTTATTTTTTGTGTTGAATCTTATTGGTCTTGGCCTAGGTCCATTAGTTGTGGGAATCATCAGCGACAAACTTGCCCCGGCGCTTGGTAATGAATCCTTGCGATGGGCCATGTCAATTATAATAGTGATTGGTGCTGTATCAACAATATTCTTTTTTATTGCTGCCAAAAAACTTGCAGTAGATCTAAAGCTAACACGTTAATAAAAAATATCTTAGCAAATAATGGGTCTGAAAGATCACCTGGCGGCTCCCCCATCAATCGTTAAACAAATTCCGCTAACGAACGACGCTTCATCAGAGGCAAGATAAAGATAGCCGTTTGCAATATCGTCGGGAACTCCCCATTTGCCAAGCGGTATATGAGGGATAGTTTGTTTACGCACCTCTTCAGGCATAAGGCCTGTCATAGCTGTTGTAATAAATCCCGGGGCAATGCAATTGGCTGTAATGTTGTAGCGGCCGAGTTCCATAGCCCATACTTTTGTCATACCAATAATAGCCGATTTAGTTGCAACATAATTGGTTTGTCCAAAGTTGCCGCGAATAGCAACATTGGAGGATGCAGAAACAATGCGGCCATAATTTGTTCTTTCATAATTGGAGCGATCGCCTGTGTGCAAATAAAGACTCCTGTAAGGTTTACCGAAATAACATCATCCCATTCCTGCATTGTCATTTTAAGTAAGGTTCTGTCTCTTGTAATGCCAGCATTGTTGATAAGAATATCAATACGTCCAAAATGTTCATGTGCTTCAGTCATCGCTTTTTGCACTTCTTCCTGGTTAGTTACTGATACTTTTTTAAAGATGATCTCATGTCCTTCCATTTTTAATCGATCTGCTATTTCATTTCCCTGGTCAGATACATCCCACAAAATGATCTTTGCGCCTTCTTTGGCAAATCGTTCCGCGGTAGCAAGACCTATTCCATTTGCGCCGCCGGTGATCAAAGCAATTTTATTTTTTAGTCTCATCTTGTTGTGATTTTAAAATTTTGTATTGCCGTAAAAGCGAACATTCAAATATAACGGGTAAAATGACGAACGTAAAAACCTTTATCGGTACATTTAATTTTTACATTTGATGAACATAACTAAAAGGCATATGAACCGGTATCTAATAACTATCCTGACACTATTTGTATTTCTTATCTATACAAACTCTGCATACACTCAATCAAAAGTCCTTATGAATGCTGCTCCGGCATCAGCTGGGTTTTCCGCTACTCGTCTTGCACGTCTTGACTCCGGCATGAGTGACTGGGTAAAAAACAAATGGGTAAATGGTTCTGTCGCATTGATAGTTCGCAACGGAAAGATCGTTTTTAATAAAGCTTATGGGTATAATAATATAGAAACGAAAGAGGCGCTGGATAAAAATGGAATTTTTCGAATTGCCTCACAAACAAAAGCCGTTACCACAGTAGCTGTAATGATGTTGTGGGAGGAAGGAAAATTTTCATTGGACGATTCTGTTTCTAAATTTATACCATCTTTTGCCAATCAACAGGTGATAGCAACTTTCAATCCCAAAGACATTACGTACACAACTATTCCTGCAAAACGACCAATTACCATTCGCGACTTGCTTACACATACATCGGGTCTTGGATATCCGGGAATAGGGACACCAGAAGAAATTGCTATTTATGCAAAAAATAGAATTACGGGAGGCGTTGGTGTAGCAGGTGAAAAAATTTCTGACGCAATGAATCGCCTGGGTGGTTTGCCGTTATTTTTTCAGCCCGGTGAACAATGGAGATATGGATTAAGTCATGATGTGCTGGGATACTTAGTTCAACTATGGTCAGGTATGTCTTTAGAAGATTTTTTTGCAAAGCGAATCTTTCAACCGCTTGGTATGAAAGATACTTATTTCAATGTGCCACAGGAAAAAGGAAATAGGCTGGTGAATTTTTTTCTGCAGGATCCTACAGGAATAATAAAAAAGCAAGACGCAGTTTTTGGTGGAGCACTCGATCTGAAATATCCACTTAAAAAAACAGATTATTTTTCCGGTGGCGGAGGTTTGTCGTCCACTATTTATGATTATGCTATTTTACTTCAGATGTTATTAAATGGCGGAGAATATAACGGTGTCAGGCTGCTGGCCCGTAATACAGTTCGTATGATGACGATGAATCAGATCGGAGATCTGACTGTGAATATCGGAAATAGTAAGGATAATAAATTTGGATTTGGCTTTTCAATTATCAGCGAAAGTGGAAGCAAAGCTACTCCAAGCCAGGCCGGTACTTACGCATGGGGTGGCGTTTTTTCAACTACTTATTGGGTGGATCCAAAGGAAAATTTGATCGTATTACTATACGAACAAATGTGGGGACCGCATATTGCAGATACACAGAAATTATTTCGTGCCCTTGTGTACCAGGCGATCAATGATTAATTAATTATTGCAAGTGAAAAAAATCGCAACGTTTGATCATTTGTTTTCCTGAAGAAATTTTTCCCGAAGAGCTGATTTTAAAAATTTACCCACCGATGTTTTTGGAATGGCATCAATTACATAATAGCCATCGGGGATCCAGAATTTTTCAAACCTTGTAGCGAGAAATTCATTTAGGTCAGCAGCGGAAAAGTTTTTTCCTTCTTTAAGTACTACATAAGCAAATGGCCGTTCTATCCATTTATCATCGGGAATGGCGATCACTGCCGCTTCTAATATTGAAGGATGACCCATCAGCGAATTTTCCAATGCTACTGAACTGATCCATTCACCTCCTGATTTAATAACATCTTTGCTTCTGTCTTTTATTTCAATGAACCCATCTTCACTGATGGTAACAATGTCCCCTGTTTTCAACCATCCGTCATGTGTAAATTTTTCTCCGGTGGTTTCTTCTTCTTTATAATATGAAGAGCAGATCCACGGGCCTCGCACCTCCAGTTCGCCCATCGTAAGTCCATCCCATGGAATAAATCCGAATTCATTCCTACCACGGATCTCTACAAATGGAACCGGCAAGCCTTGTTTTGCTATATGATCATACTGCTCCTCTTTGGATGCTTTCTCAAGTTTAGAAGTCATCACTGAAGTACTACCCAATGGAGACATTTCAGTCATGCCCCACGAATGAAGCACTTTAATCCCGAAGTTTTCGTCAAAAGATTTTGCCAAAAAACGAGGTACGGACGAACCGCCCATTATTATGAGTCGTAAGAAAAGTTTGTATTTAGCAGGTTCATTTTCCAAGGCATTCAGGATACTCATCATAACCGTAGGTACACCTGCTGTCAGAGTTATTTTTTCATTTTCAAAAAGCTGCAAAAGACTTTCTGCATCGAGGAAAGGACCAGGAAACACCTGGGTAGTACCCACGAACGTACAACTATAAGGAAAACCCCAAGCACTGGCATGAAACATCGGAACGACAGGCAGCATCACATCCCGCTCATTGATACCAGCACCAGTGCAACTTAGGAGGAACGACATCACATGAAGCATGATGGAACGATGGGAATACAATATACCTTTTGGCTTTCCGGTTGTTCCCGAAGTGTAACACATGAACGCAGCTGAATATTCGTCACCCTCAAACGGTTCGAATAATGAATCCTCCCCACTTGCAACCAGATCTTCATAATTTAAATATGCTGACGGAATTTGTTTTCCTCCATTCGGTATGACAATGACTTTGGAAACTTTTATCGTGTGTTTGAACTTTTCAAACAAAGGCAACAGTACTTCATCTACAATAATGATCTTATCTTCCGCATGGTTAACGATGTAACCAAGATCATCCGGACTAAGGCGAATGTTGAGAGGATGTATAATTGCTCCCATACATGGAATTGCAAAATATGCTTCGAGATGCTGATAATGATTCCAACAAAGAGTGGCCACCCTGTCTTCCTGCCGAATGCCGAGGCGATTAAGAGCTACAGACAACTTTTTTGTACGGATGGCAAAATCCTGGTAAGTGTAGCGATGAATACTTTTATCGGGAAGACGACTCACAATTTCTTTTTTCCCAAATAAGGTTTCTGCCCTTCGTAAAATCGTGGGAAGAGTTAATTGATATTCCATCATTAAACCTTTCATGGAACTTCTGAATTGTGGTAAGTGTTATATAATTTATTCGCTGAAAGATAATCAAAAGAAATATTAATCATATTATCACCTAGATCTGTAACAAACCTTTTATCAATTCACTTTTAAATAGAATTCAAGAATAGTAAATAGCATCGCACCCGAAGCTTTATTACCTTCAGTTGTTAGTGCACCTGCACAAAGAGGCTATGCGACATATGAACGAAGTAAAATCGCAAAGCAATTTATAATAACAACTATATGGATAAAATAAAAAAAGATGAGTTTAAATTGGTTGGACTTAAACTAAACAACAAAACGGCAAATGAAAACGGGCAATCAGGCATTGACTGTGGTAACTTATGGCAAAAGTTTGAGACCGAAAATTTTGTAGAAAGAATACCAGGCAAGTTAAATGATGAAATTTATGCAGTTTATTATAACTATGAGGGTGATCATACCAAACCGTTTTCATATTTTATTGGTTGTAAAGTAAAAACGGACGATCAAAACTCCCAGGGCATGGATAGTTTGATAATACCTGCCGGAAATTATTATAAATTAATTGCTAAAGGAACAATGCCTGATTGTGTTGCTAATTCCTGGAAGGAAATTTGGAGTTCAATTAGTGACAGGGCTTATCAATTTGATTTTGAAATTTACGATGAGCGAAGTAAAGATTGGAGTAATGCAGAGGTAGAAATTTTCGTTTCTACTAACTGATAAAAAAAAATTGCCTGGCAGAGACTTCAAAAAAATATTTACTATAACGTAGCATACTATAGGTTCAGGTCCGGCATATTGCAATGAGAGATCAAGCAATTAAAATTTCTTCCTTTCTTTGCACATGTCTTCATCACACAAGATCATTATCATCACTGCCCCTTCTGGTGCAGGTAAAACTTCTATTACCAGGCATTTGCTGAAAACCTTTCCTGGTAAATTGTCTTTTTCTGTTTCTGCTGCTACTCGCCAAAGAAGAGACTATGAAAAAGATGGAGTTGATTATTATTTTATGAGTGTAGATGATTTTAAAGAAAAAATCCAGCACAATGAATTTGTGGAATGGGAAATGGTATATGAAGGAAAATATTATGGCACATTGACATCGGAGATCCACCGCATCTGGGAAGAAGAAAAAGTTCCGTTGCTTGATATTGATGTGCAGGGTGCCGTTCATGTACAGCAGGAACACCGTGAGCAAACTCTTTCAATTTTTATTGAGCCACCATCAGTGGATGAATTAAAAAGAAGACTTAGCAGTCGTGGCACTGAAACTCCTGAAAGCCTGGCCACTCGAGTAAATAAGGCGACTTATGAACTTTCCTTTAAAGACCATTTTGATAAAGTGATCATAAATGATGATCTTGAAAAAGCCTGTAAGGAAGCGGAAACAATTGTAAGGTCGTTTATTGAAGGGCCTAAATAAGTATCTAAGGTATCTTCCTCTTACCAGGGAACTACTGTAATTATTACTTAGTATTTACTTCCTATAACATCTGCTTGCTTTTTCTATCTTTACTGCCCCATGTTTGAAATACGTATCGTTATATGGTTTGTCCTTACCATCCTGCTAATGGGTTTTTTTGCAGGAATTGAAATGGCATTTTACAGCGCCAATCGCATGAGCATTGAACTGAAAAAGAAACAAGGGAGAGCCAGTGGGCAAATATTGGATCAGTTCATTGATCACCCCGTTTATTTTCTTGGCACTACACTTATCGGTTTCAATGTTTTTCTTGTATTCTTCGGGTTACAAATAAGCAAGGTGATGGAACCATTATGGATCAGGCTTGATGTAGGTTCTGATTCTGTTCGCATCATAATAGAAATACTTTTATCAACTATTCTTGTACTTGTATTCGCAGAATTTCTTCCCCGTGCTATTTTTCGTGCAAGAGCAAATGCATTGCTAAGCCGGTTGGCCCAGTTGATCGATATTTTTTACCAGATGTTCTACCCGATAGCTGCCGCCTGCATTGCAATGGCCAATTGGTTGCTTAAATACGTTTTCAATGTAAGAGTTGATGAAAAGAAAGAAGTGTTTGGCAAAACGGATCTTGAACATCTATTTCGTCAGGCAAAAGAAGCAGAAGATGAAAAACAACCTTTGAATACCGAGTTCTTTGAAAATGCTCTTGAATTACCAAAGATCAGGATACGTCAAAGCCTTGTTCCCCGTAAAGAAATTGTCGGTATTGATATAAAAGAATCAATTGATTCTTTACGCCGACTGCTTATTGAAACCAAGTTGTCACGTATAGTTGTTTTTGAGGGCAACATAGACCATATTATTGGTTATGTTCATCAACTGGATATGTTCAAGCGTCCAGCAAATATTCAATCGGTATTGTTGCCAATTCCTGCAGTGCCGGAAAGTATGAGTGCCACTGATCTTATCAATAAGTTTACCCGAGAGAGAAAAAGTATTGCATGGGTAGTGGATGAATTTGGCGGTACTGCCGGCATCATTACCATGGAAGATGTGCTGGAGGAAATTTTTGGAGAGATACTGGATGAATATGATGTGGAAGAGTTTGTTGAAAAACAAATTGCTGAACATGAATATATTTTTTCAGGCCGCCTTGAACTTGATTATATCAATGAAAAGTATGGTTTTGATTTCCCGGTAGATGAAACGGAAACACTATCCGGGTTTATCATTAATTACCATGAAACCATCCCTAAGCAAAAAGAAAGGATCATCATTGCAGACTACGAGTTTGACATTATGAATGTAAGTGACACCCGCATCGAGATGGTGAAGGTGAAAAAATTGAAATAAAGGTCCACCTTCCTGTTTATACCTGTCTCAACCCGTCTATCAATTTATTTTTCTGCGAGTCCTTCCAGAGATTTATCTTTCGTTCTCCAAAAAAATTAATAATAATATGATACAAGCAAAAAAGTCGCTGCTTTTGCTGGCAGGCGCCATGTTTGCGGGCCTTTGCGGTTTTTCGCAAAACAATCCTCCTGTTAACCCGGCCGCAAAAACCGACACAACCAAAAAGGCTCCACCGCCACCTGCTAAACCTACTGTGGCTGAAAAAGTGAAGAGCAGTAAAAAAACGGATGGCCTTTTTATTTTATACCAGGATACGGCAACCGGAAGTGTGCAGATGTATGTAAAGAAAAATCAATTAGGCAAGGAATATATTTACCAGAGTTTTTCAATGGGAGGGCCAACTTCATTGTTCCTCAATCAAAACATGATCCGTACAACATGGGTTATCAGGATCAAAAAGAATTTTGATAAGCTTGAATTCTCCCAGGTAAATACCAACTTCTGGTATGATCCTGAAAATGCAGTAAGTAAATCAGCCAATGTAGATGTGACAGAAGCCGTTTTTTATTCTGCAAAAATTGATGGCGAAGATTCAACAGGGTTTATTGTTGCCGGCGATGGATTATTCTTAAGTGAAAAACTTGACCCGGTAAAACCATTAATTGCCCCCGGTCCTGCTGCCGCTTTAGTATTTAATCTTGGTAGTCTCAATCCAACGAAATCTGGTTATAAAACAGTTCGTTCTTATCCAAATAATACAGATGTAGTTGTTGAATTGGCATATGATAATCCTGTTCCATTCAACCAGGGTGGAAAAGACATTACTGATGCCCGTTACAATCGCATTCGTTTCCAGCATAGCTTTTTGGAAATGCCGGTGAATGATTTTCGTCCAAGACTTGATGATCCGAGAGTTGGGTATTTCACACAGGAGATAGATAATCTTACAAGCATTAAAGTAGCAGATTATAAAGATGTGATCAATCGCTGGAATTTAGTAAAGAAAGATCCATCTGCTGCACTTAGCGAACCTGTTGAGCCAATTGTATGGTGGGTTGAAAACACAACACCTGTTGAATATCGTCAGACAATTGTGGAAGCTGGTTTGAAATGGAATGAAGCTTTTGAAAAAGCAGGTTTTAAAAATGCTGTTGTAATGAAGATCATGCCCGATGATGCAACATGGGATCCCGCAGATATTCGTTACAATGTTATCCGATGGGTGTCTTCACCCTATCCTGCTTATGGAGCTATTGGACCCAGTTTTGTAAATCCAAAAACAGGACAGATACTTGGTGCCGATATAACAGTTGAATGGTTTTCCGGTAGTGCCAGCCCCATATCGGAAGAGTTGTATGATGTAAAATCGATCAACACAGATCTTCCTTCATTATTGATGGCTATAAATAAAAATGAAGAAGTAAATATTCCCGGGATCCATAAATGGAATGCTTGCACTCTTGGACATGAATTGAAAGCACAGTTCACTGTAGGACTTACAACGCTGGAAGCAACTGGTGCTTCTGATGCTGAAATAAAAACACTGCACAAAGAATTCTTGTATTATCTCATTTTACATGAAATGGGACATACAATGGGATTGAATCATAATATGAAAGCAACCCAAATGCTGAGCCCTGCTGAAGTAAACAATACTGGCATCACACATGTAAAAGGCTTACAGGGATCGGTAATGGATTATCCAGCTGTGAACGTTTCAACAGACCGCAGCAAGCAAGGTGATTATTATACAACAAAAGCTGGCCCTTATGATATTTGGGCAATCGAATTTGGCTATACTCCATTTAGCCCTTCAGAAGAAGCAGCTGGTTTGACAAAAATTCTTAGCCGCAGCAATGAACCAGGTCTTGCATTTGGAAATGATGCTGATGATATGCGTTCACCCGGTGCCGGCGGTATCGACCCAAGGGTAATGATCAATGATATGAGTAATGATATGGTTGCTTATGCTGAAGACAGGTTTGGTTTGATCAATACTTTGATGGGCAAGTTGAAAGAAAAATACAGCAAGACTGGTAAATCTTATGCCGAGCTGAAAGCTCGTTATGGAAACCTGGTTGGTCAAAGAAATGGTATGGCACAATCTGTAAGCCGTTTTATTGGCGGTGTGTATGTTGACAGAAGTTTTGTTGGACAGGAAACAACCACCAAACCATTTACTCCTGTTAGCGTAGCTTATCAGAAAAAAGCAATGGCTTTATTAACAAAATATGTTTTTGCACCTGATGCCTTCAAAGGCGATGCGGCATTGTTTCCTTATTTGCAATCACAGCGTCGTGGCTTTAATTTCTTTGGCACTGGTGAAGACTTAAAAGTGCAAGCGATCATTCTGAATATGCAGGTTGGTTTATTTGTGCATTTAATGAGTCCAAATACATTGACAAGAATAAGCAACAGTACCTTATATGGCAATACATATGCAGTTGCTGATATGATGAATGATCTGACAAATGCTGTATTTGCTGCCGATCTGAAAACAAATGTGAATTTATACAGGCTTAATTTGCAAACTGAATATGTAAAAGGACTTGCATCAATTGTATCTGCACCTGCTAGTCCCTATGACAATGCATCAAAAGCTGCCATGTATAATACGCTTAAAAAGATCAAAGGCATGCTGGCAACAGCGGTTTCAACAGATGAACAAACCAAAGCACACAGGGCGAGTCTTGTATTTACAATAGACAAGGCACTCTCAGTTAAATAACGAATGTTCTCTAATTAAATAAACCCCGGTATTTTGCCGGGGTTTTTCATTTTATGAAAATGGGTTGATAATAGCCCGCCTCCGCTACTTATATTTGCGATTCTAATTAAATCAGATGGCGTTGAGTTTATTTGGAAGGGGAAAAAAAAATAATGAAGAAAGGGCTGAAATGTCCTTTATTGAACACTTGGAAGTGCTGCGTGGACATTTATTTCGTTCTGTGCTTGCCATAGCCGCAGGAGCAATTGTTTTTATAGTTTATAATACGTTCTTTGTTCGTGAAGTGTTGATGGGACCCACTCATGCAGACTTCCCTACTTATAAATGGCTTTGTAAACTGGGGCATGCTATCGGTCTTGGCGATAATATGTGTATGAAAGATATCGGGCTTAAAATGCAAAGCACTTCAGTAAGCGGACAATTCAGCATGTATTTCACCTTGATCTTTGTTGGCGGCATCATTGTGGCTTTTCCCTATATATTCTGGGAGTTCTGGCGTTTTATAAAACCCGCCTTAACAAAAAAAGAATTATCAAAAACAAGAGGTGTTATCTTCTGGGTTTCTTTTTTATTCTTTCTTGGAATTACATTCGGCTATTTTATCATTGCTCCATACACGGTGAACTTCTTCGCCAACTTTCAATTGGATGATAATATTGAGAATCGCTGGACAATTACAAGCTATATTGATACGCTTGTTCCATTAATACTTGGAACCGGCCTGGCTTTCCAGTTGCCATTAGTTATGTTCTTTCTTGCAAAAGTTGGTTTAATGAGCCCTGATTTTCTGCGTCGAAACCGAAAATATGCGATCGTTATTATTTTAATTTTAGCCGGAGTTATTACTCCCCCTGATGTTATAAGTCAAATAATCTGCACAATTCCGCTTTTGTTATTGTATGAAATAAGCATTTGGCTGACAGCTAAAGTGCAAAAAGAAAAAGCATTGGAAGAAAAAGAAGAATGGAGTTAAAAAAGTTCTGATTTCCGAGTCCGGAGTCCGTTAACTTTGTGGAGCAATTTCGGATCTTTCACTTTTAAAATTGCAATTATGTCTTCATCATTTGATCTGAGCAAACCGGTTGCCATTGGCAGTGATCATGCAGGATATGATTTTAAAGAGGAGTTGATCTCTTTACTTGAAGCCAAAGATCTTACTTACCACGATTTTGGCACTCATTCAAAAGACTCCGTTGATTATCCGGACTTTGCCCATCCTGTAGCTAATGCAGTTGAAAGAGGAGAAGCATCATTTGGAATACTTCTTTGTGGCAGCGCTAATGGCGTTGCTATTACAGCAAATAAACATAAAGGAATTCGTGCTGCTATCTGCTGGGGCGAAGAACTGGCTAAGCTGTCAAGAGAACATAATAATGCGAACATACTTTGCATTCCTGCACGATTTGTACGTGAAGGAGATGCAGAAAAAATGGTGCAGCTGTTCATAAACACGCCTTTTGAAGGTGGTCGTCATCAGCGCAGGGTAGAAAAAATTGCCGAGGGCTGCTGATCCGATGGTTATCGGATACCTTTCATCCCTTTATAATTTCATTAAAAACTATCAGGCTTATATTTGGCCCCCGAAATTGTTTTTAAATAAAATGAGCTGATGGCTCGAACAAAAATTTTAAAAATCACATGAAAAAAACTACGCTACTACTGGTTGCTTTGCTTCCTATTCTTGCAGTTACTGCGCAAAAGAAAAATAAAACGGTGGAAAAGGCTGGCAATTCTATTACTGCTGCCGATCTAAAAAAGCATCTTTATATAGTTGCCAGCGCCGATAATGAAGGAAGAGATACCCCATCACCTGGCTTGGAAAAAGCTGCTAATTATATCGAACAACATTTCAGATCGATCGGTCTGAAACCAGGAAATGGTGATAGCTATAGGTTGACTTACCCGCTTTATAAAGATTCTGTGATCTCTTCATCACTTAGTGTCAATGGAAAATCTTTTGAACTGACTAAAGACTATCTGAATAATAATAGCAATTATTCATTTGAACTTCCGGTTTCAGAAGTTGTGTTTGCTGGCTATGGAATTGTAGATGATAAAATAGATAACTATAAAGATCTTGATGTACGTGGCAAAACTGTTTTAATTGTAGAAGGGGCACCCGCTGATTATAAATCTGCAATAACAGGAGCCATGAGCCCGGGCCAGACATTTGGAAAATTACAAAGTGCATCAAAGAAAGGAGCGGTTGCTGTATTACTTGTTTCAAAATCACTTAGCAGACCTGCAAATAGTCGTGGAGCTGGCTGGAGCCTTAATGGTTATAGATCTAATTTCAATCCGCAGTTATTTTATGTTTCTGAAAAAGTAGCAACAGAGATAATGGGCGAGGATGGAAAAGGAATTTTTGATAAAATGACCTCTAATTCATTAGCAGGAAAAACGTATAAAGCAAATATTGATCTTGCTTTTCAAAAAACAACAATTAAAACACAGGTAAGTAATGTAATGGGATTGCTTGAAGGAACAGATAAAAAAGATGAGTATGTTCTTATCACGGCACATTATGATCATGTGGGTAAAAGAGATACTGTTATTTATTATGGCGCTGATGATGATGGTAGCGGCACTGTAAGCGTTCTTGAACTGTCAGAAGCATTTGCAAAAGCAAAAGCAGAGGGTAATGGTCCACGCCGCAGCATTGTATTTATGACTGTTAGCGGTGAAGAACATGGATTATGGGGCTCTGCTTATTATGCAAATCATCCAGTTTATCCTTTGGAAAAAACTACTGTTGACCTGAACATTGATATGATCGGTCGCATAGGAAATGATTACATGAAAGATAAAGACTCTGCTAATTATGTATATGTGATCGGTGATAATAAACTCAGTTCAGATCTTACTCCTATTACAGAAGCTGTAAATGGTTCTTATACGAAACTTAAACTTGACAGAAAGTATAATGATCCAAAAGACCCAAATCGTTTCTACTATCGTAGCGATCATTACAATTTTGCCGAAAAAGGGGTGCCTATTATATTTTATTTCAATGGCGTTCATCCGGATTATCACAAGCCTACAGATACCCCTGATAAGATAAATTACTCTTTGATGGAAAAAAGAGCAAGATTGGTTTTTTATACGGCTGTAGAGATGGCAAACCGGGAAGAGATGCTTAAAAGAGACATGCCGCTGGAATCTCAAAGAGCTTTTTAAAATTTGGCTTGATTTACTAAAAAAAGAGAAAAACTTTTATTTATTTCGCTTTTATAAAATGTGCAGGCCATACCATGAACCAAACTGAGCAAAATCCCACCTTTTATCAAAGAATAGCCGATGAGCATGTCGACTATTCCGAGGTGTACCGTACACAGGAAACGATACAGCTTAATAAACGTCTTCGCAGAACCCGTAATATTTTATTGACCTGTGCTTTGGCTTTTGTGGCAGGTGCAGGCATTTTTTGGATAATGCCTGAAACTTCGTTTACTACAAAAGATTTCCTGGTATATCTTGGACTGGCTGCTGTTATGGTTCTTTTATCCTTCTACAGCAATAAACAACCATTTCTTTCTCTCGTTTCAGCGCTTATTATTTGTGTTGGTTTTTGGGGGTTTGAACTCTTTGTAAATAATCTTAATGAGCTGGTGATCGAAACTTCGATCCATAAGCTTTTCATCGTTTCCATACTTGTTTGGTGTTTTCACTCTTCAAGAGAAGCTGAAATAATAAGGAAAGAACTTCATTTCTCCTGATTTTTCTTGCGAGCCGCCAAAGGCTGAGAAGCAATCTTCTTAAAATATTTTACGATCTCGCCTAAAGGCGAGATTTTTTTTGCCTTCTTGCCCGATACAGGCATTAAACCTTATGGCAACCAAGCGGTCTATTTACTCGTTATCCTTTTACGTACCCTGAATAAAAGACAAGATATGAGAGATCGCAACGAAGATATCCGTGACCGCCGTGAGAACAAAAGAAACCGTCGTGAAGATCATCGTGATCGCAGACGCTAATCCTTACCTTCCTTATAAATGAAAACCCCGAATAAAATCCGGGGTTTTTTTTATTGCTGAATAAGGTTGTTGTTGTACAAGAGTGCGACGCAAGGGACAATAAATAGAATTACTAAAGTTGGCTACATAAAAATACAGTATCAACTTTTATTACCATCCCAGCAAGTAAGCAAATATCAAAGGCACTACGATCGTTGCATCACTTTCAACAATGAATTTTGGAGTGTCAATTCCTAATTTACCCCAGGTGATCTTTTCATTTGGCACCGCACCGGAATAAGAACCGAATGAAGTTGTAGAATCACTTACCTGGCAGAAATAACTCCAGAAAGGAACATCGTGCCACTCGAGATCCTGGTACATCATAGGCACAACACAAATCGGGAAATCGCCGGCAATACCACCACCTATCTGAAAGAATCCAACGCCTTTGCCTGCACTGTTAGGTCTGTACCAGTCTGCCAACCATACCATGTATTCGATCCCGCTTTTCATAGTCGTTGCCTTCATCTGGTTCTTTATAATATAAGAAGCAAAAATATTTCCCATCGTGCTGTCTTCCCATCCGCCAACAACGATCGGAAGATTTTTTTCTGCTGCCGCCATCATCCAACTATCCTTCGTGTCGATCTCATAATGTTCTTTCAATACTCCACTAAGCAACATCTTATACATGAACTCATGCGGGAAATATCTTTCGCCTTTATCATCTGCATCTTTCCATAATTTATGTATATGCTTTTGAATGCGGCGGAATGCTTCTTCTTCGGGAATGCAAGTATCAGTGACACGATTATAATGATTTTCCAAAAGATCCCATTCATCCTGCGGCGTTAAGTCACGATAATTAGGAACTCTTTTATAATGACTATGTGCTACCAGGTTCATGATGTCTTCTTCTAAATTGGCGCCTGTGCAGGAAATGATATGCACTTTATCCTGCCTGATCATTTCTGCCAGTGAAATACCAAGCTCGGCGGTGCTCATGGCGCCTGCAAGTGTTACCATCATTTTGCCACCCTCCAATAAATGTTGTTCATAGCCTTTAGCAGCATCTACTAATGCGGCTGAATTAAAATGGCGATAATGATGTTGGATGAATTGTGAAACAGGACCTTTACTCATTTTTGATAAGATTTAGAGCCGCCTTCAGATCACAAGACCGTGAGACAATGCGGAAGAGCCGCAAAAGTAAATTATTTGAAAATAAAAACCCCGACTAAGAGGTCGGGGGCACACCACATGCTCTCGAAAGAACTGCGTTCATTTAATTTTTTTCAACACGATTATATTGCCGGATGGACTTGCTTTTAATAAATACTTCTTACTCTTTTCATCTGCCCGTATCTGGTAATAGGTTTCATTATTACGATTTACTTCGGTTATGCCGGAGAAATCCGCTCCTGCATATTCTTTATCCAGCGTCCTGATAACAGAGATCGGCAACTGGTTATAAAGAATGTTTCTTGCTGTGGTCACTAACTCTGCATCCGAATTATACCAGGCAATAACTCCCTGGTCGTTTAATAAAAAATTTACCTGGGTTAAATTCCCTTTCACTTCCCACTTTGCATTTGTTGCAAAAGAAAATTCTTTTTGAAATGCAGATAAAATTTTCGGATCAACATCGGCTCTTTCACTTGCTGTCACAGCGGTACTAACAATGATCAAAAATGCAAGAAATGCCGAAAACGTCTTTTTCATATTCAAAGGTTTAATGGTTTACTTTTTTTCTGAATTCTTTAGAAGGATAGGTAAGGTGAGTGACGTATAACGAATATACCAGAACAAATAAGAGAAGTCAATTGAATTGTGTCCAAGGGACTCCTTTGAAGATTAATGGAGGCATGTGTTAAAGTGATTAACGTCTGAGGTCTTCATCATTAATTTAAAATAAGAAGTCCCGCTATATAGGCGGGACCCTTAATTTACCACACACCAAAACTAACTTGCTTGTCAGATCTTTTTGTTCTTACTATAGGTACTCCAGCTTCCACCATTACCTGAATGCATTACCAATTTTGAATCTGCTGTTTCAAGTGTTACATAATAATGGAGGCCTTCGCTATTGCTTACTTCAAAGAGATCGCTGATCCAGTATTTGCTATAATTATTTTTCAGATCGCTGAATAGATTGACAGGTAGCTGAATTGAGCTGATATACCTGGCAATACTCAACAACTCTCCCTCTACATTATAAAAAGCAAATATCCGCTGCTCATTCATTGTAAAAGCAGCTCTGAAATAGTTGGCACCTGTTTCCCATTCTACATTTTGTGCAGTTGTAAACTCGGTTTTAAATGATGCCAGCACTTTCTGTGAAACTCTTTCACTCGGGTATGCACTGCAAACTCCCATTGTTGCTACAAGACCCAGCACTAATAATATCTTTTTCATGACTCAAAAGTTTAATTGGTTTTAGATTAATTTTTACTTGTTATTTGTTTTATACCAGTTTGACGATCCAAAGGTATATTTCGTTACACCCGGTGACAAGCCAATTGTGATTGATGGGTGCGATTGTTAATGTAAGTGAAAGAATAAGAATGAATGTGAAACATGTATCCGTTATTAATACCGCCAGACTATTTTAAACTCCATTCATCATGTATGAGAGTATGATCGTGAAATGTGAAAGTTTTTATAACAAATGAATAAAGCATCCCCGGATCGGTTTAAAGATGTAACAACTGCCCTTTTCTTTCGTATTATCTTTAGCCTATGAATTATCTGGCTCATGCATATCTTTCTTTTAATATGCCGGGCATATTGGTGGGCAACATGATCAGCGACTTTGTAAAAGGAAAAAGAAAGTATGGTTATCCTGGGCAAATACAGCAAGGTATTGCAGTACACAGGGAGATCGATCGGTTTACTGATGCCCATCCTGTAACAAAAGAGGCAAAAGAGATCTTTAGGCCTGCTTACAGGTTATATGCTGGTTCATTGATGGATGTGGTATACGATCATTTTCTAGCCCTTGATGAAAACGAGTTTACAGATGAAGGCTTAAAAACATTTACAATTAATACCTATGCTTTGCTTGACCAGTTCACAGATCAATTTCCCGAAAAGTTCACCAGAATGTACCCATATATGAAAGCACAAAACTGGCTGTATAATTACCGATATAGGCAGGGTATAGAAAAAAGCCTTGCAGGGCTGGTGCGCAGGGCAAAATACCTTGATGAAAGTGATACCGCCTATTTATTGTTCAAAGAGCATTATGATCAACTAAAGAATTTATACCAGTTATTTTTCCCTGAACTTAAACTTATGACTGTAAATTTTCTGAAACAATTTGACCATTAGCGAACGATTCGGCTCATATATTCGTCAAAGATTATGAAACTGTTATTTTTGTCATTTTAAACCTCCATTATGCGCAAAACTTCCATTCTCCTTTGTTTACTCATTTCCTTTACATTTTCATTTTCACAATCATCCAAGCTCCCTGAAATT
This sequence comes from Chitinophagaceae bacterium, assembly GCA_035318985.1. GTDB lineage: Bacteria > Bacteroidota > Bacteroidia > Chitinophagales > Chitinophagaceae > VBAS01. The sequence goes on from DATHDP010000063.1 coordinate 26,827, forward strand.
GATAAATCGCCGATGGATGTAAGCTATTATCCTAACAATTATCCAATTCTTAAAATTCAAAATAAAGCAACTGAACCGCTTGTTGCCAGGATACTTTATAGCCGCCCACAAAGACAAGGCAGAAAAGTTTTTGGTGAGTTAGTGGAGTATGGCAAAGTATGGAGGCTTGGCGCCAATGAAGCCACCGAAATAGAGTTTTATAAAGATGTAAAGATCGACGGTAAAAAAGTTATCAAAGGTCGTTATACTGTTTATGCCATCGTAAATGAAAATGCATGGACGATAATACTCAACAAGGATACAGATACGTGGGGCGCTTTTAAGTACGACTCAAAAAAAGATCTGCTTAGAACAGATGTGCCTGCGCAAAAAACAGATGAGGTTGTTGAAAGCATGTCTATGTTATTTGAAAAGTCCGCCACTGGAATTTCGCTGATCATTGCATGGGAACAAATGAAAGTTACCCTGCCAATCACTTTATAAAAGAGCTATGAAAAAAATTTTATTAGCTGCACTGCTACCGGTTTTATTTTTTAGTTGCGCCGCACCTGAAAAAAAATCTGCTGGTATTGATACTCCAGCAAAATCGGATGCACCCGTAAAAGTGCTTCCCCCGGTCAGCAATTATACCAATCCCGACCGTTCACCAATGGATATGGTGTATTTTCCTACTGATTACCCGTTATTGAAAATGGCAGGCAAAACAACTGTGCCGCCATTAATGAGAGTTATTTATAGTCGCCCTCAAAAACAGGGACGGCAAATTTTTGGAGGACTTGTACAGTATGATATGCCATGGCGGCTGGGTGCTAATGAAGCTACAGAAATAGAATTTTTTTCCGCTGCAACTGTTGCCGGCAAAACTGTTAAACCTGGTCGTTATATTTTATACTGCATTCCGCAGGAAACAAAATGGACATTTGTTCTTAATTCAAATTTATACAGTTGGGGTCTTGAACAAAACAGGCAGAAGGACCTGATGCAATTTGAAGTGTCGGTTGAAAAAACAAATCTTGCTATAGAATACTTCACGATTGCTTTCGAAAAAAAATCAGACAAAAGCACATCGCTGATCTTTCTTTGGGATGATGTAAAAGCAAAACTGCCGGTAAGTTTTTAAAATGGTTTTTGTTTGCCAGCTTTTGTTCCCTGCTTAAACTTCTGTTGCGACGCTCCATTCAAATTTTTATTAAACATTGAGCAATTGCGTCGCAGTTTACCCAGAGCGAAGCGAAGGGTCGCACTCTTCTGCTTCAATAATTCTATTCAACTTTTTTGTTCTCACAGAATTCACAGATTTCCACAGAAACAAGCCGTGAAGATCCGTGTCATCTGTGAGCCATTCACTATTAATTTACTTACTTTACATATATGTGCGGAATAGCAGGTATCATTTCCAATAATAGTTCACTTATCACAACGGACCGTGTAAAAAAAATGACGGATGCACTGGCTCACCGCGGACCCGATGCTGAAGGACATTGGGTAAATTCAACAACTGCATTGGGAAATCGAAGGCTTGCGATCATTGATCTTAGCAATGCCGCCAATCAGCCAATGCATTATCTCCAGCGCTACACTATTATTCATAACGGTGAGATCTATAATTACATTGAACTAAAAGAAGAGCTGCAAAAAAAAGGCTACTCTTTTAATTCAAAGTCGGATACTGAGGTGATCGTTGCTGCTTATGATCATTGGAAAGAAGAATGTGTCGATCATTTTGATGGCATGTTTGCCTTTGCCGTTTGGGATGAGAAAGAAAAAGAACTTTTTGCAGCAAGAGACAGGTTTGGCGAAAAACCTTTTTTTTATTTTTTAGATAATGATCAATTTGTTTTTGCATCGGAAATGAAGGCATTATGGGCAGCCGGCATCGAAAGAAAAGTGAATTTGAAACTTCTTTTTAATTATTTAACGATCGGTTATGTAGATAACCCCAACATACCGGAAGAAACCTTCTTTGAAAATATTTCTAAACTGCCTGCTGCTTCATTTCTTAAATATTCAATATTAAATAATCAATTTTTAATAACAAACTACTGGGATCTTGATGTAGAAAATGAAAATAAAAAGATCTCTGATGCCGAAGCGATCGAAAAATTTGGTTTTCTTTTCCAGCGATCAGTTCAACGAAGACTAAGAAGTGACGTGCCTATTGGCACAAGTCTAAGCGGAGGATTGGATAGTTCATCAATAATTTCCACCCTGCATTCACTTACTACTCACGATTCACCACTGACTGCTTTCACTTCCGTCTTCCCCGGCTTCGAAAAAGATGAATCAGTATTTGCAAAACTGGTAGCTGATAAATTCCATTTACAGCATTTCACTGTCACACCGGATGCAGCTACATTACATAATGATCTTGAGAAACTTTTTTATTACCAGGAAGAGCCATTCAGCTCCGGCAGTATTTATGCCCAGTATAAAGTATATGAATTGGCAAAACAAAAAGGAATAAAAGTTTTGCTCGATGGTCAAGGCGCTGATGAAACATTAGCGGGATATCATAAATACTATAAATGGTATTGGCAGGAACTTTTCAGAAAAAGAAAGCTTTTATCAAGTCGTGAATTGAGTGCAGCAAAGGAATTAGGGATCACTGAAAAATTTGGATGGAGGAACCGCGTTGCCGCTTTATTTCCCGAGTTTGCTACTCTTTTTTTAGAAAGGCACTATTTATTGAATGCATTAAGACAGGAAGACCTCACAAAGGATTTTACTCAATTACAAAGTAAAGAAGCCTATTATATCACACCTGAGATATTTAGTCTTAATGGGGTCTTATACTTCAATACATGCATGCATGGATTAGAAGAATTACTTCGTTATGCCGACAGAAACTCAATGGCGCATGGACGGGAAGTTCGTTTACCATTTTTGGACCATGAGTTAGTTGAGTTTGTTTTTTCATTGCCGGCAAACTTTAAGATCAGGAGTGGCTGGACAAAATGGTTGCTAAGAAAAAATATGGAGAAAAGCCTGCCCGCCGAAATAACATGGAGGCGGGATAAAACTGGTTTTGAGCCGCCGCAGGAACAATGGATACAAAACGAAAAAATAAAAGACTTGATAAGGGACGCTAAAAAAATACTTGTTGATGAAAAGATCCTTAAACCAGAAGTAATAGATAAAAAGATCGAAGCTAAACCTGCACATGAAGCCGACAATTATGACTGGCGTTATCTCTCTTCTTCCTTCTTATTTAAATAAAAAAGCCATCTCGCGGCTGACGAAACGGCTACTTTTACTCGACTTACAACTACTAAGCTTTCCTATATTTTTGTTCCAATTCAAGACTTCCCCAATTATCTGCTCTAATAATATACCAGTTCTTCTCATCCTGCATTGTTATGTGGTAGGATACCTGGTCTTCTGTAGATAATTCTGTTACACCATAAACAGATTTACCGGCGTATCTCTTTTGTAGCTTTGTCAGAATATTTATCGGAAGATTTTCTTGTGAATAATAACGGGTTGTTCTCACCAGGTTTCCTTCCTGATCATAAACTGCTCTTGATATAACTTCGGATTGTTTAAAGCTTGCTTCATAGAAATTTTTAACTTCATGCCATACAACATCAGTGGCCTTCATAAATGTTTCACTAAATGCTTTTAATACTTTTTCACTGACTTCCGGAGGATTGGATGCCGTTGCGCTAAGTGCAGCAAACAAGCAGGTGAAGATTATTAACTTTTTCATGGTTTATACTTTTTTTGATTAAGAAATTCTGACTACGTACAAGTTATAGTAGTTACCTGCATGAGAAAAGCTGTTTGTCTGTCATCGGTAACTCCAGGTTATTTTATAAGAGGTTATAAAAAAATGCCAATACCTCTAAAGCATTAAAAAATTGTGTTCAAAAATATTTTCAATAGCCTGAAGCATGATTTGACCCGCTCCAATTTGTCCGTTAAGCCTTTGTTAAGTGAAATTTTATCGATGATGAATGGTAAACAACGGTTTGCCTTATATTCCACATCTTTGCAGACATTCAAAATTTAAACATGAAAGAAGCAACAAAATATATTCATGCCGGCGCTGAACCTGATCCATCTACTGGTGCGATAATGACTCCCATCTATCAAACAAGTACCTATGTACAGGAAGCTCCTGGTAAAAACAAAGGTTATGAATATGCCCGTAGTCAAAACCCAACTCGGACTGCGCTGGAAAGAGCATTTGCTGAAATTGAAAATGCAAAATATGCGTTGGCCTTTAGTAGTGGCGTAGCTGCAACAGATGCAGTAATAAAATTATTAGAACCCGGTGATGAGGTGATCTGTGGCAATGATATGTATGGAGGTACTTATCGCTTATTTACAAAAGTGTTTGAAAAATTCGGTATCAGGTTTATCTATGTTGATACGACAAATGTTGCTAACATTTCTTCTTCCATAACGGGTAAAACAAAACTTGTTTGGCTGGAGACTCCTACGAATCCTTTAATGAATATTACTGATATCGCTGCAGTGGCTGCTCTTACAAAACCTAAAAAGATTTTACTCGCGGTTGATAACACTTTTGCATCGCCTTATTTACAAAATCCTATTGATCTTGGTGCAGACATAGTAATGCATTCTGTAACCAAATATCTTGGCGGACATAGTGACGTGATACAAGGGTCGCTGATGATTGATAATCTTGAGCTGAGAGATAAATTATATTTTATTCAAAAAAGCTGCGGCGCTGTGCCCGGACCAATGGATTGTTTTCTTGTGTTGAGGGGAATAAAAACACTGCATGTAAGAATGAAAGCTCATTGCGAGAACGGAGCAACGATTGCACATTGGTTAAGAAAACATCCTAAAGTTGGAAAAGTATATTGGCCAGGATTTGAAGATCATCCAGGATATGCTGTTGCAAAAAAACAAATGCGTGGTTTTGGCGGTATGCTCAGCTTTGTTTTAAAAAATGATAGCGTGGCAGAAGCAATGAGAGTGCTTTCATCTACAAAGCTTTTTTCATTGGCAGAAAGTTTGGGCGGCGTGGAAAGCCTTATCAATCATCCTGCGTCGATGACACATGCTTCAATACCTAAAGAAGAAAGAATTAAAAACGGTTTAAGTGATTCCTTGATACGCCTGAGCATTGGAATTGAAGATGCAGATGATTTGATTGAAGATTTGGAAAAAGCAATTGGCTAAAATATCTTTTTTTGTAAGAGTGGGGTAAAAAATACTCATTGATACTGAAACTCGCCGATGATGCCCAATTTTTATTGTGGAGCACGACAAATTTACTTTGGTATGGTCATTGTAAAACTTGTAGTATAAAACTTTAAAACTATGGGTTCACTTTTGTACGTCGTCGCTGTGATTCTTATCATAGGCTGGTTACTTGGCTTTTTCGTATTTCATGCTGGCTCCATCATTCATGTATTGTTGGTGATAGCCGTAATTGCGATAATATTACGCCTTATCCGTGGCCAGAATCCTGTCTAAACTTATAGCACCGGCATTATACTTATTTTTTAAGTCATCTTTCAAAGGATTGACTGATTAAATTTGCATGATGCCGGTGCACCTAAAAGAGTTTCTGGACAAGAAGGTAAGAGAATATAATCGTCCCGCATTTATTAAAGATGACCCGATAGCTATCCCTCACCTCTTTACTAAAAAACAAGACATAGAGATCGCTGGGCTGTTTGCAGCAGTATTTGCCTGGGGAAACAGAACAACGATCATTGGAAAAAGCCAGGAGTTAATGCAGCGAATGGATAATTCGCCTTATGCATTCACAAAAGATCATTCAACAAAAGATCTAAAAAGGCTTACGGGTTTCAAACACCGCACTTTTCACGAAGATGATCTTTATTACTTTATCGAATTTCTTCATTTGCATTATTCAAAACACAATTCTCTCGAAACTGCATTTTTCCCAATTCCAGATCTTGATGCGGAACATGGTTTAACACATTTTAAAAAATATTTCTTTTCAATTGAACATTTAAAGAGAACAGAAAAACATATTTCTTCACCATTACAAAAATCAACTTGCAAAAGATTGAACATGTTTTTGAGATGGATGATAAGGAATGATAACAAGGGAGTAGATTTTGGCTTATGGAAAAACATTTCACCTTCACAACTTATTTGCCCAATTGATGTACATGTAGCAAGAGTTTCAAAAAAATTGGGCTTGCTGAAAAGAAAACAGGTAGATTGGCTGGCAGCAATAGAACTTACTGATGCATTAAGGAAATTAGATAAGGATGATCCGGTGAAATATGACTTTGCTTTATTTAATCTTGGCGTGATCGAAAAATTTTAGAACTCGAGATGGAACAGATAAACACAGATTTGATCCCGATACTCCGACAATCACTGGAAATTGATCTTCCGGAAAATATTCCTTTTGACCTGTTAAAAGAACGGCTTTCGACCCATATAAACTTTCTTATACAATCTAATTTCCAAAAACTGGTATCCATTTTATACCGGGTGGATGTAAGTGAATCAAAACTCAAACATTTGCTGAAAGAAAATCAGGGCTTTGATACAGCCAATATCATCACTGATCTGATCATAGAAAGAGAGTTGCAGAAAATAAGATCACGGCAGAAATACCGGAACGAAGAAAATATTAGTGATGACGATAAGTGGTGAATAGCAAATGGCTCACAGATGACACGGATGTTCACGGATAAAAACTTCTGTGTAAATCTGTGGAATCTGTGAGAAGATTTTAAAAAAGAAATAGAGCGACGCAATTGCTCAATAAAAAATGGAACCCTGAACGGAGCGTCGCAACAAAAGCTTAATAGTAGTAATGTTGTCGGGGAAATAATTATTTCTTCTCAAACATCAGTTCTTTCACTTTCTCTTTATCTTCTTTTTCACTTCTAAGATCGAACATGGTGCCGAATACATGATCCCAAATGGTGGAGCTTACTCCATAACCATTGTGTTCATTCTTGTAATGATGAAGATGATGATTTCTCCAAAGAGGTTTCATCCATTTGAAAGGCGGGTTCCATGCATGAATAGCATAATGCATAGTGCCATACATAAGATAACCTAACAGGAAACCGGGGAAGAACATAAATGTATATTGCCTGAGCAATAGAAACATTAGTCCGAAAATTGCTAATGCAAGAATAAGACTTGGTAACGGCGGCATAAACAACCGCTGCTTGTCTCTTGGATAATGATGATGATTGCCATGCAGGGTGTATACAAATTTTTTCGCCCTGCCACTGTTTGCTACCATATGAAACAAAAAGCGGTGAGCTATATATTCGAAGAGTGACCAGAAAAGCATGCCTCCTAAAAAAATAAGAAAGATACGGATCGCTGAAAAACCAAGGCTATTACCGCTGAAATACAACATATAGATCATTACCGGTGTATACATACCCCAAATCACCAATGGATGTGTTTTGGTAAGCATTTCCAGGTAAGGGTTTTTGAACAGCTGCGCCTGTCCCTTATTGTGAATTTTCTCGAACTGCATACTTAAATATTTCGGTCGCAAAGATAATGAAACGTGAATGGTCAATGGCCAATGGCGAATAGGATTTTGTTAATGATTTTCGTCTCCCAATCGCTATCGGGATAGCAATTGTTCAACTGTCTGAAACTGATAGCCTTTTTCCTTTAAATATTTAATTAATTCGGGCAAACGGGCATAAAACTTATCTGTTCTGCCGGGTCCGGCGCCGATATGCATCAGTAAAATAAATCCATTCAATCCGGCCGGTTTTGATCTTTCGTAATCGATTATAGAATTATAGATCGTTTCGCTGCTGCGGTAGTTTTTGTCTTTCGATGTTGTATAGTCCGCATGACTAAGTGTACCGGGGGTGTAATTGATGAGTTGTATACCTGCTTCTAAGCACCATGTTGCAATGCTATCATTATACCATTCATAGGGTGGTAAAAAATATCTGCTAAAGGCTGGTTTATACCCAGGTTGCTCTGCTTTTTCTGATAAGTGGCCCAGGGTTTCAGTCAGAGGAAAGAGATCATGTAAAAATTCAAACTTGCTTACAAGCAAACTGTCTCTTTTACTCCAATCACAGTATAATAAATGCTTGTCAGAATGGTTACCAAGAAAATTTTTATCATTTACTAACCTGTTTATTAATATTTCATTTGAATGGTTGTTATAAAAATCTCCGGTAAAAAAGAAAGATGCTTTTATTTTTTGTTGTTGCAATGTATTGGCGATGAAATTTCCGCCTTCGGCAAACTCATGACCGGTAAATACCAATGCAATATTTCTCTTTGTAGAATCGCCACGAATAATTCCGCCATGACTATAAGTGAAGCCTCCTTTTCCGGAGGCAGTTACTTTTTTGTTTTGCTTTGCGCCTCCTTCGCTGCCAATAAATAAATTAATGAAGCTGTTCCGTCCATTGTTGGTTCATTGGTACTGTAATCACCATAGTCGTCATGATAAACAGCAAGACCACTTTGAAATTCTTCATATTCATCAGGCTGATAAAGTGTAATGCCGATAAGATTTTTATAAATGCTTGTATAAACGGGGCCATCAACTAAGCCCCCGTCGATCGGGTAATTTTTCAAATGTGTAAATGCAGAATGAGGATCAACAGGAGTATCGCCCCATGATGGTAAACCATAAACCATACTGGTACCCCAGGGATTGCAGCCAAAAAGCCAATCGAAATTGGCTTGCTCCAATTCATCAAATGTCTTATCACCGGTTAATTGTTTGTACCAATAACATTGAATAGCGAAAGAAGTGGTAAGATTATTACTGCACCAGATAAATGGAATGCCGCGGTAGAAGGCGTTTTGCTTGGCTTTGTTCCAAACACGGTTTATTCCTTCTTTATAAAAATTAATAATAGTGTCTCGTCTTTTATCTTTTAATTGTTTTGCAAGTTCATAATGACCAACATTGATGAAAGGATACCATTGGTAGTGCTTAGCCGTATCAGCACCAAGCCAAGGTGTTATTTTTTCAATTTTAGAATAACTATAAGATGAGTCCAGGTACATTTTTATTAATCCATGATAATCAGATTGTGTTTTTTTATTACTGCCCAAAAAATACTCCAATGCGTTGTAAATAGAAGCAGACGCCAGCTCCATATCGTCAGTCCAATTATCTTCTGCATATATGTAGGGTGATCTGACAGAAACTGTTTGTGATACTCCTGGCTTTGAAAGTGCAAAGTCCATTGCTGAAAGTGAATGGCTCATTAGTTTATTTGCATAAACTGAATCGAATTGTTTAAAAATATTTCCGCCAAGAGAAAAAGAACTTGCAAACTTTCCAGCTGTTGATGAAGTACCGGTTGTATTATTCATAAACTTTCCCCGCTGTTGTGGCTCACCATTTATAAAATATACGGGTCGTTCTAATCCTTTGCCATAATAGTTGGTGTCTTCCTTTGGTATCCGCATTCCCATGTGATCTCTATCGTCACCAAGTTGGTTAAACATCCAGTCATTTTTTGGATGCATTTTTAGTAACCAGTCCAATCCCCATTTTGCTTCATCCAATACATCAGCCATTCCATTTTTTCCATCAAGGCCATTAGCTAATTTTTCATCATTGAAAACAGTTGGAAAATCTCTATAAGCTGCAAGCAGATGATAAGTTGCATTGGCAGATGTTGTACTGTATTGTAAATAATCACTTGCATCATGCCAGCCACCGACAACATCAATATGCATACTGTCTTTTAACGGCATCTCTCCTATCTCCGTAATCTGAACTCCTTTGGGAGCATACAAGACATAACCATCGTGTGTGTGGCAACTGTCTTTTAAAAAAGGATTGAAGCCGCTTCGTTGCTGGCGCATATAACGCAAGCAAAAATCCGCGGCACCTTTGTAAACATCATCACCAATTTCAAATTCAGGAGATCTTGTTTTACCTGCATGTAAATAATATTTGCCCGGCTTTTTATATGAAGAAAAATTTAAACGATAAGTTTTTTTGAACGGACCATAAGCGCCAAAGGCTTTCCCAGGTTTTGAATAATAGACTATTTTTTTTGATGCTGCATCCACTAATTCCCAACTACTAATTCCCAAATCTTCTTTACTGCACCAAACAGCCACCTTTACTCCATTAGGCTGATAACCGAGTTGATTGATACGGATCCAGGAATTTGTTTCTGGTTGTTTTGTTGTGAATGCAAATAAAATGATGGCTGCGATGCTGAGTTTTATTCTCATGGGATCAAGTTACGAATTGTCAATGGTCAATGGTGAATAGTCAAAAAAATTTGAGAATCATATTCACCATTGACCTTTCACCATTCACGGATGGCTGAATAGAATTACAAAAGTACAAGTGTGCGACGCAACAGAAGCTTAATAGAATTCCTTCTGTTTGGTTCATAATAAAATTTATCTTGCGCCACTAAATACTTATTCGATGAAATTAGTTTCTTTTTTACAGGATGGACACGACAGGCTGGGTATATTGATCGGTGATCTTGTTTATGATATGGAAGTGCTGCATCCTGACCTTCCGAACAGCATGGGTTTGTTCCTGAATTATTGGGAGGAATCATATGCAGTGGCGCAGGCAGGAGAAATGATGCTGCGTGAAGGAGAAAGGAGCAGCAGCAGGGGAATGCCATTAAGTGAATTGCAGTTATTGGCGCCGGTACCCTTTCCAAGTTCCTGTCGCGATGGTTATGCCTTTCGTCAGCATGTGGCAGCGGCAAGAAAAAATCGAAAAGTGGAAATGATACCGGAGTTTGATCAGTATCCCGTTTTTTATTTTACCAATCATCATAGCATACAGGGACCGGGTGATGTTAGTTGTATGCCTGATCATTTTGAAAAATTGGATTTTGAACTGGAAGCAGCGATCGTTATTTGTAAACACGGTAGAAATATAAAAGCAGAAGAAGCGGATGAATATATCGGCGGCCTGATGATCATGAATGATCTGAGTGCAAGAAGATTGCAGATGGAAGAAATGTTATTGAACCTTGGGCCGGCAAAAGGAAAAGATTTTTCTACTGCCATTGGACCCTGGTTGGTGACATTGGAAGAGTTGGAAGCATTTGCTGTGCCTTGTAAAGAAAATCATGTTGGTAAGAGCTGGAACCTTTCGATGAAGTGCTGGGTAAACGGTGTGCAGGTGAGTGAAGGAAATTTGAGTGATATGGATTGGACCTTTGCCGAGATCATTGAAAGAGCTTCTTATGGTGTTGATCTTTTTCCCGGTGATGTGATCGGAAGCGGAACAGTCGGTACGGGTTGTTTTTTGGAATTGAACGGAACCGGAAAACTAAGTGATCCGAATTATGCTGAACAATGGCTGCAACCAAATGATGTGGTTGATATGGAAATTGACGGGCTCGGCAAATTAAGTAATATGATAGTTGCTGAAGAAAATGATTGGAGTATACTAAAAATTAAAAAGTAAAAACAGAATTCGCCATTTTTGATTTTTTACTTTTGTCTTTTGACTTTTTTTAAATCACCACTTTATTTTTCTTTTTCACTGTTGCATTTCCACGGTTACTCACTTTGCCAAGAAAAGAATCTGAATATTTCAATTCCTTTTCTGCATTGACCGTTGCAGAGCCAACGCCATTATTTTCAATATCCATTTTTTGTACGACAAAATTTCCAGCATTGATACTACCAACGCTATTATTCTTTACTACAGCATTTTCAGCGCTGCCTTCAAGTTTTACTGACCCTACACTTTGATTTTCCATGTTAAGTGTTTGTAATGTCATATTGAGACTTACAGAGCCCACACTTTGATTTTTTAATTTCAAATCAGTAAACTTCAATTTGTCATCTGATGAGGTGCCGCCAACCATACCGAGGTTCAAACTTTTTAAAGTTTTGAAAGTGATATAAACTTTCAATTGCTTTTTGCTATTGAAGTTTGAATTCTTTTTCATCTTGATCTTAAGAGTTGATCCTTCATTTTCAACAATGAACAGGTCCATCAGGTTATCATCAGCTTCTATCCTTAATGTTTCTTTATCACCTTGTGATAGTTGAAGATTAAAAACGCCACTGGCATCCAGTTCATCAAAAGACTTTACAGAAATGTCTTTGGTGATCACATTGCCGCTGCCTTCAATTCTGTCTTTGTCGTTGTACTTATCATTGTTTTGGGCGATTGTTGAAAAGCCCATAGCTGTTATTGCAAGCATTAAAAAAAGATTCTTTCTCATGACTAATTGGTTTTATTGTTTTTCAATTTTTAAACGAAGTCTTTCGTATAACGAAGATGGGATAATTTAAGTTACATAGCTCCAAAAGAATTTATAAATGGCAAACAGGCGGGTTAAAAGGATTCTACCCGTTTCCAGGTTTTGGATTCCATCTTTACGGATATTTGTTTTCTAATTTGATCTATGATCCTCGACCTGAAAGACTTAAAAACAACGGAAAAGCAATACTACCTGCAACATGTAGTGGCGCCAAGGCCTGTTTGCTTTGCTTCTACTATTGATAAAGCAGGAAATGTAAACCTTAGCCCGTTTAGTTTTTTTAATTTGTTTTCTTCCAATCCACCGATCGTTATCTTTTCTCCTTCACGAAGAGTAAGAGATAATACTACCAAGCATACACTTGAAAACGTAATGGAGGTACCGGAAGTTGTGATAAACATTGTTACTTATGAAATGGTTCACCAAGTTTCATTGGCAAGTTGTGAGTATCCAAAAGAAATGAATGAATTTGAAAAGGCAGGATTTACCGCTGAACCAGCTACATTGGTTAAGCCACCGATGGTAAAAGAAAGCAAAGTAAAGATGGAATGCAAAGTGCTTGAAGTAAAACCACTGGGTACCGAAGGGGGCGCTGGTAATCTTGTAATATGTGAAGTGATGAAAATGCACATTGATGATAGCTTACTGGATGAAAATAAAAAATTAGATCAGCGAAAGATCCATCACATCGCAAGACTCGGTGGCGATTGGTATTGTAAAGTGGATGAAACAAATTTGTTTATGGTTCCAAAACCAAATACTGAATTAGGAATTGGTGTTGATGCTTTGCCCGAAAGCATTCGCAACAGTGATATACTTACCGGAAATGATCTTGGACATTTGGCCAATGTAAGAGAAATGCCAGTCATTGAACCATCATTTGATGATACTCATCTTAAAAACATCATTCAGTATTACAGCTTGAATCCTGATGATATGGAAAAAGAATTGCATGCATATGCAAAAAAATTGTTGGCCGAAGGAAAAGTAAGAGAAGCATGGCAGGTGTTGCTGGCAGGGGCTTAATCTTTCTTCAAACCAAGTCTTTCCATTAACCCATCTTTTTTGATTTTGATACGGCCAGCTTTCTTCGTTCTCCAAAACATTATATCTCCTTGATATTATGAAATGGTCTTTGCAGCCACTTGTTGCAAAAACTGCAAATCAGCGAACCATTCCTGCAAAATTCAATTATTAATAGGCTTACCGGTCGAGTAGGTTTGAGTTGTCAATAAAATTAAAACAAACTAAAACCTAAGATTATGAACCGCACAAGCAAAACACTGATCAACCGGACCTTCCTCTGCATTATGTCTTTAGCCTTTATGATTACTGCTTCTGGCCAAATAAAAACAATGAATAAATTTTATCTGCAAGCAGGTGCAGGGTGGGGTACTCATGAAGCTGCTTCCTACGATCTCGGTATCCAGACCATTATTAAAAATAAATGGAGTGCCACAATATCCTACCAGGGATTTGACATGGACCCTAAAAATTTGCCTTCAGATTACCAGCCTGAAACCGGGTATATATTGTTTTTCCCTGTCACATTTCCCGTACAAGCAAGTATGAAAATCGTCAGTCTTACTGCAGGCAGGTATTTTAAACTAGGAAGAAATATTTGGGCAACTACTGAAGGGGGCCTTTCCTATGTAAACGGAGAAAAAGTCAGCTTCCAACGTTCTGATGTCGTTGATTCCTATCTTCTTTTCATGGCAAGTACTTCTTCAAATTACTCTTCCTCCAAAGAATCAAAAAGCACATTGGGTGTTGCAATGCGGGCTGATCTTAATTGGGGTTTTGCCTCCTTTATGGGACTAGGCTGCGGAGCATTTGCAAATATTAATTCCATTCAATCACCAATTGGTTTCCAGGTAAAATTAATGGTGGGTAATATGGGAAGGGAGAAAAAGAACAGGAAGTAAACTGAAGCAACATACAATCTAAAAAGATGAATAAAATAGTTTTTTCAAATCGTCTTAAAATAAAAAAAACACCGGAAGATGAACCGGTGTTCTTTTTAAAGATCAAATATGCTAATATTTTATTTAGTTGCTCCTCCAAATACTTTCTTCAACAGATCAGTTGTTCTTGCTGCGGGGTTGCTGCGGATATTTACCTCTTCTACTGCTATCCTCTCAAACAAAGCAAATAAAGTTCTATCAGCAACATAGTCTGCCATATCGGGATTCATTTTTTTTACAAAAGGAACCTTATTATAACGGGTCACCGCGTCCCCATAATATTTTGTAGCATTTGTCTTTTCAAGCGATTTATTTATCACAGGCATAAATGCCTCTTTCAATTTTATGGAAGTCTTTGAACGAAAAAATTCCGTAATAGAATTCTTGCCACCTGTTACCAGTTTCAATGCATCGGTTACTGTCATTTGTTTAATGGCATCAACAAAAATTGGCGTGGCATATCCTACTGCATCTTCAGCTCCCCGATTGATCGCTTCAATTGCATCATCACACATTTTGCCCATACCCATATCACGCAAAGTTTTTTCCATTTTTTTAGCATCAGGTGGCAACAAAACTTTGTAAAGCTCACTTTTAAAAAATGCATCCGGTTTATTGAGAAAAGAAACAGCAGAGCCAATCCCATTATTCAATGCTTCCTTCACACCTCTTCCCGCTTCTTCTTCAGTAAGACCGGAATTTGTGTTGAGTTTCTTTTTTACTTTGTCTAGAATTGATTGGGAGTTTACAGTGGCAGCCAGGCTAACTGACAGTAAAATGAGTAAGAATTGTTTCATAGTAACTCAAATGTACTCTAAAAACTTTGCCGGTAAAAGTGGCTGTCCCTTCTTTTGAAAATTATAACATTATACCTCTAACGCTTCTTTGCGTTTTTGAATTCTTTCACGAATAATTCTAAAAAACCGGGATCTTTCCTTTTCACTTACTTCGCTGATAAGAGTAGAACGCTTCATTTGTGTTTGCATGTGATTGTACATATTCTCAGTAAAAGCCACATCTCTGGTCGACATAAAGTTAAAAGTGGTATGGGTCATAAAAGCCATTTTCATATTATCCGTAACGGCAAGAATTGAATTATCACCCAGTAGTACTTCGTTAAAATACATTTTATATTCCCCTAATGGCTTTTGCTCCGGGTCATCAATCCTGAACTTATAACCAAGCGCCGCCTGCTTTTCCAGGTGATCCCATATTTTCTCCAATGATACATATATTTTTAAGGCATCCTCATCTGATTCAAACACATCAGCATCACGGTAAAACTGTATTTGCCGCAAAATAATACTCATGCTTTCAATATTCCATATTTCCCGGCTGTCGAGCTGGTTATACATTCCCAGCACCTGCTGATCCAATTTAAATAAGTCTTCAGGATAATCAGAAAACTTAAATTTTCTTTTAGCAAAGCCCGGAAACTGGAGGTATGTTTTGAGCCAGAAGAACCATTTAAAAGCAGCAAACTCTCTTACATAAAAATGGTGAAAGAGCGGCATGTCTTTACAAGAATAATACAGTTCCTTATTTTTAAAACTGGTGAAATATGCCATTGTATGAAGCATACCCGTCAGGTATTGATCAAAGCCATAGGTTTTCTCATTAACAATATTTCCCTGGAATAACATCCCCCCGGTGTTAATGCTCATTAACTGATCCAATGAAATTTTAAAATGATTCGCCAGGATATATACCTCTTCAAAAGTAATGTGCTTTTCACTCCGCATCCGACGGTAGGCGCTGTCGCTGCTTATATTCAGAAGTTTTCCAACCTCATCGGCCACCGAAAGTTCAGCTGGAATTTTGTTTTTAATAATTTGAAAAAGTTGTTGCTGGATTTGATTGATGTCCATAGCTGCTGCATTTATTATCATAAATTCTTTGTTCTATCTTTTATCTTATTCATCAGGATGCTAAAAAAAACATTACGCTGCTTTTCGCCAGTCTCACTTATCAGTGTTGATTTTTTCATCAGGTTTTGCAGATCATTGTAGCAGGCATTACAAAAAGCCTCATCTCTTGTACTCATATAATTTAACCCAATATAATTAAAGAACACAGTCTTGATCCTCTCCGTCACCACAAGAATAGTATTATCACCCAAAGCTACCCTGTTGTAAAAAAATTTGAAATTCTTTTTTTTGATCTCCGGGTTTTCGTCGGGCATAAATTTAGATCCGTATTCTGCCTGTGATTTCAGGTGATAGAATGTTTCACTCAGCGCTTCATACACCATCTTAATATCCTGGGATGAATTAAAAAAGCCAGAGTCCTTGGAAAATTCTATCTGTGCAATCACTGCATTGATGCTTTCTGTATTCCATATTTCTACAGAAGGGACCTTACAATAGTTCATCACAACCTCTGTACTTAATTTTTCAACTTCAGGGGGCAAACAATCAAAACTGAAGTTTTTTTCTACAAAATCCGGATGACGAATAATTGTTTTCATCCAGAAAAAATAACGAAACGCAACAAGCGGTTTGTAATAAAAAATATGAAATAGGGGCATGTCTTTGTTCAGGTAAATGATCTCCTTTTGAATAAAGCTATTGGCGTGTTGCACCTGCTTTATTATATCGCCCAGGTATTTTTCGTAAGTGTAGTCTTTCAGATCAACCCGAATATCATGAAAAAGTGTGGCGCCGCTTTTTACATTCAACAGGTGATCAAGTGATATTTTATAGTGCTGACAAAGTTCTCTTGCTTCATCCAGAACAAGCGGGGTTTCGCCGCGAATACGGCGATAGGCGCTGTCGCTGCTTACATTTAAAATCTTGGCTATTGAATCCACTAAAGAGGCATGGGGCGGCAAAAGTTCCTTAATTCGTTGGAACAGGAATTCCTGTGATTGGTAGTCGGGCATTCTTGTTTTGTAATTGGTGGTTCTGGTAGTGCAAATGCTTTACTCAAGGTTTTAAGTTAGGGGATTTCTGTTTAAAAACATAGAGCAATCAATATTTAGTTGCAAATCCTGATGATACTTTGGCTTTCTACCCCTTTTGGGGAATAAAATTAATTCTGTTGATAATCCTGATCAATCATTTGCAATTTCTGCAAATCAGGGAAACGTTAATGCAAAATTCAATTATAAACGGCCTGTTCGTGATAGTAGCTTGGCATTATGAAAAAATAAATAGTATGAAAACAACAAACACTCACCACGAGATCCTTTTTTTTACCAGCACCAGCTTAGCAAACAGGCAGCTGTCAGATACCAAGGAGAACATTAATAGTAAAACAAATTCGGTAATTGAAGAGTTAGAAAAAGCTTGTTGGAACGGTATCATTTATGAAATGTTTCCGGAAATTCTTAGTAGCTTTTATCCTAAATGCCACTCTTTTTTATGGCATGTACTTAGCGGAAAGAATTTTCTCTACATAAATATCGGCCCTAACCCCGTGAAGGCTGAACACGATACATCAATAGACCCCTACTTTTTCATGATGACCATTTGTGAAAACTGAATTACGTCGATCAGAAAAGAAAACCAGTATTTAAAAGATTATTTATAAACCAAAATTATAAAACCTAAAACCCACGATCATGAAAAAAATAATTCTGACAACAATGTTGTTCTGCTTGTTTGGACAGGTTATTTTTTCCCAGGGCCAATCTGCAATGGTTACCGGAAAAGTAACAAATGAAAAGAACGAGGCCCTGCCTTACGTGACAGTTAAAGTAAAAAATGGTAAAAAAGCAACCCAAACGGATGAGTTGGGAAAATTCAGCTTACAGGTAGACTCACTTCCTGTAATATTATTGATCACTTCAGTTGAATATGATGAAAAAGAAGTATCAGTAGCTAACTCTGATGAGATTGCAGTTATTTTAGTAACAAATGAAAAAACACTTGGTGAGGTGATCATTGGAGCTAGCGGAGATTCAAGATTAAAGGGCAAACTCATTAATGCCCCAGTTTCTTATGAAACAGTTACAAAAAAGGATTTTAACAACTCCCCGTCTGATCCTTACGGAACCGTGCTTGCAAAAAAAGGCCTTGATGTTACTATATCAAGCATGACATTCAAAACCTACAGCACAAGAGGATTCAACGGCAGTGGCAGTTCAAGAGTAAATCAAATAATGGATGGCATGGATAATCAAGCCCCGGGTTTGAATTTATTCGTTGGAAATTTTGTTGGTCTTTCTGACCTGGATCTTGAAAGTATTGAAATACTTCCGGGTGCATCTTCGGCTCTTTATGGACCAGGCGGTATGAATGGAACAATTATTATGAACAGTAAGAATCCATTTAAAAGTCCTGGTCTCTCCTTATTGGTAAAAAACGGGATTACTGATGTTGGTAAAACACAACGAGGTAAGATCGGCGGCTACTATGACTACACTTTACGTTGGGCAAAAAATTTCAATGACAAGATTGCTTTTAAGATCGGTGCACAGTACACCCAGGCAAATGATTGGCTTGCCAATGATTCTACAAATTATTTGAGAAGCGGTGGCACTGGTAAGGTAGTTTCGGGTTCAAGACAAACTGATCCTAATTATGACGGTGTGAATGTGTATGGAGATGAGACGTCAGTTGATGTTAGGCAGTTTGTAGGCGCAATTGGTGGAATGTATCCTGCTGGTCCTACACGAGACGCAATTCTTCAGTTATATACTTCAATGACAAACCCAACTCCTGTTTCAAGAACTGGTTATAATGAAATTGATGTCATTGATCCAAAAACAAAAAATATAAAACTTAATGGGGCTATACATTATAAACTTAACAAAGCACTCGAAGCAATTCTTGCGGGACATTGGGCAACAGGAAATACAGTTTATACAGGTACCAACCGGTATGCATTCAAAGACATTAAAATTGGTCAATATAAGCTAGAGCTTAAACACAAGAACTGGTTTTTACGCGGATACACTACTCAGGAGGATGCTGGTGAAGCGTACAGCGCTACCATAACATCTCAATTTTTTAATGAAGCCTGGAAACCGAGTTATAATCCTCTTAACCCTACTGGCAGTTGGTATATTCAGTATGCACAGGCATATATTCAATCACGGTTAGGGGGTGGAAGTGATATTAACTCACATAATATGGCAAGGGGATTTGCAGACCATGGTCGGCCTGTTCCAGGTTCAGATAAATTCAATCATCTTTTTGATTCAGTAAGAACAGTTCCTATTCCAAAAGGAGGATTGTTCCTGGAAAAGTCTCAGTTATGGATGGGCGAAGGGCAATACAACCTTAGCGATAAAATAAAATTTGCCGAGGTGATCATTGGTGGTAATGTAAAAAAATATATTCTCGATTCAAAAGGAACCCTTTTTATTGATTCAGCAGAAGCAATAAAAATTAATGAATGGGGAGCTTATGCGCAAATGACGAAAAAGTTTTTCTCTGATAAACTTACTTTAGGGGTTTCTGGCCGTTATGATAAAAATGAAAACTTCACAGGAAAATTCACTCCAAGAGTTACAGCTTTAGTAAGTATTGCTGAAGGGCATAACCTTCGCCTCTCTTATCAAACTGCCTATAAATTTCCAACTACTCAACAACAATGGATAAGATTGAGTGTGGGGAATGTGATGTTATTGGGAGGCATGCCATGGGTAACTGATTATATGAATACAAAAGTGTTTCCTACTTATGTATACAACCCTCCCGCTCCATCTGTTCCCTATAATTATAAAGAATTAAAACCAGAAAGCATGCGGTCTTTTGAAGCAGGGTATAAAGGTTATATCAACAAAAAATTATTGATCGACATGTACGCATACTTTGGAAAGTATACCAATTTCCTTGGCCGCATTGTATTAATACAACCATCAAATAATAATAAACTGTATTCCGTTGTTACCAACAGCGAAACAGAAGTGAATACCTGGGGAGCCGGCATTGGCTTTGATTATAAAATGGCAAATAACTTTTTCTCATTCTTTAATGCATATACCGATAATCTTACTAATGTTCCAAGTGGCTTCCAAGCCGGGTTTAACACGCCAAAATACAGACTCAATGTCGGCTTTGGCAATAGCGGTTTGGGCAAAAAGAAGAACATTGGTTTTAATATTAACCTGAGATGGCAGGATGATCTTTTTTGGGAAGGTGGTGGACTTGCAGATGGAACAGTGAAAGCTTACACAACACTTGATGCACAAGTAAACTATAAGCTGCCTAAAATAAAATCAATGATAAAGCTTGGTGGAACGAATATTACAAACAAATTCTATCAAACAGGATTCGGAAATCCATACATCGGAGGAATGTACTATCTCAGTTTTGGTTATAACATCCTGTAGCATCTAGATCACATCCAGTTCATTTAATAGCATACAATAACTATCCCGCAAACTCAGCAATTGCAGGGAATGGGATAGTTATATCTAAAAAAATTAAAACTCAGTTTATGAAAGCACAAACTCTATCGCTGCTTGTTGGTTTGTTTAGCCTGAAGACCATCGCAAATGCACAGGAAAAAAGATTAGAGTACACTATTAAAAGAAACGGAGATGTAGTTGGTAACATCCACTTCGCTCATGGTATTGCCGGCAGCAGAACAGTTCTCACCATGGAGTCAGAGGTTAATACCCGCCTCATTTTCAATTTCAAAGCAAAAACAAAAGAAGAGACAATATATGATAAAGGTATCATGACATGGTCATCGATCTTTCGCAACCTAAATGGCAATGTAAAGGTTGATAAAAAAACCAGGGCCAATGGTAACACATACACAGTGTATAAAGGAAACAAAACAGAAACGTTGAACAACTATCCTATACACTACAATATGCTAAGTGTTTATATAAGCGAACCGGTAAATATTACAAAAGTTTACTCTGATAATTTTCAACAGCAGATCGACATTCAAAAGATCGCTGATCATCATTACAAAATAAAATTTCCTGATGGTAATTACAATGAATACTTCTATACAGACGGTATATGCTCAAAAATAGAGATCCATCATCGTTTATACAGTGCATCTATTGAATTGACATCTTAATTACCATCTATTAAAAAATTTACAAGCTAACAACTAAAGAAATAAAAACAATGCTAAACATAAACACTATAGGAACGCTGGTACTGGTAATAGTAACATTGATCGAATTACTGATGAGCTTTTTACACAGGGAAGGAGACCGTTTAAAAGATATGTTAGCTAACATTTGCCTGGGTTTGTTAGTTATTCTGACTGGCTTTTTTATGAAAGCATTGGCCCTGATAGTGTATACAATGATTTATTCGATAGCGATCATAAAACCAGTCCCCTCTTTTCTCTTATGGGTTGCAGCATTTTTTTTATGTGACCTTGTTCTTTATATATATCATTTGCTGGGACATAAAACCCGGTTGCTATGGGCAGCACATGTTGCGCATCATTCATCCTTGCATTATAATTTATCTGTCGGATTCAGGATAAATTTCATCCACCTGTTCTATCGTTTTCTTTTCTGGGCACCGCTCTGCCTGGTTGGCATTACTCCCGAGATGATCCTTTTACTTGAATCCTTAACAGCTATCTGGAATTTCTTGATACACACAGAAAAAATAAAGAAGCTTGGTTTCCTTGATTTGATATTTAATACGCCATCCAATCACCGGGTACACCATGCAAGCAATCCTGAATACATTGATAAAAATCTTGGTGGAATACTGATAATATATGACCGCATATTTGGCACTTATGTTAAAGAAACTATTCCGCCGGTTTATGGCATCACACATAATATCTATTCACACGATCCCAAAGATGTTTTATTCCATGAATATAAAAATGTGATCAGCGAAATTTCAAAGATCACAGGATTAAAAAATAAGATCAGCTTTTTGTTTTCAAAACCAGGCTCTCCAATAACAGATCTAAGAAAAGATGACTCAAAAAGAATAGAAGAACAAGCCACAATATTTTATTCACCACTAAATAAAGCTATATGATATTTTACCTGTTAGGCATATTAAGCTATTATAAACTGGCAAATAAGTCAGTGCCGGCAAGTATATGCCTTTTGTTTTTCGCTGTAATAACAGTGCCGCCGGCTGCAACACTTTTCTTCTTTATAAATAAGCATTGGACTTTCCAGGTGATCGCTTTTGCTGGAGGATTGTTCTGCTGGACATTTATCGAATATTTCATTCACCGGTTCATGATGCATGGAAAAGAAAAGAAGGAATATCATAAGAGCTTCCATTTTCATCATCATGTTACGGGTACCATATTCACGACTCAACTAAAAAGGATAATTTATTCTTTTGGAGCAATCATTCTTACCTGCCTCAGTATTTTCCTTAGTAGTTATCTATTTCTTTTTGCCGGCATCGCGACAGGTCTTGCGGTATATAGCTATATGCATGTATTACTACATACACGTTGGGCAGCAAAATGGATCCCGTGCCTTCAGAAATTCCACATGCAACATCATTTTGGTCAAACAGAAAAATGTTTTGGCGTAACGAATACATGGTGGGACAGAATTTTCAATACAACAGGTAAAGCAGATAAGGTCGCCAGCTCAAAATCCATTGAGCTTTATTTCGGAGAAAAAAGCAATCATAATTTAATCACACACAAACAAGCAGTATGAAATTCAAATCAAAAAATGATTCTGATTTCTTTTCAGAACTCATAACAAAAGTGGATGCCTATATGGAAAAGAAAGGCGGTAACCGCTTTGCCGATAAAAGTATTTATATAAAGGGAGGCATTCTTATCGGGCTTTATTTGAGTAGCTATATTCTTTTACTCAGTCAAAGCCTGAATAAAGGTTTATCAATTTTATTAGTAATGATCATGGGTCTTGCAGGAGTAATGATAGTCTTTAATATTGTTCATGATGCATCCCACAATGTTCTTTTTAAAAACAGATCATTAAATAAAGCTGCCGCCTATTTCGGTGACCTGATGGGGATGAATTCTTATATCTGGAATATCCGGCACAATATCCAGCATCACACATTTACCAATGTGGCGGGCGGCGATGTTTTATTGGACAGCATTCCATTTATCCGTGTTTGTTCTCAACAGAAAAAATTACCGATGCATAAATACCAGGTATGGTATGTACCATTTTTATATATGTTCTATTCTATTTTCTGGGTTTTCTTTATTGACATCAACATGTTCAGGCAAAAACAAATGGGTAATTATAAAAACATGAGTCATTCTTGGCAGGAGTGGACAAAACTTATTTTCTTCAAATCATTTTATCTTTTTTACATGATCGTTTTTCCTGTCTGGATAATCAACATTCCATTATCAACTGTGCTTGCAGGATTTCTTATCTATCATATGGTAGCCGGTATTTTATTGTCAACAGTTGTAGTATTAGGTCATTGTGTGGAAGGTGCTGAATATACTGCTCCTGATGAAAATGGGATCATTCAAAATTCATTTTTGCAACATGAATGGAACGCCACTTATGACTGCAGCACAAATTCAACGGCCCTTCATTGGATCACAGGTGGCTTGAATACGCATCTTGCTCATCATCTTTTTCCCAAACTATGTCATTGTCATTATTTGGCTGTTACAAAGATCATTAAAGAACATTGTGCCGAGCATCAAATCGATTACCCTCATTACAGTTTGGGTGATGCTATAATTTCTCATTTCAATTTTTTAAAAATCCAGGCAAATGCATAATAGCAATATGTAAATCTCAAAAACATGAAGCAGTTATTAAAAAATTGGTTTGAATTGTACAGCATTATTGCCTGTATCATTGCTGCCTTCCCATTAATCATAATTTCAACTCTATTAAGAAGCCGTTATCCTTTTCTTTTTCATTTTCTTTTATTCTTAACCGGCTGGCTGGTATGGACATGGGTTGAATATCATGTGCACCGGTTTTTGTTACATCCAAAAACAGATAAATGGAAAACAAGCACATCACAGATCCACCAGCACCATCATATCGATCCGGGGCAATTTGAAATAACGCTATTGCACAGAGTTTTACTTTTCATTTTCAGCTGTGTGTTCATTTACATTTCATATAGACTGAATAATTATTTTACTCTTTTTTCAGGATTTTTCTGGGGTTCTGCAGCTTACTGCTATATCCATTACCTGCTACATAAAGAATGGACTAAAACATTCATACCCGCACACTATGAATTCCATATTACTCATCATTGCAAATACACAGATAAATGTTTTGGCGTAACTGTAATGTGGTGGGACATTCTATTCGGTACCATTCCTAAAAAGAATTTATCTGCCAGCAATAAGATCTTGAATTTCTATTATAAAAAATGAATTAACTACCATTAAATCAAACAATAATTTTTAACATTAAAAAAAAGGAGATTACAATGAAAAATTTACAACAGTTTTCCCAACCTAACTTTATGTTTATAAAAACAAAATGGGTACTTGCTTTTGTTTTTTCAATCATGACCTTAATGTCCGGTTGCAAAAAAGAATCTTTGCCACCTGGAAATGATGAAAAGTTAAATGAAGAGATAAGAACGGCATCATCAAAAAGCAAAGCTCCGGATATAATAGTTCATGCCGGTGGCTCAATTCAAGGCGCAGTTGATGCGGCGAATTCTGGAGATATCATTCAGATCGAAGCCGGCACCTACCACGAAGCCATTGTAGTTAATAAGCCCGGGATCCAATTGATTGGACTGACAGGTTCTGCAAACGAAAGAGTGATAATTGAAAATCCAGGCGATGAAGATAATGGCATTACTGTACGTAGTAATGGCGATGGTTTTGTGTTAAAGAATGTTATCGTACAAAACTTTGAAGAAAATGGGGTATTTATGATTCGGGCAGATAACTTTCTATTATCACATGTTGATACAAAAAATAACGGTGAGTATGGTTTATTCCCGCTGTTTTGTAACGGTGGTTTAATAGAACATTGTTCTGCAACAGGACATACAGACACGGGACTTTATATTGGTCAATCTGAAAACATTATCCTGGAATACAATGTTGCATTCGCCAATGTGAATGGATTAGAGGTTGAGAATTGCTCTAATGTAACTGTTTCAAAAAATCAATCGTACGATAATGTATGTGGTATATTGGTTGTCTTATTACCAGGCCTTACTACAAAGACATCAACAAATATTTTAGTTAGTGATAATCATGTGTACGGCAACAACCATATCAATTTTGCAGAACCCGGAGGTGGTTTCGAGTCCTTTGTCCCTTCAGGCTCGGGTATTCTTGTTGTTGGTGTAGATAATGTTACGGTAAAAAGTAATAACATCAAGGATAACAATTTTGTTGGAATTGCAACAGTAAGTACTTTACTGTTGGGCGCAATTGCCGGCTTGCCTCCGGCAGCTTTTGTAGATATCGAACCCAATCCTGATGGAGCGAAAATAATAAGTAATGTGCTTGGAAATAACGGTGCTGCTCCTCCTGCGGGAATTCCATTACCGGGTGTTGATCTTTTATGGGATGGATCAGGAACTGGTAATTGCTGGAGCAATAACCATTTTTCTACTTCCTATCCTTCAGGTTTGCCAGTTTGTAATTAATAATAAAAGAACAGTTCTAAATTATAGCGCTGTTTCTATAGCAGTCTTTCTTTCAAACCTCCTATCCTGTTATTGCTATAAAAATAAAACTATAAACTACTTCTGATAATAAGGTATATGCTTGCAAATGCAAGTATATACCTTTTGCCTTTTCTGCCTCTAACCAGTACCTTTGCCGCACTTTAAGAATAGGGCAATGAATACATCTCATTTATCAGAACAAGAACAAATACGCAGGGAGAAATTAGGCGACCTCTTAGGAATGGGTATCGATCCTTATCCTGCCGAACTATTTCCCGTAAACAATAGTGCGGTTAATATCAAGCAGCAATTTAATGATGAGAATAAAGAAACGTTTAAAGATATATGTGTGGCAGGCCGCATCATGAGCATTCGTGATATGGGCAAAGCAAATTTTGCCGTGATACAGGATTCATCAGGTCGTATTCAATTATATATTAAGAGAGATGATATTTGCCCGGGTGAAGACAAAACTCTTTATGATATCATTTGGAAAAAATGCACTGATATTGGTGACATCATTGGTGTAAAAGGTTATGTATTTAAAACAAAAACAGGTGAAACATCCATTCATGTAAAGGAGCTTTCAATTCTTGCAAAAGCATTAAAGCCGTTACCGATTGTTAAAGAAGCGGAAGGACAAACTTTTGATGCAGTTACTGATCCTGAATTCAAATACCGTCAGCGTTATGCCGATCTAATAATTAATCCGGAAGTAAAAGAAGTATTTACCAAAAGAACTAAACTGGTAAATGCTATCCGTGAATTTTTAAATGAACGAGGCGCCCTGGAAGTTGATACTCCCGTTCTACAAAGTATTCCCGGTGGTGCTGCAGCAAGACCATTTTCGACACATCACAACGCATTAGATATTCCGATGTATTTGCGTATTGCCAATGAGCTTTATTTGAAAAGATTGATAGTTGGCGGATTTGATTGGGTATATGAATTCAGTCGCAACTTTCGTAATGAAGGAATGGACCGAACACATAATCCGGAGTTTACCGTACTTGAATTTTATGTTGCCTATAAAGATTATATATGGATGATGGAAACAACGGAACAACTTCTTGAAAAAGCAGCCATCGCTGTGAATGGAACTACCATATCAGTTGTAGACGGAAAGGAGATCGATTTCAAAGCACCTTACCGCAGAGTGACGATGACTGATGCGATCAAAGAACATACTGGTTTTGATATCAGCAATATGAGTGAAGAACATTTGCGTAGCGTTTGCAAACAATTGCATGTTCATGTTGATAAAACAATGGGTAAGGGAAAGTTGATCGATGAGATCTTCAGTGAGAAATGTGAAAAGCATTTTGTGCAGCCAACTTTTATTATTGATTACCCAAAAGAAATGAGTCCGCTGACAAAAAAACACAGGACTAAAGAAGGATTTGTTGAGAGATTTGAATTAATGGTAAATGGAAAAGAAATTGCCAATGCTTACAGCGAATTAAATGATCCTATTGATCAACGAGACAGGTTTGAAGATCAAACCAAGCTGATGGAACGTGGTGATGACGAAGCGATGTACATCGACTATGATTTTTTGAGAGCTCTTGAATATGGTATGCCACCAACAGCGGGTATTGGTTTTGGAATAGACAGAATCTGTATGTTGCTATTGAATCAGCCTTCGATACAGGATGTGCTTTTATTCCCAATGATGCGGCCGGAAAAGAAAGACGACGAGTAGAATGCACAGTTTATCCAGATTACTTTTGAGCATTAATTTTTGAAACTTATTTTTTCGTAGCTTTCCAAATCGTCGCGACCAAAACTAAGGCTCATCACTATACACATGAGAGAAAGCACCCGGCAATTTTTGGCCGGGTTTTTTAATCAACATACAGATCTCTGTATAAGTTGGCGCCGGGCACTACACTGTAATGAGAAAGATCTGTGACGCCTTCTTTAGCCATCACATCTTCATCAATAAAACAATTGCCGGTACAATCTGCTGATGGTTTATTTAAAATATAAAACGCGGAATCAGCAAGTATATCTGGTGTGCGGCTCATTTTAGCCAACACTTCTCCGCCTAATAAATTTCTCACGGCTGCCGTATCAATAGTTGTCCGTGGCCAAAGTGCATTTGATGCAATGCGATATTGTTTTAATTCAGATGCCCAGCCAATTGCCATCATGCTCATACTAAATTTTGTTATGGTATAAGCAACGTGACCCGCCAGCCATTTCGGATCTAAATTTATTGGAGGTGATAATGTAAGTATGTGTGCATTGGCCGATTTTTTTAAATGAGGTATACAAGCCTTTGTTACAAAAAAAGTTCCTCTCACATTTATGTCATGCATCAGATCAAAACGCTTAGGTTCTGTTTGCTCTGTTGGTGTAAGTGAGATCGCAGATGCATTATTAATAACAATATCAATTCCGCCGAACTGAGCAATCGTTTTATCGATCGCCGCTTGTATTTGATCTTCAAAACGAATGTCACATTGAACAGCCAATGCCTTACCACCTGCATCTTCTATCTCTTTAGCTGCTGAAAAAATTGTTCCACCCAGCTTTGGATTCTCTTCAACTGATTTAGCAGCGACAACAATGTTAGCACCTTCTTTAGCAAGTTTCAATGCGATCGCTTTACCAATACCACGACTGGCTCCTGTAATAAAAGCAGTCCTGTTTTTTAATAACATTATCAATAATTTAAGCAGTGAAGATAGGCAATGAAGGATCAAATCGAGTTTGATCCCCTCGTAAATCTACGAGCTCGTCAGTAAAAAAGACAGTAAAAAAAAGGAGCATTTTTGCTCTTTTGCAAACCATTAACGAGGACTATGTTTGTACCAGAAGTTGATTGGTAAGGCACAGAATCCAATATCCGATGTCCAAAACCGTCCAGAAGTTCTTAATCCATAATCCTGATAAACCAAACGTAAAATCCGTATCAATCAACTTTTCTTATTTTATTGAAAATTCAAATATGAAAATTCAGGAACCCGTTTTAATCCAGGGCCTGATGAAAAACCAAAATCCAAATCCCGTATCCGTTGAAATGCTTTAAGGTTAATTGAGCTCGAAAAAAATTATCCTCCGAATAACACCGGAGGATTTTTTATTTAATGCTCCGGCAAATGAGGCTTTGTCTCCATTATTGAATCTATCTCTTTCATGATCTCACTGTCAAGTTTTGGGTACAAGTCAAGAGCTGAAAGGTTTTGTTCTAATTGTTCTTTTTTAGTTGCACCCAGAATAGCAGTAGTTACATTTGGATTGGCAATGCACCAGGCAATAGATAGTGTTGCAAGATTGGTTCCAAGCTTATCTGATATGGTTTTTAACTTTCTTACTTTTTCGATCTTATCGTTTACTAACACTCTTTCTTTTAACCATTCAAAACCGGGAATGCCCATGCGTGAATCTTCAGGAATGCCGCTATTGTATTTTCCGGTAAGCAGGCCACTTGCTAATGGGCTCCATATAGTTGTTCCCATTCCAATATCGCGGAAGATCTTTAGATAGTCATTTTCCATTTTTTGCCGGTGAAATAAATTATACTCAGGTTGCTCAACCGAAGGACCGATCAAATGATACTTCTCTGCTACCATGTGTGCTTCCATGATCTCCTGTGCACTCCATTCGCTGGTGCCCCAGTATAAAATTTTTCCCTGTTGAATTAAAATGTTCATTGTCCATACTACTTCTTCCATCGGTACGGTTTTATCCGGACGATGGCAGAAATAAAGGTCAAGATAATCGAGTTGCATGCGTTGCAAAGCTTCATGACATGCTTCAACAAGATGTTTCCTGCTTAACCCTTTTTGTGTTGGCTTATTATCAGGACCATGCCAGCCCCAGAATGCTTTGCTGCTAACGGTATAAGAAGTTCTATCCCATTTTTTATTTTTTAAAACCCGGCCCATGATCTTTTCACTTTCCCCGCGACTATACACTTCAGCGTTATCAAAAAAATTTACGCCATTATCGTAAGCAATGCCCATCAGTTCATCTGCCTTGTTATCGTCAAGTTGTTTGTGAAATGTGACCCAACTGCCATAAGAAAGTACGCTAAGCTGTAAGCCAGATCTACCCATTCGCCTGTATTCCATAAAAATGTTTTGAGATTCGAAGTTCGATGTTTGATACTAAGTGGAAAAACTATTGAGTCATGATCCCTTCTTTTAAATTAAAAGGACCAGTAGGAAAATGACAAGTAAATACTTTCATATCCTGCGGTGCATCAATTCCATCCCTGCAGTAAATGTGTTTATCCTTTCCGTCGATCCGGGAAGGCTTATTAGTATAAAATTTTTGCATATTCTGATCCCACCAAAGTTCCGGAGTCCGTAAAGTGTCACCTTCCTTATTTATAACAACTACACTATCACGAAGGAATACTTTATTCAGGTTATCATAGTAAATGCCGTATTTAGCAGTCAGCCAACTTTCAACTCTTACACTATCATCATAAAATTCTACATTCAGTGTATTTGGAAATTCTGTGAAAACGGTGTCCCGCTGATAACGATACATTAATGGAGCTGTTAGTTTTGCTTTCATTACACCCGATTGACTGAGATAGCTTTCAATCGTTTTTGCTTCTTCCCTTAATTCCGTTCTTTTTGTCCAGTTTTCAATTTCTTTGGGATCGTTTTCGCAGGAAGAAAAAAATAAAAGTGCAAGTAATGCTGAGTAGCGAATAGAAAGTTGAACGAGGCCCTTCGCTTCGCTCAGGGTAAACTTGCAACGAAATTTATTATTGTTGCAGAAGCTGATCACATAAAAAAATTAATGATTCAAATTATACGGAAACTCTACTCGTATTTATGTTTTACAAACCAAAGATCACTTAAAGTAAATCCAAATGAAAGCCTGAACAGATTTTCATTGATCGGGTTGTCATTGTTGCCTCTTCTAATGTATTCGGCCGAAATATTGACAACAGAATATTGATTACGGAACCTCCGTGATGCATCTTTAAGATTTGCAATAGGCAAACTAATACCTCCAGATATGCCCCAGACCGGTAGTTTTTGATCATTTATATTAACATAATCATCGCCAAAAAATGCACCGGCCCTGTATGCCATCAAGCTGTTATAAGTATCTTTTAAACGTGGTCGCATCTGGGCACCAATTTTTAGCTGCTTGCTGGTTTTAACTGCATCTTTTTGGCCGTTGTAGCTATAATTATCCCAATTCGTATTTAAGATATCTACCCCAATAAGCCAGCCGCCTTGTTTAACGTCAGGCAATTGCTCAATAATAAAACCGGCGCCAAAACTTGCAGGATAAACCATTTCTCCTTTAACATCATTTTCCTGGTATACACTATCAAGGCGAAGCTCACTTGCATCTGTTGGAACAAGAACCCATGTTTCCCTGATATAGTCATTATGTGTTTTAAACTTGCGTTCTATATTTCCATATGCGCCTAGTTGAAGATACCTCAACTTATTTGGGCTCAGATCAATCCGGTATTGCATTCCCCCATTAAAAAAAACACCGCCAAAATTTGACCTCGACTGATGATTTGAGGCGCTATAACTGACCGAATCATTGAGGAATACCCTGCGAGTGTCGAAATTCTTTTTGCCAAATAAATAACCCACGTTTACTCCTAAACTGAAATTCCCGATAGCAAAACCAGTTCCTGTATTTAAAAGAAATGAACCTCCATCACCCCTGAATTGGGTTTTTGCGCTATCGATCGGCAGACCAGTATTGGGGTCATATAATCTTTCATTCTTATCGACCCTGTAACCGATAGTACTAAGTGGTCTTATACCTAAAACTAATCCCCAATTCTTTTTAAGAGGAACACCTACTTGCATATAAGAGAAATAGGCATTTGTTGAAGTAAAAGTTTGTGTACTATTT
>DATHDP010000064.1:0-7990 GCA_035318985.1 Chitinophagaceae bacterium
ATAAAATGGCAAAACAATTATTCTTCGATATTGAGGCCCGCAATAGAATGAAAAGGGGTGTTGATATCCTGGCAAATGCTGTGAAAGTAACACTGGGCCCTAAAGGTCGTAATGTAGTTATTGAAAAAAAATTCGGTGCGCCGGGTGTAACTAAAGACGGAGTTTCCGTTGCAAAAGAAATTGAACTGGAAGACCCCATTGAAAATATGGGTGCTCAAATGGTAAAAGAAGTAGCAAGCAAAACTTCTGATGTAGCTGGTGATGGTACTACTACTGCCACTGTACTTGCACAATCAATCATCACTGAAGGATTGAAGAACGTAGCTGCAGGTGCTAACCCAATGGACCTGAAGCGTGGTATTGACAAAGCTGTAAAAGCTGTTGTTGAAAGCCTTGCATCACAGTCTCAGAAAGTGGGTAATGACAGTAAGAAGATCGAGCAGGTAGCTTCTATTTCTGCAAACAATGATGCAGCAATTGGAAAACTGATCGCTGAAGCTATGACCAAGGTGACTAAAGACGGTGTTATCACTGTTGAAGAAGCTCGTGGTATCGAAACTACTGTTGAAGTAGTAGAAGGTATGCAATTCGATCGTGGTTATATCTCTCCTTATTTCGTTACTAACAGCGAAAAAATGGAAGCTGAATTGGAGAATCCTTATATCATGATCTATGATAAAAAGGTGAGCAGCATGAAAGACATTCTTCATATCCTGGAGAAAGTAGCTCAGCAAGGTGCTCCATTATTGATCATCTCTGAAGATCTCGAAGGTGAAGCATTGGCAACATTAGTTGTAAACAAACTTCGCGGTACTTTGAAAGTAGCAGCTGTAAAAGCTCCTGGTTTTGGCGATCGCAGAAAAGAAATGCTACAGGATATCGCTATCCTTACTGCAGGTCTTGTGATCAGCGAAGAGCAAGGTTATAAATTAGAGAATGCTGATCTTTCTTACCTCGGTAAGGCTGACAGAGTAGTAATTGATAAGGATAATACAACAATCGTTGATGGAAAAGGAAAGAAAGCTGACATCGTTGCACGTATCAACCAGATCAAAGCTCAGATCGAAGTAACTACTTCTGATTATGATAAAGAAAAATTACAGGAACGTCTTGCTAAACTTAGCGGTGGTGTTGCTGTATTGCAAGTTGGTGCTGCCACTGAAATGGAAATGAAAGAAAAGAAGGATCGTGTTGACGATGCGCTTCATGCAACAAGAGCTGCAATTGAAGAAGGTATCGTTCCAGGTGGTGGTGTAGCTTTCATTCGTGCTATCGAAGCAATTGACAAAATGAAAGGAAGCAATGAAGATGAAGGAACTGGTATCGCTATTGTAAAAAGAGCGTTGGAAGAACCACTTCGTCAAATTGTAGAGAACGCAGGAATTGAAGGTTCAATCGTTGTTCAGAAAGTAAAAGAAGGAAAAGGCGATTTTGGTTTCAATGCAAGAACTGAGCAGTATGAGAAATTAATTGCTGCTGGTGTTATTGATCCAACTAAAGTTACACGTGTAGCTTTAGAGAACGCTGCTTCAATTGCCGGTATGTTACTCACTACTGAGTGTGTAATTGCTGACAAACCTAAGAAAGAAGAAGCCCATAATCACGGTGGTGGTGCACCTGACATGGGTGGCATGGGTTACTAAGAGAAGTTTTAAGTAATAAGTTATAGATCCCGCTTCGAAAGAGGCGGGATTTTTTTATTATCATTTATCATTATCTTGAAAAAAACTTAACTGCATGAGAAAAGGTTTAATTTCTTTCCTGGTATTATTTGTTTGGGTAAAAACATTTTCACAAACTGATAGTAAAGAAATACAGAACAAGGCTGATCTGTTTGATAAATATATTCAGTCATCAATGCCATTATGGAAAACAACAGGTCTTTCCGTTGCAGTGGTTAAAGACGGAAAAGTGATCTTTAAAAAAGGATATGGCGTTACAAACATTGATAAACCACAGCCGTTTACTACTTCTACAATTGCCTTTTGTGCTTCTACCACCAAAGCAATGACCGCCGCTTGTATAGGTATGCTGGTTGATGAAGGAAAAATTAAATGGGATGATAAGCTGAAAGAAATATTACCGGGATTTCGTTTATATGATCCGTATGTAAGTGATGAAATAACCATTCGTGACCTCCTTCGTCATAATGCAGGATTGGGTAATGGTGATAGACTTTGGTTGTTTGGATATTCTTCTGAAGAAATTGTGCGGCGCATGCGGTATATGAAACCTGCCTATTCTATGCGGTCATCTTTTATTTATCAAAACCTTATGTATGTAGTAGCAGGTGAGGTGATAAAAAAAATAAGTGGCATGCCATGGAATGAATTTATAACGAAAAGAATTTTTCAGCCATTGGGGATGAGTCATACATATACAAAATTCACGGAGGCCAAAAATGAATCGAGTATAATGACGCCACATTTTTTATATGGTGATACTGTTATTAAAACAATTGAAGCGATCAATTTCGGAGGTTATGATCCTGCGGGCAGTATTGTTTCGTGTATTGATGATATCACAAAATGGATGCAGTTTTTGCAGGATAGTGCTATTGTAAATGGAAAAAGATTGATCAGGGCCGAAACCTTTGCGGAATTTTTTAAACCGCAGTCTTTTGTTACACGAGCCGAGTTTTATCCAACACAGGAAAAAACACATCCGCATTGGACAACTTATGGTTTAGGATGGTTCCAGCAGGATTATCGTGGACACATGTTCCAATTCCATACAGGAAGTCTTGACGGTGCAGTTGCAATTTTTGGTTTTTTACCAGAAGAAAAATTTTCTATTTATGTCTTCAGTAATCTTGACCATACGGAAATACGGCATGCATTGATGTGGAAGGCTACTGATCTCTGGTGCTTTAATGATAATAGTCGCGATTGGAGCACAGAGTTGTTTTCTCTTTATAAAGACAGGAGGGATTCTGCCCGCATCAGGGAAAATGTGAGAGAAGCCAAAAGAGTAATGGGGACAAAACCTTCATTGCCGCTTACAGGATACACAGGAAAATTTACAAACGAAATTTATGGTGATGCAGAAATTGTATTAACCGGGAATGATCTCACGATAAAATTTCCGAATAAGATCAGTCTTTTATTGAAACATTGGAACTATGATGTTTTCAGGGCTTATTACAATTATGACTGGTATGGAAAAACATGGATCACATTTTCACAAAGCGCCGAGAGCAAGATCTCGCAATTTGAATATGACGGTGCAGTTTATCGAAAGAAAGAATAACTCCTGTAAGCTTAAAGATCTTAAGGCCTGATCTTTGTATATCGGAATTAAATGTTTTGCCATGCTTCCAATTGGTGATGATGATTCCGACAGACGCTTTGCCCCTCTTATCAATTACGCATTGATCGCAATAAATGTCCTTGTATTTGTTTTTTTACAAGGAATGGGCGGCAATGAAAAATTTACTTATGCATTTTCCACTGTGCCTGCAGAAATTCTGACGGGAAAGGATATTGCTACTGGCGTATTGGAACCTACACCTGTACCTGTTTATTTCACTCTTATCACTTCTATGTTTATGCATGGTGGCTGGGCCCATCTTTTGGGAAACATGTTGTTCCTATGGGTCTTTGGAGATAATATAGAAAACCGCATCGGTCACATCCGTTATCTTATCTTCTATCTTGTTTGTGGAATCATTGCCTCATTAAGTCATGTCTTTGTTTCGGGTTCAGATTCATTGATCCCTAGCCTCGGCGCATCAGGAGCTATTTCCGGAGTTTTGGGAGGGTACTTGCTATTATTCCCTTCACGCAGGGTTCGTGTAATTATGGGTCGCGGAATTACAACGGTACCTGCATTTGTTGCACTTGGTATATGGATAGTTTTCCAGATCATTAGCCAATTGGGAGTGCTTGGTGGTGATCAGGGCGGTGGCGGTGTTGCCTATGCTGCTCATATTGGTGGCTTTGTTGCGGGTTTAGCACTTATTAAATTATTTGATATCGGTGTAAGAAAAGATAGTGTGTTAAATAGCTGACCATGTCCTATTTTGTCGAATATCATCGCTTCAAAACACATGATATTGCCTACCTTTGCGGCTTCAATTTTTGAAGTAATATGATCAGTGTAAAAGACCTCAAATTAGCCTACGGAAAAAGAGTTTTGTTTGAAGAAGTGAATCTCAATTTCACTAAAGGGAATTGCTATGGCGTAATTGGCGCAAACGGCGCCGGTAAGAGTACTTTCTTAAAAATATTAAGCGGGGAAATAGAGGCTAATAAAGGAACTGTTGACATAACTAAAGGGGAAAGACTGGCTGTATTAAAGCAAAACCAGTTTGAGTTTGACGAGCAAACAGTTTTAAATACGGTGATGATGGGCCATACAAAATTGTGGTCAGTGACGAAGGAAAGAGAAAGCATTTATGCCCTTGCCGATTTTACTGAAGAAGATGGAATGAAAGCTGCAGAATTGGAAGGTGAGTTTGGTGAAATGGGTGGTTACACCGCAGATAGTGATGCAGCAACTTTGTTAGGTGAATTAGGAGTGAACGAAGAGTATCATCAATCATTGATGAAAGATATTCCTTCGAACTTAAAAGTTCGGGTACTCTTAGCGCAGGCGTTGTTTGGCAATCCAGATATATTATTATTGGATGAGCCGACGAATGGTTTGGATATTGAAACGATCAGCTGGTTAGAAAACTTTTTGGCTGATTATGAGAACATCGTTTTGATCGTGAGCCACGACCGTCACTTTCTGGATGCAGTATGTACACACGTAGCCGATGTTGATCGTCAGAAAGTAAAAATATTTACCGGTAACTATACTTTCTGGTACGAGAGTTCACAATTGATGGCCCGCCAGGTAGGGGATAAGAATAAGAAAACAGAAGAGAAGCGCCAGGCGTTATTAGATTTCATTGCACGATTCTCAGCAAACGCATCAAAAAGTAAACAAGCTACTTCAAGAAAAAAAGCATTAGAGAAATTAACAATAGAAGAGATAGAGCCGAGTTACAGAAAATATCCTGGTATAATTTTTCAGCAGTTGCGTGAAGTTGGCAACCAGATATTACAAGTTGATAAGTTAGAAAAGTCTGTTGATAGCAGACCGCTTTTTAAAAATGTAACTTTTACAGTGAACAAAGGCGATAAGATCGCAATACTGAGCCGTGATCCGTTGGCAGTAACAAGTTTCTTCAGCATTATTACCGGCGAAACAATACCTGACAGCGGTTCTTATTCATGGGGGTCGACTGTTACACATGCTTTTTTGCCACAGGAAAACAGCCAATTCTTTGAAAAAGAAATGAACCTGATGGATTGGCTACGTCAATACGTGCCTGATCATGTTAGGGACGTGGACGAACCTTTTTTAAGGGGGTTTTTAGGCAAAATGCTTTTTAGTGGTGATGATGTGTTGAAGAAGACAAATGTATTAAGCGGTGGCGAAAAAGTTCGTTGCATGATCAGTCGTATGATGCTGCAAAATCCAAATGTGATCTTATTGGATCAACCAACAAACCATCTTGATTTGGAAAGTATCCAAAGCTTCAATGAACAATGCACAGATTTTAAAGGGATCGTTTTACTTACCAGCCATGACCATACATTTATGGAAACCGTTGCCAATCGTGTGATCGAACTTACGCCAAATGGTATCATTGACAGGCTGATGGAGTTTGATGAATACTTGGTTGATGAAAGAGTGAAGGCGATGAAAGCGGAGTTGTATAGATAATATTTTTTGTAGAATTTTATTTATGCTTTGCCTCGAGTCTACGTTTCAGATCATTTAACACATATTCATGTTGTGCTTCTATCGCTTGTTTTTCCCAAAACTCCCAATAGATACGTGGTTTTAATTGCGATTGATAAGTTGTTATTCTCGTCAGTTTTGTTGAATCGCCTTCTTGTGTAAATAAATAAATTGCGTCATCAAATTTCAGCCATTTGAAGCCGGGTAACTTATAGTCAGTTACTTTCATTTTTATAAACTTCCCTCTTTTAATATCAGTAACTTTTTCTTCAATTGTTCCATTTTCAAAATAACAGGTTCTCTTAGCACCAACCTCTTCTTTTTCCAATACACATTTTTGCGGAACGGATAGACCAAGGTTCATTAGCAATGATCTTTTACCAGCAAGTGTGTCTACAGATTTAATAAAGTCATAAACTGTAGATGCTTTATACGGCAAATAAATTGTGCTTTCAACTTTTGCATTTTCAAATTTATTGCTAAAGAAATGTTCAATGCCGCCAGAAAATAAAAGGACGATGAGTGGATAAAGGCTAATCTTAATTATATTTTTTTTCTCAGTCTTTAATGATCTCTTACGTAAATTATATCCTATCAGTATCCCTATTAACACTATAGGTATAAATATTGGGAGCAGCATGATCACACAAATCAGGCCTTCAAATCCTGCCGTGAGAAGTAAAAAAAAGAAAAGGGTAAGACCCATCATTACGGCAATTACAAGACTTATGCCCCAGTCAAGTTTTATTCCAAGGGAATAGCCAATGCATAATGGAACTACAATAAAAAATGTATAGCCAAGACCTACCAGTTCAAAATGAAATAACGTAAATCCTAATGTGCAAAGAAGAAATGTAGCAATAGCAGTGATAAATAGTCTATTTACCTTACTCATATCATTTTAATTGAGTTCTTTTATCATAATTTTCTTCCATCTCACTTTTATACCTCCGCCGTCATGAATTTGCAAAGCAATAAATCCATTGCCTGCACCGATCTTTTCATCTTTAATGTAGATCATTTGATGACCATTGAGCCAGGTGGTCACTTCATCTCCGACTACTTTTAGTTTGAGTTTATTCCATTTGCCTGTTTTCAAATATTTTTCATGTGTTGAATCAGGTTGTATCAGCCAGCCACGACCATACGATTCATAAATGCCACCCGTATGATGATTGATCGGAGCTACTTCGCATTGCCAGCCACTGATCTTTACACCCTCTATTGATGAACGAAAGAAAACACCACTGTTCCCATTAGCTTCCTGTTTGAATTCAAGTGTCAGTTCAAAATTTTTATAAGTTTTGTTTGTTGAGAGATAACCATATTGTTTATCTGGTCCGCTTTCACAAACAAGATCTCCATTGTCTACAAACCACTTTTCAGTGCCATTTATTTTCCAGCCTGAAAGGTCTTTTTCGTTGAATAACGAAACTTTATTCTGTGCCGTGGTTAGTAATGAATAAAACAAACAAATAACCAGTAATCTAATTTTCATATTTCAATTTTATTTCACGGAAGTTACAGATAAGTTGAATTCAGTAAAAGGCAAGCTGCTTTCATATCTTTTGTTATCTTACCTGCTTTTATGCCACAACACCAGGATTTTAAACGAACCGTCGGATTGTCTACAGCAACAGCTCTTGTCATCACTACCATTATCGGGTCCGGCATTTTTATGCGCCCAGCTGAAATGGCAGCATTGCTTGGTTCTCCTGTTTTAATTTTTGCAGTATGGATCATCGCGGGTCTTTTTACTATGCTTTCAGTGATGGTATTGGCCGAGGTCGCAGCTATGATCCCGGAAACAGGCGGTAATTATGCTTTTATGCGTCACATGTATGGGGATTTCTGGTCTTACTTATACGGGTGGGCTGCATTTGCAGTTATGAATTGTGCCGGCGGGGCCGGCATTGCCTTTATTACTTCTCAGTATTTGGAATATTTTTTTAAGCTTCCTCGTTTCTCACCAGAAATAGAACAATCTGTTATTTTTCATATTCCGTTGGTTGGTGATCTGCTTCCACTACAAGATTTTGGAGTAAAAATTCTTACCATAATAATTCTATGCGTCTTCACCTGGGTAAGTTACCGGAGTACAAAGTCAAGTGGTATACTGATGAATATCTTTTCCGCAGCAAAAGTTGCAGCTATCGTTTTATTGGTTGGTGGTTTATTTATTTCGGGTAAAGGGTCCTTTTCAAATTTTATTCAATCATCTGAATTAATAAAACCAGCAGGTTTTGCACTTGTCACA
>DATHDP010000065.1:0-25808 GCA_035318985.1 Chitinophagaceae bacterium
GAAGTAATAAATCTGTTGGCGGTTAAAAGCTTATTTTTGCATCCCTGTCAAATTTTACAGGCGAAAAACCATAAAAGAAACAACACAGCGTGGCACTTATCAAAAGCATATCAGGAATACGAGGAACAATAGGAGGCAACTCAGGAAATAATTTAACCCCGGTTGATATTATAAAATTTACCGCTGCCTTTGCTAGTATCATTACAGGCGGCACGAATGCAGAGGTTTCTTCATCTGACAAGAAAACAAAAATTGTAATAGGTCGTGATGGCCGTATCAGTGGGCCAATGGTTCGTGATCTTGTCGTAAGCACTTTAACAGGAATGGGAATTGATGTGATCGATCTTGGACTTTCCACTACACCTAGTGTGGAAATTGCAGTGAAAGAAGAAAAAGCCGATGGCGGAATTATAATTACGGCCAGTCATAACCCAAAAGAATGGAATGCTCTAAAACTTTTGAATAATGAGGGCGAATTTATATCAGCTGAGATCGGTGAAAAAGTTTTAGAGAAAGCTGCAAAAGAAGATTTTGTTTTTAATACTGTTGAACAACTTGGTGAATTGTCAATAGATGATTCATACATGCAAAAACATATTGATGCCATTTTAAATTATCCGCTGGTAAATAAAAATGCAATTGCCAGTCAGCAATATAAGATCATAGTGGACGGTATTAATTCTACCGGTGCCACATTTGTACCTGCATTGCTTAAAAAACTGGGGTTAAAGAATGTAATAGTGCTTAACGAAGAAGTAAATGGAAATTTTGCACATAATCCCGAACCATTGCCTCAACATTTATCAGAGCTAAGCCGGGAAGTAGTAAAACAAAAAGCTCATTTAGGGATTGCTGTTGATCCCGATGTTGATCGTTTATGTTTTGTTTGTGAAGATGGATCTATGTTTGGTGAAGAGTATACGCTGGTCGCTATTGCCGATTATATATTGAGCAAGAGAAAAGGAAATACAGTAAGTAATATGAGCAGCACCCGTGCATTAAAAGACATAACAGAGAAACACGGGGGCGAATATTTTCCATCAGCAGTAGGAGAGGTGAACGTAGTAAAGAAAATGAAGGAAGTAAATGCAGTGATTGGCGGCGAAGGAAATGGCGGCATCATTGTTCCGGATTTTCATTACGGTCGTGATGCGTTGATCGGTATTGGATTATTCTTAAGTCATTTGGCCAATCACATGTTTGGTGCTAAATCGTTGCGTAGTTTATATCCTGATTATTTTATTTCAAAAAATAAAATTGAATTAAATAATGGAGTTGATGTCAAATCGATCTTTGAGAAAATCAAGAAGAAATATAAAAAGCATCCTATCAATACAGATGATGGATTAAAAATAGAATTTGATAATGATTGGGTCCATCTCCGCACTTCAAATACAGAACCTATTATCCGCATTTATGCTGAAAGTGATTTTGAAACAAAGGCAAATCACATTGCTACCCGGATCATGCAGGATATTGGAGAATTCATGTAAGCTTTTTTTGAGCGAGGTCAATACATTTTGCTTATTGGGTTTTTAGACGAAGAAAAATTGCAGGGTAATTATTGCATACCTAACTTGTCCCGTTTTGTAAAAGCATTTTATTCTAGCCACCGTTTATGAACACATCCTTTATTAAGAAGGTTTTTTTGTTTTTTGCCCCTGTAATTTTCTTTGGTTTCATTGATCATAAGAAAGAAGAACAACCAGGCCCGCCAAATATTATACTCATTATAGTTGATGATCTTGGTTACAGTGATCTTGCTTCTTATGGGAACACAAATATCCATACTCCGAATATTGATGCATTAGGCAATGAGGGTACACGGTTTACACAAGCATATGTAACATCTCCGGTTTGCTCACCTTCACGAATGGGTATCATGACCGGTCGTTATCAGAATCGTTTTGGTAGTGAGTTTATGCCATATGATAAATTTGATCCTGCTCTTATGAAAAAGATGCGGAAAAATTTTCTGCCTTTTGCAAATAAGGATGAGAGTTTGCGATCATTACATCCGTCATTATCACTGAACAGAAAAAAATATCAAACAGGGATTAGTTCACAGGAGATAACACTTCCGGAATTATTGAAAAAAAACGGGTATGCTACGGGCCTTGTTGGAAAATGGAACCTGGGTGATGAAGAAGGCGATCATCCTTATGAGCGGGGCTTTGATTATAGTTATTATTTTTCCGGTGCCCTGTCAAGATATGTTGATGGTCCTTTTGACAACAGTCGTTATATTGATCAGCATTTACCCTGGGTTATTTCTGAATTACCTGCATGGACCCCAAGAGCCGGATCTTCGGCAATTTATGAAGGAAAGAATGCTATTGTTGATACAAGCTATCTTACATTTTCTTTTGCCAAAAAAGGGATTGAATTCATTGAAAAGAATAAAGCGCATCCTTTTTTTCTAACGCTTTCTTTCAATGCTCCTCACGATCCTTTCCAGGTGCCAAGAGAATATTTTGACCGGATACAAAATGTAGACGACACTGTGAAGCGGGTCTATTATGGAATGATAGAAGCATTGGATGATGCAGTGGGACAGGTGAAAGAAAAACTCAGGTCTGCCGGGATCGAAAACAATACTATCATTTTTTTTATCAGTGATAATGGCGGGGCCGCTTATACAAGAGCCACCGAAAATGCACCGCTTAGGGGAGGTAAGTGTACACATTTTGAAGGCGGATTGCTGGTTCCTTTTTTTATCAACTACCCCGGAACTAAAAATGGAAATTTTGTTTATGATAAACCTGTTTCTTCATTAGATATTTTTTCTACCATTGCTTCCATGACAAAAACGACGCTTCCTGCGGATAGAGTATATGATGGCGTTGATCTGCTGAGCTATCTTGCCGATAGCAAAAAAGATCCTCACGAAGTTTTATACTGGCGAAATGGTTATTCAAAAGCTATCAGGAATGGGAACTGGAAACTTTATATTAATGAAAAAAGTAAAAGCAAATATCTCTTCAACCTTGAAACTGATCGGGGAGAGTTACATGACTTGCTGAGTAGCGAACCGGCAATAGGACATCAATTGATGAAAGAATTAAATAATTGGGAAAAAACACAAACGATCAACCCTGCATGGCCAAGTATGGGTGATATATCAATTGACGTAAGGGGTAAAAAATATTTTTTCCCGGGGTAGAATTTAGAAACTACAGATCTTTATATCTCCGCCTCTCTCCTGATCAATTCTTCAATGCATCAAGCTTCACATTTAGCTCGTCAGTCTTTAGCTTATTATTATTACGGGAATATATCTCACGCAGTCCAATCATTGCATTCCGATAGGTAACCTTCTCTTCAATAGTAAGTTGGGAATTACGTTTATCAAGCAACGAGTATGCCGATTCAAAGTGTGGCAGTGCCTTTGCAAACAGTACGGTCCGCTCGGCGAGTAAGGCGTCATACTTCTTGTTATCCTCCGCTGTAGTACCCTTGATATTGTTCATCTGTTTGACGATCTCCACAGCAGACTCATAATAAAGTACACCAAAATTATAACGGTAGTCAGCATTAGACGGACTGGCAGCGATTGCATTCTGGTACGTTGTTTCTGCTTTGGAGAATAGGTCGCTGAAGTTGGCTGGGCGAGCCATAGCAATTCCTGTTGCGTCTTTAGGAAATGCGGCATTTTCATAGGCGTTACCGAGATTAAATAGTAGCTCTGGATTTCCAGGATCACTCTTTACAGCTGCTTCAAGTTTGCTAAGCAATACATCCTGCTTACCAGACTTCATGTAATAGTTGATTTCAAAGTTCCTGAACATCGGATCATTTGGGAATAAACTGCGTGCCGCATTGATGTTTTCCAACGCAGCAGCATCATTATTCTGCCGCTGGTAGATCTCAATGATCGACTGGTATATCGTTGGATCTTTACTGCCTGTATTTTTCAACTCGATAAATAGCGTCAAAGCATCCTTATCTCTTTTTCCGGCCAGTGCAGCATACGCAGCGTTAGTCTTTGCGTTGGTGAGCAGCTCAGTAAATTTATTATCGTTGATGAACCGTTTTCCGTCGCCGTTGTTATAGATCGTGGCGACTTTCATAAACTGGTTATAAGCGGCGCTGAAATCCTTGTTACCGTAAGAAGCAACTCCCAGGTTGAATGTGATCAGTGCGTGGGAATATAAGGCAATGTTGATATCACTACTATAATCCGGCTTAATTGTAAGCGCCTTCATCAGAGAGTTATAACTTTCTTCGGCCGCTTCCGGTGCATGAACACTTGTGTCGAGCGCCTTGTGCAGGTATGCCATGCCGCGTACGAACCATGCTTCAGCATTATTCTTTGTTTCACAATTAGCTACTGCTTCATTAATTACAAGTATAGCTTTCTTATAATTTTGGGCATCTAAATACTCCCTGGCTTCACGGATCTTAGTTATTTGTGCAAAGCAAGAAAGGGTACCACAAATAAGGGTGAGCAATACAATTGATCTTTTCATGGTGCTTTTTTATTGCCGATTAAAATTTTTGACAGTATATCTTCAATAATTTTATTTGAATACTCCATTGGTCAATAACCGTTCTATAGCGATTCATACCAGCTTAATATATGGGCGGCTACATTTTCCCAACCTGGTTCCCCGCAAATGAAATGACTTTTCCCTTCAAAAATTTTTACATCAACCTTGCTATTTGCATCTTTATACTTACCGGCCAGTGTTTGTGTAAGTTTAGGCGGGAAAATATTGTCGCTACCACCACCAATAAACAGAAGTGGGGCGTGAGGTTTCTTGAAATCTATATTTGCAAAAGAATTTAAAACTAATTGACGACTGACCTTATAACTTTCAGGTACTGCAAATTTTTCAAATGCTTTTTCTCTCTCCGTAGAAGGTATTGTATTGAAAAATGCATGATCGTACCATTTACGGCTACCCATGTAATATTTATTAAAAGAAAAAAAACCAAAAGCTGGTAACGCTATCTTAAGTGTTTGAAATGGTGGAAAAACATTTTTCGGTGGAGCTCCGTCAATGCTTACTCCAGCTGATGCTTTTCCCATTTCTACCAGTTTCATCACTGCCATTCCTGCCATAGAGTGACCAACAACTAATGGCTTTTCTGATAAGCTATTTATTAATGCAACGATGTTATTTACTATATCTATAAAACCCGTTTTGGCAAGGTCCGGATGAACTTTTGCTCTCAGTTCACCGGGATTACCCTCATGTCCCGGGTTTGCGGGTGTATAGACTTTGTAACCTTTTTGTTCATAGTAGCGTTTCCAATCTGTCCAACTGTTGTTGTTTACAAAATTTCCGTGAATAAGTACGATCGTTTTTGATTGTGCCATGTTTATGTATGTTTTAAAGTTGATACAAAATAGTTGTATCATATGGCATTGCACGCAACACGTAAATATATGCATTATACATTTGCGAAGAAATTCCTATTTG
Organism: Chitinophagaceae bacterium; assembly: GCA_035318985.1. Classification (GTDB taxonomy): domain Bacteria; phylum Bacteroidota; class Bacteroidia; order Chitinophagales; family Chitinophagaceae; genus VBAS01. Next base: position 5,427 of record DATHDP010000065.1, read on the forward strand.
CTTTCGGGCAAAGCATCAAACTCTTTTCTTTTTGTTTCAAACCATGACTTCATTGCATCTGGAGTTTGCATCATCTTTTTCATTTCATTCATTGCTTCAAGATGATCTTTGTCGCCTTTTTGAAACATTTCCATCCCATGTTTTTTGCTCAATTCAGCTATCTCTTCAAAACTATTTGCATGAAACTCCATGTTACATGCACCGCCCAATTGTTTACAAGTCATTGTTTTCATACCTGTATTTGTTTTGAAAACTGAAGTTATGATTAAGAGTTGAGATTTATTGGTTCATGAGAACTACAACTGATAACATGTATCACTATTATTCCATTTCAATCTTCTGCGAAAAATTAATCTTGAATGAGAATTGAATTTTATTGCCATTTGAATAAAAGCCATCGCTAAAATTATTTCGCTTTCCATACTGGTATTCAATTCCAAACATCGCATTGTCTACCGGGTAACAGCGCAGGTTGATCAATGCATATTCTCCTCTTCTGAATGCATCAGGCGATTGCAGGTCCGCATTCTCGATATTTATCATTGAATAACCCATAGAGCTTTTCAGTTTCTTCGTCCATTCAACTTCAACGAAACTTAAAAAACCCCATGCCGGTAAAGCTTTTCCTTTTACCTGTGATAATGAATTTCCAGGGTTAGATCCTAAAGCAACATCTGGTGAAGGGTCGGCCATATAATTTTCATAGCCCTCACCATATTCTCCCTGCAACTTAAATTTTAAACGTTTTCCTGCATTGATCACTGTGCTGGCATTAAAGCCCCAGCCAATATCGCTTCCACTTAGATCCTGCGACGGGGTAGGAGATGTGTCTTCCCATTCAAGATATTTTGTAATGGCTCCTATTTGTGTATAACCCCATTTCCAGTTGTGTCGGTAATGTGTTACCAGGTTTGGTAACGGTAATCGGGGTTTCACATGCTGAATGTCTACGCTGTTTGAATAATCAGTTCCATCAGCAGTAGCTCCGGGTCTTTCGAAAGCAATAGCGAATCTTTCTTTATCAGTATAAACAGGAGTGTAACGTAGCTGTATATTTAAAAAGAAAATTCGGGAGCTCGGTCCCCAGTAATCGAGTGTGACAGGAAATACTTCTGTATCCATAAAGGTTGATGGAGTTTGACCGGCAATAAACTTGCCCAACTGTCCAAATCCATTTACTAAATGGATAGTGGTTTGTCCTACGTCTTTTCCAAATCCAAAAAGATCAAAATCGAACTGTGTTTTTAATTCGCCAAACTTTGTGGCCGTACTGCTTCTCACTCCCAATCTTGTTTGTCTTACACTGATAAAATAATTACCATCTGTTCCAAATTCATTTTTATACTTTGGTAATTTGGTTGGTCGCATCACATCAAACCAATTGGGATCAATTGAATTAAAATTGTAACCTCCATCGGTCAAAATAAATCCATAGACCTCGAAATAATTTTTATCGGTCTGTGCAAAAGAAAAAACAGGAAGAAACATGATCAATGATTGAATGAAAAGTCTTCTGTACTTTTTTTCACGGATCATTCCTATTAATTGATTCATTAAAGTGTAGCAAGATTTTTCCAGAAACGCTCCAGGCTTTCATCACCTCCGAAAAGCGTTGTGAAGATGGTAGAATCAGCTAATAAAATATCACCAGCCCTTTCTTCATTAGGCGGCATCCAGAGAAACATATTAAATTCTGTGTTACCAGCTTCAATAAATGGATGCGGATGTGCCATGTCGATCGGCTGACGAGCCAGTACATGAATTAATTTAGGATCATCAGAGGTAACTGCATAATGTGGAAGATGCATGTGAAAATTAAAAGTGTTGACACCATTTAACCAGCCACGTTTATCAAAATCCATTTGTTTCTTCAGTGGTACTAATTGATTTTTTGTTCCTGCAACAGTCGCAGGACGCAAACCGAACCTATTTTCAACAGGAACACCTAAGCCTTTCATCAATGACCTTGTATATGTTCCAAATCGTTGTTGTCTTGGCACAAGCGGATCACCGTGATGTTTATATTCCTGTTGACGCTGATTCAGATCCTGAGAAAAACCAACATCGTGATGCGGACTAAGAACTAAACAAGTGCCTTCTCTTTTTAAGAATTTTTTTATGGCTTCAATTTCTTCTTGTGATGCTTCCTGTTCTGTGACCATATGATCAAGGCCGAACACCATAAGTGTATCTGTATCGTTAAGTATTCTTTCATCTATCGGCAATCGTTGACCGGCCTGGTCAATACGTTGGTAATCGGGAACGTGAAAGCCAGTTACACTTTCAACAACTTGCTGAAATCTTACAATGCTAAGATGAAAAAGTTCAAGTGTTCCTGAGATGCCCTGCAAAAACATTTTTTCCGAATACTCAAGCGATTCATAGAAGGGCCAAAGAACACGACGCACTTCTGTAAAAGTGGAAAAACGATTGTCCATTTCGGTTATATCCCTGTTTGCTTCCCATGGATAACTCCATGTCCAGTAAACACTGAATCTTCTTTTACCAGGAATGAATTTACGTGGTGTACTGATTTGATTATAAAATCTCGGAGATGGATAACTCATGAATAAGGGTTTAAGAATTGAGTCAAAATTATTTTAAAGAGGCCAGGTATTTTAAACCTTTAATTCCGGGCAAAAAGAAATAAGCACCTCCTGTTACTGTGGTAAATGCATTTAATCCTTTCAATTTCTTTTTTATCGGCCTCTTTGGTATGGTTAGTTCAAAAGGACCATCAATGCTTCCGGCAAATGGATCTTTCTCATTCAGTTCCTGGAATTCAGGATCATTGGCCCAAACTGATATTAAAAATTCAAATTGTCTTGCCAGGTCAGCACAACCTCCAAACACTGCAATACCGCGATTAGCTCCATCATCAGGTGCATCTTCGGGAAGATAGGGACCATAAGTTCCACCTCTGCGAATGATCAATCTCCTGTTCATGATCCGCGAAACCCTGCTATCTCTTACATTCATTCTTCTTACATGAGAAGTTACAGGACATGCATATCCATGAGGATCCATTTTTTCATAATCGAAATTGTTATTCCTCATGTTATCAAACCCAAGCTCCCGATCATCCTTATCAGGACAAAGAACAAGTGGTGCACCTGTTTTTCTCCAGCGACCCATAATTTTAGCTGCAACCAATTCCTGTTCTTCAGGTGTTTTTCCATTTGCTTTCAAAAAATCACGAAAGGCGCCTACATGTTCACGCATTTTTCGATAGCCAAGAAAGCTTCCATTCTTTGAAAGAATTTCTGGTTGCGGTTGAACCGGGATCACACCAGCGTCATCAGGGTATCCGAGAAAAAATTCACCAGGCTTGCTTGGAACATGTGAACCCGGCGTTGCTTCAATTCCCATTCCTTCAATAACAGGAGTTGTTATTCTATCCCGATAACCGAAGTGTTCGTGAACATATTCTAAAGGAGGAACTGCTTCAATAAGTAATGATGAAAGAATTTCAACTCCCGGATTATTCTTCAAATATTCATCATGTTGGTTTATACATCTTTCTCTCTCTGCTTTGTCGCGGGCAAAAAGAATAACAACTGCATGGAGATCCTCACTTGTAATTTTATCTTCCCAGTTGTCGGGATGATTACGACCGGTATCGCCAAGCATCTGCGCTCTTGCTGCCATTCCTTGTCTGAATGGTTCAGGGAATGTAGCGAGAGAATCCTCATCAAGTCCAAGTTTACGAAGACCATTAAAAGTAAAAGCTAAACTAACCCATCTCATGTCGGTTTCATTTGCTGCCATTACAGTTTTGGCGTTTCCAACTATATCCGACAAAGCATTTACCCAATTACGTCCGGCTTCGGCCGAACGAAATGTTATAAAATTGTATTGCGCAATAGTTGCATGAGGTCGGGTTAAAAGATAATGTTGTACATCTTCTAATTCGAGCATATAATTATTTTGTCAGGTTATTGCATTTGATCCAGCATTTCAGAGAATGCAGCTTTTAACTTTAACGCCTTTTTTACTTCATCTGCTGACACGTAAGGATATTCACCATACTCAAGGAAGCTTGGACGTTGATGATCGCGGAAGAACTTGGTTACTGCCGGGATATTTGTTTTCCAATCTTCGGGAAATCCTTCGAGGTTCACAAAAACTGTAGTAACACCAGTACTATTAAATAGAGCAATAGCGTCTTCCATATATTTATCAAAATCTGTATCAAAGATTCCCTGGTACATAAAGTGCAAACCAGAACCCACATCAAATAAAACCCAGCGTAGATAGTGAAGCTTTAATGGAGCAAGAACATTCGGACTGCCTGTAACTGCTGCTTCAATAGTTTTACCATACTCACGGATCGCTTCTTCTCTTCCCGGTTTAACTTTCACGATAACGGTAAAGCCATAGTTTGCGGGAGTCTGGGGGAATAACGGTCCATAACGACCTTCTTCTTTTTTAAAGTATCCCTCTTTTGGAATTGAGAGTGCTGCTGGTGTTGACCAGCCGTTTTTTGAATTGCTTGACATAATTAAGGTTTAGATTAATTCGTAATAAAAATTTAATATTAAGATTTGCTGCTACGAATAGCATTAACATAAGATGCAAAAAGCCAGTAAACTTTCTGATTTGTTTCGTGCAGTTGTTTTGGGAGAATTTGCTGACCATGTAACACAATCACAAACCCTTTAGATAACCAATCTAAAAATAGTGGATTTGGATTGAACAAAGAAAATTAAATGATGAACTTCCTTTTGCAATGATGCAGGATGGTTTCTTTTTTTTTGAAACATTGCATTAATAAAGAATCATTGCATCTTGTCCAGCATTTCAGAAAATGCGGCTTTTAGTTTCAAGGCTTTTTTTACTTCTTTAAAAGAAACATAGGGATATTCACCATATTCAAGAAAACTTGGACGCTGATGTTCACGGAAAAATTTGATCACTGCATTTACATTTGTTTTCCAGTCTTCGGGAAAGCCTTCAAGATTTACAAAAACGGTTGTAATACCAGTAGTATTAAACAATTCAATGGCATCATCAACATATTTGTCAAAATCTGTATCGAAGATCCCCTGGTACATAAAATGTAATCCGGAACCCACATCAAACAAAACCCAACGAAGATAATGGAGCTCTAATGGTGCAAGAACATCTGGATTGCTTTTGACCAGATCTTCAATGGTCTTTCCATATGCACGAATTGCATCTTCTCTTCCGGGTTTAACTTTTGCAATAATAGTAAAGCCGTAGTTCGCCGGAGTTTTAGGAAAGACAGGGCCATACCGGCCCTCTTCTTTTTTAAAATATCCTTCTTTTGGAATTGCAAGTGCTGCTGGTGTAGACCAACTGTTTTCTAAAGTTTCAGACATGATGTTTAATTTAAATTCACTATTGATATCTTATTGGCAGCATATTCAATTTTAGCAATAATAACAATGAGATCATTAATGCAGTTCCGATTGCTGCAATTATAGTTATGAATTTTTCCGATTTGACACTGTTATTGAATAATTTTTCAATTGCTTCAAATATCAATAATCCAATTATTCCGCCTAAAATATTAGTGATTATATCCGTAATGTCAAATGCTCCAACTCTAAAAATAAACTGAAGTCCTTCAAACATTAAACTAATTAAGAAAAAAAAGAAAAGTTTTTTTACAAAACCCCATCTTTTAAATAAAACTCCTGCATAAATACCAAGGGGTACAAAAATCACTACATTCAAAATAATTTCACTTACGTCGATTTTGCCAAACGGAATTAAGTTTACGTTCCTGTTTCCCATATAAGAAAATCGAACACCCAACTTAAATAGTAAGATCCAAAATAATGCGATCAAATAAATTATAAATAATACATTAATTAACTTGTTTGTTTTATTATTTTCTTTCATATTGTTTGGGCTCATAGAATTCCTACCGAAGTTATTCATCTACAATGATCACCGTTTCTGAAACAAAACTTCAATAAGTTTTATTCAACCAGGCTACAACTTCTTCCCAGCTTTCACCGGGTATTTTAGCATGCGTGGCATTTTTCATTATAAAAAATTCCTTTTTGTTGCTGGGTATTAAATCATAGAATTCTTTTACTTTATCGATCTCAAATAATTCATCTTTATCTCCAACTCCCACCAATACCGGAATATTTAAATCATTAGGAAGCCTGAGTTTTTTTACATCCAACATAGTGAAATATCGGGGTGTATATCTAAAAGTGAACAAGGTATCCGGCGATACAATCATCCCCTCTCTATAATATTCTACAGATTGATAGGAGGGCCGGAAAATAGCACTAGACAGGATCCTGATCTTTTCAAAAAGCGTAAGTGGTTTTGATAATCCTTTTCTGCCCTCATAAGCTCCTGAGAGCAAAACTAATCCTGATATCTCTTTTGGAATTGCATTCGTTGCACACATGGCTGAAGCCACTCCTAAGCTATGTCCTAAAATGATCACTTTTGAAAACCCAAGACCTTTGATATATTTTACCGACTCAGCCAGATCAGCGATCCATCTTTCCTTACCCGGCGCATCACCCCTGTTTCCACCAGACAGACCATGTCCCCTGTAGTCCAAACCAAATGTTGTATATCCGCCTGCAGATATTGGTTCGCCAGCCATATTATATGCGCCACTATAAGCAGTAAAGCCGTGAAAGATCAAAACGGCGATATCTTTTTTTGCCGGTTCAATACTGTCGGGGTTCCATCTCCGTAGGAAAAGCGTTTCTCCATCTGTTGCAGTAAACATATGATGCGGGCCTGCATAATTCTGTCTTAGATTAGCAGCTACTTCAGGCGTTATCCCTTTATTATTAATCTTTGAAGGTGGCGGGAGATAGGCTAAGATCAATCCAAAAATGATTATGGCTACGATCAAAAAAAATAGCGCATAAAGAACTCTTTTAATTATTTTTTTCATGTCATTTTTTTAATTAGAATTTGTGTGCCGTATTGTAAGCGATTTCTATTGGAGTAAAGCTTCGCTAAATTATTGCCAAATGAATATAGAAATTTTCAATGATTGTCCTGGCAAATAGAATTTTAAATTCAAAACACTCTTGTAATTCCTCAGTGCTGTTTGCGTTATCTTTTAGTGCTATATTGTGATAGAGAATTGCTTCCAGTAAACTCTCAGGGAATACGAATAAAAATACCAACTCTTGAAATCAATAACAGAATCAGGTTTCGCAAATCAGGCAAGCTTGTCTTCCGGTAGCCGGGTTCATGTAATCGGCGCAGGACCTGTTGGTCTTATGATCACGGCATTATTTCAAACAATGGAAGGATTCTCTGTTCGCTTATACGAAAAAAGGCCGAAATATACCCGTACACGTATGGTTAAGCTCTCTTCATTCCTTACTGCCGATTCAGTGGATAGCTATTGTGCCGATCATATTGATGCCGAGAACCTGGCAGCCGTATTTGATGTTGGAGAAATTGAGGAAACACTTGCATTTAGACGAACGATCCCGGAAGACCTGATGTCACTTCTCCATGAATGGGTTAAGGGGTTCGCACCACTCAACTCTATCGAACAAGGACTCAGTGACCTCATCGACAACCGCGGTTCAAATAATGTGGAACGCATTGTAACGAATCTGACTGCAGAGCAGGCAGTAGCAATGCTCGAACCGGGAGATATCCTGATCGACTGTACAGGTTGTAAGTCACTACTCAGGGATCACCTTTCACCTGGTCCGGCTATTGGCAACAAAGACGCTAACACATTCAACATTCAACTTGAATACGCAATTGTTGTCACTTTCCTGTACGGCCAGGAATACCTGTGCAACGAATATTGCAAATACTACAAGAATGCAGGAAACCTACACTATAAATTTATTCCAGCGGTTGATCGTGTGTGTTATGATGGCAATATCACCTTTGTTTCAGGCATTGTTAAAATAACACCCAAAGATTACGAATCGATGCCGGCAACATTCGATGGTAAGTGGCTTCGTATACACTTCCCCCAGGTTGCTCGCTCAATGGACAACTTTATCGACAAGGTAAAACAGGAAACGAATGGAGAATTAATTGGCGACCTGGACATAGTTCGAATTCCATTGAATCTGTACAGGGCCAATAACGCAACCAACCGGAAATGGCTTGCTGAAGGAGGCAATGAGCACCCGTTCAACACTTCACCGGTATTTGTGGTTGGCGATGCTGCACTCGGCTCTCCATATTTTCAATCGATTTCGCTGGGCTTAGAATCTGCCATACATTTAGCTGGACTTATAGCACAGCGCAATCTGCCTCTTCCGGATATGCTCAATCGCTTTGAACTATATATGTATAAACAATGGCTTCGTGTATATATGCGAAGCAAGATGATCAAGCATAATAAGGATCTTTTAGAGACGATTGATGACCCATCTGGCATGCTGGAATTGTTGCATATTTATTAATATAGAGGACTATCAAGTTCCAGAAATAATTTATATAGTAAAATTAGAACTATTAATCCATCGTTTGCACCATTTCATCCAAACCTATACTCACTCAGGTTCGATTAATTATCTTTGCGCCTCTTTAATATTATGCAAAGAATTTATTTAGATAATGCGGCTACGACAGCCCTTGATAAAGAAGTACTTGATGCAATGTTGCCGTATATGACCACACATTTTGGCAACCCTTCTTCTATTTACTCTTATGGCAGGGAGTCACGTCTTGCTATCGAGAGTGCACGGAAAACGGTGGCGAAGATCTTAAATGCTAACCCCGGTGAAATATTTTTTACCAGTGGTGGTACTGAAAGTGATAACATGGCGATCTCAACCTCCATTCGTGATCTTGGTTGTCGTCATATCATTACATCACCCCTCGAACATCATGCCGTGCTGCATGCAGTAGAACATTTAAATCATGAAGGAACTATCACAACCAGTTTTGTGAAGTTGTTACCCGATGGCCATATTGATCTTGAAGATCTGGAAAAGCAATTAGCAGAACATAAAGAAAGATGTCTTGTTTCGCTAATGCATGCAAATAATGAGATCGGAAATCTTCTTGATATTTATGCTGCCGGTGAAATTTGTAAAAAGTATAATGCCATCTTTCATTCAGACACCGTGCAAACTGTCGGACATTATAAAATTGATCTGCGAAAGAAGCCAGTACATTTTGCAACCGGTGCAGGGCATAAATTTCATGGTCCGAAAGGAGTGGGGATATTATATGTAAATGATAATATCAAAGTAAAGCCCATGATATATGGCGGAGGACAGGAAAGAAATATGCGTGCAGGAACAGAAAACCTTTATGGGATTGTTGGTTTTGCAAAAGCATTAGAGATCGCTGATGCAAATATGGAAAAGGATTCTCAATACATTCTTTCATTAAAAACATACATGATCGAACGATTGAATAAAAAGATCCCCGGTGTAAAGTTCAATGGTGATTATAATGGCAAAAGCTTATACACGGTATTGAATGCTTCATTTCCAAAATCAGAGAAATCAGAGATGATCTTATTCAATCTTGATATGAATAATATTTGTGCATCAGGAGGCAGTGCCTGCAGCAGCGGGGCAGATGTTGGTTCGCATGTGATCAGGGCGATCAATAATAATCCGAACCTGGTGCCTGTAAGGTTTTCATTCAGCAAATACAATACAACCGCAGAAATAGATACAGTGATCGAAAAATTAAAAGAGGTGATTTGATTACCGGGCTTCTTTATTTTTTTGCAAAAGGCTTAATGACCGCTGAGAAAAGTACGCCCCCGCTATTCAGTTTTACTTTCCCATAGCCAACTCCATCCAGGGCTATTTTTAAATAAGGTTCTGCTTGCAAGCTTATATTTTTATTAAGAACTCTTGTATAGCCGCCGGATAAATTCAATACGGAAAAATAATGCTTGTTCTGATTATTGATCGTTTTAGTATAGGTAATATAAGTAGGACTATAATTTGGCTTAAAATAATAATCATAGGTTTCTTCTTTCATCAATAAACTGGAAAGCCCAACAGATGCAAACCAACTCTGTTTTTTGTTTGAACTTATTGTGTAATCTACTGTAATAGGAATGTCGTACACTTTGCAATTGGCCTCAATATTTTCCAGGTTAGGATAATATCCCCAGAAATTATTTGGAGGATGATAATCACCCGGGTCAGCAGTATAAACTTTCCTTGCTGCATAGAACCCTGTTCTTACAGAAAACTTTTTTGAAATTTGATAACCGATGCCGGCACCATAGACTGCTCTTACTTCACCAGTGTTATCGCCTACTTTGCTAAGATCCGGTCCTGCAGAAACACTGACAAAGAAGTTATTCGCAAACGAGCTATTATTTTTCTGTTTTTTGCTATCAGTTTTTTTAGCTGCTACAGGCTCGGTCTTTTTTGTTTCTACTTTTTGCTCATCAATCTTATTTTCAGTTTTTGCTTTTTCAACTTCAGGTTCTTTTACCGACTCTTTCTTTTCTGTTATAGTTGATTCGTTTTCACTTTTGGTTAGATCTTCGATCAGCGTTTTTTCGGGTTCGGTGTCCTTAATCAACTCGTCAATAGTTTGGTCCGAGCTTTTTTGTTTTGTCTTGTTTGCCTTTTTATTTACTGAAGTACTTGTTTTTTTATTCTTATCTGCTTTTGCGATCAGGGCATTAGTTTGAAAATCCTTATCGGGATCAATATTAGTTTCTGCAGATCGTTCGCCTGTATTGTTTGGCAACTGTGAAGTATTTGCGTCTTTATTTGTGCCAATATTTTCGGGCTTACTATTTTCTATTGTTGCTGAATTTTGTTTTGGAGATTTAATTTCTGCGAGTTCTTTTTTATTGCTGGTGCTATTTTGCCAAACAAGAAATGCTCCACCACCCAATAAAAGAAAACTAAAAAGAATAAAGAATATCCTTCTCCTGTCTTTCTTATCAACAGGCATGTGTTTATCAAGCAACGTCTCCATTTTATCCCAATCCGGGCTATCATATCCGGGAGGACGCTGGCTCAATGAATCTTTTATCTTCTTGTCAAAATTCTCAGACTGCATTACGTTTATATTCTAGTTCGGTTTTTTGCTTTAATAATATTTTTTGCAAATGCATTCTTGCTTTTGCAAGGTTTGATTTTGATGTGCCTTCGGCAATACCCAGTTTATTCGATATTTCATCATGACTTAATCCATCCATTACAAACAGGTTGAATACTGTACGATAAGCCGGGGATAATTGCTGGACTGCTCTTAAAATTTCCTGGTATGATAATTTATCAAGCGCTGTTTCCTGTGCTGAAGCCACCTGTAGAGTGGTCGGGTCCGTATGTCCATTCAAATGCTTTTTGATCTTGCGATAATGATCAATAGCGGTATACACCATAATTTTCCTTATCCATCCTTTGAAAGAGGCGACAGTATCAGCATATGCCGGCTTGTATTTATGTATTTCTTTAAAAATTTTCAAAAAACCATCATTGAGAATTTCCACAGCATCATCATAGTTCCCGGAATAGCGATCACATATTGACATAGCATAGCCATAGAAAGAACTATAGATAGTTTTTTGACTATCCCTATTGTTCTTTACACAACCTTCAATGTGTTCACTTAATTCCCGGGCTGTTAACAATAGTGCAATATTTCGGTTAAATAATCGTGGACAGAACCGCTAGGGTTGCTTTTGCTCCACAAATTACGCCAATTCCATGAGGCCAGAATGACCGGTTCCGAATTCCTGACACAAAGATTACGGTCAGAAGGTTGTCGGTTGAGTATTTTGTGAAAAACCCATTGCAGGTGAGCCAATTATTGTGCTGGTCAAATGAGGCCCAAAAGAAATTCAGGCCAGGGAAACTTGCTGATCGCTTTTTTTCATTTCATAAAAAACAAAATAAGCTGTGGCAAAAACTGAAATGATAAAATAGCCTGCTACAACATAATGATACCATGGCCAGTGTTGTGAAGAAAAAAACCAATCACCATAATAATAAATGATAAAAAGACCGGTAAGGGATTTTACCAGTTCCATATAAAAAGCATATCTGTTACCATCCATTAGCTCAGTATAGGCGTAAATGGAAATGAAAACAAAAGCTCCATAATAAAAAATATGCGGCTTATCTATCTGTGCAATAAAAGCAAAAAAATAAATGAGCAGAAAATAATTGAAAAACATTTGCGCCCAGCTCCAGGCAATAAAAGTTTTTGTAGCAGGAGTATCGAATTTTTTATAATTGTAAACGTCTGCAATGTAGTCAACAGGATATTTTTCTTTCACATCATCAGGCCGCCACCCGGTGGGCATGAACCAAATGCGAAATTTGTCTTTTATATTTTTTGTTCTCCATGCATCTTTGATCAGCAACCACAGGTGAATAAAATTGATCTTAACGGGATTCCATGTTTTTACCGGTCTTGTCACGCCATAAACAGGTTTTACATCATCAAGTTCCTGCTGAAAGGTGCCAAAAAGTTTATCCCAGAAAATAAATATCTGTGATAAATTTTTATCCATGTATTCCTTATTGATAGCATGGTGTACACGATGATGAGAAGGAGTGACAAGGATATGCTCGAGAAATCCCATTTTGCCGATCAATTGCGTATGATACCAATATTGTAAAAAAAGATGCAACGGCGCAACGATGGCAATCACTTCTTTAGGAACTCCTAATAATGCGGCTGGTATAAGCAGGAAGGTAAAGAAGTTAATAAAGGTTGAGATCGATTGACGTAAGGCACAGGAAAGATTAAACTCCTCGCTGCTGTGATGTATGATGTGGTAGGTCCAGAAAAAATTTATTTTATGACACCAGCGATGTACCCAATAACCCTGGAAATCTATTACAAGAAATGCGATGATGTAAAGGGGGATCGTTGCCTGTATATGAGTGATCGCAATTTTATCTACCAGCCAGCTATAAGTAATGATAGTAATACTGATACCAAGCACATCTTTTACAACATTGGTAATTCCGCTGCTAAAACTCGAAACGCTGTCAAGCCCACGAATAACGTTGAGGCCCTTACGCCACTCCACAATTTTTTCAACAAGGAAAAAAAAGAGAAAGAAAGGAACGGTGATATTTAAAAGTTTGCCGTAGAGTTCCATATCAAGTAGATCGTTATAGTAAATTTAGGATTTTTCTTTTCCTGAATACTTGGCTACAAGCTTTGGCGGTGCTGTTGTTTTCCATGCTGTTGTCAATGCATCAGTTAACATAGATTTCTTGACTTTTTTCAAGTTGATAAAAGTGGCGCCGTGCTTACCCCAGGCGCCGGGCACGGGAAAGATCACTTCTTTATCGTAGGCACAAAAAACGGACTGATCAATTGATGAAAGTTTTACCATCACATAATTTTTATCAGCGTGAATGGTAGCGAATATTTTATTTTTTACCCGGAAACTAGTAAGATGAAAATGAGGTTTTTCTTCTGTTTCGGGTAATGATAATGCAGCTTTTCTTGTTTGCTCAATAGATACCATTTTATTATTCTTTCAATGCAACTGATAGAACTTTATTTCTTAAGGCACCTAATGGTTTTGGAGTATTACAAAGTATCACATAAAATATTTTCTTTTCCGGCAGCCAAACATAATCAGCCCTGAACCCGCCTTGGGACCCTGTGTGACCGATCATGTTCTCATTATTTGTTTTTGTAATGAACCAGCAAAGGCCAATGAATGGAGGAAGGCTGTCTTTCCAGTTCGAAAGATCATAAACTGTTCTTGATCTTTTTATCCATGCACTGTCAAGAAAAATATTTTGCTGAATGGCTTGCTCATATTTCCAAAGTTCATTAACACTGCTCCATACCCCACCGTTACCTGCGGCCGCAAATGTGGGCTCTTCACCATAATCTTTTTCAAAATAATTTTTGCCATCAAATAAATAACCATGTGAAACGCCTGACTCAGGATAGGAGCCATCAGTGATAGTTGAAGTTTTCATTCCGGCCGGCTCCATTATATTCTTTTTAATGTACTCCTGCCACTTCATACCAGAAACTTTTTCAATGATCAATGCGAGTCCATTGAAAGCAGGATTTGAATAATTGAATCTTTCTCCCGGTTGAAATTCGAGGCTGTCTGCTTTTTTGATAGGCGCCCAATTCTCTTCATCTTTAGCTGATAAATAAAATACACTATCTCCCTGCACATTTCTTATATCTGGCAAGCCAGAAGAATGGGTAAGCAAATGATGGATCTTTATTTTTTTTGCGATCGAGCTGTCTTTAAAATCAGGAAAGTATTTATAAATATTATCATCTATTGATAGCTTATTTTCTTTTGACAATTGTAAAATTCCAAAGGCAACAAAAGTTTTGCTGATAGATCCAACATTAAAAAGTGTATTGTTGTCGATCGCTTTTTTAGTAGTGATATCTTCTACGCCAAATCCTTTTTCATAAATGATCTTTCCGTCTTTTGCGATCAGTACGGCGCCACCCGGCTCAGCCGCTTTAAATACGGAGTCAAAAATTTTATCAAGATCAGATGAATAAGAGGGAGATTTATTATTGCAACTATTAAGTAAAATAATGATCGCAAAAAGAAAGGTGGTTCTCATAAGCTTGTTTTGATATTATATTTCACTTTGCTAAAAATGGATTGGTGATCGTTTCTTTAAGCATTTTTGTCAGCACTTTAATATCAATATCACTTAGCTTGTTAAAATACAGGCAACCGCCACCTGTTTTATATTTTCCAAGATCCTTCATTAATGGTGCCATGCTTTGAAAGCCGGAACTGAAGTAAACAGTCATATTTTGTTTTCGGGGAGAAAAACCAGTAAGAAACCAATCACCTTCACGACCTGTCTTCGGAGACTTATAACGATAACTTCCAAAACCAATGATGCTGGGTCCCCACATCTTCGGTTCTTTCTTTGTGATCTTTTTTAAAAGTTCAAGAAGTGCAAGGGAATCTTTTCTTTTTTCTTCATCTTTTACAGCGTTGATAAACTTTTCAACCGAAGCGTTATTCTCTTTTGTTTTTAATTCGGCCATATAAAAAGTTTTTTTGAAGATACGAAAACTCAAGATGTGGGGAATTAGCCGATCTTTAATTCTTATACCTCGGTTTTATGCCAATTAGCTATATGATATACGGTTCCTTCGGAGTATTGGCCATTGTGTTTATCATTTACCTTGTTAATTTAAAAAAACGCCGGTAACACTACAGGTAGTCAAGCCCCACTTGCATCTCGTCAAAGTTTCATGCGAAGGGGTAGCTTCTCATTTTAACTTGTGGCTAATTCAAAAATTATTAATAACTAAAATTTTCGCCATGAAAAAGATCAATTATCAGTCCGTAGTTTTCCTTTCTCTTTTGCTCACAGTAAGTGCAGCATTATCTTCATTTTCATCTACAAAAAATAATTTCGGTGGTGAGGGATTCGAAGTCTACTTAAACGACAAACTTGTTTTACAGCAGTACGGAAAAGAGATGGATATAGTGAAGAATCTTCAACTGGATCAAAGTGCAAGTAACGGTCAATTAGCCATACGTTATTATCATTGCGGAAAGCCGGGAAAAAGCCGCACTGTTACTATTAAAGACGAACAAAATGTTGTTTTAAAGGAATGGAAATTTGGTGATGCTAAGGATGCTTCTGCTAAGGTTTCCTGCAGTGTAAAAGATATTCTTACACTTCCTAGAATTAAAGCCGGCAAGAAAGTGAATCTTTATTATGCAGCCAACGAGTTGCCAAATGGAAGATTGCTTGCAACACTTACTTCAGCAAGTAAAAGTGCAGCACAGCCATAAGTAAAATTTGTTCCAGAAGAATTTTTTGCCCCGATCTGATCGGGGTTTTTTATTGCCTTGTCCAGGTTTTGGTAATTGTAGCAGGCAGACCGTTTAGCGTTAATAAAAGGACCGATTGAAATTGAACGGAAGTCATATTGATAACTTGTTCTGATTCCGGCCCAAGGCCAAGAGGAGTATAAACAAGATATTTAGTATCGACAATTTGCCACTCTGCGGGTTTAGTAACGGAACAGCTGAGCTTAAATGTCCCCGTTTTTTTAGCAGCCGACAAAGTATCCGCAGTGAAAGTATACAGGTTGTCCCTTTGGCATGGTGTCCATGTACTATAAATATCTCTTTCGGTAGTGCCATCGTTATTCCAATCGTAAGATACATCGCAACTCAAGGCAGTTATTTTCCATGAGCCCACAAATTGTGAATCTGCATAGCCTTGCGGGTCATTATTTTTTTCGATCTTCAAATGATCATTACATGAAGAGATAAAAAAAGCAGAAGTAAGTAAATATAGAAGAAGACGCCTCATATCCGGGTTAATGATTCCGACAAATTTAATACAATTAATGGCGTTAAGAAATAGATATAGTTAAATTAAAATTCAAATAGTGAGAGCTGCGCTTTGTTTATTTTAAGCTTTTTAATGATCCTTATCGGTCTCAGTTGAGGGTTGCTTTCGATACTAAATAGCTCTGATTCCTTATGACGGGAGGCAATTACGACTTTTACCCCGCCTGCATACTGTGTAAATAGTTTATTTACGATATCCGGGTGATTATTGTTTTGCGAAAGATGGGAAAGTATTAATAATTGCAAACTCTCAGGTCTATGTTTCAAAAAAAGCTCTAGCGCCTGGTCATTGGATAAATGACCTTTATTGCTGCTGATGCGCCTTTTCAAATGCAATGGATAAGACCCATTTTCAAGCATTTGTTCACAGTAATTTGATTCAAGGAAAACCGCATTGCAAAGCTTAAAATGTTTGATCACATGCTTACAGGCATATCCAATATCCGTGATCACGCCAATATGAACCTTGTTATTCGAAACAATAAAGCTATGCGGATCGTTTGCGTCATGACTTTTAATAAACGGGATGATTGACAGATCCCCGATCGATACAGGGCTATTAGGTATAAAAGAAAATGTAAGACTTTTTTCAATTTCAAGATTAGAGTTTCGCAAAGTGTTTTGGGTGATATAAACCGGTAAGCTGTATTTTTTTGATAATACCCGGAGGCCGGCAATATGATCAGCATGTTCATGAGAAATAAAAATTGCTTTTACGGCCCTGATATCAAGCCCCAGTCTTTTCATTCGTTTATCGGTCTCACGACAGGAGAGACCTGCATCTATCAATACTGCTTCATTCTTGTTACCGATATAATAGCAATTAGCATTACTGCCTGAATTAAGTGATGCGATCTGAAGTGACATAGTCTGTAAAAATAAGAATTATGACTGTGTGGGTATCCAAAGGCGGTATTTACCCGGAAAAAAAATATTTTTTTATTGACATTTAAATTGGGCGGGGGCCGGTGATATATTTTCCCAATGAGAAAGAACATCTATGGACTTTTTACCATTGGGAAATCACTTTAGATATCATTTAGAGGTTT
Organism: Chitinophagaceae bacterium; assembly: GCA_035318985.1. GTDB lineage: Bacteria > Bacteroidota > Bacteroidia > Chitinophagales > Chitinophagaceae > VBAS01. The sequence goes on from DATHDP010000065.1 coordinate 22,734, forward strand.
GCTTTTTTCATTGGCAAATTCAAAATTTCAATCGTTTCAATTTTTTGAGAGTTCCTTTAAAGCATTCTCTGGGTAAGGGTTTTATAGGAATGCCGATTCTGGGACACACCACAGTACAGTTAGTTATTCATGTGTAATGGAAGTTTATTTGAGAGGAGTAAACTCAATTCGATAATTCATCATCAATTGAGTGAAAATCCGCTCGTCATTTGATCCTTCATTGGGGGAAAAGGCAACTTTTACAATTTCTCAGAGGGAAAATGTGAATAGAAAAAAGTTATAATCAATTTGGTGGAATGTAAAAAACTATATATTTGGTACAGTAATGACTAATCCCATTAGAAATTTTTAAATCCAAAAAATCATGGCAACAAAGAAAAAAGCAGTTAAAAAAGCAGTTAAGAAAGCTGTAGTTAAGAAAGCAGTTAAAAAAGCTGTAGTTAAAAAAGCAATTAAAAAAGCTATTGTTAAAAAGGCAATTAAAAAAGCTGTCGTTAAGAAAGCTATCAAGAAAAAAGTTGCCCGTAAGCCAAATGCTGCTTTCATGAAAGCATTGACTCCAAGTTCAACACTATCCGGAGCTATCGGCGCTAGTGCAGTTCCCCGCACAGAAGCTGTTAAAAAGATCTGGGATTATATTAAGAAAAATAATCTCCAGGACAAAGCAAATAGACGCATGATCAATGCCGATGAGAAATTAAGACCTCTCTTTGGTAAAGACCAGGTTTCTATGTTTGATCTTGCTAAGATCCTTTCTAAACATCTTAGTTAAGAAATTACTTTATTTGAAAACGGGCTTCTTAACAGGGCCCGTTTTTTTATTGCGAGGTGAAGCCGAAGCAATCTCATCTTAGTTTTATCATGGAAGTACTGCAAAATATTTTTATTGACTGTGGTTTAAATGTTCAACGTTATGAACAGGTGCATGGTGGAGATATCAACTCAGCCTATTGCTTATATACCCCGGCAGGGAAATATTTTTTAAAACTAAATGATAAGAATAAATATCCTTTGATGTTTGCAAGGGAAGCAAACGGTCTTGATAAACTCCGTGAATATTGTAAACTTAAAATTCCCGGGGTCATTAAGCAGGGTAGTTGCAATGATCAGCAATACCTGTTATTGGAGTGGTTGGAAAAAGGCTCACCTAAAAAAGATATGTGGGAAAATTTTGGAAGCGGATTAGCGATGATGCATAAACAGCCACAGCAATATTTTGGATCGGGTGAAGACAATTATATAGGAAGCCTGGATCAAAATAATGATCAACATGGTGAATGGCATTCTTTTTATACTGAATGCAGAATAAAGCCGTTGGTGAAAAAGCTATTTGACGCCGGTGATCTTCCTGCAACAGATATTCGTGATGCAGATCTTTTCTGTAATAACATAAGAACTATTTTTCCCAGCGAGCCTCCTTCACTTTTACATGGAGATCTTTGGGCCGGTAATTATATGATCATCTCCTCCGGGTATGCAGCGATATTTGACCCGGCAGTTTATTGTGGCCATCGTGAGATGGATATTGGAATGACGAAGCTTTTTGGAGGATTCGATCAACGATTTTATGATGCATACAATGAAACATACCCATTAGAAAAACAATGGCAAAAACGATTACCAATTACCCAGCTATACCCCTTACTGGTTCACGCAGTTTTATTTGGCGGGCATTATATTTCTGACGTAAAGCATATCTTCTCTGCATTTCGTATATAGTTATCCGTTAGTTTGTTTTAGGGAGTATGATTAATAAATCGGATATTGAAGTCTATAGCCGTGACAATTGTCAGGATCATTTATGAACTAGCTCATGAATAGATGCGGATAAGAAAAGTAATTTTAAAAAAATAGGTAAATAAGATATATGGACCAGGATTATAATAATGCAGAAACTTTGGTTGACCAGGTAAAGGAATATGTGAATATTAGGCTTGCACAATTAAAGCTTTCATTTGCTGAAAAGACCTCAAAAGTGATGTCTGTGATGATAGCTGTAGTTATATCAGCCTTGGTTTTTTTTCTTTTTCTTGTGTTGATCTGTATTGCCGGTGCCATAATTCTTGGTCAATGGTTGGAAAGTTTCTGGCTCGGCTTCGTGATAGTCGGAGGAATAGTATTTGTTGTTGGGATTATTCTTTGGATCTTTAAAGATGGGCTGATAAGAAAACCTATCATGAATGCACTGATCAATGTAATGTTTGATAAAGAAGAAGATGAAAAAGATTAGAAACATAAAAGATCTTGAAAACGAAAAATTAGCGCTTAAGGTAAAACAGCTTGAGCTTGAAAGTCGATTGGATCTTTCATGGAAAGAGTTAAGGGAGGATTTGTCCAGGAATAACGTTGCAGAACAAGATCAACCTGAGACCCCTTTCAATCTCAAAACTAGTAATGCATTATTAAATGGGGCTTTGAACTTAGGATCTATTTTATTAGGTGTAATAGCCGGCAAAACCGTTGGAAATGCGGCTGAACAAATTTTAGGCAGGGTGGGTCAAAAGATCAGTTCGATGGTTTCAAAAAGGAGCTCTGCCAAAAATGAAAATTTGACACGATAACCTGAATTTTTAGCCTCTATAAAATCTTCAATACAGGGTTTGTCCGTTAAACCTGAAATTTTTACCGTTTCGGGACAGGCGGCATGGTATTTCCTGTACCTTCGCCGTCCCCCAAAATCTATGGGGGAATCATTTCAACAACTCAAAAATCAATTCAACTATGGCTAAAAAGTTAAGTGTTACCCCGCTTCACGACAGGGTAATTGTGAAACCGGCTCCTGCTGAGGAGAAAACTGCCGGTGGAATCATCATTCCGGATACTGCAAAAGAAAAACCACAACGTGGTGTTGTTATTGCTGCTGGTCCTGGCAAAAAAGATGAACCAATGTCAGTAAAAGCTGGCGACACGGTTCTTTATGGTAAATATGCTGGAACAGAAATTCAGATCGACAGCGATGATCTGCTGATCATGAGAGAAAGCGACATACTTGCTATAGTATAAACAGCGATAGCTATTAGCTATTAGCCATTAGCTTTTAGCGAGATCAGCTAACGGCTAACCGCTAAAGGCTAG
>DATHDP010000066.1:0-21001 GCA_035318985.1 Chitinophagaceae bacterium
GCGAATGCGTCAGAAATTCAAATTGCAAATAGAGCGTTCTGAAAAAGAAACTCAGATGGCAGAGATGCGGCAAAAGACTGCAGAATTGCTGCAGCAAAAAACCGAATTAGAAATGCAGGCACTGCGGGCACAGATGAATCCGCATTTTATTTTTAATTCGCTTAATTCCATTAATCGTTTTATTCTTCAAAACAACAAGGCACAAGCTTCAGAATACCTTACTAAATTTTCAAAACTGGTTCGCCTGATCTTACAAAACTCACAAGCATCCTTAATTAGTCTTGAAAGTGAATTACAGGCCTTGGAGCTTTATCTTGATCTTGAAGCATTACGTTTTGATTATCGCTTTGGTTATAAAATTTCTGTTCCAAAAGATCTTGATATCGAAGCACTGAAAGTTCCTCCACTCATCATTCAACCTTATACTGAAAATGCGATATGGCATGGATTGATGCACAAAGAAGATAAAGGCCAATTGGATATAGAAGTGAGCGAAGAAGGTGATCATCTTTATTTCAAAATAGCTGATAATGGAGTTGGAAGAAAACAAGCTGCAGCAATGGCCAGTAAATCGGCAACAAAACATAAATCCATGGGGTTGAGAATTACACAGGAACGGATAGCCATATTGCAAAAAGTAAATGGTGAATCGCCGGTAAAAATTATTGATCTTGAAAATGCTGATGGAAGCGCAGCCGGCACTGAAGTGATCATAAAAATGCCGGTGATATTTGGTGATTAAATTATTTATTAATGAAATACGGGCAAAAGTTATTATTGTTCATTATTCCCATCAATTAAAACATGCAATTATTAAAAAAAATATTACTCTTCATCACATGCTGTTTTGCTGCTGCTTTTTCTATTGCACAACAAATAAAAAATGAAAACATCGGAGATAGTTATCGTGCCATTCATTGGACCGTACGAGATGATTTGTCTGCGTATTCCCGGCATGCAATGTTCAAAGATTCAAAAGGATTTATGTGGATTGGAAGTTCAAGCGATCAAGGAGAGCTCTGCCGTTTCGATGGAGCGACATTTAAGAAATATATTCCTGATCCACAGAAAAGCGGTACCATAAATTCCGAATATATCCAGTCATTTGAAGAAGACAGCCTGCATAATATCTGGATCGGAACCGGTAAAGGTATATCGAGGTATGACAGTAAAGCCGACACCTTTACCAATTTTTTACCCCTTATTGATACTGGGTCTTCCTCAAAAACCATCGTTCCTTTTTGGGCTACAAAAGATGAAATGTATTGCATGGAACCCGGTGGTGCAATAACAGCAATTAATATATATACGCTTAAGAGGAGGTTGCTGGTAAAGCTTTCAATAAAGGATGACGACTACGCTTGGCTCACATGGAATACAAACAAATCTTTTTTTGAAAAAAGCTCCAACAGTATATGGAAACTCTCCTGGGACGCAGGCTACGGGAGACTGCAACAAATTTTTTTAGACGGAAGAACTCAATATTATACCTGGCCCTGTTATAATAAGACCAAACACAGGCATACCGTTGGATCCCAACCCAGGCATTTTGCCGAAGACATGCGATATGATCCCAAAAGAAATTCTGTCTGGATCAACAGCGGAGAAGGATTGCTTGAATTTTCTCTGAACGACAAAAAGTTTCGGCGAATTGAGGAGTTGGATAAAATGACAGGTTCAAAAAACTACGACCGCGGCGTGGGAGTTGATATAGACAGGCAGGGCCGGATATGGTTTTCAACATGGTCTGAAGGGATATTTATTTATGATTCGGAAACAGAACAGGTGCGAAAGCCACTTTCAGATACTTCTTCGCAAAAACTCGCAGGAGAGGCAAACCTCCGCCTTTATTGCGACAGGGATGGAATTGTGTGGACATCCAATTGGAGTTCTAACGGTGTTTATGAATTGTTGCCTTATAACCCGTCGGTTAAACGTTATGCGCCTGATCCGAAATTACCTGGTTCAATAAGTAATAAAAACATAGAAAACATTATTCCAGGCCCGCAGGGTAAACTATGGATAGGCACAGCGGATGGGCTGAATATTTTTGACCCGGAAACAGAAAAATTCGAAATACTGCGTGAAAAAGATCTGCCGGGTATAAAGGGACCAATGATCGCACCTGTTTATATAGATACTGTCCGGCAAAAAGCCTGGCTTGGGGCAATGATACAAAAGGGGGCAGAGCGAGTGGTTAGTATATATGAAATGAACCTTGAAACCCGTGAATGCAGACCGATCATATTCAGGGACGGATCAAGGCAGTTTGACAAAACTTTCTTTTACGGCGAGCAGGTGCAGCCTTATAAAAACGGTTTATTGATCTGCGATTTTAAGCATGGCCTTTTTGAGGTCAAAGAAAACAGCTTGTTTGCAGACCTGGTGTTTCCCTTTAAAAGTATAGGCTGGAGGATGATCCTCAAAGAAGACCGGTTTTTATTTTTGCGGGGTTTCGGCACCATTGCTGATCAAAGTGCATCTTTTGAAAACAAAAATGGGAAATGGATAAAGATCCCCCACTTGCTCGATACGCTGAAATGGAACAATATAGTTTACGACAAAAAAGACCAATCGCAATGGATCAGTTTCCCATACGAATTGGTTCACTATGATAAAGATTTCCACAAAATAAGATCTTATACCGGAAATGATGGCTATGCGGGACCAGCCTTTAATATGCTGTTTGATAATGCCGGGTATATATGGTTCGACGGTAGTTTAAACCAGATGTGCCGTCTCGATACTGCTTCAGGTATCTTCACTACGCTTACTGAAGCAGATGGCTATGAAAAACAAATTTATGGTGAGGGGTCATCTACAGCAAAAGATGCGCAGGGAAATTTATATTTCGGTGCTTGGGGCGAGCCCTCAAATGGAGGATTGGAGCGTATTTACCCGGAAAGAGTTTCACACACTACTTCAGCCGTTTATCTCAAAACTCTTTATATTAATCAAAAACAATTTTCACTTTATACACAGGTAAATGAGCTCGGGGAATTATCACTAAAGTATAATCAGAATACTATCAGAATTGAAGCCGGCATTATTGATTATTATTCAGGAAAAGGTAAGATAAGATATGAACTCGGACAAAATGGTAAGGAAGGAGACTGGCAATATCCTCCGGATCGTATTATCCGGTATGAAAACTTATCTCCCGGCTCTTACCGGTTGGTGGTACAGTCTTCGAATATCAATAATGAATTCAACAGCCCGGAAAAAACACTGATGATCAATATCAGCCCTGCATTCTGGAATACCTGGTGGTTTAGAATTGTTGCGGGTGTTTTTGTATTGAGTATTTTTTATTTAGTGATACGTTACCGCACACAACAAAAATTCCGTCGTCAGTTGGAACGTTCAGAAAAAGACAGGCAGGTATTAGAATTACAACAGCAAAAAACAGAAATGGAAATGCAGGCGCTGCGTGCACAAATGAATCCGCATTTTATTTTTAATTCGCTTAATTCGATCAATCGTTTCATTTTACAAAATAACAGGGAACAAGCTTCGGAATTCCTTACCAAGTTTTCAAAGCTTGTTCGCATGATATTACAAAATTCCCAGGCTTCATTAATTACGCTGGATAGTGAATTAGAATCGCTGGGATTATATCTCAATCTTGAGGCGCTTCGTTTTAATTATCATTTTGATTATAAAATTTCTGTTCCTAAGGATATGGATATTTCAGCGATACAGGTTCCGCCACTCATTTTACAGCCCTATGTAGAAAATGCAATATGGCATGGACTGATGCACAAAGAAGAAAAAGGTCAATTGAATATTGATGTGTCAGAGGAAGATGATCACATCTATTTTACTGTTACTGATGATGGGATCGGCAGAAAAAGAGCTTCAGAACTGTCAAGCAAATCAGCTACGAAACATAAATCAATGGGACTTAAAATAACAGCGCACCGGATCGCGATGTTGCAAAATTCAAATGGATCGGAATCGCCTGTAAAAATAAATGACCTGGTAAATCCTGACGGCACAGCTGCCGGCACAGAAGTAATTATTAAAATGCCTGTGATATATGATTAAAGCAATTATTATAGATGATGAAGTTCACTGTATTGATACATTGAGCATTCTGCTGACGGATTATTGTCCCGAAGTGGAAATAATGGAAAAATGTTATTCGCCCAAAAAAGGCCTGGAGGCGATTGACAAACTAAAACCAGAACTTGTATTTCTGGATATTGAAATGCCTATGATGAATGGATTTGAATTGCTGGAACAGTTTAAGCAAATTCCTTTCTCTGTTATCTTCACTACAAGTTATGATCAGTACGCAATCAAGGCCATTCGCTTTAGTGCACTCGATTATTTATTAAAACCTATTGATCCGAAAGAGCTGATCGCCGCCGTACATAAAGTTCAATTACAAAAAACGCCGCCATCCCAGGATCAGTTTCGCCAGTTGCTGGAGCAAATACATGGAAGGGAAGATGGGCTTTCTAAGATCGCTGCGATATTAAATCAAAATTATTCGCTGCAAAATCCATCTCTTTCTTTGTCGCAACAACGGCGTCTCGCTGCTATTCTTTTTACAGATATTGTAGGATACACTACCATGATGCAGCAAAACGAAACGGAAGCGGTTGCGATCATCAAACGACATGCAACAGTATTGAAACAGGCTGTTGCAATACATTCAGGAGAAGTGTTGAATGATTATGGGGATAGTAGCCTTTGTATTTTTTCAAGTGCCACGGAAGCGGTTCAATGTGCCTTAGAAATACAGCAACAATTGCAAACTGAACCAATGGTGCCTCTTCGTATAGGTCTTCATATTGGAGAAGTTTTTTTTGAAGATGGCAAAATATTGGGTGATGGTGTGAATGTGGCATCCCGTATCCAATCATTGGGAAAAAGTAATACTATACTTTTTTCGGATGAGATCAATGATAAGATCAAAAATTCAGCAAAGTTCAAAACCGTTTCTCTTGGTCTTTTTGAATTTAAAAATGTAGGAAAACCAGTTGAAGTATATGCACTGGCAAATGAAGGTTTGGCCATCCCGGAGAAGCAAACAATGGAAGGAAAATTAAAAAAGAAAAAAAGCAACTGGCTAAGTTTCCTTATTGGCAGTAATGAAAAAGACTGATATTAGATAAATAATAATAAGATTAGACTATGATAAAAGCGATCTTAATAGATGATGAAGTTCACTGCCTCGATACACTCAGTATGCTCATCACTGATTTTTGCCCAGAAGTGCAGGTGATGGAACAATGTCATTCGGCAAAGCAGGGACTGGATGCTGTAGCCAGGCATCAGCCGGCAATTATCTTTTTGGATATTGAAATGCCTGTGATGAATGGCTTTGAATTTTTAGAACAGTTCAAAGAAATTTCATTTGCAATAATTTTTACAACCAGTTATGATCAGTATGCAATAAAAGCTATCCGGTTCAGTGCATTGGATTATTTATTAAAACCAATCGACCCAAAAGAATTAATTGCTGCAGTACGGAAAGTGCAAACACAAAAACATTTACCTGTACCAGAACAATTCCAGATGCTGATGAACCAAATAAAACACAAAGAAGTCGGTTTCAGTAAAATTGCAATTCCTACATCAGAAGGATTTGAATTAATTCCGGCAGACCAGGTGATTCGTTGTGAAGCGGATGATAATTATACCCATCTCTACATGAAAAATAAAACTAAGATAGTTGCCTGCCGCACATTAAAGGAGATGGAAGAGCAATTACAGGATTATGCTTCTTTTATCCGTGTGCATCATTCCTATGTTGTTAATCTGAATGAAGTGAATAAATATATCCGCGGCGAAGGAGGATACCTTGTAATGAGCGACGGTTCTACAGTGAATGTCTCCCGCAGTCGTAAAGATTCTTTAATGAAATATTTCTAAAAGATCGTTCCTTCCTTATACTCTTGTCTTGAAATGAAACCTAGCCCTTTTGTGTAAAAAACTGAAGAGTTTTTGATTTATTTTATTACTCATTTCGAAACCTTCCAACAGTCAAATTCAGTGTATATTTGCAGCTTCATTTTTTATGAGCAAAAAAGGAAAAGTATTGGTGGCAATGAGCGGTGGTATCGATAGCACCGTCACCGCATTGATGCTTCATGACGAAGGTTATGAAGTAGTGGGCATTACTATGAAAACATGGGACTATGCAGCAAGTGGTGGAAGTAAAAAAGAAACAGGCTGCTGTAACCTGGATTCATTCAATGATGCAAGACAAGCTGCCGTTGAACATGGCTTTGCTCATTATATTCTTGATATCCGTGAAGAGTTTGGTGGATTTGTAATTGAAAATTTTGTTGAAGAATATTTAGCAGGTCGTACGCCTAATCCTTGTGTGCTTTGCAACACACATATTAAATGGAGAGCATTATTAAAAAGAGCCGATGCATTAGGTTGTGATTTTATTGCAACAGGTCATTATGCAAAGATCCGTCATCATGACAACGGAAGATTTGTTGTGAGTAAAGCTGTTGATGATACAAAAGATCAGAGTTATGTATTGTGGGGATTGCAACAAGATCTTTTGAGCAGAACAATTTTGCCATTGGGACCATATAGAAAAACAGAGATAAGGCAAATGGCTTTTGATTATGGTTATCCTGAACTCGCAAAGAAAAGTGAGAGCTATGAAATTTGTTTTGTTCCTGATAACGATTATCGGGGTTTCTTAAAAAGAAATGTTGAAGGATTAGAAGAAAGAGTTGATGGTGGAAATTTTATTGATAAGAACGGAAATGTTCTAGGTAAACATAAAGGCTATCCTTTTTATACAATTGGCCAACGTAAAGGATTAGACATTGCGTTAGGTCGACCAGTCTTTGTAACAAAGATCGATCCTGATACAAACACGGTTGTTTTAGGTGATGAAGAAGAACTTGAACAAAATGAAATGCTGGTAGGCAAGCTGAATTTGATCAAATACGATCTTATTAGCCCAGGAATGGAAGCAACAACAAAGATCCGTTACAAGGATAAAGGTGCGTTATCAAATATTTATCCGGAAAATGGTACAATGAAGGTGAAATTCTATGAGCATGTAAAAGGAATAGCCCCCGGTCAAAGCGCTGTATTTTATGAAGGTGACGATGTTTTAGGCGGCGGGATAATTCAGTCCGGACTACTAAATAAATAGTTCGAAGTCAAAGATTCAGAACTCCTGACACTTAACCCTTTAGAAGACAATAAACAACAAAAAACCTCGTTATAGAACCGAAAATTGTAGTTCCCGGTTTTTGTTTTTAGTTTTGAACCCCGTTGGTTCCATTATAAATCTAGTGTACCCTTATTGATCAACAATCTTATGAGATCGAAGAACCTGATATTAATTTTAGCTGTGTTTAGCTTTCTTTTTTTCATTACCTCCTGCGAAAAGGAAACTGAAGAATTTAAGACGGAAGCTATTGCTGATTATTTGCCCCTTGCTGTTGGCAAGTATATCACTTACAGGTTGGACTCAACTGTTTTTACAAATCTTGGAAGAAATGAAGAAATTCACCGGTACCAGGTAAAACATGTGGTGGATGCACAAATAGCAGACAATCTTGGAAGACAGAGCTATCGTATCATCCGTTACCTGCGTGATTCATTGGGCACCCAGCCATGGGTTGAAAATGGAACTTATTTTATCACTCCTCTTACTGACCAGGCAGAAATTATTGAAGATAATCTTCGATTTATAAAACTTCATTTGCCATTTAAATTAAATACTGACTGGAAAGGAAATAAATACTTGTCAGATGATCCTTATAAGTCTCTTTTCAATTTCTTCAATGATGATAACATGAATGAATGGGATTATAGTATTGATCAATTTGATAACACCGCAACTATTGGTGGCAAACCCATCGCTGATGTGTATACGGTTTTCCAGATCGATGAATCGATCAATGCTCCTGTTACAAATCTCTCACAACCGGGATACAGAACATTGGCTTCAGATAAATATGCAAAAAATATTGGTCTTGTTGTCCGTGATTTTATTATGTGGGAATATCAACCGCCGGCTCCAGGATCACCTACTTCCGGTTACAAAACTGGTTTTGGCATTAAAATGTGGATGATCGATCATAATTAACCTTTCTTATTAATTAGTATTTTTGGATTGGCTAAAAGTCGTCCTGAATGAAAAAACTGATCATCGTACTTATTGGAAGCTGTTTATTTTTTGCGGAGACCAGGGCGCAGTTCACCCGTTATGTGATCAAGCTTAAAAATAAAGGTGGCAGCATCTTTTCACTTTCAACTCCTACAGCCTATTTATCGCAAAGAGCTATCGACAGAAGAACCAGGTATGGTATTGCTATTGACAGTACCGATATGCCAGTAACACCTTTTTATATCACTCAAATAAGAAATGTTCCAAACGTCACAGTATTAAATATTTCCAAATGGCATAATAGTATTTCTATTCAAACTTCAGATCCAAATGCCATCACAACTATTAATGGATTATCATTTGTGCAATCAGTTGCGCCGATAGCGGCACGAACACAAAATAATACTACTGAAAAATTGACTATTGCGGATCAACCTTATATTTCCTCTCAAAGAGTTACGGGTATAACTGATTTTTTTAATTATGGAGCAGGCTCTCTTGCAGAGATCAATCTGCATAAAGGACAATTTTTACATAATATCGGATTGCGCGGACAAGGAATGGTGATAGCAATTCTTGACGGTGGCTTTTTTAATTATACAACGCTTGATGCAATGGACAGCATCATTATAAATAACCAGGTGCTTGATACCTGGGATTTCTATTCTAACAATACAACTGTTTCCGACGACCATCCTCATGGCATGCAATGCTTGTCAATTATAGCCGCAAATATTCCAGGTCAGTTTATTGGTAAAGCGCCAAAAGCAAATTTCATGTTGTATCGCACAGAAGATACGAACAGTGAGTACCCGATCGAAGAATTCAATATGGTATGTGGAATGGAAAGAGCAGATAGTGCTGGTGCTGATGTTATTTCTGCCTCATTAGGATATTCTGATTTTGATGATGCTTCATTCGATCACACATATTCGCAGATGAATGGCAACACAACCATTGCTGCAATTGGCGCAGACCTTGCCGCTAAAAAAGGAATTTTATTTGTAGCTGCCGCAGGCAATGAAGGTGGTGGTGCGTGGAATTATATTGTAACACCGGCAGATGGAGATAGCGTTCTTACAGTAGGAGCAGTAAGTACAAGCGGAGCAGTCGGATCATTTTCCAGTTATGGCCCATCGAGTGATGGACAAGTAAAACCTGATGTTGCTTCAGTAGGTGTTAATGCAATTGTTCAATCAACAGGTAACACAGTGGCTACAGGTAGCGGAACTTCTTATGCTTGCCCTAACATGGCTGGCTTATCATCAATCCTTTGGCAGGCTTTTCCCGAAGTTAATAATATGAGAATTGCAAGGGCATTGCGTGAAGCGGGAAGTATTGCTTCTGCACCGAACGATAGAATTGGCTATGGCATTCCAGATTTGAAAGCTGCTTTTGGAAAATTGCTTACTGAATTTGCAACATCAACTTCCACGTTCAATGAGTGCAAAATTTCTGTCAACTGGACCAGTAAAGATGTTGGCGCTATGAAATATGAAATTGAAAGAAAAGCACCGGGTGAAACTAATTTTTCTAAAGTTGGTGAGTTAACACCAACAGCGGGTGTTTCTTTAGCAAAACATAGTTATGAGTTCATTAATACATTAGCCACAGGTGCTTCGGGAAATTTTTCATATCGCATAAGACAAATTATAGATACAGCTGTTGCGAGCTTTACTGCCGTTTATATTGACACTACCTCGACAAACATTACTTCCCCGTGTGTTGTTACTTCAGTTGTGAACCCCGGCACTATTAGTAATTATATAACTGTTCGGCCAAATCCTTCAGTCGGTAGCACTGCTACTTTAATAATTGAAACAACAGATGCGCTTCCTGCTATGCCAATTCTTGTTTTTAATATGAATGGAAGATTAGTGCAACGTTTACAGGAATCAAAGGGTTCTGGTAAAAAAGTCATTGATCTTTCAGTAGGCAAACTTGCAAAAGGAAAATACTTCATCAATGTTTACAACAAAAATGTTTTGATAGGCACTGCAGAATTTATAAAATTATAAGGGCCTTTTGAATACAGCAACAAACATTGAATCAGCTTTCTTATCATAACCTTTTAAAACTTCCATTTGCTTTAATTGTAAATGGAAGTTTTCTTTTATATACATTGCCACTTCTTCATTTTCTTTTTTAAATACCGAGCAGGTGATGTAAACAAATGATCCTCCCGGTTGAAGTTGAGCAATTGCATTTGAAACAATTCTTTTTTGAAGTGCTGAATACTCTCCTATTTTTCTTTCCTGGAAAAAATAAAGTTGTTCTGGTGTACGGCTCCATGTGCCGGAACCTGAACAAGGAACATCGGCAATAATGATTTCAAATTGCGGATTGCGGATTGCAGATTTATTGGCAAGGTCAACAACAAAAGATTCATAATTTTTTATTCCGGCGCTTGAAAATCTTCTTTTCAAGTTAGCAAGAATACTTTCTCTTGTATCAGAAACAGTGAGCTTGATCCTGGGATTGATATCGAAAGTCATTATCGATTTACCGCCGCTGCCTGTGCAACAATCCCACAGAGAAATTTCCGGTTTAAGATTTAAGATTTCGGATTTTATTAATTCGCCTGTCCTTTGAGAATTCTGATCTTGTATAACTGCTTCCTTATCCAACTTAATGATCTCATCAATTTTTGAGGCATTGGGTAAAGCAAGACAAGTGTCGGATATCATTTTAAAATCAATTCCCGCCTGCTTAAGTTTTTGCATCACTATTTTTTCTTTACCCGGACGCAAACGAAGAAAAAGATCTGGTTGTATAAAAAATGATTGGCAAAATTTTTCATGATTGATCCATTCACTTAGTTCTTCTTTCCATGGAAAAATTTCAGAAATTGATAATAAAGAATTAATCATTACTAATTTTTCATTGAGTGGCAGTTCATACTTTTCGTTCCATTCCGGCTTCAGTGCAGCAAGTATTTCATTTGGCTTATCTGAACAAAGAAATAAGCCGGTCAGTATTTTTTCTTCGGTACTTGTATTCATCACCACTTTGCCTAACCTGAAAAAACAATAACAGAGGTTTGAAATTTGTTTTCGGTCCTTTGAACCAAATTTTTTATTCGCCGAAAAATATTTTTTTAAAAAAGATGAAAGTGGTTCATCTCCTTTATAAATACTCAGGATCTCCTTCGTCGAATTAATATAAGAATGATAACGGCTCACCGCTGATTATTTTTTTTACTTATAACCGGAGAAGATATAAACAAATCTTAATTCTGGCATAAAAATTTGTGCATATAAAATGTATCAAAAAATATCTGGAATAAGAAAAACCCCCGCAGGGTTATGCTGTAGAAAAATATTCTCACTTATTTCTTTACGTTTAAACTATAAAATCATGAAGACATTTAGCATATTACTTTTCGTTGCAATAATGGCGGGAAGTAATTTATTTAAAACATCTGAGGCAACTGTAACATCTAAAGATTTAACCAAACCTTCTGTGTCATGTTCAACCACTGACACCGTTATAGTGCCGGTGACCATTCAAACTTCTTTTGATACAAAATATCCGAAAGCAACAAAGGTGATGTGGTATCAATACGCTCCTGATAAGACACTGACAGCAGATCCTACTGCCTGGTATTATGTTCTGGATGATAAAGATTACTATGTAACTTTTAATTGGGACAACTCTGACTACATAGCATGGTATGATAATGGAAACTGGATCCGTTCTTCTCAAAGAATTGACGATATAGATATTCCTGCTGATGTAATGAGAGCAGTTAATACCCAATATCCCGGTTACAGGATCGCCGATGTAGATCTTGAGCATGATAACAAACAAACTTTGTATGAAGTAAAATTGGTGAAAGGTGATAGTAAATGGAATGTTCATTATACTCCAACAGGAACAGTTGCGAGAAAAAAAGAAAGACACTTAACCAAATATGATCCACAAGCAGAAATGACGACTGATTTTACAACCCGTTATCCTAACTCAACAGAAGTAGTTTGGTATCGCTATTCACCAGAAGATCGAGTTTATGTTTATCCAACAGATTGGGACTATAATATGGATGCCACTGATTACGAAGTAAGATATAAAATGGATGGCACTGAATATTCAGCCTGGTATGATAACGGCAAATGGGTTCGTACCGAATCAATGACAATGAATGCAAATAACGCCAAGCTTCCGGCAAACATTAATGACCTGCTGAAAACACAATACAGCGGTTATACAGTTAAAGATGTAGAAACAGAACAAAGCAGTACCCGTACTGTTTATGAAATAGAATTAGCGAAAGGAAATGAAAAATGCAAAGTATTCTATACTTCAGAAGGAGCGATCATTAAGAAAAAATGCAGAACTGTATAAATATTTTCGAGTTGCAAACAAAAAGAATGAACCCAGCTGGGTTCATTCTTTCTTTATATCAAAAATAGATCATTATAATTCAAGCAGGGTCTTCACCGGATCTTTTCCAAATAAAAGCTGATCAGGATTCTCCAATAATTCTTTTACTCTTACTAAAAAGCTTACCGATTCACGACCATCAATGATCCGATGATCATAGCTCAGTGCTACATACATCATCGGTTTTATCACTACCTGTCCATTTAACGCAATAGGTCTCTCTTCTATTTTGTGCATTCCTAAAATTGCACTTTGAGGAATATTAATAATCGGTGTGCTCAATAGAGAACCGAACACTCCCCCATTTGTAATGGTGAATGTACCACCAGTAAGATCTTCTGCTGTGAGTTTACTGTCTCTTGCTTTGCCTGCTAATTCAATTACTTTCTTTTCAATATCCGCCATGCTCAAACTTTCCGCATTGCGAATTACAGGTACAGTTAATCCTCTTGGGGTAGAGACAGCGATAGAGACATCACAGTAATCATGATAAACAATATTATCACCATCGATATATGCATTTGCTGAACGCCATTCCTGTAATGCATAACAACATGCTTTTACAAAAAAGCTCATGAAGCCAAGGCCAACGCCGTGTATCTCTTTGAACTTGTCCTTGTATTTATTTCTTATGTCCATTACCGGTTGCATGTTCACTTCATTAAAAGTAGTGAGCATGGCGGTTGTATTCTTTGCCTCAACTAATCTTCGTGAGATCGTTTTCCGAAGATTACTCATCTTCTCCGGCTTTTCATTTCTTGAAAATGATTCAGCGCCGGGTCTGCGACCTGGATTACTTAATGCAGCAAGTACATCTTCTTTCAATATTTTTCCTTCCGGACCTGATGGAGTAATTTTTTTCGGATCAACTTTTTTATCAGCGATCATTGCAGCAGCAACAGGAGAAGCTTTCACATCGGCAGTTTCATGTTTGCCTTCCGGTAAAATAACTGCGGGCTCTGCCTCTATTTTTTCTTCGTTCTTAGCTTCAGTTTTTGACTTTTTCTTTTCCTCTGACTTCTCACCTTTAACTTCTGATTTTTTTTCAGCAGCAGGTTTCCCATTTGAAGGCTTTGAAGCTTTCTCATCAATGCTGGCCAGCTTATCCCCTATCTTAATACTATCGCCTTCTTTAATATCTTCCAGTTTAATAACGCCGGCCTTTTCAGCATTCACTTCAAAAGTAGCTTTCTCACTTTCTAATTCAGCGATCACTTCATCTCTTTCCACATAATCACCATCTTTCTTAGTCCACTTTAATAAAGTGACCTCGCTTATAGATTCGCCAACCGTTGGAACTTTTATATCTATCATAGAAACCCTCCAACTCCCTAAAGGGAGTGTTTTGTTTATTTTCGAATAGTATTCTGAACGTTGAAGTGTGCGACGCAACGAAAGTTAAATAGAATTACTATCGCTGGTAACACAAAATCAAATTCAGTAATTAAGAACTTTTAAATCCATTCAGGAAAGCCCCTTTCTAAGTTACCCCTTTAGGGGGACAGGGGGCTAAATTGAAAACGCCGTTTCCACGATCTCCGCTTGCTCCAGCACATGTACTTTATTATAACCAGTCGCTGTTGATGCGGATGGCTGGCGGCTGATCACACCATAATTAATGCTGTGCAAGTTCATTTTTAAAAATGAAGCTGCTCCCATATTTAATGGCTCTTCCTGTACCCAAAACCATGTTGCCTTATTATACCTTGCATACAGATCATCGAGTTGTTTTAACGGCAAAGGATATAATTGCTCAACACGAATGATCGCAATATCTTTTCTTCCATCTTTTTGTTGCTTCTCTGCAAGATCAAAATAAACTTTACCACTGCAGAATAAAACTTTATTCACTTGCGATACATCTGCATACTCATCATCGATCACTTCTTTAAAACCACCGTTTGTAAATTCACTCATCACAGAATAAGAACCCGGATGACGAAGATTTGCTTTCGGTGCAAAATTTATCAATGGTTTCCTGAATGACCACAGTAATTGTCTGCGTAATGCATGGAAAAAGTTAGCAGCCGTTGTAATATTTGTTACTACCATATTCAACTCAGCACACATTTGCAAAAATCTTTCTAGCCTTGCGCTGCTATGTTCCGGACCTTGCCCTTCATATCCGTGGGGAAGTAACATGGTAACTCCATTCATCCTGTTCCATTTTTGCTCGCCGGCAGCAATAAACTGATCGATCATTGTTTGTGCCCCATTACCGAAATCTCCAAACTGTGCTTCCCATATCACCAATGCATTGGGATTAGCCATTGCATAACCATATTCAAAACCAAGAACACCATATTCACTCAGCAATGAATTATATATTGTGAATTTTCCCTTTGCTCCGGGCACTGTACTCAAGCGATTATACGCTTTATCATTTTCTTCATTGCGTAATACGGCATGACGATGGCTGAATGTTCCTCTTTGTACATCTTGCCCACTCATCCTTACATCTTTTCCATCAAGCAATAAACTTCCGTATGCAAGTAATTCTCCAGTGGCCCAGTCAACTTTATTTTCTGTTTGAAATAATTTTACTTTATCCTGTAATATTTTTTCAACTTTACGAATTGGCTTAAAATCTTCAGGCCATTTCATCAAAGCATCAAAAATTGTTTTGAAAGCGACTTCGCCTATTGCAGAAACAGGCGAGCTGTCAAAATCTTCAATTGTTGCCCTGTGTAATTTTTTCCATTCAAGTTCCGGCGGCTGGTATTTATAAAGCAATGGATTTTGTTTCACTTCATCTAATCTTTCCTGCAGATCGGCCCAGAATTTCTTTTCCATTCCTTTTGCCAACTCCTGTGCATCTTCTTCTCCATTCTCCAGCAAGTATTTTACATACACTTCTCTTGGATTTGGATGTTTATCGATCAATGCATATAAATGCGGTTGCGTAAATTTTGGATCATCGCCTTCATTATGCCCATGACGACGATAACAAACCATATCTATAAAAATATCTGAATGAAATTTTTGTCTGAATCTTGTTGCCATCTCTACACACTTCACCACTGCTTCAGGGTCATCACCGTCTACATGTAATACGGGTGCTTGTATTGCTGCGGCTAATGATGTACAATAATCAGAACTTCTTGCATCATCAAAGTCAGTAGTAAAACCGAGCTGGTTATTAATTACAAAATGAATTGTGCCCCCGGTATAAAAACCGTCCAGGTAACTCATTTGCAAAACCTCGTACACTATTCCTTGTCCCGCTAATGCAGCATCCCCATGAATTAATATTGGAAGTATTTTATCATAATGACTTGCATACATAATATCCGCCTTCGCTCTTGAAAAACCAAGAACTACCGGATCAACTGCTTCAAGATGTGAAGGATTGGGCATTAATTTCAAATGCATTGTTCTTCCATCAGGAGTCTGCACTTCACTTCCAAATCCCATATGATATTTTACATCACCGCTTCCCATTGTTTGATCCAGCTTCGCCGTTCCTTCAAACTCACTAAATATCTGCTCATAGGTTTTACCCATGACGTTTGCCAATATATTCAACCGACCACGATGTGCCATACCGATCACAACTTCATGCACATCTAAGGTTGCAGCAGAATTAATAATTGCATCCAAAGCAGGAATTGTTGTCTCCCCACCTTCTAATGAAAATCTTTTTTGACCCACATATTTCGTATGCAGGAATTTTTCAAACATCACCCCTTGATTCAACTTCTCTAAAATTCGCTGCTGTTGATCCAATGAAAACTTTTCATGAAATTTTTTCTCCATTTCATTCGTCAGCCAATCTATCTCTTCCTGGTTACTTATGTATTTGAATTCAATGCCCACGTGATGAGCATAACATTTTTCAAGATGAGCAATGATATTTTTTAAAGTAGTTGCACCAAGTCCAATTAGATTTCCAGCATTAAAAGTCTTGTCAAGATCGGCGTCGGTAAAACCAAAGAATTCAATATCCAGGTTTGCACCACGATCTTTTCTTTTACGAATTGGATTTGTTTTAGCGATCAAATGACCTTTGTTACGATAACCAAGGATCATTCGATATACACCAAGTTCCCGCTTCCAATCAATACCGCTTTCTGCTGCCACCGGCACAACTTCTTTTATTGCTGCACCATTTCCGTTAGTAGTTGGCTTACCACTTGCGATCGCAAAATCGAATCCTTCAAAAAATTTTCTGAATTCCGGGTCTACACTCGCAGGATCTTTTACGAAATCCTGGTATAAATTTTCAACAAATGCCGGATGCTGACTGGTGATATATTGGAAATCTTTCATCGAGGTCTCGTTTCTCTGCTCCCGTTTTTATATAGACTAAAGAGAGCTGGGCTGCAAATATCTGCCAAAAAACCGAATATGCTGTCATTTTGAAGGTTTTAGGGTATTATGAGCCCGGCTGCAAATCCCTGAGCATCACCTGTTGTGTCACTCACTGGTACGTTCGGTAGTTCTATTCATCTTTTTTAGAATTTGATAGTTCATCTTTTGGTGATTAAGCCTCTCAACCCTACCTTTGCTGTCCTCAAAAAAAAGAGTAAATGGCAAATCATAAAGCAACAAAAAAGGATGCACGTCAGGCTGAAAAACGCCGTGTAAGAAATAAGTACTATGGCAAGACAACACGTAATGCCATTCGTGATCTTCGTGAAATAAAAGACAAAAAAGAAGCAACTGATAAAATGCCAACTACTGTCGCTATGATCGA
This sequence comes from Chitinophagaceae bacterium, assembly GCA_035318985.1. Lineage (GTDB taxonomy): Bacteria > Bacteroidota > Bacteroidia > Chitinophagales > Chitinophagaceae > VBAS01. The sequence continues at coordinate 17,178 of DATHDP010000066.1, forward strand.
TAAGTTAGCGAAGAAAGGTATCATTCATAAAAATACTGCTGCTCATTTAAAAAGCAAATTGGCTAAAAGAGTAAACAAACTAGCTAAATAATTCTTTTAATATATTTTTTAAAAGGCATTCCATATCGGAGTGCCTTTTTTATTTTTAGCATTCAAATCACAATCATGAGAAAACTGCTTACCTGCTTCGCTTTATTACTTATTAATTTTCTTAACGCACAAAATATCACAACCGTATTTGAAAAAAGTAACGGTACAAAAACTCCCACCTATTTTGAAGCGATTGATTGGTGGCAAAAACTCGATGCTCAATCTGGTAAAGTGAAAATGATTACTATGGGCATGAGTGATGCAGGCTATCCTTTGCATTTGGTTGTTGTTGCAAACAACGGCGATTACAATTTTGATAATATCAGGAAAAATAATAAAAGAGTTATCCTTGTCAACAACGGTATTCATCCCGGTGAACCAGATGGAATAGATGCCAGTATGTTGCTTGCAAGAGATATTGTAATTAATAAAGTAAAGTTGCCAGACAATGTTGTTCTTGCTATCATTCCAGTTTATAATATTGGTGGTTGTCTAAATCGCAGTGCAGATTATCGTGTTGATCAGAATGGACCTGAAGAATTTGGATTTCGTGGCAACAGTCAGAATCTTGATCTCAATAGAGACTTTATTAAATCTGATTCAAAAGAAGCAAAAGCCTTTGCAGAAATATTTCATTTAACTGATCCCGATGTTTTCTTAGATAATCATGTAAGTGACGGCGCCGATTATCAGCATGTGATGACACTTATCTGTACGCAGCATAGCAAACTAGGTGGGGTTCTTGGTGAATATTTGAACAAAACTTTTGAACCTGGTTTATATGCAAGCATGAAAGAAAAAGGTTATGATCTTATTCCTTACGTAAATGCGTTTGGTGATACACCCGATAGTGGCTGGCCAGAGTTTTTTGAAAGCCCACGATACAGCAGTGGTTATGCTGCCTTATGGCATACATTCTCATTTATATCTGAAACACATATGCTGAAACCTTATGATCAAAGAGTAAAGTCAACCTATGAATTAATGAAAAGTTTTATTGACTTTACCGCAAAGAATAGTGAAACAATAAAACAGTTAAGAGATCAAACTAAACAAACAGTAAAAACACAAGCAGAGTTTCCAATTGCATGGACCTTGGATCGTTCACAATCATCAAAAAGAATTTATAAGGGATACGCCGCCGCTTATAAGCCAAGTGATGTATCGGGGCAACGAAGATTGTATTATGACCGTAGTAAGCCTTATGAAAAAGAAGTTCCTTTTTATACTTTCTACAAACCTTCGATCAATATTCAAAAGCCTAAAGCTTATATCATTCCGCAAGGTTGGTGGAAAGTAATTGAACTGCTAAAAGCGAATAAAGTGCAGATGACGCAACTAAAAAAAGATTCAACCATTGAAGTGGAAGTTTACCGGATCGATGATTATAAAACAGCCGCGAGACAAAATGAAATGCATCATATAAATAGTGATGTAAAGACAAGTGTCACTATTAAGCAGATAAAATTTAAAAAAGGTGATTATTATATTTCAATGAATCAGTCTGCAAATCGCTTTTTAATTGAAACACTGGAACCAGCCGCAACTGATTCTTATTTCGCCTGGAATTTCTTTGATGGAGTTCTTGGTCAAAAAGAAGGATATTCCGGTTATGCGTTTGAAGATATAGCTGCTGATTATTTAAAAAATAATCCGGATATAAAAGCAAAACTTGATCAACGAGTAGCTACTGACACCGCGTTTGCAAAAAATGGAAGGGCCCAGTTGAATTTTGTTTATGAAAATTCTCCGTGGGTTGAACCGGATTATTTGAGATACCCGGTTTACAGGGTTAAATAAAACTAAAGACTGCTATTTTACTCAGTAAGTGAGGTGCCTTGTGATGAAACGGCTTTCCAAGTTCCATTTCGATTTAACCAAACATCATAAAATCGCATTCTCTTTTCTGTTGGTTTGCCTTTATTTTTTTTGTACGAATGAGTGACCAGGGTTATTACGGCAACATTTTCATAAAGATTTACTGTAATCTCCTCAAACTTCAGTGAATCCAAAAAAATACTGTCTCTCCGCATTGCACTAATATTATTATACATTCCTTTTAGTGCTTGTTGCTTATTTGAAATATGATCGGTTGAAATATCGATGAAGGTAGAATCCATAAGTGTGGAGACATAAGCTGTATCTAAAACAAACTCAGCGTCCAGCCACTTTCTTTCTAGTGATAGCAGTTCCTCTTTCACATTATCATTGGAAAAATTATCTGTATCAACTGTTTTCTTTGAGTTGGATTGAGAGCAAGCAAAAAGAATAAATGGTATACTGATCAATTTTATTCTCATGTGTTTTTTGTTTTCAAAATCCTTAATCTTTTTCCATAAGTGAGCATTCTCCATAGCCATTCGAATGGTCCATAATTAAAATATTTAAACCAAAGATTACTATAAATAATTTGTAATGCATAAAATGCTAAACCGATCGGAACAAAAATTACAGGCCCGATATTTCCACCCAATCCAAAGCCAACGCCATAATAAAGTGTAATGCCAATAATTGTTTGCATCAGGTAATTTGTTAGCGCCATTCTACCTAGCGGGGCCAGCACCTTTAATTTACTATTCCCTTTCTTTTTTATCCAATGCAAACAAATAACAGAAGTATAAGCAAGGCAAAGTGGAACCACGCTAAGGGCATAAAAAATTGTATGTCCCATGCCAATTGGATTGGGTATCGATTTTTGAAAAATCTCAAAGTAACTACATGCGATAGCTGAAGGAATTCCGATGATGAAACCCCATCGCCTCAATTTTTTAAACAACGCAACATAAATTTCAAGATTAGCGTAGATCATTTTTCTCCCTGCATAAAAACCGATCAAAAACATAGCAAGGACTTTAGGAATACGATTACTATCGAGAATATAAGAATAGCGATAAGCCCATCCTGAGGCTTGCCAGTTCCTCCATTCATGCCACCCGCTTCCGGGTTTGTATAAGTAGTTTGCATAGGTACTGTCTGTTGGTACACCATTCCTTTTATCAAATGATATGGCAATTTTCTCCAATCCGTCTCCAGCCTTTGTATGAAATAAAATATTTATACAATCCAGGATAATAGGTGAAAGGATCAACGCCGCAGCAGTGATGATCAAAGTTTTATCGGAACACTTTCTGAATAATGGAAGTATAAAACCAATTATTGCATATAAGAAAAGAATATCTCCTTCCCATAGTCCAAACAAATGCAAAGAGCCGATCAGGAGCAATATTAATAGACGTCGATAAAATATTTTTAAAGGATTGATCCCCTTTTGCTCATTACGAATTAAAATGATCGAGAAGCCGATGCCAAACAACAATGAAAAAAGACTATAAAATTTCCCATTAATAAAAGTAAGTTCAATCAACCCGACAATTCCATCTGCTGGCCAGGTGGGAAGAGCCTCTCGCATCGGCTGAGTAAGAAAGCCCCACCCGGTAAACCCAAAAATGTTATCTAATAAAACACCGAGCAAAGCAAAACCGCGAAGCACATCAAGTATATCTGATCTTTCATTTTGCAAAACTGGTAATGCAGTTTGTGTAGACGAATGCATGTTCAATTTTTTATTTTAATAAAAATAAAACCATGACCGCACTCACCAGCTCAAAGCTCCGATGGTTTTGTCTCCGTATTAAATATAAATAGTTATTCTATAATATCAAGCTGCAACTCGTTGGATTTAAGCGGCTGCTCATCGCTGGAAGGAATGTCTGCAGCTTTATCAATTGATTTGA
>DATHDP010000067.1:0-18399 GCA_035318985.1 Chitinophagaceae bacterium
AAATAATCCTGGATAATTCTTTTACTCCTTTTCTTCATGTGTTATCAAATAACACTAATGCCATTGAGCTTTATAAAACGATCGGGTTCAAGACAAGAAAGCAAATTTTTGTTGATGTGATAAGAAGGGTATGAAATTGCATAGATCAATGATCAACATGGTTTGTTATTTATTGCTATTGTGATATACAACTTGATCATTTATGAAAACGTACAGCTATCCCTATCTGGCCAACATTACTATGAACATTAACCAAATCAAAATGTGTGGATGTTATATCAGATAATCCAAAGTTATACCGTCCATATATTAATATGTTATTAGTTGCTTTAATACCTAAACCTGCGCCAATAGCAAATTGTACAGAATTCATATTATCCTGTATGTCACGCTTTGGAGATTCTCCAATTTTACCTTTTGCGCTTATAAGAAAGCCAACTTGTGGTCCTGCCTCAACATATACATGTGATATGGGATAATATTGTAACATGACTGGAAGTTGAATATAATTGAGCATCCATTTATATTTTACATCCGCAAACCAATATTCTACACCTTCGCCAGAAAATAATAATTCAGGTTGAATAAAAAAGTTTTTTGCAATAGATGCGTTTACAAAAAATCCACCATGCCCACTTACTCTTGAATCATGCGAATCGCCTGATATATTTGCAATATTAACTCCTCCTTTTAAGCCAATTGCAGTTTGACCAGTAGCATTTGAAATATACAAAAAAATGGCAGCTCCCATTAACAGTGTCTTTACTATTTTCATAACATTGATTTTGAAATGATTTTCAAAGCTCGTGCCAGTAGGAGGCAATTGACGTTGAACCCCTGTAACTCAATTATTATTTTTTTTCAAAAAAATTAGCATTCAAACTTTGATACTAAGAGTAGACAATTGATTCCCCATTTTTAAAATAAATTTCCTCAAAAAAGAATAACTATGCCTTTTGCATCAGTGAAACTGATATGTCTGCGGTACCACCGGGCAACATGACTAACGGCTGACCTTCACCATCTACTAAAACTTTTTTGATGCGCTGGGCAGAACTGATAAATGAAGAAAATAACAGGATAATTAGCAGTGGCCTTCTAAGCACAATTTTTTTACGAAAGTAAATTTATTGCACATGACAATTATCCTTTGATCACTGCTTTTAAAAAATGTTGTACATATTCCGATCTTCCAATGGGCTCTAATAAGAATATAAAAAGGTTAACGCCTATTGCCAGGTAAGTAGCAGGATGTTTGAGTTTCCCGTATTTCCATGCACCGGCGAGTAGCATTCCTATGATCAGCACCTGTGTAAAGTAAATGGGAAGCATAATATCTATGTTAGGAAATTCTTTAATATGCATGCCAACATATAGATTTTGTATTCCGCGACCGAGAGCAGGCATCATAATGATAAATACAGTTGATATCAACCACCATGAATGATTTTCTATTTCTTTTCTGTGAATGATACTTTTTATTACTGCAAATCCGAAGGCTGTCATCATTACAATTTCTACAGCAGCTACACCAAAGAAAAACCAGGGTTGAAAAGGCCCAAAATTACCTGGTGATTCCATGGCCCTTTCTGTTGTCACGATGTCTCTGTTCATCATACTCAGTGCGGTTAAGCAAACACCCCCGGCAACGAACATGCCGATGATACCATTCGTTCTATGCCTGGAAAGTTGACCATGAGTAGCAAAATAAGGTTGAATGATAAGATAGATATACCAAACTGTACCTGTCCAGTAATGAATATGGACAGACCATGCGTTATCAGAAAAATCACCCCAATAATCTTTGAAGATGCCAAGTTGCATGAAGAGCATTGGGATCACCATCCATTTGTATAAAGTTTTATATTTATTCATCTATAAGATTCCTAATATTATTAAATTACCACCTTCATATAAATATACGTATTAAGCTTTTTAAAATTTATCCTGGGTTATTAACCAGTTATGATAATTGAAGTTTTTTATTTTATCCGAACAATACGAGCAACGGGGTACGGACGGAAAGAATTTTATTTTTTAGGAACTAAGCTGTATTGCTGCTGTCAGCGTCTGTTGTGTCACTCACTTGTACTTCCGGTACATTATTCAACTTCTGCGTTTTCACCCTGAACATCACAAAGGGCTATTCAGCACATATCGTCCCATTGGGGCGAATCATGGATAGATGATTGGAGGCATGACGGACGAACCATTATTTATTTCTTTCGATCAGTTTATATCCATAACCTCTAATGGTCAGGATCTCCACCGATTTGTCGCTATCCAAATAGTTGCGCAATCTGTTTATTCACCAACAACTGAAAATGTTATAAGATCGTGTTGTTGGTGAAAAAACCTCCATTATGAAAGCGTCTGCGTGTTGAAAACCAACAACGGCGTAAATTTTTTATTTGAGCGTTACGTACAGCAAGGATTTGTATATTCTATACGCTTGAAAAAGCAATGGTGTAAAGATGATTATCGGTTAATAGATGATGATTTAAAATTTATTTTGAAGTTTTCGCAACAATTCATAACTTTTGTTACAATTCTCCCCCTATCAATTCCTTCTCTGGATAGTAGCATTATCGGGTTTCTATTGATATTAATAGTTATCGGAAATTATCTCTTCCTCTTTAAAATTGTTTATGGCAACTATCAAACAACCATGGGCCATACTTCTTTGTAAGTTCAATAGTGATTTTACAGGAAAGGCCAACACAAATGCTGAACCTCCCAATGCACCGGGTGTTGTACCGTTGAGAACCGCGTGTGAGAATTTTTTCACAAAGACGAATGCAGGATATAATGCAGTGCGCTATTTTTCCGACATGTCTCATCAAACTGTTGATATAAGTGATTCTCGTGTTTTTGGTTGGTATACAATTGGAGTCAATATCACGGACTACACACCGGCAGGAGATCCTAAACTCGACAAAACACAGGGAGAAGTTGTTGATCTTGCAAAGCAAGCTGCAATCAATGCAGGTGTTAACCTTAATTCCTTTTTTGGAATTGTTGTTATTATGAATATTGCAACGGGTTGGGCGCAAGGTTGGCCTGGGCATGTAGCAGCAGATTGGCGCAGAGTTGATGGACGCAATATGAATGGAACACTTGGAAATAGGAGTGCAGGAGGAGGTAATGGTGTAGAGGTCTTTGGACAGGAAATGGGACATGGCTGGGGACTGGATCATTCAAGGCATTTAGGATCTAATGCAGATTACCAGGACAAGTATGATATCATGAGTACACTGAATGCATTTTCCTCAGCCGATGCAGACTATTGCGCTAAAGGGCCCGGTCTCAATGCATGGAATATGCGTTCACGTGGATGGCTTGATGAAAGCCGGGTCTGGCAATGCCCAAATGGATATTTCTTTGATGTGATACAATTGCGACCATTGCACCGGACGGATCTTCCTGGATATCTTGCTGCAGAAGTACCGCCGGTGAATAGTACAGATGGGTTTCCTGCGTACCTGGTTGAGTATAGGAAAAAAGAAAGATGGGATATTGGATTTCCTTCATCATGTGTATTGATTCACTCTTACCAAGGACATATAAATCAGCAATTAGGTGGACACACTTATCTGATGAATGGAACAAACGGACAAACCAATCTTCTTGCAGGAGATAGTTTTGCTCCCACTTTATTTGGGGGATCACATGTGCATGTGATCGATATCGATGATGCAAACAGTACGGCTACCATATTAATTACCAAAACAGAATTTCGTTTTCCTGCAACCTTTGATCCCGGATGGTGGATCACAACAAGAAAGGGATTAGTGGCGCCGGGACCGCCACCACCATGGTTACAACATTACCTGGCGGTATCAACCCTACTTGAAACAGCTTCTAACGTAAGTGCTGAATTGCGTACATCTGTTTTGAAAATTGCGATGCAGCAAATTTCTTTAATTACGAAGGATATAAAGAAGGAAATAAAGAATGATAAAAATAAGTAGGAGGGTTGTAACTAAGTTACGTTGTTGTTGGTGTTCTGGAATCAAGTCTCCTGTTAATTTAGCTTACTTCACTAACAACTGAAAATGTTATATGATTGTGTTGTTGGTGAAAAACCTCCATCATGAAAGAGTCTGTTTGTTGAACACCAGCAACGGCGTAAATTGACAAGGAATGGATAAAGACAGACAAATACGATTTTTATATCCACCTTTAATTTTTTTGGGCTCTTTAGCTTTGGGTTTCTATTTGGATAAATCGGTCACTATAAAAAGCATTGTTACGGCCTTTCCAGACATTGATAAAAGCTTGAATGTTGTTCTTGCGATATTAGGAGCAGGCTCCTTGATTTTATTACTTGGTTATCTGTTAGGTACAATTACAGTCTTTTTATTGAAATTGGCGTTCAAGATAAAAGGAAAGAGTTATAATTATGAGGAATTACTTTCTGATAGATATTATGCCGCAATTGGGAATATTATCCTGAATGAAAAAGACAAGCCTCTTAAAAGGGAGGATACTTTATATGCTGTATGTACCTTTGATCACGGTTTTATCTCACCGGGTGTTCATCAGTGGATAGTAAGACGGTGGAATGCATTTTTCATTTCATTATCATCGACAGTTGCTATATTCAGTTCCTTCCTAGTCGGATTATTTTTTGTCAATCTAAAATTTCATTGGTTATGGTTAACTGCGTCGTTCGTATTTATCTTAATACTTGGATGGCTGGCTTCAACTTCCTGGTACGAAACAATGAGAATGATCGAATTTCAAACAAGAGTGAAAAGAAGTGAAGAGCGGGGAAAAAACTCAGGCCAATAATAATTTATTTACTCTTCATTAATTCTTTTACCCAATCTTCCAGCTTGCCTTCTTTGTCTGCATCAATTACTTTGGATAATGCTTTATCTTTTTTTGTGTCTCCGCCGAGGTTGTAACAATTGATGGCACTATTAATACCAGCCGTATTGCCTTTAAGAGCATCTGTGCTGTAATTGTTTTCGAGGCAGTAGCGGCCATATCCTGCCATAAAAACTATCAATAGATCAGGATTTTTATCAAAGATTTTTGAAACAGATGCATTTATTTCCATTGTCACTGTTGGACTATTTACCATCCATTGCACCACCCATGCGTTTACTTTTTTCCTGGCAGCATCATCTACTTTAGCAAGTGCAGTGCCTTCAAGCCATTTGGCAGCAGCAATAAAATCTTTTTCTGATTTTACAAATTCATCTTTTGTCGAAGGTTGTGTTTCCGGTACCTGGAAATTTTGTGCCTGGAGAAAGGACGAGAATAAGAGGATTAATCCCGTAAAGGCAGATGATCGTAGCTTCATGTGTGTTTAGTTTTGGTAATGGTAAGCTAATAAAGCTTTTCTAACTGTGCAAGAAATTGTTGAATAGATTTGATGTAGCACAAGTGTGCGACGCAACAAAATCTTAATAGTAGTACAACAGCTTGCCTGCATATAAAATTTCGGCAAGTAGACCCGGCCATCAATATCTTATCCAACTAAATTGATATTCCACCGGAGCTTTTAAACCACGCTCAGAAATTTTTTTGAAACGGTCTGGGAGGGTCATTAAATAATCACGGGCTTTATTAGCGGCGCCGGTAAGGCTTCCAATGTTTGCAATATCCCATTCCTGTATCAATGATTCCAGGATATGCGTATAATCAAGACTGGTGTACACACCAAGCCGCTGTGCCGCATCACTGAAGTGAGCAAAGGTTTTTCCAATTGATTCGCCGGCCTGGCGCATAAAATGTGCAGGCATGGCAATGCGTTTGCGCATCATGTCTTCAAAAGCCAGCATCATTTCACTGGCATCGATCTCAAATATTTTTGCTACAAAACTTTTATAAGCTTTTGCATGTCGTGCTTCATCAGCAGCGATCACGCCGCAAATTTGTGAGAGTTGGTTACTGCCATGTTTTTTTGCCAGCGTAGCGGTGCGCCGGTGAGAAATATTAGTAGCCAGTTCCTGGAAAGAAGTATAAACAAAATTTTTATAAGGATCTCTTGCAGCGCCATTATCCATACCATCGGCAATTAAATACTGTGTGCTTATCTCCATCTGCTTCATATTGACACGACCGGAGAGATATAAAAATTTATTCAGCAGGTCGCCATGCCGGTTCTCTTCCGCCGTCCACATTCTTATCCATTTACTCCATCCCTGTGGTTCTTCTTTTGTTATTCCATCTACATCCAGCAACCAACTTTCATAAGTTGGCAAAGCTTCTTCTGTGATCGTATCACCGACAAGAACGGCCATATAATCATAAGGAAGCTCTTTGCATTCTGCACGCAGTTCTTTTATTTCTTTGATAAAATTTTCACTGCTACTATCGGGTAAAAAATCTGCAGGCTGCCAGTTATCATCGATCTTTTTCAGAAATTCTTCAATGATGCTTTCAATTTTTTGAGCGAGGAAATGCATTGCTTCGATACGGGACGGTTTCAATTTTACTTCGTACATGGTAAAGAGTCATGACAGGGTTAGCTGTCTTCATTTTAGTGGAAGATTAAGTATTATATCATTTCAATGTATCAAGGAGTTTTTGATTTGTATATGGTGACGACACCATGTAAACCCATTAGCGCAGAAAAATGACAGCATAAAATTACGCAGCCTTAAAAGTTGAGCTGTTATAGAATTTTTTTGAAAGTTTATATAATTCACAGGTTTTTTGGATTGATGTGCTATCGTTTTCTTTCATAATGACTTTTTACAAGTCCATCGGAATAGATGTTGGTCTTTATATGTTCAAACCGGAGATCAGTATCAAGATAACCGAATAATGGAATGCCGGTTCCTATAAGCTCAGGCACTTTTGTAATGATCAATTCATCAATGAGATCTTCTTTTAGAAAACTTTGTATCACTTTTCCGCCATCAACGTAAATATTTGAAAAGCCTTTATCAGAAAGATAACTCAGCAACGCTGCAGGTTTCATGGCAACAAGAGTTGCTTTCTCATTTAATGTTCCAGGGATTTGTTTAAGGCTGGTACTTAACACAAAGACCTTTTTTTCATAAGGCCATTGAGGAAACGTAATAACTTTTTCAAAAGTTCCTTTTCCGATCACCATGGCGTCGATCCTGCTGATAAATTCATTATACCTATCATGAACCTCTTTGTTCTGGTATTTGACGAGCCAGTCAATGTCTCCGTCTTTTCTTGCAATAAAGCCATCAAGACTTGTTCCTACATAAACTGTTGTTTTCATTTATTAATTTCTAAAATGGGAACATTGGTATATACCTTACATACAGTCAGGGTATTTTCTTTCGAGGATCTTATGTACAATATATTTTGATAAATTCCAAAGTCCAATTAGCAATAGAACCATTGAAAAAGATGGAAGGTGTTCACGTATATTAAAATTGCTAATTACAAAAAAGATCAACCCGATAATTATAATTGATTTTGCAAATAGTTTTTGCCCATCGGCCCAGACAGTTTCATTTTTCATTGTCCATTTGGTGATTGCGCCATAAAAAGGGTTGCCAAACTTTGGAGGAAATATAAAAGCGCATAGCCCGACTATCATCAGTAATATACTGATCAGGGTATAAAAATTTTGTTGAAAGTATGTCATATAAGATCTTTAATGAATGGTCAATTGCCATTCTAGTAAGCAGTACTAACAGGGAGAGGAGCAATTTGTTTAAGCCAATTGAGAACAGAGATCTCACTTTTAGCATCTACCGGCAATTGATTCATGAGCCTGTCTTCAATTTTGAGTCCCATATTTACTGTAAATCCTTCTATCAGCGAAGCATAAAGATTTAGGACAAATAGCAGCTGATTACCATTGTACCGGTTAAAGAGACGACGGCTGGCTTCGCCTGTAAAGGTTGCTTCATTAATCCAGCTATAATTATAGGCACTGAGATGTTCTTTTAATAATTGCATTGTTTCAAGGTAAGCTTAAATGTCGTGCTGAGCCGGAATAGTTTTCTATTTTACTGAAATTAACCTTTTGAAAAGTAATCAGGTTTTGCTGGTTTTTCATTCAGCTGTAAAAGCTCACTGAATTCTTCTTCCAATGAATATAAAAGCCGGGGCAACCGCTCAACAGTTATCTTCCAGTCACCTGCTTTGTTATAATGCATCTTGTATTTTACATCCACATTATCCAGGTTAACTGAAATATGGTACCAGGGGTCAAAACTTGTAGCAAGTACTCTTGTAAATTCAAATTGACGGCCCCTGAATGTTTTAACAAAAAAGTCTTTCATAATAAGGAGTTTAATTGAATTGATCACCAGAACAACCGGTAAAACTAGACTAATAAAACGGTTAACGCAGAAATATAAAAATCAGTGCAGTTACTCAGCTTTCGCAAACATTTTCTATTGTTGATCATTTGCAAGACACCGAAGAAACTGAACGAACTGGGTACACTTGTCCCGATCATTTCGGTAATCCCGATACGTATTGGGACAGCATAATGATTGATTTTTTATTTTATTGAACACTACTAACAACGAGGAAAAGTAGTAGCCATGGCATCAATTTAGATAGTGTTAAGGCATGCGCTGGATATTTATTCTCATTTTTGCAACAATAAGAATCTCCCAATCCAGGCCATTTCCCCAATCCAACCGGGGATTTATCACCGTGCCTGCTTCTGAAAAATATGACTCACCCTCTTTGCTTGAAAAAATATTTATTGGTTCAAATTACAGAGAAGAGTGGGGAACTCCCGCAACAATGCCGGTATTCGACATAAGGAAAACAAATTTCCGGATCGTACAGATGGGCGGAGGTCAGCAGACAACGAGTCTTGAACTTGTCGATGACAAAAACAGGGAATGGGTATTAAGATCGGTAGATAAAGATGTACAATCGGATAAGAAAATTGCTCAAAACAAATTTATAAAAGCCATCGTCCAGGATCATGTATCAGGTTCATATCCTTATGCCGGATTATCGGTTCCTGATATTGCGCATGCGGCTGGTGTTTCCGCCGGTGAACAACATTTATATTTTGTACCTGATGATACCGCTTTTGGCCAATACCGACAGGCAATGGCTAACAAAGTTTTCATCCTTGTAAATAACCAGCCGGAACCACAAAAAGGGATCACAACAGGTGAAATGCTTGAACAGTTGAGATCGGACAAACAATATTATGTTCATCCAAAAGAATACTTAAAAGCACGACTCGTTGATTGGCTCATCGCCGATTGGGACAGGCATGAGGACCAGTGGAGTTGGATAGAGCAAAAAACCGATTCCGGTATTGCATTCTATGTGGTACCAAAAGATCGTGACCAGGCATTCTACAGATCAAATGGACTGCTGGTAAAATTAGTTTCATTATTCGCTATGCAGCATATCAACAAGTTTAATAAAAGTGGCCGCGGCATAAATAAGTTGGGTAAAAAGGCAAAGGAATTGGATAAACAAATTACCAGCCCGCTAAAAAAAGAAGATTGGGAAATGATCGTAAAAGAATTTCAGAAAAATGTCTCTGACAGTGTGATAGTATCAGCTCTCAAAAAACAACCGCCGGAAATATTTGCTATTCGCGGCAATGCGCTCATCGAAAAATTAAAATTAAGACGCGATGGTCTTCTTAAACATGTAATGAAGTATTATGATTTTCTTCAGAGATCATAACTATCGTTTTTGTCATCCGAAAGGAACTGCAAAGGGAATAAAATAATTATAAGGGAGGTTATGTGCCATGCATATTATACAAATCCCGGAACAGGAAAATATATTTTGCAAGTGGCGAGAGGGGCTCCTTGAGATAGTTATAATCCCTGGCCTTGCAAAACTTTATAAAGTCTGCCACGAATTGTTATTAACCGGCCAAGCATAATTCCGGCAGAAAGAAAAATAATAAATGTTGACAGTTGATGACCAGTTAGCCAATGAGCAAGCAATTTTTTACGAAACACAGCGAACACAATATAGCTTACTAAAATAATAATACCGAACTTGTCCATCTTCGTAATAGCCTTATTCGTTTCTTCATGCCAAACCACATTCATAGCTCGTCCTACAAGCAAACCAATTCCAATTCCTCCAGCCAAAGCAGCAATTGCAACGATCACATGCAAATTTCCAATAACAACATCGTATATACCGATAACAGTCATAATTAAAAAGATGATCGCAAACAGCCGCAACCTAAAAATTAGCTTTTTGTCCACGAATTTTCTTCGGTGAGATTTCATCTTTTAAAATTAATTGTTCAGGGGATTGTATCCTAAAATATAAATCTTCTCGTTGTTTTGTGATGCCGTGATGCGTGTCTTCACGCATCACTTATTTCGTTTCGATGCGTGGAGGCATTGCGACAGCAATGCGGGCATCGGCGCATTTTATTGCAGACAAGAAACAAGGCGAAGAATAAACCGTAAATTGTAAATCGGTTTTTTCATTTTGATCTCACCACTTCGTTCATCACTGTCGAAACCATTTGTTGATATGTTTTCGTTGCCGTTCCGTTATCAGGTGCAGGAATTAAACAATGGATCTCTCCGCCGAAGCATTGAGCCCACACTTTTACTCCTGCTTTTCTGAGGCGATCTGCATAAGCAATGCCTTGATCTCTTAGCGGATCGAATTCGGCTGTTATTACAACAGCCGGCGGCAGACCTGATAAATTTTTAGCAAGTATAGGGGCATATGCGGGGTTATTATGATCTTTTTCATCCGCATAGGTTTCGAGTGCAAATAAGACTCCTGCCTGTGTCAGCATATAACCATTTGCATTCTGTTGCATAGAGGGATACAAATTTGCATGTGCGGGATTGTCAACAACGGGGCAGTTCATTACTTGCAATTTAATTTTTTGTGCAATTCCTTCCTGCTTTGCTTTTAGACTAACTGCAGCTGTTAGATTTGCACCTGCGCTGATCCCCATTATAATAATACGATCCGGATCTCCACCAAATTCTTTTCCATGCTCAATGATCCATTTAAAAGAATTGTAACTATCGTTAAAGCCAGTTGGAAATTTATGTTCAGGAGCTACGCGATAGTCAATGGCGAATACTATAGCATGAAATGTTTTTGCATCCTTCCAGGCCATATACTCCCATCCTGCGTCGAGCGGTTCTATAAAGCCGCCACCATGATAATAGACTATGATAGGCAATCCTTTTTCATGAATAGGATTTAATACAGATACAGGTATACTGTCCTTGGTTACTTTTATACGGGTTACGTCAGTGGCGGGAAAAGAAATAGCTGGTGGACCAGTTTTTCTGTATTCTTCAAAATTGCTTGTCTTCTTTAGCTCTTCAAGTGAACGATTATCAGCGGGAATCATTTTCAAAAATCCAGCAACTGCAGGGTTGACTTTGCCTGTGCTACAACTTTGAGCAAGTGTCGAATGAACGACGGTCAAAATTAAGATCGTCAGTAAAAAAGTTGTCTTTTTCATACAGTTGGTTTGTGGAGTAAATGATTTAGTATTCGTGAGATGTATCACAACACATTAAATGTACGCCTTTCAACTGACGCTTAGTCACAGCTTGTCCCGCCTTATGCGGGGGACTAAGCATAACGATTTTATTATTTTTTAAATAATTTTTACTGTAGTGAAGAAAGACGGAACATTAAGGAGAACAGAGGGGCTAAAATTATGGAATTTCAAACGTCAGTATATAATTCCTTAAATAAGCGATTCTTTTATTAGTTTGGATTAATTTGGTTCTTACATATTCTGTAATTTCCATTGTCCCACCTTGGTATTTATTACTTTCCTTAGTGGCTATTTTTTCGCAATTTAATTCCCATTGCTCCTGCTCCTCAATAAATGATTTGCATCCATTTTTTGATTTCTGACATTTCCCCAGAATTTTATTTTTTTCAACTTGCATTGTTGAATCTGACAAGCGCATCATACAGTTTAAACAAGACCTATCTGCATTTTCATAATCGGAGGCAGCACCATTACAGCCTAACTCTTCACATGAAATAATTCTTCCCGTATTCCTATCAACGGCTGTTCTTTGTCCAAATATTGCGTTTGTACTCAATAAAACAAAAAGTAGAAAAATAAATTTCACGTTATATAAATTATTTTGAAGGAAAGATTTTGTCACCCACTACACTGAGCCAGTCATGCATATTTCTCAAATGAATTAATTTGAATAAGGATGCAATAAGATAAACACATAGCCCCAATAATATTCTTAGTAAATCAAAAGTAAGCCACAATCCTACAAGGAAAAGAAAGCACTGCCAAAGTGGGAATTTCCCTAAAAAAAGAAAATTAGGCCAATGATCATCGAGATAGAAAGCAATTCCACCAACTATTGCAATGAAAATTAAAGTAACCCCCATACGAAAAAATCCATTTTTTCCTGTATAAATCATTTTGTATGAGTTAAAAAAATAATGATGCTGCTTACTTGTTTTACAGCTGCCACAAGAAATATTGAGTCTAAAAGAACGTACAATACATGCAATATATTGCCATAAGCAGGCTCCTATCCAAAAAGAGTAGGTGTAATGAAACATTTTACAGTTTTTGCAAAACTGATCCTGAGTTACAAACTCAGGATAACGATGAAGATTTTTTATTTTATTGAACACCACGAAGAGGGAGAGGCTAAAAAATAAATGATTGTTCTGAGTCACAACTTGTCCCGCCATGAGGGAGAATCAGGCCAGCTTTTATTGTATTTTTTTATTTATCGAAAACAAATGAGAATACTAACAACAGAAGGAGAGGCTATAACTTTTCGTTGAGAGCTTGTACAAATTTTCTATCTTCTTCTGTTAGTTGATTTATTAAAAAAGTGTGTTTCAAAACTCGAAGGTTTGTTTTGAAATTTTCTTTTTCAGTTGGTGTTAAACGAAATTTATTATATCCTACTTTCTTGAATTTCTCAGAAATCTTTTTCGTGATCTCTATGAATTCTTGTACTCTTCTATCTACTCCATAAGTTAGCTTTACAGAAGTAAAGATATTTCCAATTATTTTTATAGGATTGTCTGGATTTGATAGCATCGTTAAGTGGCCACCTTTCATTATTGTATTTAATAAATCACCATTCATATACTCGCCAACAATTTCTAATGCATTTTCCCATCTGATTTGGTTTAAGCTATCATCTGTTTCTCCGAATCGTGCAATTTCTCTTCCTCTTGGGTTAGTAATTGTAATAATTTTTTCGTTTTGGATAACTATACTTCCAATTTTTTTTGGTGCTATGTTTTTGCTTTGAACTTTAAAACCTTGAACGATTATATCTATCTGATGTAGAATAAATTTCACCCCTGGAATGTTTTCAATCTCAAGAATTATTTTTCCTAAAGCCTCTTTTACAATAATTTTTCTTCCTTGAGTGGTAATATCCCAACTTCTACTATCGCCAATCCATTCATTATTTATAATTCGATTTGCATTAGGATTATCATCTGTTATAAAAGTTAACAAAAAAGGTGATTGAGTCTCATCAGGTGGGGAGATTGATAGGATAGATTTCCCATTAATCGTAATAATACTTTTCGGGTTAAAAAAAAGCGTGGATCCAATTTGAATGATTGCACCTTTTGTTCCAAATTCAAGCGGGCCATAAGAAAAACCGTCCTGCAAACATTTCGGATTTTTTACAGCCTTTATAATTGCGTCAGTGCTGAGTCTTCCTCTAGATTTCGAATCATGATGTTCTGCACACAAAAGAGTAATGCCCGAAGCATTATGTTCTTTGGCTTCTTCAAACAATGGATTAAAATGATCGTAGTGATAAAAAGCCGAGCCACAAATAACACATCCAAATCCTGAGTTTTTTCTCACAGTTCTTGCAATTTCTGCAGGAATATTTCTGTCCAAATTATATTTATTTTTTTGCGTCATAGTCGAAATTCATATTCTCTGTTTTTGAAATATATACGAAATTTTGAAATTCTGCCGAATATAATTCCCGAACGTACAAGAGTGCGACGCAACTAAAGCTTAATAGTAGCAATCAGCTTGGTTCATAATATTTATCTTTGCAATCTTAATTATAATTCTAAATGAAAGAAGTCTATATTATCTCCGCAGTTCGTACCCCAATAGGAAGTTTTGGTGGTTCATTAAAAGATCTTTCGGCTACACAGCTTGGCGCTATTGCTATTAAAGGTGCATTGCAAAAAGCTGGTGTAAAGCCTGAACAAATACAAGATGTATTGATGGGTTGTGTGCTGCAGGCTAATCTGGGACAGGCGCCTGCAAGACAGGCTGCAAAATTTGCCGGTTTACCAAATGAAGTGAATTGTACTACAGTAAATAAAGTTTGCGCCAGTGGCATGAAAGCAATTGCACAGGCAACTCAATCTATTTTATTGGGCGATGCAGATATTGTTGTGGCCGGCGGCATGGAGAGTATGAGTAATGTTCCTTTTTATGATCCCAAACTTCGCTGGGGAAATAAATATGGGGATGTAACTGCAGTGGATGGTCTTGCCAAAGATGGATTGACTGATGTATATGATGGCAAAGCAATGGGCAATGCTGCTGAGTTGTGTGCAAGAGAATGTGGTATCAGTCGCGAGGCGCAGGATGCATTTGCGATTGAAAGTTATAAACGCAGCCAGGCAGCATGGGAGAATGGTAAGTTCAATAATGAAATTGAACCGGTGGTTATTCCTCAACGTAAAGGTGATCCTGTTGTGTTTGTAAAAGATGAAGAACCTTATAATGTAAAGTTTGATAAGATACCTTCTTTGAATCCTGCATTTGAAAAAGGAGGAACAGTCACCGCTGCTAATGCAAGTACGATGAATGATGGCGCTGCTGCATTGATATTGATGAGTAAAGAAAAAGCAGATGCATTAGGATTAAAACCTATTGCAAAAATTCTTTCTTATGCGGATGCTGAGCAGGCTCCTGAATGGTTCACGACTACACCTTCGCTTGCTGTTCCAAAAGCCGTTGCAAAAGCCGGATTGAAGATGGAAGATATTTCTTACTGGGAATTAAATGAAGCGTTTGCTGTTGTGGGTATTGAAAATACAAAACGAATGAAGCTTGATCCATCAAAAGTGAATGTGCATGGCGGCGCTGTTTCTATTGGTCATCCGCTTGGTGCAAGTGGTGCAAGGATCATTGTTACATTGATAAATGTATTGAAAGCGAATAATGCGAAGTATGGTGCGGCAGGAATATGTAATGGGGGTGGGGGTGCTTCAGCTATGGTTATTGAAAATTTGAATTAAAAATTAATAATTAAGAATTAATAATTGGCTTCTCTTTTTGAGAAGCTTTTTTATTTTTTGCACGCAAAGGCGCAGAGGCGCAAAGAATATATCTTTAAAGAAACCCCTTAGCGCCTTTGCGAGGAGCCTTTTTTGTTTTCTCGCATCTCAAAGACTACAATCCTAATTCTCTATTTTAAGCAGTTCGATGTTGCCACAAGCTTTTTCTGCCCTTTAGATTTCCACATAGATCCCTAAATGTGAAAAGATCGGGCAAGGATGTACAATGATTCATATACTATCTGGTGTTTTTACTCGTTGAAGTATTGGTAAAAGAAACATTTCTCTAAATACATAGCCACCCATATTTACCTGCGCATAGAGGCAAGATATTTGCAGTAGTATGATCCTTCGTAATCCTCCCCTGATTGAAAACATAAATCATTTACTAAACCTTAAATCCATTTTTATGCGAGACATGACTGTGACGAAAAAGGAAAAAGCAAAAAAAATGCTTGTTGTTGAAGATCAGGGTGAGATGTGTCTTATACTTGATCTTATTCTTTCTGAGCGAAAATTTAAACCTGATTATGTAAATAATCTTTTGGACGCCGATGAATATCTTCAGAAGAATAAGCCTTCGTTGATCTTTCTCGATAACAAATTGCCCGACGGATATGGCGTGGACTTTATTTCTTATGTTAAAAAGAAGTATCCGAAAATAAAAATTATCATGATGACTGGATTTGGCACTGCCCGTGATGTAGCCCTGGCAAATGGTGCTGATGTTTTTCTTGAAAAACCATTTTCATTGGATAATGTCAACCAGGCAATAGACCAGGTTTTGTCTTAAAGTTAAATTGAATTATAGCAAATAATTGAAGCTTCTCTTTTGAGAAGCTTTTGTTTTTCCCGCCGGGATCACTAAATAAATTTCGCGTACCTTTTGATTTCAAATTTCAAAATGAAACTATTTTTTATTTCAGAGATCGCTGCATTGGTATTGATCATTGGAGTTAGTGTGAATTCATCTGGCTCATTCCAAAAAAATTCTTCTGTTCAAAAAAGTTTAACAGGTGCATGGAATGCAAAGAATGGCGGCATTGATCATGCTCTTGTTTTCCAGGATGGATATTTTTCTTACAGTATTTATGATAAGGCAAATAAAAAATTCATGCGTACATGGGGCGGCACTTATTCTGAAGCAGCCGGACAAGTACATGCCAATATAGAATTTGATACCGAATCAAAAGATAATGTGGGAGGACATAAACATTTTGCTGCTACTATAAGTGGCAATACTTTAAACTTTGATGCTGGAACAGGAGTGAATAGCTGGACAAAGGTTGATGATGGTAACACGAACCTTGCCGGCAATTGGAGAATAACCGGAAGAATGAGAGAGGGATCGATGCAAGCGATAGAAAGGTCTGCAAGAAAAACCGTGAAGATCCTTTCGTCCACAAGATTTCAATGGGTGGCGATCAATACAGAAACAAAAGAATTTTTTGGTACTGGTGGCGGTACTTATACTTTCACGAATAGTAAGTACACCGAGAATATCGAATTCTTTTCAAGAGACAGTAGCCGTGTTGGCGCATCATTAAATTTTAATGGAAGTGTTGCTAATAAAATATGGACACATAAAGGACTTAGCTCAAGAGGTGAACCGATACATGAAGAATGGATGAGAGAGAAATGAAACTGGAGTTGAGTTCATGAATGTGGCTTGAATTAATTGAAGCTTCTCTTTTTGAGAAGCTTTTTTGTTTTACCGCAAAGACGCTAAGCAATTGCGAAGAACACAAAGCCTTAGCGAACTTAATATTCATTTAGCGTCTTTGCAGTTAAACTTTTAAAAATATCTCCGTTTAATTTTTGATAACTACGATACTTTCTCAGTAATAATACATAGGATAATTACTGTAAACGTGGATTTTATAATAAACACTTAGTAATGGCGTTTAAGTTCATTGGTATTATTACATAGCAATATGTAATGATCCATAATCCAAAATCCGCCAGATCCAATTTATCGTTATGAAAAAGCCACTAGTTCTATTACTTTGTTTCATAAGTATTATTTTGTTTTCAACAATTGCCAAAGGGCAATCATTTGGAACATTTGCTTCAGCTGTCTGGATCACTGACTGCAATCAAAGTAATTTTTTAAATACATCAGGTACTGCGGCCAATCAATTTGGCCCAAATGCATTTGATAACACGAACCTCGGTGTGTACACACAAAATTCAAACAATCTTATTTTAAGAGGCGCAGGAGTAAAGACATCTAAAACTCCGGGTGCTGCAAATGTTTGCAGTGTAAGAATGCATTACCGTGTTTATTTGCAGAGCAACGCACCTGGCGCATTTACTGATATTGATCTTCCCCTTTATAGTGATTGTGATGTACCAGGCGGCCAGTTTATTGTAGGCGGCGGTACATGTGTAGCAGGAGACCAGGTATGGCAGCGTGTTATTGCTGATGGAACAACTACTCCTTACGCCCCAGTAAATCTTACAAGTTATCCTGCCGGCAATTATGTGCTGGAAGTTAACTATGATGTTACTGGTTCCAATACTTCATCATCAGGATGCACTGATAATCTTGTTTTAAATAATGGAGGAAATAACTATAAAGCGTTTTTTTCGATACAAGCTCCAACATTTGCAAGTAACAATCCTGTAACCTGTAACGGAAACGAAGGATACATTACCATAGGTGGATTAGCACCTGGTGCTACTTATTCTGTAAGTTATACAGATGATGGTGCAGCAGTGGGACCAATATCATTAACTGCTAATGCATCAGGACAAGTAATCATCACCGGGTTAAATGCAGGATTGTATTCATCTTTCTCTTTGGGGATAAATGGATGTACCACGAATTTATTTATAGGAATTGTTTTATCGAACCCGATATTTATTCCAACATTCACTTCAGTTCCACCAATATGTGCTGGTACTACGCCACCGGCATTACCAACTACATCAAATAACGGCATGACCGGTACATGGAACCCTGCTGTAATTAATAATACAACTTCGGGTTCTTACTCATTTACCCCAACTGGTGGTCAATGCGGAATACCAATAACAATTTCTGTTTCGATCATTCCTCGTACTACACCTACATTCAGTTTCGGTACATCACTTAATATTTGTGCAGGTGGTTCTGTGCCCACATTACCTAATAATTCAACAAATGGGATTAGCGGTACATGGAATCCTGCCGTAGTTGATCCTCAAAATTCCGGCACATAC